>NZ_CP047047.1:1219805-1829708 GCF_030408575.1 Corynebacterium auris
AGCATGAGAAAGGTGAACTCGCCGACGGCCAGTTCGAGGCCCGCCAGGATCACCGCTGCGATAAACCAAATCAGTGCGCCCACGGCCGCTAGCCTACATGTCCTCCTTGCGCAACTGCGGGTTTGTCACGAAATCGATGAGCCGCTCGACGGCCCCGATGAGCGTGTAGTCGAGGTCGCGGAACGTTGCCACGGAGCCGTAGACGCGGCGCCACCCCTCCTGCGGATCCGACCACCCGAGCCGGCGGCACACCCCTTCCTTCCAATCCTCGCCGTAGGGCACCTCGGGCCACGCCGGAATGCGCACACTCGACGGTTTCACTGCGGCCCAGATGTCGATGTAGGGGTGGCCGGTGACGAGGACGTGCGGGCCCACGTCCTCGACGAGGCGCGATTCTTTGGTGCCCTCGATGAGGTGGTCCGCCAACACCCCGATGCGCCTGCCCGGCCCGGGCCCGAACTCCGCGAGCTTGTCCGCGAGGTTGTCCAGCCCCTCCAGGTACTCCACCACGACGCCCTCGACGCGCAGGTCGTGGCCCCACACCTTCTCCACGATCGCAGCGTCGTGGACGCCCTCGACCCAGATCCGGCTCGGCATGGCCACCTTCGCACGGGCGCCCTCCACGCGCCGCGAGCCCGAGTTCGACGTGCGGCTCGCGGGGGGTCGGGGCGCGACGGGGCGCGCGAGCGTGACCCGCCTGCCCTCGACGAGGAATCCGCCGGGCAGCAGCTTGAACAGCCGCTGGGCGCCGCGTCTGTCTTCGAGGCGGACGAAGTCGCCGTCGTAAGTGCGCTCGGTGCCGACGACGGCGCCGACGAACTCGTCGCCGTAGACCTCCGCGACGAGCCCCGCCTCGGCCGGTACCTGGGGGTAGGACGGTGTCCTCCGGCGCGCGTGGCCGGCAAAGATGTCTCCTGCGTAACGGTCCATAGATGGCCGATCTTATCCGCTAATCTGGCCGGGATGTACACGCGCGCCGAAATCTATTCCCCCTTGCAAAACACCGCGGTGTGGCTCGCTGCCTGGCTTTACGGACACGAACCGACCGATGAGCTCGTCTCGGCCCTCAACGACCTCGGGGGACCCCATTCCTACGGCAGCGCGTCACTTTCCACCTTGCTTAACGACGTCAGATCCTCTGCCGCCCTTACCTCCCCCGAGCCAGTGATCCGCCTCATCCTCTGGGGTCCCGGCCAGGCAGCGCCCATCCCCCCGGCCTCGCCTGCGCTCCGAGCGCTCACCCCGGCCGGGGCGCTGGCCGTGCGCGAAAGCGAGGAGGTGACGCACCTACTTCTGCCCTCCTACGAGGCGCACGGCGTCGAATGGCGCTGGTTCGAGGAGCACGGGCGTCTGCCCGAGCCTGCGTGGCTCTCCCCGGGAGAGGCCGATTCGCTGTTGGTGCAGGCGACCGACCAGGCCGCGCTGCTCATCGAGGCGGCCGGCGGCACGTCAGCCGAGCTGCCCTCCCCGCGCCTGACCGTCGGGCATGTGGCTGACTTCTATGACACACCGGGCCTGCCGGGTTGCGTGCCACCGCGGGCGGCGAAACTCTTCGCGCGGGCGGACCGGGTGGCCGCGATCGTGGAGACGGTGACGGACCGGCTCGGTGACCACAGCCTCGATCCCCACCTGTTCTCTCTGTGGCGCCACATCCGCACCGCACGCATGGCCGGCGTGGCCGACGCGGTCCACGAGCTGTGGCGCGAGGCGTACGGCTAGGCGCTCGCGGGCTTCGGCTGCGCCGGCGCACAGCACTTCGCCGCGCAGGGCGCGCCGTTGACGGTGCAACCCTGCACGCTGACGCCGGACAGCGTCTCCGGGGTCGTGCCCTGGGCGACGTTTTCCGCCAGGTCGACGACCATGGCCGCGAAGTCCTTGGTCAGGCCGACGGTGGGCACCCGGTCCAGCGTCATTCCCTTTTCCTCCACCGCTTCCTTGAGCTCGGTGTCCAGGTCCCAGACGACCTCCATGTGGTCGGTGATAAACCCGATGGGTACGCAGACGATCCGCTCGGGGTTTTCCTCGCCGTGCAGCTCAAGGGCGCGGTCCACCACGTCCGGCTCGAGCCAGGGCGTCGCCGGGTTGCCCGAACGCGACTGCCACACCACTTCGTACTCGCCCAGGCCCGCTTCCTGGGCCACGAGGCGGGAGGCCTCGGCGACCTGGCGGGAGTACAGGTGTGCGTCGGCCGGCCCGCCCGAGGCCTCGTCCGCTGCGGTGGGGACGCTGTGCGCGGAGAAAAGGACCTTCGTCCGCTCGCCCGCCGCCCGGTCGAGCGCCTCCCGGAGGTAGGTGGCGTTGAGTCTGACGAAGTCGGGGTGGCCGTAGAACTGCCACAGCTTCGTGAACTCCAGCTCCGGGGTGGCCTCGCGCAGGCGCAGGATGTCTTCGTCGTACTGGCGGCACGCGGAGTAACCGCCCCAGGCCGACGTGGCGAAGACGAGGATGCGGCGGTGACCGTCCGCAGCGATCTGGCGCGCGGCGTCCTCGGCGAAGGGCCTCCAGTTGCGGTTGCCGAAGTAGACGGGCAGGTCGATGCCGCGGGCGGACAGCTCCGCCTCCAGGTTCGCGATGATCTCCCTGTTCTGGGCGGTGATGGGGCTGACGCCGCCGAAGTGGAAGTAGTGCTCACCCACCTCCGCCAGGCGCTCGCGGGGGATGCCGCGGCCGCGGGTCACGTTCTCCAGAAAAGGAATAACCTCGTCTTCCCCTTCGGGGCCACCGAAGGAAAGGACGAGGAGTGCGTCGTAGTCATTGAGTGCCATGTAGGGGATGTTAGTCCATGGCTAGAGCAGGCGGACCGCCTTCTCCGACATACCGGAGTAGCGCACCGGGGCGACTTGAACGGTCTGCCCCGGCTGCGGGGCCTCGATCATGGTGCCGTCGCCGAGATAGATGGCCACGTGCTGGCTGCCGTTCGGGCCCCAGAACAGTAGGTCGCCGCGGCGGGCCTCGCTCGGGTCGATCTGGACGCCGCGCTGGTACTGGTAGCCGGTGTAATGCGGCAGCGAAATACCCACCCCGGCGAAGGCGTAGAGCACGAGGCCGGAGCAGTCGAAGCCCTTCAGACTGCCGCCGTTCACCCCTGTCGTCGGGCCGTTGGCGTCGCCGCCGCCCCAGACGTAGGGGGTGCCCACCATCGCCATCGCGCGGGCGATGACCGTTTCCACTCCCGCTCCGACAGGTGCTTGTGAGGCCACCTTCTCGGTGACGGTTTCCGCCGAGCCGACGGCCGGCAGCACGCTGTCCACCGCGGGAGTGGTCGACGCCCCGTGCGCCTCAAGGACGTTAGACAGTCCACGGGAAAAGGCCGTGATGAGCTCGCCGGTGCTGCTACCACTGCTGGCGAACGGGTCCTCCAAAATGGTGTGCTCCGCCTGGGAAGACCCCACCAACGCTTCTGCCGCGGCGATGCCGGCAGCCTGCGCGGTCGGATCGCTTGAGGTTTCCGCAGCGTGCTCGGCGACCTGTTGCGCAGTGGAAATGGCGCTCGAGATGACTTCGTCGGTCAGCGCCGGAGCGTCAGGGGTTGTCGTCTCTACTTCCTCGCGCACCGCGTCAATGTCATCATCGCCAATGGATTCGTCCTCGGCCGGGGCAGCCGGGGCGGCGTACCGCGGGGCCGGGGTCACGCCCGCGCCGACGGCGGGAGCAGGCACGGTTTCGGCCTCGGGCTCTGGGGTGTTTTGCGGCCGGGTCTCTTCCAGCTCCGCCTGCACGGAGCGAAGCTCCTCTTCCGCGGCCTGGCGCTCGGCCATCTGCGTTTCCAGCTCCCGCTGGGAATCTTCCAGCTGCGCCCGAGCCGCCTCTTCGGCAGCAGCCGCATCGCTGGCGGCTTCCTCCGCGTAGCGGCTGGCCTCGCGCAGGGTCGACTCCTCGTTCGCGGCCTCGGTGCGGGCGCGCTCGACCTCGCTGAGCCGGGCCTGCTTTTCCTCGCTTTGGCGTTGCAGGAACGACGAGCGGTCGAGGACATCCTTCGCCTTGTCAGCGCCGCCCAGCCCGGCGAGCGCAGAGGGGGCGCCCTTGGCGCGGTACTGAGACCGGGTGATCTCGGCCAGCTCCTCGCGCGCTCCCGCGACGGCCTTTTCAGACCGGTCGAGGCGCGTGCGCGCCTCCTCGACGCCGCGCCTGGCTTGCTCGGCTCGCAGCTGAGCATCGTGGAGGTCGACGAGCGCCTGGTTGACAGTCTCGCGGAGGCTGCCCATGCGCAGATCGAGGGCGTCGACACGCGACTGCGCTTCGGCGATCGCGGCGACGAGCGCGGAGGCGCTGGAGCCTTGCTGGCCGTGCGCGGCCGGCTGCGCGCAGAGAGAAAGGATGGCTGAGCACATGACGACGCTGAGGGTTGTGCGCGCCCAGCGCAGACGGGTGCCCATTCGTGTGTTGCCCACTGGTGGTGCTCCTCACGCCGCGCGACAAGCCTGACCACTTGACGCGCGGAAACTCGGTTTGACTACTGACGCCGGTACGCAGGCCGAAAACACCCACCCTCCGGGGCCACCGCGGAACCGAGCGTGCTTCCCCACATGCCTGAACCGCGCCCCGTAGCTGACTAGACCACTGGGGCGGATGGTGCCTCTGAAAGGTGTGTAGTTGACTACGACTCACGAGCCGACAAGCAAACCCTACGGCACTTTATTAATTCGTGACCCACCCTTTACCGTTTTTTACAGGCGTCAAGCGATTTAACATGACTAACAGGCGCCACACGCAGCGGGATTGCCACGCCGAAAAAAGCGTGTGATATTGACCACACCCTGTAACGTCAGGTTTTAAGGCTTGACGCTCGTCCGGGCAGCGACGTAGGTTCCCACGCACACGGCGGCGATCACGAGAAGGGCCGCCACTGCGACGGCGCCCCACGGGATAGACAAGGATTGCGCTTCGGCGACGAAGGCGCGCAGACCTTCGCCGTAATCCGGCTGAGAGAGCATGGCGCGCTGCCCGGCCTCGATCTCTGCGCGCGTCAAGTGCTCGCTGACAACGCCCGCCCCACCGGGCGAACGCACGATGACGGTGTCGTAATCGGTGGCGAGCACTAGGTCCTGGGCAACGTCGCGCAGGTCGGCGAGACGATCCGGCGTGTGCTCGACAACCACGACGCCCACTGGGGCGAGCTCTGGGGCGTCGAGGGAATCGAGCGTGGCATCCAGGTGCGCCTCGAGCTGCCAGTTCGCCGGGTTGGACGTCGTAAAGGCAATGCCGTCCTGCTCAAGCTGGGCGGCAAGATGTGGCATGTCGATGTCCGCTGGAATCAAGGGGCCTCCTCCGCGCCGCCACCCCGCTCGGGGGGAAACTTTCGGACGGGGGCAACGCCGCTGAGCAGGGGGCGCGGGCCACGTCTGAAACATAACGGCCGTTACGTTAAAATGCCGACTGGATCCGGTGGTCTCCCCTAAGATGAAGAGGTGACCACCACCGGGGCCATTATCCCCGAACCAGGTTTACAACGAGAAATGGAGCTCACTGTGGCTGAAAGTAAGAACTCCTTCAACGCCAAGAAAACCCTTGAGGTCGGCGAAAAGTCCTACGACTACTTCGCGCTCGACGCCGTCGAAGGAATGGATAAACTCCCCTACTCCCTGAAGGTTTTGGGCGAGAACCTGCTGCGCACCGAGGACGGAAAGAACGTCACCGAGGAGCACATCAAGGCCCTCGCCAACTGGGACCCGGAGGCGGAGCCCTCTGTCGAGATCCAGTTCACTCCCGCCCGCGTGCTCATGCAGGACTTCACCGGCGTGCCCTGCGTGGTCGACCTTGCCACCATGCGCGAGGCGGTCTCCAGCCTCGGCGGCAACCCCGATCAGGTCAACCCGCTCAACCCGGCGGAAATGGTCATCGACCACTCCGTCATCATCGAGGCCTTCGGCAGCACCGAGGCGCTGGATAAGAACGTCGAGATCGAGTACGAGCGCAACGAGGAGCGCTACCAGTTCCTGCGCTGGGGCGCCGAGAACTTCTCCAACTTCCGCGTCGTGCCTCCGGGGACCGGCATCGTCCACCAGGTCAACATCGAATACCTCTCCCGCGTGGTCTTCGACAACGAGGGCCTGGCCTACCCGGACACCTGCATCGGCACCGACTCCCACACCACCATGGAAAACGGCCTCGGCATTCTGGGCTGGGGCGTCGGCGGCATCGAGGCGGAGGCCGCCATGCTCGGCCAGCCCGTGTCCATGCTTATCCCCCGCGTCGTCGGCTTCAAGCTGACCGGCGAGATCCCTGTCGGCGTGACCGCGACCGACGTGGTGCTCACCATCACCGAGATGCTTCGCGAGCACGGGGTGGTGCAGAAGTTCGTCGAGTTCTACGGCAACGGCGTGCGCCAGATCCCGCTGGCCAACCGCGCCACCATCGGCAACATGTCGCCCGAGTTCGGCTCCACCTGCGCGATCTTCCCGATCGACGAGGAGACCATCAACTACCTTGAGCTGACCGGCCGCGACCAGGCCACCCTCGACCGCGTCGAGGCCTACGCGAAGGCGCAGGGCATGTGGCTCGAGCAGGACGCCGAGGAGGCGCAGTACTCTGAGTACCTCGAGCTCGACCTGTCCACGGTCAAGCCCTCCATCGCCGGCCCGAAGCGCCCGCAGGACCGCATCCTGCTCTCCGAGTCCAAGGCGACCTTCCGCGAGCAGCTGCCTGACTACAACGACGCGGGCGACGAGACCTTCGAGCCGGTGCGCGCCGCCAAGTCCGAGTCCGTTTCCTACAACGAATCCTGGGCCGGCAACGGCGAATCCGCCGCCGCGGGCGCCGAGGGCCGCGCCTCCAAGCCGGTCGTCATCGAGTCCCCGAAGGGTGGCGAGTACACCCTCGACCACGGTGCCGTCGCCATCGCGGCGATCACCTCCTGCACCAACACCTCTAACCCCTCCGTCATGATCGGCGCCGCCCTGCTCGCCCGCAAGGCAGCCGAGAAGGGTCTGCGGGCGAAGCCGTGGGTCAAGACGATCATGGCCCCGGGCTCCCAGGTCGTCGACGGCTACTACGAGCGCGCCGACCTGTGGAAGGACCTCGAGGCCGTGGGCTTCTACCTCACCGGCTTCGGCTGCGCCTCCTGCATCGGTAACTCCGGCCCGCTGCCCACCGAGGTCTCCGAAGCCATCAACGAGTACGACCTGACCGCAACCGCGGTCCTGTCCGGCAACCGCAACTTCGAAGGCCGCATCTCGCCGGACGTGAAGATGAACTACCTCGCGTCCCCGCTGCTCGTCATCGCGTACGCCATCGCCGGCACCATGGACTTCGACTTCGAGTCCCAGCCGCTCGGCCAGGACTCCGAGGGCAACGACATCTACCTCAAGGATGTCTGGCCCTCCCCGGAGGAGATCGAGAAGACCATCGCCGACACCATCTCCCGCGAGATGTACGAGTCCGACTACGCGGACGTGTTCAAGGGCGACGCCCAGTGGCAGAGCCTGGACATCCCGGAGGGCAAGACCTTCGACTGGAATGAGGACTCCACCTACATCCGCAAGGCGCCCTACTTTGACGACATGCCGGAAGAGCCGGAGGCCGTCGAGGACATTTCCGGCGCACGCGTTCTGGCTAAGCTGGGTGACTCGGTGACCACCGACCACATCTCGCCCGCCTCCTCGATCAAGCCGGGCACCCCCGCGGCGAACTACCTCGACGACAACGGCGTCGAGCGCCGCGACTACAACTCCTTCGGATCGCGCCGCGGCAACCACGAGGTCATGGTTCGCGGCACCTTCGCCAACATCCGCCTGCGCAACCAGCTCGTGGACGAGGCGGGCGGCTACACCCGCGACTTCACGCAGGAGGGCGCGCCGCAGGCGTTCATCTACGACGCCGCGCAGAACTACGCCAAGGAGGGCACCCCGCTGGTCGTCCTCGCCGGCAAGGAGTACGGCACCGGCTCCTCGCGTGACTGGGCCGCGAAGGGCACCAACCTGCTTGGCGTGAAGGCCGTCATCACCGAGTCCTTCGAGCGCATTCACCGCTCGAACCTGATCGGCATGGGCGTGCTGCCGCTGCAGTTCCCCGAGGGCGAATCCCACGGCAGCCTGGGTCTCGACGGCACCGAGACCTTCGATATCTCCGGGATCACCGCCTTCAACGATGGCGACACGATCCCGCAGACCGTCCACGTCACCGCCACGAAGGAAGGCGGCGAGAAGGTCGAGTTCGACGCGGTCGTGCGCGTGGACACGCCGGGCGAGGCGGAGTACTTCCGCCACGGCGGCATCCTGCAGTACGTGCTGCGCCAGATGGTCAAGAGCTAGCTCTCGAACCATCCCCTAGGGCCCTCCGGTATCCGTCCGGCGGGCCCCTTTTACGCCCCGGAAGGAAAGCCATGCCCATAGTCAGCAGCGATGAGTTGACCCGCCGCCGCAGCGAGATCGTCGACGCCGCGCGCGAGTGCTTCGCACAGTACGGCTACGAGGGAGCGACGGTCGCTCGGCTGGAAAGGGCCACCGGCAAAACCCGGGGCGCGATCTTCCACCACTTCGGGGACAAGGAAAGCCTGTTCCTCGCGGTCGCCAGCGAGGACGCGCGGCGCCAGGCGCAGGTGGTCGCGGACAACGGCCTTATCGAGGTCATGCGCACCTTGATCGCCAACCCCGAAGCGCACAGCTGGTACATGACCCGTGCGGAGACGGTCCGCAGGCTGCGCACGGACCCTTCTTTCGAGGAGCGGTGGCGGGGGCACCAGGAGATGCTGGACCGGGCAGTCCAGGCCCGCTTGTCGCACAACGCGGACATGCGTGACGACGTCCCCCTCGACGTCATCCAGACCTACCTCGAAACGGTCATGGACGGCGTGGTGGTCAAGCTCGCCGAGGGGGAGGCCTCCGAGCGCCTCTCCGCCATGCTCGACCTCGTGGAACGCTCAGTGCGCGACCCTTCTCCCGCTCACTAGACCGAGCGGTATAGGGTTGGGGCATGGCTAGCTTCCTCCTCGTCTGCCTCCGCAACGGAGAGATCGGGCCGTCTGTGGCGCGGGCCGAGTTCAACGACGTCCTGCGCTCCACCGGTCTTTCCCGCGACAACATCGATGTGCGCGTTCTCGACAGCACTTCGGCCACCATCGGTGACGTCGACAGCTACCGCGGCGTCATCGTCGGCGGCAGCTCGCTGACCGTCACCACCCCGCAGTACGACGCCTGGCAGGAACACATCAACGCCGAGCTGCGCGGCCTGCTCACCACCGACACCCCTGTCTTTTTCATCTGCTTCGGCATGAGCTGGCTTGTCGACGCCCTCGGCGGCAGCGTCGGCCACTCAGCGCCGGAGGCGTCCGGCCCCACCGTGGTTGAGCTTACCGACGCCGGGCGCTCAGACCCCCTGCTTGCCGGATTCCCCTCGCAATTCGCCGCCCTGACCGGCCACACCGAAAACCCCGAAGTGCTGCCCCCCGACCTTTCCGTCCTGGCCACCGGGCCCACCACCCCGGTGCAGCTGGCCCGGTGGGGCGAGCACGTGTGGGCGTGCCAGTTCCACGCGGAGATGGACGCGCCAGCAATGAAAACACGCATGGACTTCTTCTACGACTACGGCTATTTCCCGCTGACGGACTACGACACGATCATCGCAGCTCTGCCGAGCGTGGACGTCACGTGGTCAAACGAGCTGCTCAGGCGCTACGTGCAGTACTGCCGACGGCGGTGACTACACTGCCCGGTATGCAAGCAATCATTACGACAACCGGGCGCGACCAGATCGGCATCATCGCCGCCGTATCCGCCGCCGCGGCCGAGCGAAACCTCAACGTCCTCGACGTCACCCAGACCCTCATGGACGACTTTTTCACCATGGTCATGCGCGTCAATATTCCCGGTGACCCGGTGGACATGGGTGAGCTGCAGGAGCACCTCGCCCAGGCGGGCGAGCCGCTCGGGGTCGTGGTGCGGATTCAGTCGGCGGACCTGTTCACCGCCATGAACGAGATTTAGGGGACTCTGGTGGCCGTAGATTTCAGGATCGCAGCGCGCAACGTCGTCAGCGTCATCCAGATGATCGAGGACTACCGCCTCGACATCCGCACCGTCACGATGGGCATCTCCCTCATCGGGTGCACGCGCCCCACCATGGCGGAGACCTCCCGTGCCGTCTACGACCGGGTAACCGCCCGCGCCGCCCGCCTCGTCGAGGTGTGCGAGGGCATCGAGCGAGAGCTCGGCATTCCCATCGTGAACAAGCGCATCTCGGTCTCCCCCATCTCGCTGGTCGCGGCGGGCGTGGAGGGCGACCCGGTGGACATCGCGAAGGCCCTCGACCGGGCGGCCGCCGAGCTGGGCGTGAATTTTGTCGGCGGGTACTCGGCGCTCGTGGAGAAGGGAGCGACGGAGTCGGACACGCGCCTTATCCGCTCCATTCCCGAGGCGCTCACAGCCACGGAGGCCGTGTGCGCTTCCGTGAATGTGGCCACCTCCCGCGCCGGCGTCAACATGGACGCCGTCCGGACGATGGGCGAGGTGGTCAAAGAGGCAGCCGAGCTCACCAGGGAGAGCTCCTCGATCGCCTGCGCCAAGCTCGTCGTGTTCGCCAACGCCGTCGGCGACAACCCCTTCATGGCGGGCGCCTTCCACGGCATCGAGGAGCCCGACACCGTCGTCTCCGTCGGTGTGTCCGGGCCCGGGGTCGTCGACCACGCGATCGGGTCGCTGGAGGGAGCCACCCTCAACGAGGTCGCCGAGGAAATCAAGAAGGCCGCCTTCAAGATCACCCGTGCAGGCCAGCTGGTGGGCAACATGGCCGCCGAGCGCCTCGGCGTGCCCTTCGGCATCGTCGACCTCTCGCTCGCGCCCACGGCCGAGGTCGGCGACTCCGTCGCCCACATCCTCGAGCGCATGGGCCTGGGCCAGGTGGGAACCCACGGCACGACCGCCGCGCTAGCGCTGCTAAACGACGCCGTCAAGAAAGGCGGCATGATGGCCTGCTCCCGCGTCGGCGGCCTCTCCGGCTCCTTCATCCCCGTCTCCGAGGACCAGGGCATGATCGACGCCGTGCGCGCCGGCACCATCTCCATGGACAAGCTCGAAGCCATGACCTCCATCTGCTCAGTCGGCTTCGACATGGTAGCCATCCCCGGCGACACATCTGCCGAGCTCATCGCCGGCATGATCGCCGACGAAGCAGCCATCGGCGTTATGAACCACAAAACCACCGCCGCCCGCCTCATCCCCGTGCCCGGCACGAAGCCCGGCGACGAGGTCAACTTCGGCGGCCTGCTCGGCTACGCGCCCGTCATCCCCGTCAACGGCGTCGACAACGCGGCCTTCATCCACCGCGGCGGATTCATCCCCGCCCCGGTACACGGTTTCCGCAACTAACCGGGTCCGCGGGCGGGTCGCCGAAGAGCGCCTGCATCGCCCCGGCCGGGTTCGTGTTGGGTATGGCGTAGCCGCGCGGCGAGATCCACGTGCAGCGGCCCGCGCGCATCGCAACGCGGCCGCGCTTGTGCACGTGGGGGTCATCGTCGGTGACGCGGTTGTGGTAGCGGCATAACGGTGCCAGGTTGTCCAGGTTCGTGAAACCTCCGTGCTTCCAGGCTGTGATGTGGTGCATCTCGCACAGGTCCGCGGGCAGGCGGCAGGCGGGAACGGCGCACGTCGGCTGCACCATGCTGGCCAGGATGCGCTGCTTGGCGTTGGCGAAGCGCTGGGTGCGGAACAAGTCAAGTGCACCCTCGACAGGGTGGAACGCGGCGACCTCCAGGTCGTGCCCGTATTGGGCCTGCAGGTATTCGGCAAGCGCCACGGAGGTGCCGTCGCTGGCGTGGAGGGTCACGCCGGCGCTGTCGCGCGACGGACGAAGATGCGCGTCCACCGGAACCATGAGGATTGGGCGGTAGACGCTTTCCGGCACGGCGCCCTGGCCGCGGATGATGGAGATGAAGGCGCCCAGCATGTGGGTGGACGCTGGCACGGCGGGGTCGAGGCCACGGCGCAGTGCGTGCTCGAGGTCGGCGATGACGCGCTCGGGAGCTGTGACCGTCACCCGCCGGTGCCCGCCGCGCGAGGTGCTGAAGCGCACCCCCGGTTTCGGCGGCGCGGGTTCTTTCGGCGGGACGATCGCCTTTGCTTGGCGACGCAGCGCCTCGCACCTGCCCCGCACCTCCAGAAGCCGGTGGCGCACCCGCCAGCGCGTGGCGTCGTCGGCAATGTGGGCGGTGACCCGTTCGATGACCGCCAACTTCGAGAGCGTGACGGCGTTTGCCCTGGCCTTGATAAGCGCCACGCGCTGCAGCCGCGTGCACCGGGTGCGCCCGAAATAGGTGTCGTGGATGCGTTTCCAGTCGTTGACCTGGGCGTTGTTCATGCCTGCGTCGAGCGCGGCCTGCTTGTCGAAGCCGACCAAAGCGTCTATGACGCGCCCCCGCTCCTGGTCGAGCACCCGCGCAAAATTCTGATTGTCCCCCATTCGGGGGATGATACTACGCCAGCTCGACGATCTCCATGTACTCGTCGTTCCACAGGTCCTCGTCGCCTTCCGGCATGATGATCACGCGCTCCGGTTCGAGCGCCCGCACGGCGCCCGGGTCGTGGGTGACCAGGACGACCGCACCCGTGTAGGTCTTCAGGGCATCGAGCACCTGCTCGCGCGACTGGGGGTCGAGGTTGTTCGTGGGCTCGTCGAGAAGCAGCACGTTCGCGCGCGAGGACACGAGGGTGGCAAGCGCCAAGCGGGTCTTCTCGCCACCGGAGAGGGTGCCGGCGGGTTGTTCGAGCTTGTCGCCGGAAAACATGAAGGCACCCAACAGGCCGCGCAGGTCCTGTTGACCGGCGTCGGGGCAGGCCTCGATGGTGTTCTGCCACACCGTCTTCTCGCCGTCGATGGTGTCGTGCTCTTGGGCGAAGTACCCGATTTTGAGGCCGTGACCGGTCACCAGCCCGCCCTCGCCGTCGGTGCGCTCGACGCCGGCGAGCAGCTTGAGCAGCGTGGTCTTGCCTGCGCCGTTGGTGCCCAAAACGACAACGCGCGAGCCCTTGTCGATGGCCAGGTCCACACCCGCGAAGACCTCCAGGGAGCCATACATCTTGGTCAGGCCCTTGCCGAAGAGCGGGGTTTTGCCGCAGGGAGCGGGCTCGGGGAAGGAGATGGAAGCGACTTTGTCGGCGACGCGGACCTCGTCGAGCTCGTTCATCATCCGGTCGGCGCGGGCGAGCATCTGCTTCGCCGCGGCCGCCTTGGTGGCCTTCGCCCCCAGCTTGGCGGCTTGCTTCTGCAGGGCGGAGGCCTTCTTTTCCGCGTTCGCGCGCTCTCGGCGGCGGCGCGCCTCATCGAGGGCGCGGGCGTCCTTGTACTTGGCAAAGCCCATGTTGTACACGTCGGCCTCCGCGCGCACGGCATCGAGGTACCAGATCTTGTTGCACACCTCGTCGAGAAGCTCGACGTCGTGGGAGATCATGACCAGCCCGCCCTCGTGGCGTGACAGGAAGCCGCGCAGCCAGTGGATGGAGTCGGCGTCGAGGTGGTTCGTGGGCTCGTCGAGAAGCAGCGTCGTCGTCGACTTTCCCGCGCCGTCGTTGGCGGCGAACAGGATCTGGGCGAGCTCGACTCGGCGGCGCTGGCCGCCCGAGAGCGTCTTCAGCGGTTGGTCGAGGATGCGCTCGGGCAGACCTAAGTTGTCGCAGATCTGCGCAGCCTCGGCGTCAGCCTCGTAACCCCCGAGCGCCTGGAAGCGCTCCTCGAGCCGGGAGTACTTCGCAATCGCCTTGTCCCGCTCGGCGCCGTCGGTGGACTCCATCGCCGCCTGCTGCTTGTCCATGCTGCGGCGGATCTGGTCCAGTCCTCGGGCGGAGAGCACTCGGTCCCGGGCGGTCTGCTCGATGTCGCCCTCCTTGGAGTCCTGCGGCAGGTAGCCGATCTCGCCGGAGCGCGTCACCGACCCGCCGTAGGGCTCGGTCTCCCCCGCGAGGATGCGCATCGTCGTGGTCTTCCCCGCCCCATTCCGGCCCACGAGACCGATCCGGTCACCCGGCTGAACCCGAAGATGCTGGCCTGGGGCGTCGAGAAGCGTGCGGGCGCCGACGCGGACCTCGAAATCGTTGGTGACAATCACGGCGTTCTAGTGTACTCGCCGCTCGGTGTGCTTCCTCGGGAGGTTGTGAACGAAAAGGGGAAGCCTCCGGTAGAGGTGTAGGTATCCACACGAACACCGATCCGAAAGGCTTCCATGACACACCGTAACGCACCTTTGACCCCGGCCGGTAGGCAGAAGATCGTCGATGTGGTTCTCGTCGACAGTTATTCCCAGCACCGGGTGGCCGAGCGGCTGGAGATTTCGACGGCCCCGCTCAACCGGTGGGTCAAACGCGCCCGCAATGGCGAGGCTCTCACCGACCGCTCCAGTCGGCCCCGCACGTGCCCGCACCAGCTGCCGATGCGCCCCCAGCGCCGCATCATCACACTGCGGTTTACCCGCCAGTGGGGCTCACACCGCATCGGCTACCACCTGGGAATTCCTCGGTCCGCGGTCGGTCGGGTGCTGGCGCGATACACCATGCCGACACTAGCCTGCATCGATCAGGCCACCGGCCTGCCGGTGCGCAAAGCACCACCAGTACGCTATGAACGCAGCCAACCCGGGGACATGATCCATGTCGACATCAAAAAGCTTGGCCGCATCCCCGACGGTGGCGGCTGGCGCGTGGACGGGCGTGGCTCTGAACAGAATCGCCGGGCGGGTCGCGCCCGCAACGCACAAAGACAGCCTGGTGCGCCCGCTGCCCTGGGCACGAATAAGAATGTTTACACCAAGCCGTACCGGCCACAGACCAACGGCAAGGTCGAGCGGTTTAACCGCACCCTGATGCAGGAATGGGCCTACATCCGCCCCTACAGCAGCGTAAAAAGCCCGACAGCAGGCGTATGCGAAGTTTATCCACGAGTGCAACTACCATCGAGCCCACACCGCCACCGGCAGCCTTACCCCCGCACAACGCGTTCACAACGTCACGGGGAAGTACAGCTAGACCACAAAAGCACGGGCTGGGTCTGGTAGAAATTTAGCGCCAACTATCCCCGGATTGGTGGACACTTAAGTACCACACCTCGTCAATCTCGAGCATGTGAATGGTTAGACACTTATACAATAACCGTGAGCAACCACTATAGAGCCGCCCGAATCTGGATGACCCCAGTAGGAGAGATTTCTCCGGCGGGCGAGTTTCGACTTGCTCCAAGCCCCAGCCACCAAACCGAAAGCGAGACAAGATGAGAAAAGCTCTAGCGCCCGCAGCCACCCTCTGTGTTGCGCTGATAAGCCACGTGCCCCTTGCCACCGCTCAGTCGATCAGCGGACCCGAAACGGCACGTGTAGTGTCGCAAGCCTTGGCGCACCAGGGTGTCATGACAACCGAGTTGGAAGGCAGCGATTCCCTTGCCACTTTTTTTCGGCACTGACACTACAGTCGAAGTCGCAGCCGGTAACAACGAGCCATCCGTTAAAGTGCGGGGCTACGAGGGAGGGGTGGTCGGGTTCTCCATACCACATGCCAACTCGCGCGATTCGTCGCTAACTGACGGCCGGTTAGTGGTGGACGGGGAGGACGGCACAATGCCAAGCTATGTTCTAAGCTCTAGAGAAACTGGCGGTACCATCGCGGCGGTAATTCCCTCCCCCGAGTCGCCGACAGAGCTTTCCTACTCCCCGCTCGCTGGAACACGGATCGAACTCGATAGCTCAACAGGCAATGTGCTGCTATATGACGCTGGCTCGGCCAGTACCGAAACTGAATTACTAGGCATCGCCCATGCTCCGTGGGCTGTCGACGCAGCGGGACGCCATGTTCCGACTCACTTTGAAGTTCGTCAAGGAAACCTGATCCAAGTTGTAGATCACACGTCTGCGAACTATCAGTATCCGATCGTCGCAGACCCTTCGTGGGACGAAATTAAATCCATGATGGTAAAAACTGGAAGAAAGGTATGGGCGGGGACAAAATGGGTGCTGGGGAAAGGTAAAGTATTCGCTAGAAGAACAGCCCCTGGCGCACTGGTGTTGTGCGCAGTGGGTGGTGGCTGGGCGTGGTACCGGTCCGACGCGGATGGGTGGGTTCGTGTCGGCGACGCAGTCACGGGGTGTGTAGCATGATGGCCACACTCAGACGAGCGCTGGCATTCCTCGCATTTTGGGGTGGGTACGCGTTGTTGTGCATTATGCTGACGACCAAAACCACCCGCTCATACGACTACCTGTGGGTTTCCGCGCTGCTGTTTGCGTTACTCGCCGTCCCGAGCGCCGTGGTTTACCTCGTCGAGCGCTTCTCCTCGCGCGGCTCCGGCGAAAACTAAGAAAGCAGCCGCCGAGCATTCACACCGGCGGCTGCTTTGATGCTGGTTAGACCGCGAAGCCGAGCGCGCGCAGCTGCTCGCGGCCCTCCTCGGTGATCATGTGGGGGCCCCACGGCGGCATCCACACCCAGTTCAGTTCGAGCGCGTCGACCGAGGTGTTGCCCACGACCGCCTGGGAGGCCTGCTCCTCGATGACGTCGGTGAGTGGGCAGGCGGGCGAAGTCAGCGTCATGTTGATGACGGCCTTGGTCGTCTCGCCGTCCTGCTCGATCCACGCGTCGTAGACGAGGCCGAGGTCGACGACGTTGATGCCGAGCTCCGGATCGATCACGTCGCGCAGGAACTCGACGACGTCGCTGGTCAGTTGGATTTGGTCTTCGGTCTGCGTCGGGCGCTCGCGCTGCCCGTCGAATGTGCTCTGGCTCATCTGCTTCCTTTCTTCTCGTGTCTATCCGCGCGCCTCGAGCGCGTCGGAGGTGGCCGCCTGGAACGCCTTCCACCCGAGGAGCGCGCACTTGACGCGCGCCGGGAACTTAGCCACACCCGCAAACGCGACGCCGTCGCCGATTTTCTCCGGGTCGCCCTCGAGCTCGCCGCGGGAGGTCACCATCGAGTCGAACTCCGCCAGCTTGTCCATCGCCTCAGCGACGGGCCGGCCAATGATCTCCTCCGCCATCACGCTTGCCGACGCCTGTGAGATCGAGCACCCCGACGCGGCGTAGGAGACGTCCTCGACCGTCTCTCCGTCCTCCGAGAGGTGCACCCGCAGCGTGATTTCGTCGCCGCAGGACGGGTTGACGTGGTGGACCTCCGCCTCGTAAGGCTCGCGCAGCCCCGCGTGCTGGGGGTTTTTGTAGTGGTCCAGGATAACCTCCTGGTACATGGATTCAAGGTTCATGCGTTACACCCCAAAGAACTGCTTGGCTTTGTTGATGGCCGCAACGAGGGCGTCGATCTCCTCGTGCGTGTTGTACAGGTAAAAGCTCGCCCGCGCGGTGGCCTGGACGTCGAGGCTGCGGTGGATCGGCCACGCGCAGTGGTGGCCGGTGCGGATGGACACGCCCTCCGCGTCGAGCACCTGGCCCAGGTCGTGCGGGTGCAGGCCGTCGACGGTGAAGGCGATCGCGCCGCCGCGCGTGTCGGCGGTGCGGGGCCCGGCGACCGTGAGGCCGTCGATCTGCTGCATCTTCTCCAGCGCCGCGGCCGTCAGCTCGTGCTCGTGGGCGGCAATGGCGTCCATGCCGACCTCCTCGAGGAACTCCACGGCGGCGCCCAGCCCGACGACCTGGCTGGTCATCTGGGTGCCCGCCTCGAAGCGCTGCGGGGCGGGGGCGTAAGTGGAGTGGTCCATGTGGACGACCTCGATCATCGAGCCGCCGGTGAGGAAGGGCGGGAGCTCGTCGAGGAGCGAACCCTTGCCGTAGACGACGCCGACGCCCGACGGCCCGCACATCTTGTGCCCGGAGAAAGCGGCAAAGTCGACGTCGAGGGCGTGGAAGTCGACCTTCATGTGCGGCACCGACTGGCAGGCGTCGAGGACGGTCAGGGCGCCGACCTCCTTGGCGCGGCGCACCATCTCCGCCACGTCCGCGTGCGCGCCCGTGACGTTGGACTGGTGGGTGAAGGCGACGACCTTCACCGAGGGGTCCAGCTCGAGCGAATCGAGGTCGATCCGCCCGTCCGGGGTCATCGCGTACCACTTCAGCTGGGCGCCGGTGCGGCGCGCCAGTTCCTGCCAGGGCACGAGGTTGGCGTGGTGCTCAAGCTCGGTGACCACGATTGTGTCGCCCTCGCTGATGCGGTGGGCGCCGGCGCGGTCGTCGCCAAGCACGTGCGCGACGAGGTTGAGCCCCTCGGTGGCGTTCTTGGTGAACGCAATCTCGTGCCCCTGCGCACCGACGAAAGCGGCGATGCGCTCGCGCGCCGTCTCGTAGGCGTCGGTCGCTTCCTCCGCGAGCTGGTAGGAGCCGCGGTGCACGGGCGCGAAGCTGTTCAGCACAAAGTCGCGCTCGGCGTTCCACACGCGTTCCGGTCGCTGCGACGTGGCACCGGAGTCGAGGTAAACCAGCGGTTTTCCGTCGCGGACGGTGCGGGACAGGATCGGAAACTCCGCGCGGATGGCCTCCACGTTGAGCGTTCCGTCTGAGTGTGTGTACGTCATTAGATGAACTTCTCGTAACCTTCCGATTCGAGGGTGTCGGCCAGGGAGGCGTCACCCGTCTCAACGATCTTGCCGTCGGAGAAGATGTGAACGAAGTCGGGCGAGACGTAGTTGAGGATGCGCTTGTAGTGCGTAATCATCAGCACGCCGCCCTCGGTCTCCTCCTGGTACTTGTTAATGCCCGCCGACACGATGCGCAGCGCGTCGACGTCGAGGCCGGAGTCGGTCTCGTCCATGACCGCGAACTTCGGCTTCATCAGGGCCAGCTGCATGACCTCGTGGCGCTTCTTCTCGCCACCGGAGAAGCCCTCGTTGACGGAGCGCTCGGAGAAGGAGGCGTCCATCTGCAGGGACTCGCGGGCGTCGTTGAGCTCCTGCACCCACTCGCGCAGCTTGGGGGCCTCGCCGCGCACGGCGGTCACCGCCGAGCGCATGAAGTTGGAGGAGGAAACGCCCGGCACCTCGACGGGGTACTGCATGGCCAAAAAGAGGCCGGCGCGGGCGCGCTCGTCGACTTCCATCTCGAGGATGTTCTCGCCGTCGAGAAGCACCTCGCCGTCGGTGACCTCGTACTTGGGGTGCCCGGCCAGGGTGTACGCCAGGGTGGACTTGCCGGAGCCGTTCGGGCCCATGATGGCGTGGGTCTCCCCCGACTTGATGGTCAGGTTCACGCCCTTGAGGATCGGCTTCGGATCCTGGCCCTCCTCGTTGGGCAGGACGTTCGCGTGGAGGTTCTTGATTTCAAGGGTAGACATGGGTTTTTGTACCGTCTGCTTTCTGTCGGTGGTGGTGGATCGCTTAAAGGTTGGACTGCTCGAGCTCGCCGGACACGCGGGCGATCAGCTCGTCGCGGACGGACTCAACCGGGATGAGGTTGAGCACCTCGTTGAAGAAGCCGCGGATGATCAGGCGGGTGGCTTCCTCCTCCGGAATGCCGCGTGCGCGGAGGTAGAACAGCTGCTCCTCGTCGAAGCGCCCGACGGTAGCTGCGTGCCCGGCTCCGGCGATCTCGCCGGTCTCGATCTCCAGGTTGGGGATCGCGTCGGCGCGCGCGGCGTCGGTGAGCACCATGTTGCGGTTCGTCTCGTAGGTATCCGTACCCTGCGCCTCGGCGCGGATGAGCACGTCGCCGACCCAGCAGGTGTGGGCGTCCGGCTTGTCCGACCCCTTCTTGCCCTGCAGCGCGCCCTTGTACAGGACATTGGAGCGGCAGTTCGGCACCGAGTGGTCCACGAGCAGGCGGTTCTCGATGTACTGGCCGTCGTCCGCGAAGTACACGCCGGTCAGCTCGACGTCACCGCCGGGGGCGGTGAACTTGACGCGCGGGGTGATGCGGACAACTTCGCCGCCAAAGGTGGTCACGGTGTGGCGAAGCGTCGCATCGCGGCCGACGACGACCTGCTGGGCGCCGAGGTGCACGGTGTCGTGGTTCCACTCCGCATCCACCACGGCGTGGACGCGGGAGCCGTCGCCGAGAACCCAGTTGACGTTGTCGGCGTGGGTGCCGGAGCCCTCGTAGTTGACCAAGATGGTCGCCGAGGAGTTCGCACCCGTCTCGATGAGGACGGTGCCGAAGGTGGTGACGTCGTTGCCGGCGCCGGTGACGGTGATGACGACGGGCTCGGTGAGCTCGGCGTTGGCCGGGACGCTCACGATGGTGCCGGACTTCGCGGCCGTCCACGCTTGCGCGGCGACGCGGTCGACGGGGGCACCGGCGGCCTTCAGGCGGTCGTCGTCAGGCGCAACCTGCTCGACTGCGACCTCGCTCGGCCCCTCGACCTTGATCTGCGCATCGGCGACCTCGGGGAAGGTGCCGTTGTGCAGGCCGCGGATGCGGCGCAGCGGCAGGTAGCGCCACACCTCGTCGCGGCCGCCCGGGACGGCGAAGTCCTCGACGTCGAAGGAGGAAAACAGGTCGCCCTTGTTGTTGTGGGGCGTGCCGGAGTTGACGGTTTCTGCAGCAGCTTGGGTCATTGTTTTAGCCCACCGATCCTTCCATTTGCAGTTCGATAAGACGGTTGAGCTCCAGGGCGTACTCCATCGGGAGCTCCTTGGCGATGGGTTCGACGAAGCCGCGCACGATCATCGCCATGGCCTCTTCCTCCTCGATGCCGCGCGACATGAGGTAGAACAGCTGCTCCTCGGAGACCTTGGACACCTTCGCCTCGTGGCCGAGCGTGACGTGGTCGTTGCGGATGTCGTTGTAGGGGTAGGTGTCGGAGCGCGAGATGTTGTCCACCAGCAGCGCGTCGCACTCCACGTTGGAGGCGGAGTGGTGCGCGTTCGGGTGAACCTGCACGAGGCCTCGGTAGGCGGCGCGGCCGCCGCCGCGGGCGACGGACTTGGACACGATCGTGGAGGAGGTGTGCGGCGCGAGGTGCGTCATCTTCGCGCCGGTGTCCTGGAACTGTCCCTCGCCGGCGAAGGCGACGGACAGAACCTCGCCGCGTGCGTGCTCGCCGGTCATCCACACAGCCGGGTACTTCATGGTCACCTTCGAGCCGATGTTGCCGTCGACCCACTCCATGGTCGCGCCTTCCTCGGCCTTGGCGCGCTTGGTCACCAGGTTGTAGACGTTGTTCGACCAGTTCTGGATGGTGGTGTAGCGGCAGCGCCCGCCCTTCTTCACGATGATCTCCACCACGGCGGAGTGCAGCGAATCCGACTTGTAGATCGGCGCGGTGCAGCCCTCGACGTAGTGCACGTAGGCGTCCTCGTCCACGATGATGAGGGTGCGCTCGAACTGGCCCATGTTCTCCGTGTTGATGCGGAAGTAGGCCTGCAGCGGGATGTCCACGTGGACCCCCGGCGGCACGTAGATGAAGGAGCCGCCGGACCAGACCGCGGAGTTCAGAGCGGAGAACTTGTTGTCGCCCGCCGGGATGACGGAGCCGAAGTACTCCTTGAAGATGTCCTCGTGCTCACGCAGGGCGGTGTCAGTATCGACGAAGATGACGCCCTTGGCCTCGAGGTCCTCGCGGATCTGGTGGTAGACGACCTCGGACTCGTACTGCGCGGCAACGCCCGCAACGAGGCGCTGCTTCTCGGCCTCCGGGATACCAAGCTTGTCGTAGGTGTTTTTGATGTCCTCGGGCAGGTCCTCCCAGGAGGTGGCCTGCTGCTCGGTCGAGCGCACGTAGTACTTGATGTTGTCGAAGTCGATGTCCGACAGGTCGGCGCCCCAGGTCGGCAGGGGCTTCTTCTCGAAGATGTCGAGGGCCTTCAGACGCTGCTGCAGCATCCACTCGGGCTCCTCCTTGATGGCCGAGATGTCGCGGACGACGTCGGCGTTCAGGCCGCGCCGCGCGGCCGCGCCGGCGGCGTCGGAATCGTGCCAGCCGTAGTTGTAGGCACCAATGGACTCGATGATCTCATCGTCGTTCATCGGCCGTTCCAGGCCGGGTGCGGGAGTTGTCTCAGTCACGTTCTCCGCTCCTTTCGGGTAAAGCCCCGGCCCGGTTCACGGGGGCCAGGGGAATGTTTGTTGTGCAGATACCGTTGCCGTCGGCGATCAGCGCCAACGGCTGGACATGCCTGCCGACGAGCCGCGAGATCGCCTCGTGCTCCGCCTCGCACAGCTCGGGGTGCTCCGCAGCCACCGAGGCTACCGGGCAGTGGTGCTGGCAGATCTGTACGCCGCCGCCCGCCGTGGTCACGGTCGCCGCGTAGCCGTGGGCGTCGAGGGCGGCCGCTAATCGACGCGCCACCTCCTCGACCGCCTCGCCCTCGCGTGCGCCGACCTCGCTCAGGATCTTGTCGATCCTGCTGCGGGCGAAGCCGCGCACCGCCTCGGGCCCGCCGATCTCGCGGATCAGCTCGACGGCCTCAACGGCGAGCGAGTCGTAGCTGCTGCCGAAGAGCTCGCGCCCCTCGCCAGTCAGCTGGTAGTGCTTCGCGGGACGGCCGCGGGAGGCACCCTCCCCCGCCACCGCGCGCGGTTCGCAGGTCTCGGCGTAGTTTTCGTCGACCAGTTTGTCCAGGTGGCGCCTCACACCCGCCGCGGAGAGCCCGAGGGACTCCCCGATCTCGGACGCGGTGACAGGGCCGAGCTTGAGCAGCAGCGACATGACTTCGCGCCGGGTGTCGCCGCTGATCGAGCGGGGCTGCTCCGTCATCTCCTCACCTCTTCGTCTCTCGTCCCTCGTTGACTCGGCGGAAGGTGGTGCACACCACTTTTCCGCCACCACCTTTTTCCAACACTAGTGTCACTTTATTCATTCCGCCCCTAAGGGTCACCTCACTTGAACTGGCGCGGGTTAGAATCTTTTGCCGTGCCCCGTCCCCTTACCCCAGCGCTGTCCAGGCTGCCCAGGCTACCCAGGCTACCCAGCCCGGGCAGCGTCATGCCGCGACTCGGCCGGCCCGGGTCGCGCTCGGCGCAGTTGCACGCGGAGCAGGACAAGCGCTTCGTTACCGCGTCGATAAGCGAGCTCAACCGCTTCGCCCTGCTGCGCTGGCTGGGCCTGGTAGGGACCCTGCTGATCGGCCTCGGCGGGCTTGGCGGCGGGGCCCTGCCGGTGGTGGACAACCCCTACGGGGCGTTCCCGGCGGGCGCATTTATGGCGCGAATGCTGCAGGCTTCCTCCGCCCTGGTGCTCATCGGTGTCGGCTTCCTGGTGGCGGCCTGGGTTTTCATGGGGCCCTTCGTCGGCGCGGGCTCGGCCCCGCCGCGCGTGCGCACGAGCGTGCTGTTGCGCACCTGCGCGGCGTGGGTCCTGCCGCTTCTGTTCACAGCACCGCTGTTCACGCAGGACATCTACTCGTACCTGGCGCACGGCTCGATCGCCCGACAGGGCCTCGACCCCTACGCCGCCGGGCCTGTGGACATCCTGGGCACGGAAGACCCCCTCGCCCGCTCCGTCCCCTTCGTCTGGGCCGATTCGCCGAGCCCCTACGGGCCGGTCGCCCTCGGGGTGGCTGCGGCGATCTCCTGGCTTACGCACGACTCGATCCTGTACGGCGTGCTGGCCCACCGCGCCGTCTCGCTGCTCGGCATCGCGGCGGCCGCCTGGGGCGTCATCGCGCTGTCGCGCCGCTGCGGCGTGGCCAGCTCGGCGGCCGTGTGGCTCGGGATACTCAACCCGTTGACCATCCTCCACCTCGTCGGCGGGATCCACAACGAGGCGCTCCTGCTCGGCTTCGTCCTCGTGGGAGTGGAGGTGGGCCTGCGCGGCGTCGACGCCCTGCGGACGAGGCCCGCCCGGGCCGCAGGGCTCGTGTGCGCTTCGGGCTTTTTCATCGCGTGCGGCGGGATGGTGAAGATCACCGGGTTCATCGGTCTGGGGTTCGTGGGAATGGCCCTCGCGCGGGCGTGGAGCGCGCGCCTCGGCCCGTGGGGCCTCGCTGCCGCCGCCGCCGCGCAAACCGCGCTTCTCGCGGCATCCGTGCTCGCCGTGACGTGGATCACCGGCATTGGGTTCGGGTGGATCACCGGCCAGGGCGGCGCGCTGGAGATCCGCAGCTGGCTCTCGTTGACCACCGACATCGGGGTCATCGCCGGGTTCATCGGCATGCTGTTGGACCTCGGCGACCACACCGAGGCCATGATGGCCGTGGCGAGGGTCGCCGGGCTCATCGTCGCCGCCGTCTTCATGGTCCGCATGCTGTGGGCCACCTACCGAGGCACGATCCACCCGGTCGGCGCTCTCGGCGTGTCCACCCTGGTGCTCGTCATCCTCTTTCCCGTGGTCCACCCCTGGTATCCGCTCTGGGCGATCGTGCCGCTGGCGGCGTGGGCCAACCGCCTGTCCTTCCGCGTCGGCGTGGGGGTCTACTCCGCGGTGTTCAGCTTCCTCGTGCTGCCGCGCGGGCTGGGTCTGCCGCCGGGCACCGTGTTCACTATCTACGCCTCGGCCGCAGTCTACTTCGCAATGCTCGTGGCGCTGGCGTGGCTGTGGTACCGGCGTAGCGGCGCGAGGGTCTAGACTAAGCCCCCATGGGTACAACTTTCGGAGGATACGCGGCGCCGGATGCCCTCGTCGTCGAGGACGTCACCAAGGCGTTCGGCTCCACGACGGCCGTGGCCGGGATGAGCTTCACCGCCGCGCGCGGCGAGGTGCTCGCCCTGCTCGGGCCAAACGGGGCGGGCAAGACGACAACGGTGGAGATGTGTGAGGGCTTCATCACACCGACCGCCGGATCCATCCGCGTCCTCGGCCTCGACCCCGTGACCCACCCGGAAAAGGTCCGCGCGCGCACCGGGATCATGCTGCAGGGAGGCGGCTCCTACTCGGGGATCACGGTGCGCGAGATGCTCGAACTGAGCGCCTCCTACAACCGGGACCCGCTCGACGTGGACTGGCTGGTCGGCCTGCTCGGCCTGGGCGGCGTGCAAAAGACCACGTACCGGCGCCTCTCCGGCGGCCAGAAGCAGCGCCTCTCGCTCGCCCTGGCGATGATCGGGCGCCCAGAGCTGATCTTCCTCGACGAACCCACCGCGGGCATGGACGCGCAGTCGCGTCTGGCCGTGTGGGACATGATCGCCGCAATGCGTCGCGACGGCGTCAGCGTTCTGCTCACCACACACCTCATGGACGAGGCCGAAGCGCTGGCGGACAAGGTTGTCATCGTCGATCGGGGCCGCGTCGTCGCCGAAGGCTCTCCCGCCGAGCTGACACGCCACGAGCGCTCCCCGCTCGTGAGCGTCGAGACCGCCGCGGCCTTTGACCTGCCCCGGCTCAACGACGCGCTGTCCCCCCACGGCCTCCGCGCCGAATCCAGCCGACCGCTGCGCTACCAGGTCGTCGGCGACGCCAGCCCGGAGGTCATCGCCGCGGTGGCGGCCGAGGCCGCGGCCCAGGGCGTGCAGATCCGCGAGCTGGGGGTCACCCACCGCAACCTCGAGGACGTTTTCCTCGACATCACAGGACGCGAACTCAGGAGCTAGAAACGTTGCACATCCCCGCCGGCACCTTCACCCCACACCCGCAGCGCGCCTCCGTGTGGCGCATGGCCCGCGCCCAGGGCGCCATCGAGGCGAAACTGCTGCTGCGCCACGGCGAGCAGCTCCTGCTGAACATCCTCATCCCCGCCGCCCTGCTCGTCGCCGCCGCTACCCTTCCCGTCTTCGGGGAGGACGCGAACCTCGATCACATCGTCCCGATGGTGTTCGCGGTCGCGGCCAGCAGCTCGGGGTTCACAGGCCAAGCTATCGCCCTGGCCTTCGATCGCCGCTACGGCGCGCTCAAGCGCACCGGCGCGTCCGGCGTCCCGGCGTGGACCATCGTCGCCGGCAAGATCCTCGGGGTGCTCGCCACCGTCGCGGTGCAGATTGCCGTCCTCGGCGCCATCGCCTTCGCCCTGGGTTGGCGCGTGAGTGCCGCCGGCGCCGCGGCCGGGTTTCTCGCGCTGCTCCTCGGGGTCGCCGCCTTTACCGCCCTCGGTCTGCTCATGGGCGGCACGCTGAGCTCCGAGCTCGTCCTGGCGCTGGCTAATCTGCTCTGGCTCGTACTGATGGGGCTGCTTGGCTGGGTGGCCTACTCCGGCGACATCACCGCCGCCGGGTGGTGGAACCTCGTTCCCACGGTGGCGCTGGCCGGCGCGATGGCGCAGGCTCTCGAGCTCTCCTTCGCTCCCGCGGCGTGGGCGTGCCTCGCCCTGTGGGCCGCCGGGGGCAGCGCGGGGGCGGCCCGGTGGTTCCGTTTCGATGGTTAGATTCTCCCCCTGGTCAGTTATGCTGACATTCGTCCGAAAGTTGTATTGGAAGGCAGCAGTTCACCTGTGAGTACCACACACGAGACGCACGTGACCACGACTGACGGCGCCCCCTCGCGCCTGCGCGCGGCATGGGACCAGCCGAGCATCCGGCTCCAACGCATCTTCGCGCTCCTCCTCCTTTTGGGGCAGGGCGGTATCACCGTCACCGGCTCCCTCGTGCGCGTCACCGGGTCGGGCTTGGGCTGCGACACCTGGCCGCTGTGCCACGAGGGCTCCCTCGTTCCCGTCCCCGGCGCCGCGCCGTGGATCCACCAGGCCATCGAGTTCGGCAACCGCCTGCTCACGTTCGTTCTCTCTGCCGCCGCCATCGCCGTGCTCGTTGCCGTGATCCGGGCGGGCAGGCGCCGGGAGATCGTGGGGCTCGCGATCGCCTCGCTCGCCGGGATCGGCGTCCAGGCCGTGATCGGCGGTATTTCCGTCCTCGTCAACCTGCACTGGTGGGCTGTGGCGATCCACTTCTTGCCCTCAATGATCCTCGTCTGGATCGCCGCGCTGCTCTACATGCGCATCGCGGAAAGCGACGACGCCGCGCCGCAGCAACGCTACTCGCCCACCGCACGCACGCTCACCGTCCTCGCCGCCGTGGCGCTCTCGCTCGTCCTCATCACGGGCACGATGGTGACCGGCTCGGGCCCGCACTCCGGCGACGCCGGGGTGGGCATGGAGGGCCGCCTCGACCTGGACACGCGCATGCTCGCCTACGTCCACGCCGGCGCGATGTACGTCTACCTCTTCACCACCCTCGTCACCGTGTACCTACTGCGCCGCGAGCACGCCCCGAAGGACGCCTTCCGCACCTCGCTCGTCCTCGTCGGCGCCCTGTTGGTGCAGTGGGCGGTGGGCGTCACGCAGTTCTACCTGGGCGTGCCGCGCTGGACTGTGCCCATCCACATTGCCATGTCCTCGGTGGTGGTCGCGTTCTGCGCCTTCCTCTACGCCCACGGGCGGCGGCGGATGCCCACCCTGATCTAGGCAGAAGAAAAGGCGTCGATAAGCACCGTGCTTATCGACGCCTTTATCGCGCGCCTAGAAAATCATCTGGGCGAAGGTCTCCCAGCCGAGGATCGCGTCGACCGAGAGGACGAGAAAGAGCACTGCCAGGTAGTTGTTGGAGAGGATGAACAGCTTGAGCGGCTTGACCTGGGCGCCGCGCTTGACCTGGTTGTGCAGCTGGGTGGCGCGCACGAGGAATGCGGCCCCGGCGAGAAGCGCGGCGAGAAGGTAGGGCCACGACGTCGCCGGAACAAGCGCGAGCGAGGTGACCACGGTGATCCAGGAGTAGATGAGGATCTGGCGGGTCGTCTCGGCGGCGGAGGCGACGACCGGCAGCATGGGCACCTCCGCCCGGGCGTAGTCCTCGCGGTACTTCAGAGCCAGCGCCCAGGTGTGGGGCGGGGTCCAGAAGAAGATGATGAGGAACATGACGATGGCCTGCCACCAGCGGTCCGGGCTGCCGTCGTCGACGTTGTCGCGGATGACGGCCCAGCCGACGAGCACCGGCATGCAGCCGGCGGCGCCGCCCCAGATGACGTTCTGCCACGTGCGCCGCTTCAGCCACTTCGTGTAGACGAAGATGTAGAACCAGTTGGTCAGCAGGATGAAAAAGGCCGCCAGCCACGAGTTGCACAGCAAACCGAGCCACAAGACGCTGGCCACGAGCAAGACCCAGGCGAAGATCGCGGCGCGCTGCTTGGTCACCTTCGCGCGCACGAGCGGGCGCGCCCGGGTCCGCCCCATCTTCTGGTCGATGTCGTAATCGGCGACCATGTTGAAGGTGTTGGCCGCACCAGCCCCCATCCACCCGCCGAGCAGGGTGGCCAGGATCAACCACACATGGACGTTCCCGCGGTCAGCCTGCAGCATCGCCGGGATCGCCGCGATGAGTAGGAGCTCAATGACCCTCGGTTTCGTCAATGCGAAGTAGGCCTTGATGGTCTCCAAGAAATTCTCCTCCAGACAAGCATGCGGCCACTGCCTGCGTCGTGCGCGGGCGCGTACAAGAAGTTACACAACGGGTAGTCGTCGGGCGCGGCGTGAAAGTTCCACGCCGCCTCAACCCTTTGGATGATGGTAGCGCCCCGCGGGCGGCCGGAACCAATTGCACCCGCCGCCCGCTTGAGCGCCGGTCCATGGAACGCGGGTGAGACCGAAGCATTAGGCTTGTCAGGTACGCGCGCCGCAGAGCCGCCCCGAACGCCCAGCCGCCCTGAAAAGTGAGGAAATTCGACTGTGTCTACCCTCCCCCCCGAACTCGAGGCCATGACCGTCCGCAACTACCCGGACGACTGGACCGACACCGACACCCGCGCCGTGGACACCGTCCGCGTTCTGGCCGCCGACGCCGTGGAAAACTGCGGCTCCGGCCACCCCGGCACCGCGATGTCCCTGGCGCCGCTGGCGTACACGCTGTACCAGCGCGTCATGAACATCGATCCCGCCGACCCGCACTGGATCGGCCGCGACCGGTTCGTGCTGTCGAACGGCCACTCCTCCCTGACCCAGTACATCCAGCTTTACCTGGGCGGGTTCGGGCTCGAGATCGAGGACCTCAAGGCGCTGCGCACGTGGGGCTCGAAAACCCCGGGGCACCCGGAGTACAACCACACCGCCCACATCGAAATCACCACGGGACCGCTTGGCCAGGGCCTCGCCTCGGCCGTCGGCATGGCGATGGCGGCGCGCCGCGAGCGCGGCCTCTACGACCCGCAGGCCCCCGCCGGCGAGTCGCCCTTCGACCACTTCATTTACGTCATCGCCGGCGACGGCTGCCTGCAGGAGGGCGTCACCGCCGAAGCCTCCTCGCTGGCCGGCACCCAGCAGCTGGGCAACCTCATCCTCTTTTGGGACGACAACCGCATCTCCATCGAGGACGACACCAAGATCGCCTTCACGGAAGACGTCATGGCGCGCTACGAGGCCTACGGCTGGCAGACGCTGACCGTCGACTCCGGCGAGGACGTCGCCGCCATCGAGGCCGCCGTCGCGCAAGCCCAGGCCGACACCGCGCGCCCGAGCATCATCCGGGTCAAGACGGTGATCGGCTACCCGGCGCCGAACCTGCAGAACACCGGCGCCATCCACGGCGCCGCCCTCGGCGCCGACGAGGTTGCCCTGGTGAAGAAGGCCCTCGGCTTCGACCCCGAGGTTTCGTTCCCCGTCGAGGAGGACGTCATCGCCCACACCCGTGCTCTCGTCGCGCGCTCCGCGGACAAGCGCGCCGCCTGGGACGAGAAATTCGCCGCGTGGGCGGAGGCGAACCCGGAGAACAAGGCGCTGCTGGACCGCCTCACCGCCCGCCGCCTGCCCGAGGGATGGGACGCCGAGCTGCCCACCTGGGAGCCGGACGCGAAGGGGATCGCCACCCGCAAGGCCTCCGAGGCCGCGATCCAGGCCGCCGCGGCCGCCCTGCCCGAGCTGTGGGGCGGCTCCGCCGACCTCGCCGGCTCCAACAACACGTTGATCAAGGGCGCGGCCTCCTTCGGGCCTGCGGCCATCACCACCGAGAAGTTCACCGCCGAGCCCTACGGGCGCAACCTCCACTTCGGCATCCGCGAGCACGCCATGGGCGCCATCATGAACGGCATCGCCCTGCACGGCGGCACCCGCGTCTACGGCGGCACCTTCCTCATCTTCTCCGAGTACCTCTACCCCGCCATCCGGGTCGCCGCCCTGTCCGGCATCGACGGCTACTACGTGTTCACCCACGACTCCGTCGGCCTGGGCGAGGACGGCCCCACCCACCAGCCGGTGGAGACCCTCGCCGCCCTGCGCGCCATCCCCGACCTCGCCGTGATCCGTCCGGCGGACGCCAACGAGACTTCGGCGGCGTGGCGCGCGGCGCTGGAGGGGCGCGAGCAGCCGAAGGCGCTCGCGCTGTCGCGCCAGAACCTGCCGGTGCTCGAGGGCACGAGGGAGAAGGCCTTCGACGGCGTCGCCCGCGGTGCCTACGTCCTCGTCGGGTCCTCGAAGCAGACCCCCGACGTCATCCTCATGGCCTCGGGCTCCGAGGTGCAGTACGCGGTCGAGGCCGCCGCCCGACTCGAGAACGAGGGCACCGCGGCGCGCGTGGTCTCTGTCCCCTCCATCGACTGGTTCCTCGAGCAGGAGGACGACTACATCGAGTCCGTCCTGCCGAGCGCGGTCAAGGCGCGCGTCTCCGTCGAGGCTGGCGTGTCTATGCCCTGGCACCGCTTCACCGGCGACCACGGCCGTAACGTCTCCCTCGAGCACTTCGGTGCCTCCGCCCCCGGTGCGGAACTGTTCGAGCGCTTCGGTTTCACCGCCGAGCACGTCCTCGCGGCGGCCCACGCCTCCCTCGACTCCGTCCGCAACGCTTAAGAAAGGCCACGACCCATGACCTCCATCGACGAACTGGCGGAGATCGGCACCGCCACCTGGCTCGACGACCTCTCGCGCGACCGCATCACCAGCGGCAACCTCGCCGAAATCCGCGCCGCTCGCTCCATCGTCGGGGTGACCACCAACCCCGCGATCTTTGCCAAGGCCATGTCCGCGGGCACGGCGTACGACGCCCAACTGGCCGAGCTCAAAGCCGCCGGCGCCGGGGTCGACGAAGCCGTCTATGCCATGAGCATCAAGGACGTCCAGGACGCCTGCGACCTCTTCGCCGGGGTCTTCGAGCGCACAGGCGGGCGCGACGGGCGCGTCTCCATCGAGGTCGACCCCCGCTTCGCCGCCGACGAGGAACGCACCGTAGACCATGCGCGCAGCCTGTGGCGCCTCGTTGACCGCGAGAACGTGATGATCAAGATCCCGGCGACCGACGAGTCCCTGCCCGCCATCACCGCGGCCCTGGCCGAGGGCATCTCCGTCAACGTCACCCTGATCTTCTCCGTCGAACGCCACGCCCAGGTCATCGAGGCCTACAAGGAGGGCATCCGGCGCGCCGCAAAGGCCGGCCACGACGTCTCCGCCATCCATTCGGTCGCCTCCTTCTTCGTCTCCCGCATGGACACGGAGGTGGACAAGCGCCTCGAGACCATCGGCACCGACGAGGCCCTGGCGCTGCGCGGCAAGGCGGGGATTGCCAACGCCCGGCTCGCCTACCAGCTCTTCCGCGAAGAGTTCAGCGACGTAAGCGGCCTGCCGGAGGGCACCAACCTGCAGCGCCCGCTGTGGGCGTCGACAGGCGTGAAAAACCCCGCGTATCCCGCCACGATGTACGTCACCGAGCTCGCCGGTCCGCATACCGTCAACACCATGCCGGAGGCGACGCTTGACGCCGTCCACGAGCTCGGCGGCCTTCACGGCGACACACTAAGCGGCACCGCCGACGAGGCCCGCGAGGTGTTCCGGCAGCTGGCGGACGTGGGCATCGACATCGCCGACGTTGTCCGCGTCCTCGAACGCGAGGGCGTGGAAAAGTTCGTCGACGCCTGGCAGGAACTCCTCGATTCGATGCAGGCCAACCTGCGCTAGCTCTACCCCCCCACCCGGAAAGGTGACCACGTGGCCCAGCCCGATACACACGAGAACACCCCCATCAACCCGCTGCGCCTCAACGACGACACCCGCCTGCCCCGCATCGCGGGACCGTCCGGCCTGGTGATTTTCGGCGTCACGGGGGACCTCGCGCGTAAAAAGCTTCTGCCCGCCCTCTACGACCTGGCCAACCGCGGCCTGCTACCGGCCGGGTTTACGCTCATCGGCTTTGGCCGTCGCGAGTGGAGCAAGGCTGACTTCGAGGGTTACGTCCGTGAAGCCGTCGAAAAGAGCGCGCGAACGCGCTTCAACGACAACGTGTGGGAGCGGCTCGCCGAGGGCATGCACTTCGTGCGGGGCGCCTTCGACGACGACGCCGCCTTCGATTCCCTCGCCCAGCTCACGCGGGAGATGGACGCCACGCGCGGCACCGCCGGAAACTGGGCCTACTACCTTTCCGTGCCCCCCGAGTACTTCTCTGCGGTGGTGAACCAGCTCGACCGCACGGGGATGGCGACGCCGGGCGAGGACGAGTGGCGTCGCGTGGTCATCGAGAAGCCCTTTGGCCACGACGCTGCCTCCGCCCGCGAGCTCAACGAGGTGGTCAACCAGGTGTTCCCGGAGTCCTCCGTCTTCCGCATCGACCATTACCTGGGCAAAGAGACGGTGCAGAACATCCTCGCGCTGCGTTTTGCCAACCAGATGTTCGAGCCGATCTGGAACGCCAATTACATCGACCACGTCCAGATCACCATGGCCGAGGACATCGGCCTCGGCGGGCGCGCCGGCTACTACGACGGCATCGGAGCCGCCCGCGACGTCATCCAAAACCACCTGATCCAGCTGCTCGCGCTCGTGGCCATGGAGGAGCCGGCCTCCTTCTCCCCGCGCCAGCTCAAAGCGGAGAAGATCAAGGTGCTGCGGGCGACCTACCCCGTCGGCCCCTTCGACGAAACTACCGCGCGCGGGCAGTACACAGCCGGGTGGCAGGGCTCGAAAAAGGTCGTGGGCCTGCGCGAAGAGGAGGGCTTCGACCCCGCCTCCACCACCGAGACCTTCGCCGCCTGCACCCTGCAGATCAACTCCCGCCGCTGGGCGGGTGTGCCCTTTTACCTGCGCAGCGGCAAACGCCTCGGGCGCCGCGTCACGGAGATCGCCCTCGTGCTCAAGCGCCCGCCCTACCAGCCTTTCCAGGCCAGGCAAACCCAGTCGATGACGAACAACGCCGTTGTCCTGCGCATCCAGCCCGACGAGGGCGTTCTCATGCGGTTCGGCTCCAAGGTGCCGGGGTCCACGCTCGAGGTGCGCGACGTGAACATGAACTTCTCCTACTCGGAGGCTTTCACCGAGAAATCCCCGGAAGCGTACGAACGCCTCATCCTCGACGCCCTCCTCGACGAGTCCAGCCTATTTCCCACCAACGAGGAAGTGGAGTACAGCTGGGAGATCCTCGACCCGATCCTCAGCCACTGGGCCGCGGAGGGGCAGCCGGAGGAATACGAAGCCGGGACGTGGGGACCGCCGTCCGCCGACCGCATGCTCGCCGCCGACGGCCGCGTCTGGCGCCGGCCGTAGAAGGGACACACCGTGCACATCACTTTGACCAACACCTCGACGGCGGAGATCGCCGCCTCGCTCGTTCACGGGCAGGAGCTGTACTCGCTTGCCACCGGGCGCGTGCTCACCCTCCTCGTGGAGGCTTCCGCCGACGACGACCTCGATTCCATCCTGCTCTCTGTGCGCGAGGCCACCCGGGTTCACCCCGCCCGCGTACTCGTGGTCATCCGGGGCAGCGCGACGGCCCCCACCTGCCTCGACGCCGAGGTGGTGCTCACCGCCGAGGAGGGCGCCTCGGAGATGGTGGTCATGCACCTGCACGGCGACCTAGTGGGCCACCTCGACGCGGTGGTCACCCCGCTGCTTCTGCCCGACACGCCCATCGTGGCGTGGTGGCCCACCTCCGCCCCAACGCGCCCGGCGTCCTCCCCGCTCGGTGCGTTTGCGCAGCGGCGCATCACCAACACCCGCCGCGAGGCCTCCGGCAATACGCTGCTCAAACTGGCCAGTGGCTACACCCCGGGGGATTCGGACATGATCTGGTCGCGGATCACGCTGTGGCGCGGCATCGTCGCCTCGGCGCTCGACCGCAACCCCACCGCGTCCATCACCGCGGTGCGCATTGTCGGCGCGGCGGACAACCCAAGCGTGGACATCGCCGCGGGCTGGCTCGCAAGCTGCCTCGACGTCGAGGTCGTGCGCCTTCCCGCCGAGGAACCCTCCGCGATTATCCGCAACGTACCCATCACCGAGCTGCAGATCACGCGCGAGGACGGCATCATTGCAGTCACAGTCGTCGACGAGCGCAGCGTGCGCATCTCCTCTCCCGGCTTGCCCGACTCCTACGTGGCCATGACTGCGCGCACCGACGCGGAGTGCCTGGCCGAGGAGCTTCGCCACCTTGACCCCGACACCGCCTACGCCCGCTCACTCGGCGGGCTCGTCCACGTCACCGCGCCCTAAAGGAGCCCCCATGGTCACCGTTTGCCGCCACGCGGATCTCGCATCGCTTATCGACGCCACCGCCACCCGCCTCACCGATCTCCTTCGCGACATCCACTCCCGCCCAGACGGCGGCGTAAGCGGCGACGGCGTCGCCCGGCTCGTCCTCACGGGTGGCGGCGCAGGTATCGGCCTGCTGAAAGAACTGACCACCCGCGACATCGACTGGTCCCGCGTCCACGTCTTCTTCGGCGACGAGCGCAACGTCTCCCCGACCCACCCGGACTCCAACGAGGGCCAGGCCCGCGAGGCGCTCCTTGACCGCGCCGCTATCCCCGAGACCCACATCCACGGCTACGGGCTGGACGGATCCGCAATGGGCCCCGCCGTTTCGCGCTACGAGCGGGTCCTCGCCGAGTACGCGCCGCGGGGCTTCGACCTGCACCTGCTCGGCATGGGCGGGGAAGGCCACATCAACTCCCTCTTCCCCCACTCCGCCGCCGTCCGTGAACGCGACGCGCTCGTGGTGGCCGTCACGGATTCCCCGAAGCCCCCGCCGCAGCGCGCCAGCCTCACCCTTCCTGCCGTCCGGCGCGCTGAGCGCGTGTGGCTGCTCGTCGCCGGTTCGGAAAAGGCCGAAGCGGCCGGGCACGTCGCTGCCGGCGCCGACCCGCTCGACTGGCCCGCCGCGGGCGCCGCCGGGCGCGCGGAGACCGTGCTGCACGTCGCCGCGGACGCCGCCGGTTGTCTACCCAGGCAGTAGCGCTGCGAACTCGACAAGGGCCCGGGCCGCCTTGGGTCGTTGTCGAATGCGTTCGGTGTTGTGCCGCACGATGCGCTCGTCGATGGCTTGGTTGGGCTGCTGGAAGGGGGTTTTTCGTGACCTCCTTGGCGGGACACCGCGCCGGGATGAGGGCACCTTGATTGCATCCGCCCGGGTTCAGGCGTGCAAGCCGCAATCGCTTTAGCCAAAGAACCGGCGGTCAACGGTCAACACTGTCGGCGATCGAGCAGTCGAACAGATCCATCAGTACCCACCCTGAACTCGGTGGCGTTGGCTGCCGTTTCCGTGTAGTTGGTAGGGGCAATCCGCGTAGTTGGTAGGGGTTTTTCGGATAGGTGGTAGGGATCCGCTTTTTCGGTCGGGGGACACCCCCAATGCTTCTACGCCGCAAGCGGGCGCAATCAGTATCGGCGTCTGCCGTCACTAGATAGGCAGATGTATTGCGGAACTCTTAGGCGATAGAAGACGTGTGAGATGCAACGACGTCACCGCCCGGGAGCGGTGCCGTCGGATACGATGAGATGACTGGCTTTGTGATCTTGTAGTCATGTCGAAGAGGAGGTCCAGACGTGCAGGTCGAGAGCTTCAGCACGGACGACGTGGCCTTCTACCGCCGGATCGAGTACTGGCAGGACGTTGTCACCGGGTCCTTCGCCCGCTGTGCAGTCCGCGTGAGCAACACCGACGAGACGTTCTACGGACGCATGGTCACCGGCCACCTCGGACCGGTGACCTTCTCGCTCGCGGAGTACCAGGCCAGCAGCGGCTACGAGATCACTCGCACTTCCCGGCACGTCCGCCAAGAGGAGACTGACGACTTCCTTCTCCAGCTGCACCTCGGCGGAGGGAAAATCGGGCTCACCCAGAACGACAGGGAGTCGACGATCGAGCGCCCGGGAGACTTTAGCGTACTCGACGATTCCATCCCGTCGACCCTGTACTGCCCACCGGATTCCTCAGCTCGCGCCGTCACCGCGTCCATGCCCCGAAGCCTCCTCGTCGAGAAGGTACCGCATCTGCGCGACATCACCGCCCTCCACATCGATGGACAAACCGGCACAGGACAGCTCTTGTCGTCCATAGTGGTCGGCATCGCCTCCAACCTAGAGACTGGATAGCTCAGCGCCACGTCCTCCGCCCGTCTATCCAGCGCCTTCATCGATGTGCTCTCGGTCGCGCTTCTGGAAGCGCAAGGCAGCACAGAACGGCCGCCGGAAACATATACAGCCGGGCTTCTGGAGTCGATCTACCGGTTCGTCGAGAAGAACCTCTCCCGTTCAGACCTGACCGTGCAACTCGTCGCCGATGCGCATCACATCTCCCTGCGCTACCTCCACCGCCTGTTCGAGAAAGAGGACGCCTCGCTGGGCGAATGGATACGCAACCGCCGGCTTGACAGCGCGAGCCGGCAACTGATCGATCCCGCCTATCGGCACATACCCGTAAGCAAGATCGGCGCGAACTGGGGCTTCCCCGACCCCAGCGCCTTCTCCCGAGCATTCCGCGCGCGTTTCGAAATGCCACCCCGCGACTACCGGACAACCTTCCTCTCAGAGGATTGATCCATCAGGCCCGTGCCATTCCTTTCGAGAGGAATCACACCTATCCGGTCCTCAACATCACATGCTCATGAAGCACGATGATTGCAACGAGGTCGGTCGTGAACTGATCATGATCGCCCGATAAGGACCGGTGCCTGCATGCTCAATGAGCGCAGTACTCCTGATGTCAAGTCCCTGGCACATGATGACAAGCCGAAGGCTCCCCGCCGTTCGTAGAGTAAGGAACAAGCGGCACAAGGACCGCGGCAGACCCTGCCCGATCCCGCCGCGAGACCTCTGACACGGCAGGAGCACACCATGGACACCAAAGCGACAGACCCGGACGTCATTCTCGGCGACCGACGCGATGAACTGGACGCGCTCGACGCGCAGCTCCTGGACATCCTGCGTCGTCGCTGTTGCGACCGGCTATTTGGTAGCAGCGTCGTGACTTTCCGGTAGCGCTTCAGTGAGTATCCGGTAGCAGCTCACAGCGCTCAAGGTGATACTTCCAGTACGAGCCGCACCACTCGGGTGCGGCTCGTACTGGAAGGAGTCCGCTTATGACGGATTACCGTGCGGTGATGACGCTGCTGATTCGGCAGCGTTCTGAGGGTGTCAGGAAGTTTGTGTGTGAGGCTCTGATCCAGAAGGAGTTTCACTGATAATGACTACCGTGTCACCGAAGAAAGGCCATGACCCGAGCAGGGTCAACGAGATCAGCGCGAAGCTGATGGAAAACCCGGAAATCGCCGCACTGATCGGCGAGCTATCAACCTCCGTCGACGATGCCAGCGACCTGGTCAAAGGTCTATTGCAAGCCTCGATCAACGCGGGTCTGCAGGCGGAGATGGACGCCCATTTGGGGTACGGGCACTCAGATCGCGCGGCCAAAGCCCAGGTAAGCCCCTCAAACGGTGGCAATCACCGCAACGGGTCGTACACCAAAACTGTGGGCACCGGCTACGGCCCGGTGGACATCACAGTGCCTCGGGATAGAGCGGGCACGTTTCACCCGGTCATGGTGCCGAAAGGGGCACGCCGGCTGACAGAGCTCGATGACATGATCGTCTCGCTCTACGCCGGCGGAATGACGGTACGCGATATCCAGCACCACCTGGCATCGACCCTGGGGGTGGACATCAGCCCGGATACCATCAGTACCATCACCGATGCGGTCCTCGATGAGGTGATGGTGTGGCAAAACCGTCAGCTCGATGAGTTCTACCCGGTCATTTTCCTCGACGCGCTGCGGGTGAAAATCCGCGATGGTCACCGGGTGGTCAATAAAGCCTGCTACATGGCTGTTGGCATCGACATCGACGGGACCAAACACATCCTGGGACTATGGATCGCCGACAATGAAGGGGCTGCATTCTGGGCATCCGTGTGCGCGGACCTGGCGAACCGTGGAGTCAATGACGTGTTCATCGTCTGCTGCGACGGGCTCAAAGGCCTGCCTGAGGCCGTGGAAGCGACCTGGCCGAACTCGATGGTACAAACCTGCATCGTGCACCTGATCCGGGCCGCCAACAGGTGGGTGTCCTATAAGGACCGCAAATCTGTATCCAGCGCGCTGCGGCAGGTCTACACCGCACCGAACGAGGACGCCGCTTGCGCCGCCCTCGATGCCTTCGAAGCCTCGGAACTGGGGCGGAAGTACCCCCAGTCGGTGAAGGTCTGGCGTGATGCGTGGGAGAGGTTTATACCGTTTCTGCAGTTCCCGCCTGCAGCTCGCCGGGTGCTCTACACCACCAATGCCATCGAGTCGCTTAACGCTGAGCTGCGGAAAGCGACCCGCAACCGTGGCCAATTCCCCACGGATGCTGCGGCGTTGAAGACGCTGTGGTTGATGGTCTGCAACATCGAGGACAAACGCGCCGCCCAACGCGCGAAAAAAGCGAAGCGGGCAATCGACTGCAACGGCTATATTGAAGGGGCGAAAACCTCAGGGTGGAAACAAGCCATCAACCAACTATCCGTGGCCTACCCAGACCGGTTCGCCAACTACTTGTAAACCAAGCCCCCGCACACAAACAAACGGACACTCTCCAGCGTTCTTACCGCCAGATTGAACACCAGCTCGGATGCTCGCACCGCGCGGTTTCACGAGCGAACCAAATCCTCAGTTGGTAAAACCTACCTCGCCCAAGCACTCATCACCGCAGCATGCCGCAACGACTACTCCGCACGGTTCTACCGCACCGACATGCTCGCCGCCGAACTGGCAGTCCTCCGCCCCGATAACCCCACACGGCTGAAGTTCATCCAGCAACTCCACGACGTCGATGTCCTAGTCCTGGATGACTTTCTCACCGCACCTGTTGATGCCGCGACCGCGCACCAGCTACTCAATATCCTCGCCGGGCGGGAACGCAAAGTCTCAACCGTTGTGACCTCACAGTTCACCCCACACGAGTGGTACAAGTCCATCCCCGACGCCGTGATCTCCGAGTCAATCCTCAACCGACTCGTCTCCGGCGCCGAAATCATCACACTCGAAGGACCAAACATGCGCCTGACCACCAACGCATAACAACCGGCAACGCCTGAGTGAGATACCGCTACCGGGTACTCACTCAGGCGCTACCAGATGCTCACCACACCGCTACCATTTCGGTCTTCTGAACAGTCGCATCGAGTGCTGCGTGAGTATCGCACAGCTCAAACGAGAGCATGACATCCCCATGATGCAGCCAGGCCGGGTGGATGTCGTCCACCAGAGAGCCGAAGCCTTCGGCCAGGAGCACGGCATCAGCACGGAGTTCCTGCGCAGCCTCTACGAGGTGATCATCACCGAGACCTGCCGCGTCGAAGACCTCATCATCGATGAGGCTCCCGCGCCCAGCGACAGCGCTGCGTCGAGGTAGCACCCCGATGAAAACCCTCCTGATCGACAACTTCGACTCGTTCACCTACAACCTCCGCGATCTCGCCCACCGCGTGTTCGGAACTGAACCAGTCGTCATCACCAACGACGCCAACTGGGCCGACATCTCCCTCGACGACTTCGACGGCATCATCGTCTCACCCGGCCCGGGCCGCCCCCAACGGTCCGGGGACCTGGGAATCTCGCAGCAAGCTTTCGACCAGAACCGGTTGCCCGTGCTGGGCGTATGCCTCGGCCATCAGGCACTCTCATTCGCCTCGGGCGCGACCGTCGATCTGGCGCCCGAGCCCATGCACGGCAGGGTCACGAGCGTGCACCACTACGACACCGACCTCTTCCAAGGCGTGCCCCAAGGGTTCCGAGCGGTGTGCTACCACTCCCTGGCAGTCACCGACCTGCCCGCCGACGTCGAACCGACCGCGTGGACCCCGGACGGCGTAGTCATGGCGGTCCGGCACAAGACCCGACCGTACTGGGGCATCCAATTCCACCCCGAGTCGGCGCTGACCGAGTGGGGCGAAGCGATGCTGATGAACTTCCAGACTCTCGTGCACACGCACCCACGAACCCCCACGACCGATCACCTCGCCCTCGTCCGGCATCCCCAGCACCACCGGCGTCTGCGCGTGGAATGGCAGCGAATCAACGGCGAACCCGACGCGCAACGCCTGTTCGAAAGCCTCTACTCTGCTCGTGAGACCAGCTTCTGGCTCGATAGCTCGACCATGGATCCGGTCTCCAAACGCCTGACCATCATGGGCGATGCCACCGGACCGCTCGCCGAGACCCTGCAGTACGACGTCACCGCCAGACAGTGGCGCGTTCGCGGCAACGACGGTGAACGAACCATCAACCAGGACTTCTATACCTACCTGCGAGCCCAGCTACACCAGCGCGCAGTCCCTGCCGTCGAAGAACTTCCCTTCGACTTCAACCTCGGCTACGTCGGCGCTCTCGGCTACGAGCTCAAAGACGAGACCGTCGGAACACCCGCCCATCGCTCACCCCACCCGGATGCGGCACTGATCTTCGCCGACCGCGCCATCGTCATCGACCATCGCGAGTGCTACACCTACCTGCTCACCCTCGTCGACGACAGCCAACCAACCACGCGGACGGCCGCCGCTGACTGGCTGTCACAGACATCTGCCACTGCCCGTGAAGCCGTCGCTAATGCTGACGACCGCCAGTCGGAGGCCGCGAACGTCCCGATCCTGAGGGAGCCGACCGCGCTCGAGTTCGAGCTCGACCAGAACCGTGCCTCCTACCTGGCGAGCATCCAGACGTGCCTGGAAAAGATCCGCGACGGCGAATCCTATGAGATCTGCCTGACGAACATGGCCGAAGCCGGACCGATCGCCGATGCGTATGCCGCCTACCGCGCGCTACGGCAGACGAGCCCGGTACCGTTCGGCGCCTTCCTGCGACTCGGGGACCTCGCCATCCTCAGCGCCTCACCCGAACGATTCCTCCGCGTCGGCGTCGACCACCAGGTCGAAGCGAAACCCATCAAAGGCACCCGCCCCCGGGGAACCACCCCGGGTGATGACCAGGAACTGCGCAAAGACGTATCCACCAACGGGAAAGACCGCGCCGAAAACCTGATGATCGTCGACCTGCTCCGCAACGACCTCAACCGCGTCTGCACAGTCGGCAGCGTCCGCGCCGACGACATCTTCACCGTCGAGACCTTCTCCCACGTCCACCAACTCGTCAGCACCATCACCGGCACTCTGCGGCCGGAGCTAACCGCCGTGGACTGCGTGCAGGCCACCTTCCCCGGCGGCTCCATGAGCGGCGCACCCAAGATCCGCACGATGGAGATCATCAGCAGCCTCGAACACCGAGCACGCGGCTTCTACTCCGGAGCCATCGGCTGGTTCTCCCTCAGCGGCGCAGCCGACCTGAGCATCACCATCCGCACCCTCGTCTCCGATCACACCTCCACCACGTTCGGCGTCGGCGGAGCGATCGTCGCCCAATCGGACCCCCTTGACGAATTCGAGGAAACCCTCGTGAAAGCCTGCGCCCTGCTCACCGCCCTCGAATCGAAAGTCACCAACGCATGAGCACGACACCCACCCAGCCCTCATCGCGGTCGAAACAAGCCGTCATCGTCGGTTTCGGGCCCGTCGGCCAGATGATCGCGAGCATCCTCGCCCCACACGGCTGGCACATTCACGCCCTCGACACGCGACCGCGTGTCAGTTTCGACGGCGCCCAAGCCCTCAGCACTCTGGAGCAGTATCTCGAGGTCGACGCCCGCCAGCCGACTCCGGCCACCGCTGCGGCACTAACATCCTGCTCGCTGGTCGTCCTCGCTGTGCCCGAGGAGTCCGCCCTCGAGACACTGGAAGCACTCGCCCCGCTCCTGCCCGCTGACGCACTCATCGTCGAGACGCTCTCCCGCAAGGACCGCCTCCGTGCCCACCTGGCAGCGGCGGTACCGGAGCACGCGATGCTGAGCATCAACCCGCTGTTCCATCCCGGGCTCGGACCCCGCGGCAATCGCATAGCCGTCGTCGACCCCGTCACGCATCCCACAGTCACCGACGTCGTGTCCTGCATCGAGGACGCCGGCGCCCGGGTGGTCTTTCTGAGTGCGCGCGAGCACGACAACGAGCTCGTCGCCGTTCAAGCCCTCACGCACAGTGCGCTCCTGGCGTTCGCGGCCAGCCTGCCGCACATCGTCGCCGACGTCGACCGCTGCCTGGAGTTCGCGCCCCCACCGACCCGCCTGCTGATGGCCCTGGCCGCACGCGTGGCATCGGGCTCACCCGAGACCTACTGGGACATCCAAGGCGCAGCCCTCGGCCAGCCGCCGGCGCGCGACATTCTGGCCAACGCACTGGCTCGACTCGACGACGACCTCGCACAGGACTCGCCGGCATCGTTCGCCCAGTCCCTGGCGGAGAACCAGTCCTGGTTCAACACCCGCCTCGCCTCGCTCACCGACCTCGCTCAGACCGCCCTCGGCCACACCATCGACACGACCGCGCCGCGGCCGGCGGCCTCCGATGACCAGACCCCGGCCACACCATCTTCGAAGGAGAATCCCGATGTCCACGACGACCACTAACCGGAAGAACGTCTACGAACGACGCTCCGCCTGGACGACCGACATGTACGACCAGGCAGCCCAGGCGGGAATCACAAACCACAGCGTGCGCGAGCGCACGTCAGACGGCGTCATCCTCGACGACGGCAAGACCTACACCGAGTTCGTCTCCTGCTCCTACCTCGGACTCGAATCCCACCCACGCCTGGTCCACGCTGCCCAGAACTCCATCCGGAAGGTCGGAGTACACCTATCGGCCTCGCGCAACAGCATGCACACCACCGACCTCGACGACCTCGAGGAAGCGCTGACGACGATGTACGGCGGATCCCGTGCCATCGTGTTCAACTCCGTCAGCAGCGTGCACCTGGGCGTACTGCCGCTGCTGGGCACCGGGTTGCTTCCGAGCTACCCGATCGCCAGCAGCGGCCCGGAGTTCCTCTTCGACCGCACCGCGCACGCGTCGATGCAGAGCCTGCGCGGCATCCTCGACCAGATCGGGCCGACCAACCGCTTCGACAGCACGGATCTGAGCACTCTGGAACCCTTGCTGGTGGAAGCGAAGAACGCTTCCCGCAGCCCAATCATTCTCGTTGACGGCGTGGGATCGATGGGAGGCCTCATCGACGTTGCCACCCTGGCACGCCTGGCCGCGGAACACGGTGGTTACGTCTACATCGACGACGCGCACGGCATCTCGATCAACGGGCGCCTCGGAACGGGATACGCCTACACCGCCCTGTCCGGGAACATCATCGGCGAAGTCCTCCTCGTCGGGTCACTCTCCAAGGCCTTCGGCGGCTCCGGCGGATTCGCCCTCGTCGACACCGACGCCGACGCCACGGTCATCCGCCGCGAGGCCAACCCCCTCGTATTCGGACACGCCAACATGGCACCCCACACCGCCGTCAACGCCGAATCCGCGCGTATGCACCTGGACGGGTCGGTCGAGAAGCTCCAGGCCACCCTGTGGGACAACGTCGCCCACTTCGACAACGCCACCGGCCACCAGGGCGTCAACGCCGGCTCACGGTCTCCGATCCGGGGCGTCACCTTCGACAGCGAACAGGCCACCCTCGAGGCCGGCATCGCGTTGAAGGACGCCGGCGTTCTCTGCTTCCCCGTGTTCTACCCGATCGTCGCCCACGGCACCGGGCTGCTGAGATTCGCGCTGTCGGCACGGCACACCCCGGCCCAGATCGACCACCTCGCCGCCCTTGTCACCGACACCCCCTAACTCACCAGGAGAGCCCCCATGACCACACAGACATTCGACGCCATCGTCGTCGGAAACGGAGCCATCGGCAGCTCCCTCGCCGTCGAACTCGCCGACCGCGGCCTCACCGTCGCGCTGATCGGCCCCGAGAACCGGCAGTACGCGGCATCGACCGCCGCCGGTGCCATGCTCGGCTGCTTCGGTGAGGTCACCGCCGACCTCATCAGCGACGATCCAGGACGGACGAAGTTCGCCCTCGACCTGAAAGCCAAAGAGCTCTGGCCCGACTGGGTCGAGAAGATCTCCGACCACTCACCCCTGGATGGCACCGACCTGTTCACCGCCTCGGGCACCACGGTCATCCTCAACACCGTCGGTACCCGCGAGATCGACACCGAGAACTTCTCCGCCATCCAGAAGACCCTGCAGGAGAACAAGGAGCCCTTCGACACCGTCGACGTCGACGACATCGGCTGGGTCGACGCCGACCCGAACTCCCGTCCGCTCGAAGCGATCCACATCCCCAGCGAGCACGCCGTCGACTCCGGCCGTCTCCTGGCACGCCTCGAAGGCGCCGCCGCCGCCCGCGGCTGCACCCTCATCCACGAACGGGCCGTGAGCCTGCGCGAAGATCAAGGCTGCATCCGCGCCGTGGTCCTAGACAACGGGGACGTGATCGAAGCTGGCCAGGTCGTGCTCGCCGCCGGTGTGGGCTCCCAGGCGCTCATCGACTTCGTCCCCGGGCTCGGCGCCACCATCCCGCGCCTAGTCGCCGGCTACGGGGTCTCCGCAGTGATGACCACCCATGACGGCACCCAGCCCCAATCCGTGATCCGGACCCCGAACCGCGCGTTCGCTTGCGGCCTCCATGTCGTCCCGCGAGGCCTGGGGCAGGTCTACGTCGGCGCGACCAACATCATTAACCCGTCCGTAATGACCGAACCCGTCCTGCGCGATCTGGAGTTCGTCCTCGGATGCGCACACCGTCAGATCCGACGGAACCTCTGGTCGAGCAGTGTGCGGCGCATCAACGTTGGCAACCGGCCTGTCTCCCTCGACGGGTTCCCCCTGCTGGGCGAGACCCCGGTCCAGGGTCTGTGGATGACCACCGGCACCTACCGCGACGGCCTGTTCCTGTCGCCGCTGATCGCCCAGGAATTCGCCGACCGCCTCACCGGTGGCAGCGGCGAAGCGGACCTGTCGCTGTTCACCCCCGAACGTGCCCCGGTCCGGCGGGCCGGCGGCCGGCCCCGCATCATCGACACCACCGTCCAGCACATGCTCGCCACCGGCTACGAGCACCATTGGACGATCCCCACCGACTGGCAGGAATACCTCGAAGCCGACCTCCAGCCGATCTACCAGAACTGGGCCGATCAGATCGACGACGACTTCACGCCACCGCCCGAACTGGTCGCCTCCTCACGCCTGCACCCGCAAATGGTGCAGTGGCTGCGCGACTACTACGACGCCACCCGCGAGAAGTTCGGCGCACCGGATCGGGCACCGGCCCCCACCCGGGCAGAACTCACCCGGAACGCGACGCGGCAGCTGCACACGGCGAACGTTCCCACCCCCGCCGCCGACGCCCAGGTGCTGGCCGAGCACACCTTCGGCACCACCGACGACACAACGGCACCGGATACGGCCGAACGCGAGCAGTTCCTTAACCTCGTGGCGAGGCGCAGCAACCGGGAGCCCCTGGAGTACCTGACCGGGCGCGTCCACGTTCTCGGACTCGATCTCACCGTCCGCCCGGGCGTGTTCATCCCCCGAGTGCACTCCGAGGCCATGGTGACCGCCGCGATCGAGAACCTCTCCACGCCCACGCCGACGGTCGTCGATCTGTGCACCGGCACCGGAGCCATCGCCCTGGCGGTCGCGACCCGGCTGCCCCAGGCACGCGTGATCGGAGCCGACGTGGCCGAATCCGCCGTGGCATGCGCCCAAGAGAACGCCGACCGTCTGGAGAGCGTCGATGCCGGACGGGTCGAGTTCCTCCAGGCCGACATAGGCAACGAGAGCTTCGCCGATGACCTGACCGGCACGACGGATCTCGTCACCGCGAACCCGCCCTATGTGCCCACGGACCTGCACATACCCAGCGAATGGGCGGTCTACCAGCCCAAGACGGCGCTGTACTCGGGCGCGGACGGCCTCGACCTCACCCGTCTCGTGGCACGCACCGCGCACCGGCTCCTGCGACCGGGAGGCACGTTCGCCCTCGAGCACTACGACGCAGCCCTCGACGAGATCCTCACGATCCTCACCGACGTCGGCTTCGGGCAGATCACCAGTCACCGGGACCATGACAAACTTCCGCGATTCATCCTCGCGGTCAAGGAGAGTTGATGGACGCACTCAACAGCCGACGAGGATTCGTCCAGGGCGGCGTCGCCGTCGCGGCCACCGCCGCCCTGCTCGAACCCGGCACCTTCGCACCCCGCGCGCACGCCGGCGGGGCGGGCACCACCGTCAGCACGGCCACGAACATCACGCTGAGCACGCATCCCGGCAGCGACGTCACGATCATCGACGTCGGCAATGTGCTGTGGCGCTTGCCCGCCGGAGGCGGGCAAGCGTGCCGCCTCACCGACGATGTCGAAGACGCCACCTGGCCGAGCCTGACCCCGAACGGGCGCACCGTCGTGTTCCAGTCATTCCGGCACGGCACCTACGATCTGTGCGCCCTCGACCTGCACACCGGCGCCGTCACCCGTCTGACCGCGGGTACCGAGGACGACCAGGACCCGCACGTCTCGCCCCACGGCAAGGACATCGTGTTCATCTCCGACGCCGGAGGCACCAGTGCCGTGTGTCGTATCGGCGTGCGAGGCGGAGACCGGCATGTCCTCATCGGGACCGACGACCAACGGTCCTACCACTCACCGCGGTGGCATCCCGACGGCAAGCACATCGTCTATGTCGCCGACGACACTCACATCGAACAGCTCCACATCACGACCGGCAGCACGAAAACACTGCGCACGGTCGAGGAGGGCCCTACCATCCGGGGACTGTCGTACTCGCCATCGGGCAAGTTGATCTACGTCGTCTCGCACACCCCGCAGGCGTGGCTCGAACACGACGGGCAACGCCTCACTGACCCCGAGGACGAAGAGCCCGCACCGCTGCCGGCGGCGTGGCTATCGGACACGGAGTTCATGTATTCCACCAGCGGGGAGATCCGCCGGCGCACGCTCAATGGAACAAGCACGTCTGCCGTGCCGTTCGAGGTCGCTCTGTCGGCGGCGGCCGCCCCTGCGGCGATCAAGCCGCGCCTGGATCTGGAGGCGCATGGTCCCGCACTCGGGCTGACCGGGGCGGCGCTGTCCCCGGACGGTGACCGGATCTGTTTCCGCGCGCTCAACGCCTTATGGCTGACCGATGCCTCCGGCGACACCAGCGTGGTCGTAGACGACGGCTACTTCAACGCCGATCCCACCTGGGAACCCGACGGGGCCGCGATCATCTACACCAGCGACCGCAAAGGAATCGTCAACTTGTGGCGCCACGTCCTTGCCGACGGCACGGACACGCAGCTGACATTCGAGAAGAACGGTGCGCTCCTACCATCGGTGTCACCGGACGGCGCGTCGGTGGTGTTCCACGATGAAGCCGGCGGCACGCATCGGCTCGAGCTCGCCTCCGGCACGGTCACCGAACTGCTGACCGGGCACGAGACACCGGGAAAGGCGACGTGGTCGCCTGACTCTCAGAAGATCGCGATGGCCGTGCACCAGCTGGCCTCGCCACGCTCGGACAGCGGCCTCAACGAGATGCTCGTCCTCGACCTCGCCAGCGGTGAGACGTTCACCCAACCATTCTCACCGGGTCTGTCGATCGCGACACGCAACCACGACGGCCCCGTCTGGGCTGCCGATGGCACCGCTCTCTACGCGGTCTGCGAAAGCAGGCTGCACCGCGTCCCAGTCGACCAGTCCGGACGGACCACTGCCGAGGCCACCGTCGCCTCCGACGCGATCGCCGACGGGGTCACCAGCTCCGCATCGGGAGAGGTCGCGTTCCTGTCTTTGGGCACGTTCCATCTGCTCACCGCCTCTGCCGACGTACGGCCGTCCCTCGATTACACCCGGCAGGCACGACCCGAGCGGTTCACGCTGCGCGCCGGACGACTCTGGAACGGGGTGGACGAGGACTACCAGCGCAACGTCGACGTCACGATTGAGGACGGCACGATCACCAATATCCGGCCTGCCGACGAGTCCCGGATGGCAGATCTCGACGCCTCGCCGTACACGCTGATCCCGGGGTTGATCGACATGCACAACCACTGGCACATGCGAGGCCGGGCCTGGGGAAACCGGCAAGGCCGCCTCTGGCTGGCCTACGGGGTGACCACCAGCCGCTCGGCCGGCGACCTCGCCTACGAAGCACGCGAGACACGCGAAGCCACCCACGCCGGCACCGGCATCGGTCCGCGGTTCCTCAACAACGGCGAGCCTCTCGACGGCAACCGGTACTCGTTCGGGTTCATGCGGTGCGTGACTTCGGCTGAGCAGGTCGACCGGGAGATCGAACGCATCCTCGCCCTCGGCTACAGCTGCGTGAAGTCCTACCAGCGCCTCCCCGTCACCCTCGAGCGCCGACTCGTCGACGGGCTCGCCGCCCATGGGATTCCCGTGATCTCCCACTACGTCTACCCCGCAGTCGCCTCGGGTCTGCACGGCATGGAGCACACCGGCGGCGGGAACCGGCTCGGCTATTCCCGCACCCTCAGCGCCGCGAAAGGACTCACCGCGGCCGACACCGTGTCCCTGCTCTCGGGCGGAGACTTCTGGGTGTCATCGACTCTGCTGTTCGCAGCGGAAGTCCACGCCGACTCCCGCGACCTCGTTGACGATGAACGCACCCGGGTGCTCTACCCCTGGTGGGACTACCGCCGCCTCCAGGACAAGGCCGATCAAGCTGCCACGGACCCCGACCCCATCAACCTGGCATGGACCCGCGGCGACGTGGACCTGTTGCGGTCGGTGAACGAAGCCGGCGGCCTCGTGGTGCTCGGTACCGATGCCCCCTTGGACGACCTCGGCGTCAGCATTCACACCAATCTCCGGGCCCTCGTCCGCCACGGCTTCACCCCGGTGGACGCACTGCGCACCGGAATGGTCAACGCGGCCAAAGCCCTCGGAGCCAGCGAACTCCTCGGACAACTCACCGTCGGGGCACATGCCGACATGCTCATCATTGACGGCGACCCCCTGGCCGATATCGCCGATACCGCCAGGATTCGCGACGTGTTCGTCGACGGCCACCGGCACCGAATCTCGGACCTGCTCGACCCCTACCGCGACCCGTCGGACGCCACCGGCAGCGTCGCACTGACCATGACCGCACACACGTGCTGCAGAAGGAGAAAGTAATGTTCCACCTCGATCAGCCCATCACTACCTCCCGCCTGATCATCAGACCATTCACACCCGCAGACGAAGACGACATGTTCGACTTCGAATCCCGCGACGACGTCGCGAGGTACCTCTTCAACGAGCCCCGCACGCGCGCGGACAACGCCGACGAACTGGCCAAGCGGGTGACCCAGACCAAACTCGAAAACGACGGGGACACCCTCCTGCTGGCCGTCGACTATAACGGCACCGTCATCGGCTACGTGCTGCTGACGCTGCTGAGCCGGGACAACTCCCAGGGCGAGTTCGGATATGTCTTCCACCCCGAATACCAGGGCAAAGGACTCGCCTCGGAAGCGGCCGTCGAAATGCTCCGACTGGGATTCGAGACCCTGAACCTGCACCGCATCATCGGGCGATGCGACCCGAGAAACGACGCCTCCGCCCGGCTCATGGAACGACTCGGGCTGCGCAAGGAAGCTCACTTCCGCGAGCTGGAGATCTTCAAGGGCGAATGGGGTGACGAGTTCACCTTCGCCATGCTCAAGAAGGAATGGGACCAAAGAAAGCACACCGGATGACTCACGACAACGGCAACACCCGACCCGGAACCTTCGACGCCGGCACCCCCGCTCCCGCGGATACCCGCACCCAGCGAGGCCGATGGATCGTCCTCACCGCCGTTTCCCTCGGCCTCCTGCTGGCCACGATTGACACCTCGATCCTCTACATCGCCGTCCCCGTGCTCGAGGACGCTCTGGGGGCGAGCACCAGCGAGTCCCTGTGGATCATCAACATGTACCCGCTGGTCATGACCGGCCTGCTCCTGGGCACCGGCACCCTCGGAGACCGCTACGGCCACAAACGAGTGTTCCTCCTCGGGATCGCCCTGTTCGGGCTGGCCTCGCTCATCGCGGCGTTCTCACCGACACCGGGCATCCTCATCTTCTCCCGCGCCCTGCTCGCCATCGGCGCAGCCCTCATGCTCCCGGCAACCCTGGCGATCATCCGCATCACCTTTGACGACGAACGCGAACGCAACATCGCCATCGCAGTCTGGTCGAGCGTGTCGATCGGTGGAATCGCTTTCGGGCCCCTCGTCGGCGGGCTCCTGCTCGAGTGGTTCTGGTGGGGGTCGGTGTTCCTGATCAACGTGCCGATCGTGATCGTGACGTTCATCCTCACCGCGATCTTCGCCCCGAAAGCCGCCGAAGAATCAGCCGTCCCGTGGGACCTGGTCTCCTCCATCTGGGCGCTCATGGGCCTGACAGGGCTCGTCGCCGCGATCAAGGAAATCGCCTCCACCTCGCCGTCCGCGACGATCACCGGGATCTCGCTGGTCGCCGCCCTGGTCGGCTTCGCGCTGTTCGTGACCCGACAGCGCCGACTGGACACGCCGCTGCTGGACTTCACGATCTTCCGCAACGCCGCCGTGTCCGCCGGTGTCCTCGCCGCCGGGCTAAGCACCTTCGTCTTTGCCGGCATCGGGGCAGTGACCTCGCTCTATTTCCAGGCCACCGCCGGGTACACGCCCCTCCAGGCCGGGCTGCTCGTAGGCTGCATCGCCGTCGGCGCGACGATCACCTCCCTGGCCAGCGGTTCGCTCCTGACCCGCATCGGGCCACGAGCGCTGCTGCTGGTCGCGGCCGTCCTGGCCGGTCTCGGATACGGCCTGGCCACACTCACCCTCAACGCCCACATCACCTGGCTGGGACTGAGCCTGTTCGTCGCCGGCACAGGCATCGGCGTGCTGATCACCGTCGCGTCCTCGACGATCATCACCAACGTCGCCCCCGAACGCGCAGGCATGGCCTCCGCCGTCGAGGAAGTCTCCTACGAATTCGGCAGCCTCCTCTCGGTGACCGTGCTCGGCAGCATCTACACCACCATCACCGCGCTCTCGACATCCGGCACCGACGGTTACCGCGCCGTGCTCCTGATCGTCATCGGAGCGTGCGCCGCCGCCCTGGCTGGACTGGCCGTGCTCCTGCGCAAGACGCCCACGCTGAACGCCGCACCCCACTAAGCGATCACGAGCGGTGAGGAGCACCACACTCGGGGCTCCCCACCCCCCGACCGCGATACCGCCTGAGAAGAAGGACAAACCATGACGCTACGACTTTTCACGTCGGAAGCGGTGACCGACGGCCGCCCCGACAAGATTTGCGACCAGATCAGCGACAACATCCTTGACACACTCATCACTCAAGACGCCCACTCCCGCACCGCCGTGGAAACGCTCGTCACTACCGGTTTGGTCCATGTCGCCCGGGAAATCCGCACCAGCGGATACGCCGACATCGCCGCCATCGCCCGCCGCGTCATCAACGGCATCGGCTACACCTCCAGCGAGATGGGTTTCGACGGCGACCCCTGTGGCGTGACCGTGTCGATCGGGGAACAGTCTCCCGAGATCGGCGACGGCGTCAGCAGCTCCGAAGAATCCCGCAACGGCACGGCCTCCCCTCTCCACGACCAGCAGGGTGCAGGAGACCATGGCCTCATGTTCGGCTACGCCACGAACGAGACCCCCGAACTGATGCCTCTAGCGATCCGGACTGCCCACCGATTGGCCGAGCGTCTCACGACAGCGCCAAAGTCAGGCCAGTTGCCGTTCCGGCGACCTGACGGCAAGACCCAGGTCACGCTCGGCTACGACAGGGCTACGCCCCGCGCCGTCGACACCGTCGTCGTCTCCACCCAACATCACCCCGACATGACGCAGGACCAGCTTCGTGACGCTCTCGACGATGCCGTCATCCGCCCCGTCGTCGAGGAGACCGGGCTGGACCTCTCGGGCATGAAATTGCTTGTGAATCCCTCCGGCAGCTTCGTCATGGGTGACCCGAAGGCCGACGCAGGGTTGACCGGACGCAAGATCATCATCGACACCTACGGGGGCGCAGCACGGCACGGCGGCGGCGCCTTCAGCGGGAAGGACCCGTCCAAGGTCGACCGGTCCGCAGCATACGCGATGCGATGGGTGGCGAAGAACATCGTCGCCGCAGACCTCGCCGAACGCGCCGAGGTCCAGGTCGCCTACGCCATCGGCAAAGCCAACCCCGTCGGCCTCTACGTCGAAATGTTCGGGACCGGCACCGTCGAGGACCAGGCGATCGCGCGTGCTGTCCGGGAGGTCTTCGACCTACGCCCCGGAGCCATCATCCGCGATCTTGAGTTGCTGCGCCCGATCTACGCCCAGACCGCCGCCTACGGGCACTTCGGCCGGGAGCTTCCCGAGTTCACCTGGGAGCGCACCGACCGCGCCGACGACCTGCGCATCGCCGTCCTGTAGGCGAACGACCACCGAAGGAGATGTCATGAAGCGATTCGACGGACGCACCGTCGTCATCACCGGCGCGAGGGAGGCATCGGCACCGCCACCGCCCGCCGCCTGCGCTCACGCTTGCTGCTAGCACTATGGCTCAGCGCTGCGGCGGATCTTGGCCCGAAGACCCGTTTCGCGCATGAGGTGGAAGACGGGCTCGGGGTTGACCACTCGGCCCTGTTTCCGCAAGTCACCGCAGGATTCGCCGGTGGCCGTAGAGATGCTTGTCGCACTCGACGCTTTCCTGGATTGCTTCTTTAAGGGCAGCGTCCTAGTCCGGTTCGTGGAGCCGTTTCTCGTGGTAGGAGCATGTCGACTGGGGGCGTGCCCGCCGCGTCCACGCGGTCCTCCGGGCGGTGCCGCGACATGGGGATGACGCTCGCCTGGCTATCTAGGCGCGTCCATGATTCTTCACGTCCCGCAACATTCTTGGGTACGCGTTTTCCGCTTCCCGGCGGCGCAGCGCCCCCCTCCGTGAGCACCTTCGGTTTTCACGCGTCATCTCCACTTCTGCGCCCCGCGCGAGAGTCCGACCCTGCTCGCACTGATGCCGAATGAGAGAACCGTGCTCACAACGAAAAATGCTCCCCACTAGCCGGTACCCGATTCCTCAGTCCAGCGAATGGGGAGCGTTTCACCCTACGGGCCCACAGCCTTCACGCTGTGAGTCCTACAGGGCGAAGGACTGCGCGACGTTCAGGCCGATGATGCAGGTGACCCAGATCAGTGCGATAACGACGGTGTAGCGGTCCAGGTTCTTCTCCACAATCGTCGAACCGGACAAGTTGGACTGCACTCCGCCACCGAAGAGGCTCGACAGGCCGCCGCCCTTGCCCTTGTGCAGGAGGACAAAGATGGACATCAGAATCGACGCGATGACCAGGACGATCTCAAGGGCCAGAACCATGCGGTGCTTCTCTCCACTTTCCTCGGGGATGTAACCGTGCTTATCGTACACTACCGCCCGCACCGGGCGGGTTAGCGCACCACGTTCGCCGCTGCCGCGGCCAACCGGGCAAACTCCTGGCCATCGAGGGAGGCGCCGCCGACCAGGCCGCCGTCGATGTCGGGCTGCGACACGATCTCGCCGATCGTGTCGGTCTTCACCGATCCGCCGTAGAGCACACGAACGCCGGCCGCGACCTCCTCTCCCGCCACATCGGCGATAACGCCGCGGATGGCGTGGCACACTTCCTGCGCGTCCTCGGCGGAGGCCACCTTTCCGGTGCCGATCGCCCAGACGGGTTCGTAGGCGACGACACTGCGCGACAACTCGTCGGCGTCGAGGCCCGCGAGCGAGTCACGGGTCTGCTCCACGACGTACTCGACGTGTCGGCCCGCGTCGCGCACCTCCACGGGCTCACCGACACAGACGATGGGGTTGATACCGTGGGCCAGAGCCTTCTTCGCCTTCGCGGCGACGAGCTCGTTGTCCTCGGAGTGGTGCTGGCGCCGCTCCGAATGGCCGACGACCACCCAGGTGCAGCCCAGCTTCTCCAGCATCGCGGCGGAGATGTCTCCGGTGTAGGCGCCGTTGTCGTGTGGCGAGACATCCTGGGCACCGAAGGTGAACTGCAGCTTGTCGCCCTCGACGAGAGTCTGCACCGATCGCAGGTCCGTGAACGGCACGAGCAGGGCGATATCGACGCTTTCGTATCCCTCCTTCGGGAAGGCGAAGGCGAGGCGCTGTGCCGTGGCGATGGCCTCCAGGTGGTCGTGGTTCATCTTCCAATTGCCCGCGATCAGCGGCGTGCGTGCCATGGGACTTCCTTTCTTGCCTAGTTGCTCACGACGGAGATACCCGGCAGTTCCTTACCCTCGATGAGTTCGAGGGAAGCACCGCCGCCGGTCGAGATGTGGCTGAAGCCGTCTTCGTCAAGGCCGAGAATGCGCACCGACGCGGCTGAATCGCCGCCCCCGACAACGGTAAACGAGTCGTTGTCACGCGTCGCGGCGATCATCGCCTCGGCGACAGCCTTCGTTCCGTCCGCGAAGGCGGGGAACTCAAATACGCCCATCGGGCCGTTCCAGAAAACCGTGCGGGAGTCGGCGATTGCCTCGGCGTAGAGCTTCGCGGTCTCCGGGCCAATATCCAGAGCCATCCACCCCTCAGGAATGTCGTCGAGCCCAACCACCTTCTTCTCGGCGTTTTTGTCGAACTCCGGCGCCGCGGCCACGTCCACCGGGAGCACGAGCTTATCGCCGTAGCGCTCCATGAGGCCCGAGCACGTATCCACCATGTCCTCCTGGAGCAGGGAGTTCTGTACATTGTGGCCGCGCGCCGCGAGGAAGGTGTAGCACATCCCGCCACCGATGATGACCTTGTCCGCCTTCTCCGCCAGCGCCTCGATGACGCCGAGTTTGTCAGAGACCTTCGAGCCGCCAAGCACCACGACGTAGGGGTGCGCGGGTTCGTCCTTGACGCTGCCGAGGGCCTCCACCTCCTTCTCCACGAGGAAGCCGGCGTAGGCGGGCAGTTGCTGCGCGACGTCGTAGACGGAGGCCTGCTTGCGGTGGACCACGCCGAAGCCGTCGGAGACGAAGGCGCCGTCGTCGGCAGCGAGGGCGGCGAGCTCGCGGGCGAACTCGGCGCGCTCGGCGTCGTCCTTGGAGGTCTCGCGGGCGTCGAAACGCACGTTCTCGAGCAGGAGGATCTCCCCCTCCGTCAGGCCGTTGGCGCGTTCGTGGGCGTCCTCGCCGCTAACGTCGCCGGCGAGGGCGACGAACTGGCCGAGGCGATCGGAGAGTGCCTCGGCCACCGGCCGCAGGGAGAACTCGGGCTTTACCTCGCCCTTCGGCCTGCCAAGGTGGGCCATGACGATGACCTTGGCGCCTGCGTCGAGAAGGGCCTTCAGCGTCGGCAGCGAGGCGTCGATGCGCCCCGCGTCGGTGATGGTGCCCTCCTCGTCGAGGGGGACGTTGAAGTCCGAACGCACCAGAATGTGGCGGCCGTCAACGCCTTCGTCGAGAAGGTGCTGGAGGGTCTTCAGGGCCATATGAAACTCCTTGACAGGTGGGCTAGTGAAACGGTGTCGAGTGTACGGGCGCTCGGTGGATCAGTTCAGCTTGTCCGCGACGACCTTGGCCATGCGGATGTACTGGGAGGTGTAGCTCCACTCGTTGTCGTACCAGGAGACGACCTTGAGCAGGGTACCGTCAATGACCTTGGTCATTCCGGCGTCGAAAATCGCGCCTGCGGAGGCGCCGATGATGTCGGAGGAGACGATCGGGTCCTCGGTGTAGCGCAGCGCCTGGCCGAACTTCGGGTCTGCCGCCGCCTGCTTGAGCGCGGCGTTAACTTCCTCGGCGGACGTCGACTTTTCCAGCAGCACCGTCAGGTCGGTGGCCGAGCCCGTAATGGTGGGCACGCGCATGGCGAATCCGTCCAGCTTGCCCTGCAGCTTCGGCAGCACGAGACCGACGGCCTTCGCCGCACCGGTGGTGGTGGGGACGATGTTCTGCGCTGCGGCGCGGGCCCGACGCAGGTCCTTGTGGGGCGCGTCCTGGAGGCGCTGATCGCCGGTGTAGGCGTGGATTGTGGTCATCAGGCCGTCGCGGATACCGAAGTTGTCGTCGATGACCTTCGCCACCGGGGCCAGCGAGTTGGTCGTGCAGGAGGCGGCGGAGATGACTGTCTCCTCGCCGGTGTACGCATCGTCGTTGACGCCCCAGACGTAGGTGCCGTCGATATCCTTGCCGGGCGCGGAGATGATGACTTTCTTTGCGCCCGCGTCCAGGTGCGCCTTCGCGTCGGGGCCGCTGCGGAACTTGCCGGTGCACTCGAGGACGATGTCCACCCCGGCTTCGCCCCAGGCGAGGTTGGCGGGGTCCGTCTCGGAGGAGACCGCGATGCGAGTGCCGTCGATGGTGATCGAGCTTTCGTCGTGCTCCACCTCGCGGCCGAGCGGGCCGTAGGCCGTGTCGTACTTGGTCAGGTGGGCAAGTGTCTCGATGTCCGTCAGGTCGTTGATCTTTACCACTTCGAGCTCGCCTGCGTATTCACTGAGAATGACGCGCAGGCTGGCGCGCCCGATTCGTCCGAAGCCATTGATGCCGATGCGAGTAGTCACGTCGTCTCCTTCACGGGTGGAGTTGAGGGTGTCACGTCTGAGGAACCGCAGCGCTGACCGGTCCGTCGCTGCCGAGTCTAGCGACGTCCCCCCTCCCCCGCAGGGGCCCTACTCCCCGCCGGCGAGGTTGCCGTTAGTGTCGGCGACTCCGAGTTCCTCGGCGCGCTTGTCCGCGAGCGAGAGCAGACGGCGGATGCGTCCGGCGACGGCGTCTTTGGTCATGGGCGGCTCTGCCAGGCGCCCGAGCTCCTCCAGGGACGCGTGGCGGTGCTCCGCGCGCAGGTATCCGGCCTCGGCGAGGTGCTCCGGGACGTCGTCGCCGAGGATCTCCATCGCCCGTTCGACGCGCACGGCCGCCGCCGCGGCGGCCTGGGCGGAGCGGCGCGTGTTCGCGTCGTCGAAGGTGGCCAGGCGCCTGCCAGTGCTGGCCTGCACCTGCTTGCTGCGGCGCTTCTCATCCCACTGGAGGCGGGCGCGCGGCGCCCCCATCCGGCTGAGCAGGACGCCGATGGCTTCGCTGTCGCGCACGTAAACCCGCTCCACGCCGCGGGTCTCCTTAAGTTTCGCCGCCACGGACAGGCGCCGGGCGAGCCCGACAAGCGCCATCGCAGCTTCCTGGCACGGGCTGGTGACCTCGAGCGCCGCGCTGCGCCCCGGCTCGGTGAGCGTGCCGCGCGCTAAAAACGCACCCCGCCAGGCGGCTTCGACCTCGAGAATCGATCCGGAAATAATCTGCCGGGGCATGCCCACCACCGGGTGCCCCGAGGCGGTGACCAGGCGCAGCCGACGCACAGCCTCCGCGGCTCCCTCCTCCACGCGCACCTGGTAGGCCTTCTCACGCCCGGCGGAGCCGTGCCGGACGGCGCCCACGCGCAGCCCCTCGACCCCGAGCGCACCAAGCGACTCGGCGAGGCGCTGCGCCACGGCGAGCTCGGCGAAATCCGCCACCAGGACGGGGCCGAGCGGGGTCGTCTCGTACTCCCCCGCGAAGCGCACGAGCGCGGCCGCCTCCGCTGCCACGGCGTCGAGGGAGGATCCGGTGGCGTGCAGCAGTTCGTCTTTCACGTTCGCGGTCAGTGACACCCGCAACACCGCCTTCTGTGGCCCTTCACGTCCCAATGCAACGCGCCCAGTTTAGCGCCCGCGGTAGAGGTCGAGGAGCGCAACCGCCAGCTTGGCGGGGTCGTGCCTGTTCACAACGCCGTCGACGGCCTCTGCGTGGACGTCGCGGTAGGCCACGGTGGCTCCGACGGCCTCGGCCGTGCGCCGCAGGTGGAGGCGCTCGCCCTCCGTCGGGCTGATGTGGTTATCGGCGAGGAAGCAGTCCACCTTCAGCGACGGCGCGTGTTGCGAGAAGACGTGGATGTGGCGCTCGGTGGTAAAGCCCTGCGTCTCGCCGGCCTCCGGGGTGAGGTTGAGCAGCACGACGACCTTGGCGTCGGTGTCGTTGAGCGCCTCCACGACGTCCGGGACGAGCAGGTGCGGAATGACCGAGGAAAACCAGGAACCCGGGCCGATGGTGACGATGTCGGCGCTGTGGATCGCCTCGATCACGAGCGGGTTGACCGGCGGTTTCGCGGGCAAAAGGCGCACGCGGCGTACCGTCCCGGGCGTGGTGGCCACGGCGACCTGGCCGCGGACGGAGCGGATGACCCGCGGGTCGTCGTCAAGCCCGGCGACTTCCGCCTCGATGTCGAGCGGCTCGTTGCACACCGGCAGCACCCGCCCCGCAGAACGGGTCCACCCGGTGAGGGTGTCGAGGGCGGCCTGGATGCTACCGAGGCGCTCCGTCAGCCCCGCGATAACCAGGTTGCCCAGCGCATGGCCGGCCATCGCCCCGTTGCCGCCGAAGCGGTGCTGGAGGGTGTCGCGCCACAGCCTGCCCGGCTCGTCGTCACAGGCGAGTGCCGCGCACGCCATGCGCAGGTCGCCCGGCGGGATAATGCCCATCTCGCGGCGCAGGCGTCCGGAGGAGCCGCCGTCGTCGGCGACGGTGACCACGGCGTTGATGGCTTCGGCGTGGGCCTCGCGCGCGGCAAGGAGGGTCTGGTAGAGGCCGTGGCCGCCGCCAAGGCAGGTAAACGTAAGTGAACTCATGGTGTGGCTGTCAGAAATTGAGGTGGATCAGGAACGCTCGAGGTCGCGGTGCAGCACGCTGACCTCAACGGTGTCGGTCTCGCGCAGCTTGGCGGCGATGGCCTCCGACACCGCCACCGAGCGGTGGTGCCCGCCGGTGCACCCGATGCCGACGGTGATGAAGTCCTTGCCCTCGTGCCGGTAGCCGCCCAGCATGGACACCAAAAGCGCCACCACGTTGTCGACAAACTCGGGCGCGCCCGGCTGGGACAGGACGTAGTCCGCGACGGGGGCGTCGACGCCGCGGAAGTCGCGCAACTCCTCGACCCAGTACGGGTTGGGCAAAAAGCGGACATCGAGGACGATGTCGGCGTCGCGCGGGGAGCCGTGCTTAAACCCGAAGGACTCCACCGTCACGTGCTGCTTGCCACCGCCGAGCTCGCCTACCGACGCCTCCACGGCGCGCCGCAGGTCGTGGACGGAGAGGTTGGAGGTGTCGATGATCACGTCGGCCGCCGCTCGCACCTGTGCGAGTTCCTCGCGCTCGCGCCGGATCCCGGCCTGGAGCGTCTCGTCCCCCTGGAGCGGGTGGGTGCGCCGCACACTGTCGAAGCGGCTAATGAGGACGTCGTCACGCGCCTCGAGGAAAAGAACGAAGGGGTCGGAGCCCGCCGCCCGGATCTCGTTGACCGTGCCCATCAGGGAGCCGTTGAACATGCGGGCGCGCACGTCCGTGACCACGGCGAGGCGCGCCACCGGGGAATTCTCGCCCCCGGCGAGCTCGATGAGCTCAAGGATCATCTGCGGCGGTAGGTTCTGTGCGACGAAGAAGCCCTTGTCCTCGAAGACCTTCGCGGCCGTGGACAGGCCCCCGCCGGACATACCTGTGATAATGACGGGGCGAATGACGGACACCATGCGGACAATCCTAACCAATCGCCCGCGGCCCGCATCACTGGTTGTGCAGGTGCTCATAAATCGCCTCCGCCAGCTTCGGGCCAATTCCCTTGACCTGCTGGATGTCCTCGGTGCTCGCCTGCCGGATCTTCTTCACGCTGCCGAAGTGCTTGACTAGATCCGTGCGCCTGGCCTGGCCGAGCCCGGGCACCCCGTCGAGCGCCGAGGCCCGCATGCGCTTGGAGCGCTGCTGCCGGTGGTAGGTGATGGCGAAGCGGTGCGCCTCGTCCCTGACCTGCTGCAGCAGGTACATGCCCTCGGAGTTGCGGGGCAGGATCACCGGCTCGTCGTCGCCGGGCACCCAGACCTCCTCCAGGCGCTTGGCCAGTCCGATCAGCGCCACGTCCACGATCCCGAGCTCGTCGAAGACGGCCTGCGCCGCGTTGACCTGGGGCTTGCCGCCGTCGACAATGAAGAGCTGCGGCGGGTAGGCGAAGCGCCTGGTGCCGGTGGTCTCCACGTCGGCGGCGTCGTCGTCGAAGACGTCCTCGTCGGGTGTGGCCAACTTGTCCTCGTGGTAGCGCCGGAAGCGGCGGCGGGTCACCTCGGCGATCGAGCCGACGTCATCGGAGCGCCCCTCGCCGGCGGCCTCGCGGATGCGGTAGCGCCGGTAGTCACTCTTCTTGGGCAAGCCGTCCTCGAATACCACGAGCGAGGCGACAACGTCCGTGCCCTGGATGTGGGAGATATCCGTGCACTCGATGCGCAACGGCGCCTCCTCGAGGCCGAGCGCATCCTGGATGTCCTGCAGCGCCTGCGAGCGCGCCGTGAGGTCGCCGACCCGCTTCAGTTTGTGCTGGTGCAGCGCCTCCGCGGCGTTGCGGTGGACTGTCTCCATGAGCGCCGCCTTGTCCCCGCGCTGCGGCACGCGGATCTCGACGGGCCCCCCGCGCAGCTCCGCGAGCAGCTCGGTGACCTCCTCCGGCTCGTCGGGCATGACCGCGACGAGAATCTCCCGCGGCACCGGGACCGGCGGGCGGGCCGCGGCGTGGGACTCCTGGTCCACCCCGCGGCGGCGGATCTTGCTCTCCAGCAGCGCGCGGTCCTCCTCCTCTTCCAGCCGCACCCGCTCGACGGCGTCGGAGTAGTACTGCACGAGGAAGTTCTGCATCAGCGTCGGAAGAGCCGGGTCGTCCTGGCCCTCCTCGAGGCGCTCGCCGCTGCCCGGCTCGTCGCCGGTCTTCTCCACGACCCAGCCGCGCTGGGCGCGGGTGCGCCCGTCGCGGATATTGAAGATCTGCACGGCGGCCTCGAGCTCGTCGGTGTCGAAGGCGATGACGTCAGCGTCGGTGCCCTTGGTGAGCACCACCGTCTGGCGCTCCATGACCTTGTTCACCGCCCCGAGGTCGTCGCGAAGCCTCGCAGCCTTCTCGAACTCGAGGTTCTCCGCCGCCTCGTTCATCCGGCGGGTCAGTTCGCGCACCACCGCGTCGGTGCGCCCCGACATGAAGGCGAGGAAGCCCCGGACCGTCTCGTCGTATTCGGTCTCATCGACGCGGCCGACGCACGGCGCCGAGCACTTGTCTATGTAGCCGAGCAGGCACGGCCGACCCAGCGCCTCATGGCGTTTGTAGACGCCGTTCGAGCAGGTGCGGATGGGGAAAACTCGGGTGAGCAGGTCCAGCGTCTCGCGCACCGCCCAGGCGTGGGAAAAGGGGCCGAAGTAACGCACCCCCTTGCGCCGCGGGCCGCGGTAGAAAAACGCGCGGGGGAAGCGCTCCCCGACGCTGACCGCGAGCATGGGGTACGTCTTGTCGTCGCGGTACATGACGTTGAACCACGGGTCGAAGCGCTTGATCCAGGTGTACTCAAGCTGGAGGGCCTCGACCTCGGAGGAGACAACCGTCCATTCCACCGACCCGGCGGTGAACACCATCTGCCGCGTCCGCGGGTGCAGCTGCTGCGGCGGCTGGAAGTAGTTCCCCAGGCGCGCGCGCAGGTTCTTCGCCTTGCCCACGTAGATGACCCGGCCGTTCGGGTCGCGGAACTTGTACACACCCGGCTCCGTCGGAATCGTTCCCGGGGCGGGGCGGTAGCTTGCGGGATTGGGCACGGGCGGGTTACTCCTCCGGCATGTAGGCGGCTTCGAGGCGGCGGAACTTCGTCACAGCGTCGAGGGCTGCGGCCCCGTCGCCCGCCTGGATCGCCCACAGCGGAACGTACTCGAACTCCGGCAGCTCGAGCCTTGCCATCCGCGCCCCCCGCGGGAAGGACAAACCGTAGATAACCAACCAGGGATAAAAGCGGGTGCCGATGATGTTGCGCACCTCCACACCGTCCTCGTTGGCGCGCACTCGCGGGCGGGTGAGCGCGAACCAGGACAGGACGCTGATAATCAAGCCCACGCCCGGGAATGCGAACTTGTCAATCTGCGTGATGGTCAGGCCCGTGAACTCCACGTCGAGCACCGCGGCCATGAAAATGTGCACGGCCATAACCACGATCACCCACACGACAGCGACCTTGCGCAGGTACGACGAGGTGATCTCGAGCTCCCACGGCTTCGTCGTGACCACCGCGTGTGGGTCGGCGGCGTTCAGGTACTCCAGCTCGCCGTCGCTCAGCCTGTTACCCTCGCTCACGTCCTCTTCTCTCCCCATCACCGCCGCGCCCGGAATGCGCGGCCTCGTTCGTGCCTGATCCTAGTCCTTGCCGCGCCGTTGACTAAACCCGCGGCGTGAGCGCACGCACGCGCTTCAGCTCGACGGCGGCCCCGAGCGCGGCCTCCACGGCCTCAGCCCCCTTGTCCTCCTTCGCCCCCTCCCCGCCGGCGCGGTCGAGGGCCTGGTCCTCCTCGTCGACAGTGAGCACGCCGTTGCCGACGGGCGTGGACTCGTCGAGCGCAATGCGGGTCAACCCCGCGGTCACGGAGTCGCACACGTACGTGAAGTGTGCCGTCTCCCCGCGGATGACGCAGCCGAGGGCGACGACGGCATCGTAGCGCCGGGCGCACTCCTGCACCACGACGGGCAGCTCGAGCGCGCCCGCGACGAGGTACTCGTCCACCTTCGCGCCGAGTTCCCGGGCCCGCGCCACGGCCCGGGAGTTCAGCTGGGAGACAATGCGCTCGTTCCAGCGGGTGGACACGACGGCGAGGGTCAAACCCTCCGCCTTGATTGCGTAGCCCTGGGGCGCTGCGTGGGTGGCCATCGGCGTGCTCCTTAACGTAGGGGGTGGTCGGCGCTGTCCTGCCAGTGTTCCACAGAGGGCAGGTCGTGGCCCATCCGGTCGCGCTTGGTCCGCAGGTAGCGGATGTTGTCGTGGGAGGGGGCGACCTCGATGCGAGTGCGCCCGCTGACCTCTGGGCCGAAGCCCGTCAGCGCGAGCACTTTGTCGGGGTTGTTGGACAGGACCTCGAAGGACTCGACTCCCAGGTCGGCGAGGATCTGCCCCGCCACGGAGTACTCGCGGGCGTCGATGGGCAGACCCTGCTCCAGGTTGGCGTCGACGGTGTCCAGCCCCTCGTCCTGCAGCCGATAGGCCTCGAGCTTGGCCAGCAGGCCGATGCCACGGCCCTCATGGCCGCGCACGTAGACGATGACACCGGCCCCCGCTTCCTGGACGCGCCGCATGGACTCGTGCAGCTGGGGGCCGCAGTCGCAGCGGCGCGAGCCGAAGACGTCTCCGGTCAGGCACTCCGAGTGCACGCGCACGAGCAGCTCCCGTGCCCCGGCGATGTCGCCCTTGACCAGGGCAATGTGCTCGGTGCCGTCCACCACGTTGCGGTATCCGTAGGCGTCGAAGTCGCCGAACTCCGTGGGCAGGTGGGTGACCACGGTGCGTTCGACGAAGCGCTCCCGGTGGCGTCGATACGCGATGAGCTGCTCGATGGAAATCATCTTCAGCCCGTGGGCGTGAGCGAAGGCGCGCAGCTCCGGGCCGCGCGCCATCTCCGTCGGGTCCTGCTCCGAGACGATCTCGCACAGCGCGCCCACGGGCGCCCGCCCGGCCAGCCGCGCGAGGTCCACGGAGGCTTCCGTGTGCCCGTCGCGGGTGAGCACGCCGCCGCGGCGTGCGCGCAGCGGGACGACGTGCCCGGGGCGGGTGAAGTCCGCTGGCCCGCGCGACGGGTCGGCGAGGCGGGTGATCGTCTCGCAGCGCGAGCGCGCGGAGATGCCCGTGGTTCCCGTGGCGGCGTCGACGGTGACGGTGTAGGCGGTGCCGCGGGCGTCCTCGTTGCGGGCCACCATGGGCGGCAGCTGCAGCGCGTCCGCGCGCTCGTCCTCCATGGCCACGCAGATGTAGCCGGAGGTGTAGCGCACCATGAAGGCGACAAGCTCGGGGGTGGCCAGATCCGCGGCGAAAATGAGATCGCCCTCGTTCTCTCGGTCCTCGTTGTCGACGACGACGACGGCCTCGCCGCGCGCAACCGCCGCGATTGCGTCTTCAACCGGGTCTAGGGAGATCGGATCCGTCATGGGTGCTTAGCTTAGTCCCCGACCATTTTCTCAACGTATTTGGCCACGATGTCCACCTCGAGGTTCACCGGGTCGCCCTCGGCGAGCTCGCCCGCCGTCGTCTCCGCGAGCGTCGTCGGAATCAGCGAGACCTCGAACCACCCCTCGCCTTCCTGTGGCCCCACCGCAGAAACCGTGAGCGAGGTGCCGTTGACGGCGATAGAGCCCTTCTCCACCACGTAGCGCGCGCACGATTCCGGCAGGCTGAAGCGCAGCACCTCCCAGTGCTGCGAGGCCGTGCGGCGTACTAGCCGGGCCACCGCGTCGACGTGGCCCTGCACGATGTGCCCGCCGAGGCGGCCCCCTGCGGCGAGCGCGCGCTCGAGGTTCACGCGCGAGCCGGGCCCGTAGGTGCCCAGCCGGGAGCGCCGCAGCGTCTCCCGAATCACGTCGGCGGTAAACGAACCCTCCGCCGGGTCCAGGTCCACCACGGTCAGGCACACCCCGTCGACGCTGATGGAGTCGCCCGGGCGTGCGTCCTGCGTGACCAGGGGGGCGGCGACCGCCAGCCGCACGGCGTCGCCGAGCTCCTCGACGGCCGTGACGTGCCCGATCTCCTCGACCAATCCAGTAAACATTTACCTCTCCATTTCCATCAGTACATCCTGGCCTAGCCTGTGCAGCCCGCTGAGCTGAAAACGGGGGGCCGCAGCCAGGGTCGGCGCCAGAGCACGCGTGACGACGCCCCGCCCGCCGCCCAGGACCATCGGAGCCAGGTACGCCTGCACCCTGTCAACGACACCGAGCGCGAACACGCTGGTGAGCAGCCCGGCCCCGCCCTCGACGAGCACGTCGCGCGCGCCGGTGGCCCACAGTGTATCGAGCGCCTCCTCAGGCGTGGCGTACTGCTCGAAGCCGAGGCGGGTGAGGTTTCCCTCCGGCACCTCGCGCGCGCCCACCACGACCCGCCGCGGCTGGCGCGGCATGAGCGTGCCGTCTGGGTGGCGGGCCGTGAGCGAGGGGTTATCCGCGAGCGCGGTTCCGGTGCCGATGAGGATGGCGTCGCGCCCGGCGCGGTCCGCGTGGACGTGCTGGCGGGCCTCGTCGCCGGTAATCCACTGGCTGGAGCCGTCCGGCGCGGCGGTGAAGCCGTCGGCTGTGGCGGCGAACTTGGCGGTCACGGACACGCGCCCGTGGCGCACGCTGGCCAGCCAGGGCTGCAGCGCCTCCACCCGCGTGGGCACGTACTCCGCGGCAATGCCGTGTTCGCGCAAGTACTCGGCACCGCCCGCGGCCTGCGGGTTCGGGTCGGCGGTGAGGTAGATCACGCGCGAAACCCCGGCGGCAACCAGCGCCTCGGAGCACGGCCCGGTGCGGCCGGTGTGGTTGCAGGGTTCGAGGGTGACCACCAGGGTCGCCCCGCGCGCCTTATCCCCCGCCCGCCGCAGGGCGTGGATTTCGGCGTGGGGGCCGCCCGCAGGGGAGGTGGCCCCGGTGGATATCAACTCACCACCAGGGCCGAACAGCGCGCAGCCGACCGGTGGGTTGGGCGAGGTCGTGCCGCGTACCGAGTCGCCGGCCCGCAACGCCTGCTCAACATCCGGGAACACGGCTACTCAGCCCGTGCCTCGGCGGCGAGGCGGCGCAGCTCCTCCACTGCCTGCGCCGGGTTGTCCGCCCCGAAGACGGCGGAGCCGGCCACGAAGGCGTCCACCCCCGCCTCGGCGGCCTGGGCGATCGTGGCCGCGCCGATGCCGCCGTCGATGCCGATGAGGGTGTCGAGCCCCTCCGCGTCGATGTGCTGGCGCAGCCTCAGCACCTTGCTCAGCACCTCCGGCATGAACTTCTGCCCGCCAAACCCCGGCTCGACGCTCATGACCATGACTTCGGCGAAGTTCTCCAGCCCGTCGAGGTAGGGCTCGATGGGGGTGCCCGGCTTCAGGGCGAAGCCCGCCTGCACTCCGAGCTCGCTGATCTGCCGTGCGGCCGAGAGGTGGTCGCGCGTGGCCTCAACGTGAAAAACCAGGCGGTCTCCGCCGGCGGCGGCGTAGGTGGCGAACCACCGCTCCGGCTCCTCGATCATCAGGTGCATGTCCAGGAACTGGTCGGTCACGCCGTCGACGGCCCGCGTCACGTCCGGCCCGAAGGAGAGGTTGGGCACGAAGTGGCCGTCCATGATGTCCACGTGAATGAGATCGGCGCCGGCGACCTTGCGCACGTCCTCGCCCAAAGCGGCGTAGTTAGCGGCGAGAATCGAGGGGGCGATGTAGATCATGGGTACTACCCTAGCTTTCGCAGGACGGAGAAAAACATGGCGTCGGTGCCGTGGCGGTGCGGCCACATCTGCACGCTCGGACCCGCGCCGACGTTAGCCATCGGCTCGACGAAACCACGGGCGTCGAGCTCCTCGAGCCCGCCCGCGGCCAGGGCGCGATCCACCACCTCCCTCGTCTCGCGGCGGTCGGGCGAGCAGGTGGAGTACACCACCACCCCCCCGGGCCTGACCAGCTGGGTGGCGGAGGTGAGAAGCTCGAACTGCAGGCCTGTCAGGTCCGCGATATCGTCCTCTGTCTTGGTCCAGCGGGCCTCGGGGCGCCTCCGCAGGGCGCCGAGGCCGGAACAGGGGGCGTCGACAAGCACCCTGTCGTAGCCCTGTTCGAGGCCCGGGTTCCTCCCGTCGGCGACGTGGACACGCACGGGCAGGCCCGCGACGGCCTTGCGGATGAGCTCCGCGCGGTGCCCGCTGACCTCGACCGCGTCGACGCTCGCGCCGTCGATCTGCGCGAGCGCGCCCAACAGCGCCGCCTTGCCGCCCGGGCCGGCGCACAGATCGAGCCAGCGCCCCGCGTCCGCCTCGACGGGGACGGTGGCGGTGGCCCGGGCGATCAGCTGCGAGCCCTCGTCCTGGACGGCGGCGAGACGCTCCCGCACCGGCTCTAGCTGGCCGGGGTCCCCCTCGGGCAGGTACACGGCGTAGGGGGAGTATTTGCCCTCCTCTCCGCCGGTGGCGAGGGCGAGCTCCTCGGCCGAGATCTCGCCGGGCCGGGCGACGAGGTGCACGATCGGGCGCTCGCTGTCGGCCTCGAGCGCAGCCGCCAGCTCCTTGTCCGGCAGCACCTGCGCGAAGGAGCGCGCGATCCACTCCGGGTGTGCGGTGCGGAAAGCGAGCCCGGCTAGCTCTCCGTCCGGGGTGAGCTTGTCCAGCCACGCCTCGGCCGGGGTCCGCGAGATCGTGCGCAGCACCCCGTTGGCAAAGCCCTTCGCCTTAGCCTGGCCCGCCGCCTCGACCAAGCGCACGGAGGTGTCCACGGCGGCGTGGCTGCCGACGCGCATGTACAGCAGCTGATACGTACCGATGCGCAGCGCCGCAAGCACCTCGGGCGCGATTTCGCCGAGAGGCCACGAGGAGCATTCGCCGATGACGGTGTCCACAACGCCCAGCGTGCGCAGCGCGCCGTAGGTGAGCTCGGTGGCGAAGGCGGCGTCGCGCCCGGTCACCTTCCGCTCCCGCAGCAGGGCGGGCAGGGTGAGGTTGGCATACGCCTCGTCCACGGCGACGCGGCGCACCACCTCCCAGGCCGCCTCGCGGGCTTTATCGCCTATCGACGCCCTCACGGCCGAACGGGTCTCCTTCACCACCCGCCCGCCCTTCGGCTGCCTGCGCCCCGCGGCGCGGGAACGAAAACCTCCGCTCACTCGAACCTCACTCCCTGCTCATCTCCGTCCGTGTTCAGATTCAGCCCGCGGGCCCACGCCGCGGCCTCCATCATCTTCTTGCCCGGCGGCTGGATCTCGCCGAGCCGCACCTCGGTGGTCGCCGTGCCCACGTAGACGGCGTTCTTCTCGCGCCGCACCTCGCCTGGCGCAAGCTGCGCGCCCTCCGCGACCTCGACGGGGCCCAGCTTCAGGCGTGTGCCGCCCCACGTCGTCCACGCCCCCGGCGCGGGGGTGTGGGCGCGGATCCGGCGGTCGATCGTCTCGGCCGGGCTGTCCCACGCCACCCGGGCGTCACCCTGGGTGATCTTCGGGGCGTAGGTCCCGTCGGCGGTCTGCGGCGAAGGCTGCGCCGTACCCCTCTCAAGGGCGGTCATGGTCTGCACAAGGAGGTCGCCGCCGCGGTGCGAAAGGCGGCCGAGGAGGTCCGCCGCGGTATCGCGCGGCCCGACCCTTTCGGTGACGGTGCCGAGCACGTCGCCGGTGTCCAGGCCGGCGTCGATGCGGAAGGTGGTCGCCCCTGTTACGGCGTCGCCGTGCGCTATGGCGGCCTGCACCGGGGCGGCGCCGCGCCACGCGGGCAACAGAGAAAAGTGCAGGTTCACCCATCCGTGCGTGGGAATAGCCAGCATGTCCTCCGGCACCAGGTTGCCGTAGGCGACCACGGGGATCGCCTCGGGGGCCAGCTCGCGCAGGCGCTGCCGGATGGAGTCGTCGCCCCGCAACATTTCGGGGGTGAGCACCTCTATGCCGTGCTCTTCGGCGAGCGCTCTCACCGGCGAGGGGCGCAGGCTGCGTCCTCGGCCGCGGCGCGCGTCGGGGCGGGTCAGCACCGCGAGGACCTCGTGGTCGGAGCCGATCAATTTCTCCAGGGACACCACCGCGGGTTCGGGCGTGCCGGCGAATACCAGTCGCATCTACTTCTCCTTGAACCAGTCCGCGTTGCGGATCATCGACATTGCTTCCGCGCGCACCGCCGGATCCATGCGGCGCATGAACATGATCCCGTCGAGGTGGTCGGTTTCGTGCTGAATGCAGCGCGCGAGCAGCCCCGTTGCGCGCAGGGAAACCGGGCGCCCTTCCGCATCGCGCCCGGCCGCCACGACGTCGTTGTAGCGCGTCACGGGCCCCGCCACACCGGGGACGGACAGACAGCCCTCACGCCCGGTCTGCTCGCTGGCGCCGAGGGGCCGCCACACCGGGTTGACCAGGTGGCCCCGCAGGCCCTGGCAATCGAAGACAAACACGCGCCGGCTCACACCGACCTGGTTCGCGGCGAGGCCGACGCCGCCCGCACGGTCCATCGTCTCGAGCATGTCCGCGACGAGCCTGCGCACAGGCTCCCCGAAGTCCTCCACCGCATCGGCCACGGCGCCCAGCACCGGGTCGCCGAACAACCTGATCTCGCGCACTGCCATGGTGATCGAGTCTACGTGAGCGTGTCTTTCAGCCGATATTGATGGGGTCGACCTGCACGCGCAACGGCAGATCCTGCTTTCTGGTCACCCGGCTCACCGCACCGGCCCGCAGCGCCCGCCCCAGCTCGGCGCGCCCTGCGAGGGGGCTGCGCACCAACATGCGCTGCGCGGGGCCGAACTCCGCCTCGTTCCACTGCCCGGGCAGGCCCGCACCGGCGGGCAGGTCCACCGGGCCGAGCTTTTCGGTGTGGGCGGGCAGCTCGGTGTGCGCGAAGAAGTCGTCGAGGGCGGCACGCGGGGCGTCGATCAGCGCGACGTGCACCGCGGGCGGGAACCGGGCCTCGCGGCGCTGCTCCAGCTCGAGCGCAGCGAAGCCGGCGGCGTCCCAGCGGATCAGGTGCTGGACGGCCGGGAGGGTGGGCTCGGCCACCACCACGACCTCCCCGCCGGCCTCGCGGGGCTCGACGAGTGTGGCCGCGACCATCCAGGCGGCAAAGGCGTCCTCCACCGCGCGCAAGTCGGGGCGGCGCAGCAGAGCCCAGGTATCCAGAAGCGCCGCCGCCCCGTAGCCCCCGCCCTCGACGGCGGGCTCGGCCCCGGGGGTGGCCACGACGAGCGCCGGCTCGCGCGGTACTGAATCCAGGATCCGCTCGCCCCAGGAGGTGCGCACGCGGGTGCGGGGGAACGCCCGGCCGAGCTCCTCCGCGGTGCGCTCGGTGCCCACCACCACCGCGCGCAGCGCGCGGGAGCCGCACTCGGGGCAGACGTGCGCCGTGTCGACGCGCCCGCACCAGCGGCACGCCGGCGCCGCGGCGGTCGAGATGTCGGCGGGCAGACCCAGCGGCCCGTTGCACCAGCGACAGCGCGCGGGCGCCCGGCACCGCCCGCAGGCCAGGGAGCGGATGTACCCGGTGCGCGGGACCTGAAAGAGCACGGGGGCGCCGCGCTCGAGGGCCCGCGCCGCAGCCTGGAAGGCCACGGACGGCAGGCGCGCCTCGCGGGCCCGGGGATCGCGCTCGAGCGCGGCGTCGCTGTCGCCGGCCGCCCTGATGTGCGGCCCGCGCTGACGCAGGACCTCTCGCGGCGCCACCAGTTCGTGCATCCAGCCGGATTCGACGAGCAGCTGGGTCTCGGCCGTGCGCGCGTAGCCGCCGATAATTAGCGAGACCCCCTCGATCGCGGAGCGGCTGGTCAGCACCTCCCGCGCGTGGACGTAGGGGGCGCGGGGGTCCACGAGAGACTCCTCCCCGTCGTGCATAAGCACCATTAACCGCAGATCCTGCACCGGCGCGAAAGCCGCCGAGCGTGTCCCTACCACCAGCCTGCCCTGCCCGTGCAGCACGGACAGGTAGCGCGAGTAGCGGGCCTGCGGGCCCTGCGCCGCGGTCAACGTGGTCACCTGGCGCGGCCCGACGAGCTCGCGCAGGGCCGCCTCGCACTTATCGACGTCCCGCTGGTCCGGCACCACAACCAGAACGCCTCCCCCGTCGACGACGACCTTCGCCGCGAGAGCCGCGACCGCCTCCTCCCACTTTTCCCCCGGGGCGACCTGCCACGCCGCGCGCGCCAGCTTGCCGTCCACGACGGCGTCGACGAAGGACTGCCCGTAGCCGTAGGCCGTCCACGCGGACAGGTCGGGCTCGCCGGCCTCGCCCAGCTCCTCCCAGGGGGTCGTGGTGTCCGTCTCCTCCGCCTTCGCGTGCCGGGCGGGGATGGCGGAGCGGTAGATGTCGCTGCGGATCCCGGCGTAGCGCTCGGCGAGGGCGTCGATAAGCCTGCGTGTGCGCGCTGGCGCGACGACCTCGGGCGAGATCACGCGCTCGATGTAGCGCAGCTCGCCGTCGTGCTCGGAGGTGGCGTGGCGCGACAGGACGATCGCGTCGACGAGCCGGCCTGCGAAGCGGATGCGCACGCGCACCCCCGGCTGGGCCGCCGCGGAGTCCGCCTCGGTGACCAGGTAGTCGAAGGGGCGGTCGAGGTGCGCCAGGCCAAGCAGGGGCAAAAGGCGCGCAACGGGCGCCTGCGCCGCAGGTGAAGAGGGCGTTCGTGGCATGTCCCGGCGGCGGGCCTAGCTCAGCCCCGCGGCCTCGCGCAGCGCGTCGACGCGGTCGAGGCGCTCCCACGGCAGGTCGAGATCGGTGCGGCCGAAGTGGCCGTAAGCGGCGGTCTGGCCGTAGATGGGCCGCAGCAGGTCGAGCTCGTTGATGATGGCCCCCGGGCGCAGGTCGAACACCTTCTCCACCGCCTGCTGGATGGACTCGCTGCTCTGGCCCTCGGCTGCGGTGCCGAAGGTCTCCACGTAGAGCCCGACGGGGGTGGCGCGGCCGATGGCGTAGGCGACCTGGATCTCGGCGCGGCGCGCCAGCCCGGCGGCGACGACGTTCTTGGCCACCCACCGCATGGCGTAGGCGCCGGAGCGATCGACCTTCGAGGGGTCCTTGCCGGAAAACGCGCCGCCGCCGTGGCGCGCCATGCCGCCGTAGGTGTCCACGATGATCTTGCGCCCGGTCAGGCCGGCGTCCCCCATCGGGCCGCCAGTGACGAAGGAGCCGGATGGGTTGACGAGCAGTTTCGTCTCGGAATCGTAGAAGCGCTGGAGGCCTGCGTCCTTAATCACCCACTCGACGACGTGCTCGCGGACAGCGTCGAAGAGGGCCTCGCCGACGAACGTCGGGTCGTGCTGGGTGGACACGACCACGGTGTCCAGGTGGACCGGCTCGTCGCCCTCGTAGGCGAAGGTCACCTGCGTCTTGCCGTCGGGGCGCAGGCCGACGACCTCGCCGAGCTTGCGCACCTCGGTCAGGCGCCGGGCCAGGCGGTGGGCGGTGGAGATGGGCAGCGGCATGTACTCCGGCGTCTCGTCGGTGGCGTAGCCGAACATCAGGCCCTGGTCGCCGGCGCCTGCCTGGTCCTTTTCCTCGGTGGACTGGCCCTCGCGGTGCTCCTGGGAGACGTTTACTCCCTCGGCGATCTCGTTCGACTGCTCGCCGATCGCGATGTTGACGCCGCAGGTCCGCCCGTCGAATCCGACCTCGGAGGAGGTGAAACCGATGCCGACGAGCTTTTCCCGCACGATCCTGGCGATGTTGGAATAGGCGGTCGTGGAGACTTCGCCGACGACGTGAACCTGGCCAGTGGTCACGAGCGTTTCCACTGCCACGCGGGCCCGGGGGTCCTGGGCGAGGAGATCATCGAGGACGGCATCCGAGATGGCGTCGCAGATTTTGTCCGGGTGGCCCTCCGTGACGGATTCGCTGGTGAACAAGCGGCGGTAGTTCGCTGTAGTCAAGGTCTTTCCTTCGTCGACTCGTGTGGGCACTCCTGACCAATATAGACCAAGCGGTCTAATTGTCAAACCTCGGTGGCCCAGCCCTCGATCGCGTCCCAGATCTGCGCGGCCACCACGTGCTTCGGCCCGTCCGCGATCTCCGCCACCGATCCGTCGCGCCCGATCAGCCACCCGCTGTTGCGTGCCTGCCCGAACACTTTGCCCCCGGCCACTGAATTGACCATGAGCAGGTCCGCGCCCTTGCGTTCCAGCTTGGCCTTGCCGTACTCGAGGGGGTTGTCCGTCTCCGCCGCAAAGCCGACGATTACGGCTTTAGTCTCCCCCGCCTGCCGCTTCTCGACGAGCCCCCGCAGCACATCCGGGTTTTCCACCAGGCGCAGGCTCGACAGCGCGTCATCGCTTTCCCCCTTCTTCAGCTTGGACGTCGCCTCGGTCTCGGGCCGGTAATCGGAGACGGCCGCCGACATGATGATCACATCCGCCTGCGCCGCTCGCTCGTCCATCGCCTCCTTCAGCTCGCGCGTCGAGCGCACCCGCACAAGCTCCGCCCCGGCCGGCGTCTCCAGCTCCTCGGTATCGCACGCCACGAGCGTCACCTTCGCCCCCTTGTGCGCGGCGAGGTCCGCCAGCGCGTAGCCCTGGCGCCCCGAGGAGCGGTTGCCCACGTAGCGCACCGGATCAATGTTCTCCTGCGTCCCGCCGGCGCTGATGAGCACTCTCCTGCCCTCCAGCCCCCGCCCCAGCGCGCCGTGCGCCGCCACCGTGCGCGAAAGCTCGGCGATCACGCCCGGCTCAAGCAGACGCCCCGGGCCGCTGTCCGTCCCCGTCAACCGGCCGTGGGCGGGCTCGAGAACGGTAAAACCCCGCCTGCGCAGGGTAGCCACGTTCTCCTGCGTCGCGGGGTTGAGCCACATCTCGGTATGCATCGCAGGCGCCATGACGACGGGACACGTGGCCACCAGGATCGTCGAGGTCAGCAGGTCATCCGCCCGACCCGCCGCGACGCGCGCCAGCAAGTCCGCCGTGGCGGGGGCCACGACGACGAGGTCAGCCTCCTGGCCCACCCTCACGTGCTGCACCTCGTCGACGCGGGTGAACACGCCCGTCTCCACCGGCTGCCCGCTCAGCGCCTCGAAGGTCGCCGCACCGACGAAGTTCAGGGCGTTGGCCGTGGGCACGACGCGGACGCGGTCACCCCGCTCCTTAAAATCGCGCACCACGTGGCAAGCCTTGTAGGCGGCGATTCCGCCCGCGACACCGACAACAACATTCATCCCTTCGCTCATGAGCGCCCAGTCTATGCCTCCCGGGCGGGACGCATGACCCGCGGCATGACGAAGGCGCGCCGCTCGCGGGGAGTCGGCGCGCCCAAAGAGACGTCGTGAAGCGGCTAGTGCCCTTCCTCGTGCTCGAGGAGGCCTGCCTGAATCTCGCGCAAGGCGATGGACAGGGGCTTCTCCCCGGTTTCCGGGGTGACCAGGGGCCCGATGAACTCGAAAACACCCTCGTCCTGCTCCTGGTAGAAGCTGTTGATCTGGCGGGCCCGCTTCGCCGCGAAGATGACCAGGGCGTACTTGGAGGACACCGTGGTCAGAAGTTCGTCGATCGGCGGGGCGGTGATGCCCTCGGGGGTGTCGTAGACCATCTGGTCGTCGGTATCGTTGCTCACTTGCACCTACTCAGTTACTCAGTCTCGCTCAATCTCGGATTGTGTGCTCATTAGTATATGCGCGATGGCGGCGGCAGCCTTGTCCACGTCGTCGTTGACCACGACGTCGTCGAACTCGCTCTGCGCCTCCAGCTCGCGGCGTGCGGTCTGCAGCCTGCGCTCGATGACGTCCTCCGGCTCGGTGCCCCGGCCGGTCAGCCGCTCCACCAGCGCCTCCCACGAGGGCGGGGCGAGGAAGACGGTGGCGGCCTCCGGCATCAGCCGCTTGATATTCCTGGCTCCCACCAGGTCCACCTCGACGAGGACGGGGCGGCCCGCCTCGATGGCCTCCCTGACCGGGCCAGCGGGAGTGCCCGAGCGCTGCAGACCCCCGTGAATGTCCGCCCACTCGAGCATCTCACCCGCATCAATGCGGTTCTGGAAGTACTCGGGGGTGACAAAGAAGTAGTCCTTGCCGTCAACCTCGCCGGGGCGCGGCTGGCGCGTAGTCATGGACACGGAGAAGTACAGGTCGGGGACGTCGGTGCGCAGGCGGTGAACCACCGTTGACTTGCCCACAGCAGAAGGGCCGGCCATGACGACCAGCCGCCCCCGCTGCGTCGCCTCCCGCACGGGCTTAAGCCTCGAAGCCGAAGCGCTCCAGGAGAGCGCGGCGCTGGCGCTCACCGAGACCGCGCAGGCGGCGGGTCTGGGCGATCTCGAGCTCCTCCATGATCTCGCGGGCCTTGACCTTGCCCACCTTCGGCATGGCCTCGAGGAGAGCGGAGACCTTGGTCTTGCCGATGATCTCGTCGGACTCTGCCTTGTCCAGGACGTCCTTGAGCGTGGTGTCGCCGCGCTTGAGGGAAGCCTTCAGCTCCGCGCGCTGCTTGCGTGCCTCTGCTGCCTTGGCGAGGGCTTCCTTGCGCTGCTCATCGGTCAACTGTGGAAGGGCCACGTTTCCTCCATTGTGTCGTAGTAAAGTTCTTGGGCCAGTTTCCCAACCGGATCAGCCAGCTGCCCGAATCCCATCAGTGCAACTCACTGGTTCCGGCCAAGTGTATCACTGGGTCGTTGCTCCGCGATACCCGCGAGCGGCGTTTTGCCACGTCATAGCGGCGGCATCGCTGGGACGCAACTAAACTACCAGGGTTTTTCCGCGCCTACCAACGCGCCCCCGCTTAAGCGCGTTTCGCCATGTCAACCGCACGTCTGCGCAGCTTAACGACGTCCGGCCCGGCGGCCAGGACCCCGCGCGAAACGTTGGGGAACACCAGCTCGGAGCGGGTGGACGCCACGCGCTCGGCGTCGGCGAAGCTCGCCCCCTGGGCCCCGACGCCCGGCATGAGCACGGGGGCGTTCAGTGCGTCGAGCGCGGGGGGCGCGGCGACGGTCGCGCCGACCACGACGCCCACATCACCGACGCCCGCGCCACCGGCCCCGGCGCCGCGGTTGTACTCCGCGCAGGCGTTGACCATCTGCTGCGCGATGGTCACTCCGTCGACGGTCTGCGCCTGGAAGGCCTCGGCCTCGGGATTCGAGTTGGCGGCCATGACGAACACGCCCTTGCCGCCTGCGCGGGCCAGCTCGATAGCCGGGTCCAGGGCGCCCACCCCGAGGTAGGGCGTGAGCGTGACGGCGTCGGCCTCGAGGGGCGAGCCCTCCCCCAGCCACGCGGCGGCGTAGCCGGCCATGGTGGAGCCGATATCGCCGCGCTTCGCGTCCGCCACCACGAGGGTGCCCGAATCGCGCAACGCCGCGAGCGCCTCTTCGAGCACCGCAAAACCGGCGGAGCCGAAGCGCTCGAAGAAGGCGACCTGCGGCTTGACCAGGGCGACGTGCCCGGCGAAGGCGTCTACGCAGATCCGGGTGAAATCGCGCAGCCCCGCGACGCTGTCGCCCACGCCCCACTGCCGCAGCAGCTCGGCGTGCGGGTCGATGCCCACGCACAGCCTGCCGTGGCGCCGTCCCGCCTCGACGAGGCGCTCGCCGAAGCCCATTAGCGCGCCCCCGCCGTGTGGTTGATCTCCTGCAGGCTGCGCACCGACAGCTCGTTGTCGCGCATGTCCTCGATGCCCTGGACGGCGGCGACCACGCCCTGCACCGTGGTGATGAGCGGCACGCCCGCGGCGGCCGCCGCGGCGCGGATTTCGTAGCCGTCGTGGCGCGCCCCGGAGGAGCCCGCCGGGGTGTTGAGGATGAGGTCGATCTCGCCGTTGCTGATGCGCTCGACGATGGAGACCCCCGCCGCGCCCTCTCGCGCCTCGGAAGCCTTGACCGCCAGCTCGCACTCGATACCGTTGCGGCGCAGCATGGACGCGGTACCCGCCGTGGCCACGATGGCAAAGCCCATGGTGTAAAGCCGCTGGATGGGCAGGATCAGCGAGCGCTTGTCGCGGTTTGCCACGGAGACGAACACCGTGCCCGCGGCCGGCAGCTCGCCGAAGGCGGCGGCCTCGGCCTTGGCGTAGGCCTCGCCGAAGGAGTCCGCCAGGCCCATGACCTCGCCCGTCGACTTCATCTCGGGGCCGAGGATGGTATCGAGCACCGCGCCCGTCGGGGTGCGGAAGCGGGTGAACGGCAGCACGGCCTCCTTGACCGCGATGGGGTGCTCGAGCGGCAGGGCTCCGCCGTCGTAGTCAGAGGGGATCATGCCCTCGTCCTGCAGCTGCGGGATGGTCGCGCCCATCATGATGCGCGAGGCCGCCTTTGCCAGGTGCACGCCCGTCGCCTTGGACACGAACGGCACGGTGCGCGAGGCGCGCGGGTTGGCCTCGATGACGTAGAGGATGTCGTCTTTCAGCGCGAACTGGACGTTCATCAGGCCCTTGACCCCGATGCCGTGGGCAAGCGCTGCGGCGCTGCGGCGCACGGTGTCGATGTCTTCCGGGCCGATCGTCATGGGCGGCAGGGCGCAGGCGGAGTCGCCCGAGTGGATGCCCGCCTCCTCGATGTGCTCCATCACGCCGCCGAGGTAGACGCGCTCGCCGTCGCTGAGCACGTCGACGTCAATCTCGATCGCCGAGTCGAGGAAGCGGTCCACCAGCACCGGGTGGTCGGGGCTGAGCTCCGTGGCGCGATCGATGTAGTCCTCGAGGCTGGCCTCGTCGTAGACGATCTCCATGCCGCGCCCGCCGAGGACGTAGGAGGGGCGCACGAGCACCGGGTAGCCGATGCGGGCGGCGACCTCGCGCGCCTCGGCGAAGGAGGTAGCGGTGCCGTAAGCGGGGGCGGGCAGGCCTGCCGCGGTGAGCACGGCCCCGAACTCCCCGCGGTCCTCCGCCAAGTCGATGGCCTCGGGCGAGGTGCCCACGACAGGTACGCCGGCGTCCGCCAGGCGCTGCGCCAGCCCCAGCGGGGTCTGGCCGCCGAGCTGGACAATCACCCCGGCGACGGTGCCGGAGGCGGCCTCCGCCCGGTAGATCTCCATGACGTCCTCGAACGTCAGCGGCTCGAAGTAGAGGCGGTCGGCCGTGTCGTAGTCGGTGGAGACGGTCTCCGGGTTGCAGTTGACCATCACCGTTTCGTAGCCCACGTGCGAGAGCTCAAGCGCGGCGTGGACGCAGGAGTAGTCGAACTCGATGCCCTGGCCGATCCGGTTGGGCCCGGAGCCGAGGATGATGACCTTCTCCTTGCCGGTTTCGGCGATCTCACTCTCCGCGTTGGGGTCGAGCTCGTAGGCCGAGTAGTGGTAAGGGGTTTGCGCCTCGAACTCGCCGGCGCAGGTGTCCACCGTCTTGAACACGGGGTGGATGCCCAGCGACCAGCGCAAAGAGCGCACGCCGTCCTCCCCCGCGAGCTCGGGGCGAAGGGCGGCGATTTGGGCGTCGGAAAGCCCGTAGCCCTTGGCTTCGCGCAGCAGCTCAGCGTCGAGGACCGGGGCGGCCTCGAGCGTGGCGCGGAACGCGACGAGGGAGGACAGCTCCGCGAGGAACCACGGGTCGATGCCGGAGGCGGCGTGCACCTCCTCGATGCTCGCGCCGAGGCGCAGCGCCAGCTCGACGTCGTACATGCGCTTGTCCGTGGGGGTCTTCAGGTCCTCGAGCACCGCGGCGACGTCGGTGGCGCGCTCACCGGCGAACGTGGCGTCTGGGCGGGTCCAGAAGCCGTTGGGCTTGTCCTCCATCGAGCGCATGACCTTGTTCAGGCCCTGGATGTAGTTGCGCCCGATTCCCATCGCCTCGCCGACGGCCTTCATGGAGGTGCCCAGCGTCTCGTCGGAGCCGGGGAACTTCTCGAAGGCGAAGCGAGGCATCTTGACGATGACGTAGTCCAGGGTCGGTTCGAAGGCCGCCGGGGTGACGCCGGTGATGTCGTTGGTGATCTCGTCGAGGGTGTAGCCGATGGCCAGCTTGGAGGCGATCTTGGCAATCGGGAAGCCGGTGGCCTTCGACGCCAGCGCCGAGGAGCGCGAGACGCGCGGGTTCATCTCGATGGTGATGATGCGCCCGTCTGTCGGGTTGACCGCGAACTGAATGTTGCAGCCGCCGGTGTCCACGCCGACCTCGCGGATGATGGCGATGCCCTGGTCGCGCATGGTCTGGAACTCGCGGTCGGTCAGCGTCAGCGCCGGGGCGACGGTGACGGAGTCGCCGGTGTGCACGCCGAGGGCGTCGACGTTTTCAATCGAGGCGATGACCACGACGTTGTCGTCGCCGTCGCGCATGAGCTCGAGCTCGAACTCCTTCCAGCCGAGGATGGACTCCTCGATAAGCACGTTGGCCTCCGGCGAGGCCTCCAGCCCGCCGCCGGCGATGCGTTCGAGGTCCTCCGGGGTGAAGGCGAGGCCCGAGCCGAGCCCGCCCATCGTGAACGACGGCCTGACCACCACCGGCAGGCCCAGCTCGGCGACGGTCTCGTGGACCTGATCCATCGTGTGGCACACGCGCGAACGGGCGGACTCGCCACCGATCTTGGCCACGATGTCCTTGAACTTCTGGCGGTCTTCGCCGCGCTCGATGGCCTCGATGTTCGCGCCGATGAGCTCGACGCCGTGCTTGGCCAGGATGCCCTGCCGGTCGAGCTGGATGGCCGCGTTCAGCGCGGTCTGCCCGCCCAGGGTGGCCAGGATGGCGTCGACGGGGTGGCCCTGCTCCGCCTCGCGGGCGAGGATGGCGTCGATGTAGGCCGGCTCGATCGGCTCCACGTAGGTGTGGTCGGCGAACTCCGGGTCCGTCATGATGGTGGCCGGGTTCGAGTTGATGAGGGTCACCCGCAGCCCCTCCTCCTTGAGCACGCGGCAGGCCTGGGTGCCGGAGTAGTCGAACTCGCAGGCCTGGCCGATGACGATGGGGCCCGAACCGATGACCAGGACGTGGTTGATGTCTTCTCGCTTCATGTTTTTCGTGCGTTCCTTCCCTGGTTAGTTCTTGTTCGGGCTGTGGTTGTCCATCAGGTCGATGAACTGGTCGAACAGCGGGTTGGCGTCGTGCGGGCCGGCGGCGGACTCTGGGTGGTACTGCACGGAGTACGCCATCCCGTTTTCCAGCGCGACGCCCTCCACGACGTCGTCGTTGAGGCAGGTGTGGGTGACAACGGCGGGGCCGAAATCGGTGTCGAAGCTCTCCCCCGCCGTGCCCTTCAGGGCGAAGCCGTGATTCTGGCTCGTGATGTCGATTCGTCCGGTGAGGTGGTTCTTCACCGGCACGTTGACGCCCCGGTGGCCGAACTTCAGCTTGTAGGTCTCCATGCCCAGTGCCCGGCCGAGGATCTGGTTGCCGAAGCAAATACCGAATAGCGGCACCTTGTTGGCGATGACCTCGCGCGTCACCGCGACCATCGCGTCGGCTGTGGCGGGGTCCCCGGGGCCGTTGGAGATGAACACCCCGTCCGGGTTGTAGCGCAGGATCTCGGAGTAGGGCGTGTCCGCGGGCACAACGACGGTCTCGATGCCGCGGCGCGCGAAATGCCCCGGCGTGGCCGTCTTGATACCCATGTCGTAGGCGACGACGGTGTACTTCTTCTCCCCCTGCGCCGCGATGACGTAGGGCTCCTTCGTGGTCACCTCGCCGGCCAGGTCCGCGCCCGCCATGTCGGGCTGCTCGTTGACTTTCGCAACGAGCGTATCGACGTCTCCGCGCGCCGCTTCACCCGTGAAAATGCCCGCCGCGATCGAGCCGTAGTTGCGCAGGTGGCGCACGACGCTGCGCGTGTCCACGCCGTAGATCCCGGTGACGTTCTGGGCCGTCATCTCCTCTTCCAGAGAGCGCGCGGCGCGCCAGCTGGACACGCGCGCGGCGAGGTCGCGGATGACGAGGCCGGCGACCCAGATGTTGTTGTCGTGCGACTCGTTGTCCTCGTCGTTCCAGCCGGTGTTGCCGATGTGCGGGGCCGTCATCACGACGATCTGCCTGTGGTAGGACGGGTCCGTCATCGTCTCCTGGTAGCCCGTCATGGCGGTGGTGAACACGGCCTCGCCGAGCACCTCAGCGCCGGAGGCGGAGCCCGCCCCGAAGGCGTAGCCGGGGAAGACGGTGCCGTCCCCAAGGACGAGGACGGCGGGGGTTTTCTGCTTGCTCATGTGTGGGTTGTCCTTACCGTGAAATACCTTGGAATACCTTTAAATACGGTGCGTGATGGTGCCGCGCAGCATGGTCAGCTCCACGCGCGCGTTGAATCCCATGCCCTCGTACGGGGTGTTGGAGGCCTTCGAGGCCATCGCGGCGCCGGAGGCCGTCCACGCGCCGGTGGGGTTGACCAGCGCCAGGTTAGCGGGTTCGCCCGCGGCCAGGGGGCGGCCCTGGTCGGGCAGGCGGAGGATCTCAGCGGGGCGCTCGCTCATGACCTTGGCCACGAAGCGCCAGTCGGCCAGGCCGCTTTCCACAAAGACCTGCGCCACGACGGCCAGCGAGGTTTCCAGCCCGAGCATGCCGGGCTTGGCGTGTTCGAACTCGACGCACTTGTCCTCGGAGCCGTGGGGGGCGTGGTCGGTGGCGACGACGTCGATGGTGCCGTCGAGAAGCGCCTCGCGCAGCGCCTCGGTGTCACCCTTTTCCCGCAGCGGGGGGTTGACGCGGTAGGTGCCGTCGTAGGTTTCCAGCTTCTCGTCGGTGAGCAGCAGGTGGTGCGGGGTGACCTCCGCGCTGACCGTGATGCCCTGCGCCTTCGCCCACCGCAGCAGCTCGACGGTGCCCGCGGTGGAGGCGTGGCAGATGTGCAGACGACCGCCGTAGTCGCGGGTCATGATGACGTCGCGCGCCACGATGGACTCCTCCGCCACGCGCGGCCAGCCGCGCAACCCCAGCCGGGCGGCGGTTTCGCCCTCGTGGGCGCAGGCACCCTCGGTCATGCGGTGGTCCTCGGCGTGCTGCGCGATGAGGACGTCGTAGGCCTTGGCGTACTCGATGGCGCGGCGCATGATCTGCGGGTCGTTGACGCACCTGCCGTCGTCGGAGAACATGCGCACCCGCGAGCGGCTCATCAGGCCGATCTCCGTCAGCTGCGTGCCCGCGAGTCCCTGGGTAATGGAGCCGACCGGGTACACGTCGCAGGTGCCGTGGGCGCGCCCCTTCTCCCAGACCGCCTCGGCGAGGAAGGGCTGGTCGATGACGGGGCTGGTATTAGCCATGGTGAACACGGCGGTGAACCCGCCGCGGGCGGCGGCGTCGGAGCCGGTGGCGATGGTCTCGGTGTCCTCGCGGCCCGGCTCGCGCAGGTGCACGTGCATGTCCACCAGGCCCGGCAGGGCGACCATGCCGCGCCCGTCGATAACCTCCTCGGCTCCCGCCTGGGCCAGGTTCGGGCCGATCTGAGCGATCACCCCGTCGGTAACCAGGATGTCCGCGGCGTCCTCGCCGTAGGGGCGCACGTTGGTGATGAGGGTGGTTGACACTTAGCTCTCCTCTCCCGCCAGCAGGGTGAACAGGACGGCCATGCGGGTGTAGACGCCGTTGGTGACCTGCTGCAGGACGGCGGTGTTGTCGCGCTCGGCCACGTCGAAGTTGATTTCCATGCCGCGCAGCATGGGGCCCGGGTGCATGATGATGGCGCCTTCTTTCATCCGCGCGGCGCGTTCGCGGCTGAGGCCGAAGAGCGTGGCGTACTCGCGGTGCGAGGGGAAGAACCCGCCGTTCATGCGCTCGGCCTGCACGCGCAGCATCATCACCACGTCCGCTCCCGCGATCTCCGCGTCGAAGTCGGCGCTGTAGCGCGCCGGCCAGTGCTCCACGCCCTGGGGCAAAAGCGTCGGCGGGGCAACGAGAACGACCTCGGCGCCGAGGGTGTGGAGCAGGTCGACGTTGGAGCGCGCGACGCGCGAGTGGAGGATGTCCCCGACCAGCAGGACTGTGCGCCCCGCGACGTCGCCGATTCGCTGGCGCATGGTGAGGGCGTCGAGAAGCGCCTGCGTCGGGTGCTGGTGCTGGCCGTCCCCGGCGTTGATGATGGAGGTCTCCGGCAGCCACGAGCGCAGAAGCTGCGGCGCGCCCGAGGCGGGGTGGCGCATGACGATGGCGTCGCCGCCAATGGCCGCGAGGGTCGCGGCGGTGTCTTTCAGCGATTCGCCCTTCTTCACCGAGGAGGACGACGCCGAGATGTTGATCACGTCCGCGCTCATCCACTTGCCGGCCGTCTCAAAAGAGGCGCGGGTGCGGGTGGAGTTTTCGTAGAAGAGGGTGAAGATGGTGCGCCCCCGCAGCGTCGGAAGCTTCTTGATCTCGCGGCCCTCCAGCGCCTCGCGGAAGCGCTCGGCCTCGTCGAGGATGCCGAGAATCTCTTCGCGGGTGAGGTCCTTAATGTCGATGAGGTGCTTCATCCTAGGGCTCCTCCCGGGTCAGGGTGACGCCGTCAGCAGAATCGAGCGGGGTGAGCGTGACCTGCACGTCCTCGCTTTTCGACGTCGGAATGTTCTTGCCCACGTAGTCGGCGCGGATCGGCAGCTCGCGGTGGCCCCGGTCGACGAGGACGCCGAGCTGGATGGCGCGGGGCCGACCGATGTCGCGCAGCGAGTCGAGCGCGGCGCGGATGGTGCGCCCGGAGTACAGGACGTCGTCCACGAGGACGACCACGGAGCCGTCGATGTCCGCGGGAACGCGGGTGGGAAGAAGAGCCCGGTGCGGCTTGTCGCGCAAATCGTCGCGGTAGAGGGTGACATCGAGGCTGCCCACGGGCACCTGCCTGCCCGAAAACTCCCCGATGGCCGCGGCGATGCGTTCGGCCAAAGGGACCCCGCCGGAGGGAATGCCGAGCAGGACCACCCGGGGCGCCTCGGCGGAATCGAGCGCCGTCTTTTCAATGATCTGGTGCGCGATGCGTGCGATCGTTCGCGCGACGTCGTGAGCCGTCAAAAGCTCCACCGTCGCGCGGTTCGTTTCACTCATCGGACCTCCTTCCCCGCCTCTCTGTGCGGAATTTAAAGGATGTCGAGTTGTTTGCCTTAACGACAATAGCACCTCGCCCGCCCCGCCGCCCTGTAGAGTCGGGCGGGTGAGTCAGGACAGCACGCACCCCGCAGACCCCAACGCGGTCGCGCCCGTAGACCTCTCCGCGGCGGCCGCCATCTTCGCCGAGGAGGACCTGGAATACCGCCTCGAGGACGAGTACCTGCGCTCCGGCTTCGTCAACGCGGCCATCGTCGTCGCCATTGACGGCGAGCGCCTCGTGTTCGAGGCCGTCTGGCGCGGGGAGGCCCCCCTCGCGCTGGCCTCCCAGCTCCTCTTCGCCTGCAACGAACACAACCAGACCCACTTCGCCCCCACCCTGCGCTTCTTCGAGCGCGGCGAAAACCACCTGGCCGTCAGCGCGATCCGCAGCCTGGACATCTCCGGCGGCGCCTCCTTCAACCAGCTCGGCGCGTTCATCGTCAGCTCCATTGAGGCGACGCTGCAGGCCTTCGACTACTTGGCCGCCACGTTCCCGTCGCTTGTCACCTGGGAGGAGCCCCACAATGAGCACTAGCACCGCCACGCAGGTCACCATCGACCGCACGATCGCCGCGATGCGCACCCGCGGCATCGAGCTTGACGACGACCCCTCGGGCCGCGTCGCCCGCGCGAACCTCAACGGCCTGGACGTCCTTTTCGTCCTCCTCGACTCAGTGCTCATCGTCCGGGCAGACACCGAAACCGATGTCCCCGCCGACACCCCCGACGCGGCGCTCTACCTCAGCGCCAACCAGGTCAACTCGTCCCAGCTCGAAGCCCGCGCCATCGTTGCCAACCGAGGGGAGAACATCGTCGTGCGCAGCGAGGCAGAGCTTCCTGTCGGGGCGGGGCTTGACGACGCCCAACTGGCCTCCGCCCTTACCCGCGCCGTCGACGGCGTCCTCCAGTGCCAGGACGCGATGAAAGCTCTTTCGGAATCCATCGCCGAGCAGCGCGGCGGGCTCTAGGGGCGCCGGCGAACGCCTACCGTCCCAGCTCGCGGCTGAGCTCCTCGAGCTCCTGGCCGCCGGCCATGTGCCGCGTCAGCTCGTCGATGGTGACCTCCCCGCGCGGGGCATCGAGCTCCTGGCGGCCGAGGGCGAGGATGGTGAAGTGGTCCCCCACCAGGTACGCGTGGTGCGGGTTGTGGGTGACAAAGACAACCGCGATGCCCTGGTCGCGCGCGGAGGCGATGAGCTTGAGCACGACGCTGGATTGCTTCACGCCGAGGGCCGCGGTCGGCTCGTCGAGGACGAGCACGCGCGCGCCGAAATAGACGGCGCGGGCGATGGCAAGCACCTGGCGCTGCCCGCCGGAAAGGTTTCCGGCCTCGACGTTGACGTCGGGGATGTCGATGCCCAGGCGGCGCAGGTGGCCGTCGCAGATGCGCATCATGTCCTTGTCCTTCAGCGCACCGAAAGCGCCGGTGATCTCCTGGCCGAGGAAAAAGTTGCGCCACACGCTGAGCTCCTCGACGATCGCGAGCGTTTGGTACACGGTGGCGATGCCGGCGTCGAGGGCGTCGCGGGGTGAGGAGAAGTCGGCCGGGTGGGCGTCGACAAGCATGCTGCCCCCGCTGGGCTTGTGCAGCCCGGCGAGGATCTTGATCAGGGTGGACTTGCCCGCCCCGTTGTCGCCGAGCACGCACGTGACCTCGCCCGCGCGCACGGCGAGGTTGACCCCGCGCAGCGCGTCGAAGCTGCCGTAGGACTTGCTCACGCCCTTGAGTTCGATGATGGCCACGGCCTACCTCCTGTGTGTGTAGGTGGCGAACGAGGTGTTGGCGAAGACCGCGAAGAGCAGCATCGCGCCCAGGAAGAACATGAACCAATCGGGGTTCCACCCGGCGTAGACGATGCCCTGGTTGGTCATGCCGAAGATGAGCGCACCGATCGCGGTGCCCACGGCGGTACCGCGCCCGCCCGTCATGGAGCAGCCGCCGATGACGGCCGCGATGATGTAGAGGAACTCGTTGCCCACGCCCTGGCCGGCCTGGATGGAGTCGAAGGCGAACAGCGTGTGCATGCCCACGAACCAGGCCGCGAAGCCCACGAGCATGAACAGCACCACTTTCACGCGGCGCACCGGCACGCCGACGGCGCGGGCCGCCTCCTCGTTGCCGCCGACCGCGGTGATCCAGCTGCCGAACTTCGTGCGAAAGAGAACGAAGGAGGCCAGCGCGACGAACACGACCCACCAGATGACGGTCATGTTGACGGTAACCCCGCCAAGGCTGAAGGTGCCGGCGAAGAAGGCGCGGGCGGAGTCGAAGCCCTCCATGTCCGCAATGGAGGGCGTGGCCACCTGGTTGGTCACCAGCTTCGTCACCGCAAGGTTGAGGCCCTGCAGCATAAGGAAGGCGGCAAGGGTGATCAGGAAGCTCGGAATACCGGTACGCGCCACGAGCACGCCGTTGAGGGCGCCGATGGCGAGGGAGATGGCCAGCGCCAGACCCGCCCCCACCCACGAGTTCAGGTGCAGGTTGTAGTTGAGCATCGTGGCAGCTAGCGCCGCGGTGGTTACCGCGACCCCGGAGGAGAGGTCGAACTCGCCGCCGATCATGAGCAGCCCCACACCGAGGGCGACGATGCCCAGGGTGGAGCTGGCGTAGAGGATCGTCGACATCGCGTCGAGCGAGCGAAACGCAGGCGCGATGGCGAAAAACAGCGCGAAAATAAGGAGGAAGCCGAGCAGGCTCGCCAGCTCGGGGCGGCGCACGAGCTTGCCCAGCCCGCTGTGGGTCCTCAGCCGGTCCTCTGCGCTCACTGGATCCCCGCTCATCGCAGTCCCGCCTTCGCTGCCTCGGAAATCTGGTCCACGTTCGAGGAATCGACGAAGCTGGGCCCGGTGTAAACGGGTTGCCCGCCGCCGAGCCTGGAGCCGTTGCGCTGGGCCAGCCACAGCGAATCGACGGCAAGGTATCCCTGCAGGTAGGGCTGCTGGTCGACGGCCCACGCGACGCGGCCGTCGGCGATCGCGTCGACGAGCTCGGCGTTGGTGTCGAAGGTGACCACCTGAGCCTGCGAACCCGCCTGCGCCACGGCCTCGGTGGCGCGCACCGCAACGGGCGCCTGCAGCGCAAAGACGGTGTCGAAGCTGGGGTCCTGCGACAGCTTCGAGTTGATCGTCGCCTGCACCGAGGTCAGGTCCTGGCCGTTGACGTAGAGGATCTCCACCGGGGCGCCGAGCCCCTCTTCCACGCCCGCGCAGCGCGCCTCCTGCGAGGAGTTGCCCTGCTCGTGGATGACGCACAGGACCTTCTCGGAGCCTTCCTCTTTGAGGCGCTGCCCCGCGGCTGTGCCGGCCACCGTCTCGTCCTGGCCGAAGAAGCCGCTCAGCCCATAGTCGGCGTACTGCTCCATACCGGCGTTCAGCCCCACGGTGGGGATGCCCGCGTCGACGGCCTGCTGCGCGGCGGGGCCGATCGCCTCGGCGTTCGGCAGCGTCACCGCGATGCCGTCCACCCCCGCGTCCACCGCGGAGCGGACCAGGTTCGCCTGGTTCGGCGCCTGCGGGTCCGCGGAGTAGCGCAGCTCGATGTTGCTCTTCTGCGCCGCCTCCTCGGCCCCCTTACGCACCAGGTCCCAGTACGTGTCGCCAGGGGCGCCGTGCGTCACCATGGCCACGACGTAGCGGGGGGTCTCCACGCCGCCCGCCACGGCGCCGCCTCCTTCGGAACGGGGAGCGCCGCCCGTCGCGGAGCACGCGGCAGCCAGCGCCGCGGTCGCGGCGAGCGCCACGAGGGTTAGGGTCTTGGTGAACTTCAGCACAGAAGAATAGTGGACCAGCGCGTTTGCGCACGTCAAACCGCATTCTGCCGCGCTTAACCGATACAGAGGCCCTCAGCAGCGCCTTCGCCGCGGCGCCGCTACCCCCGCAGCACGCCTAAGACTGCTCTAGGCGCCGCAGCTCCTCCTCCGGGTCGAAGTCGCTTTCGGGCCAGGAAAGGTCGAGGCTCGTCAGGGCGTCGTAAAGCAGCGTCTTCACCACGGTCCGGCAGTACTGCTTGTTGTCGGAGGGCACGCAGTACCACGGGGCCTCGCTCGTCGAGGTCCGCGTCAGCGCCGACTGGTACGCGGCCATGTACTGCGACCACAACGCGCGGTCCTCGATGTCTCCGCGGCTGTACTTCCAGTGCTTTTTCGGGTTCTCGATCCGCTTGCGCAGGTTGTCCTTCTGGAAGTCGCGGGAGATGTGCGGCATCACCTTTACGATCTTCGTGCCCTGCGCCGCGAGCTCGCTCTCGAAGTCCACGATCGCCTCGTAGCGGCGCGCGATCTCCTCGCGTGAGGCCATCAGCTTGACCCTTTGCACCAGAACGTCCTCGTAGTGCGAGCGGTCGAAGACCACGACCTGCCCGGGCTCCGGCGCGTGCGGGCGGATCCGCCACAGAAAGTCGTGCTCCGCTTCCTCCTTGGTCGGCGCACCGAAGGCTTTGACGCGCACTCCCTGGATGTCCATCACGGAGCTGATGACGTGCTTGACGATGCCCCCCTTGCCCGAGGTGTCCATCCCCTGCAAGACGAGCAGCACCGATCCCGTCCCCGGCGTGCCCGCGACCGCGTTCGCGTGCAGGCACTCCTGCAGGTCCTCAAGGTCCTCGTCGAACTGGTGGAAGGCCTCGTCCAGGTCGTCCTCGTCCACGCCCGGGGTCGAGGCCGGATCCACATCCGCGAGCTGAAAACCGGGCCCCACCTTGAGCTGCTGGGCCTCCTCGACGGTAACTTTCGCCATGTTTTTACACCTTTCCCATACTAAAAATGCCCACCTGGCGGGCGGGCATTTCTCGTTGCTTGTCCTAGTCTTCCGGCGGCGGCGCCGGGGCGTCGGCGGCGTTCCACTGGATGATGTCGTCGAGCACCGCGTGGATGTACGGCGGCGCCGAGTGGCCCGCGTACTCCGTCGCCATCTCGAGCGCGTTCGCGATCGAGATCGGGGGCTCGACCTCCTCGTTGTAGAGGATCTCCCACGTTGCTACACGCAGGATTTGCCTATCGACGGCCGGCAGCCGGTCAATCTCCCAGTCTTGCGAGAGGAATCGCTCGATGGCGTCGTCGATATCGTCGAGGTGCACAGCAGCACCCGAAATGATCTGGCGGGTGTATTCGGCTACGGGTGCCACCGCGTTCTGCGGGTCCTGGGACAGCTCCGCGCGGTCTTCCACGACCGCTACCGGGTCGAGGTCGCGCGTTTCCGCCTCGAAGAGGATATCCACGGCGCGGCGGCGGGCGCGGTAACGGGCGCCGTGTCGCTTGTAATCAGGCATTAGTTGTTAACGCGGGAGAGGTACTCGCCGGTGCGGGTGTCCACCTTAACCACGTTGCCCGTCTCCAGGAACAGCGGGACCTGGATTTCTGCGCCCGTCTCCAGCGTGGCAGGCTTCGTGCCGCCCGTCGAGCGGTCACCCTGCAGGCCCGGTTCCGTGTGCGAGACCTCGAGGTCCACGGAGATCGGCAGCTCGGCGAACAGGGCCTCGCCCTCATGGAAGGAGACCTGGACGCGCATGTTTTCCAGCAGGAAGCGCGCGGCGGAGCCGAACTTGTCCTCGGGCAGCTCGTACTGCTCGAAGGTCTTGTCGTCCATGACCACGTAGCTCGTGCCGTCGTTGTACAGGTATGTCATGTCGCGGCGGTCCACCGTGGCGGTCTCGACCTTCACGCCGGCGTTCCACGTCTTGTCCACGGTCTTGCCGGAGACGACGTCCTTCAGCTTGGTGCGGACGAAGGCCGGGCCCTTACCCGGTTTGACGTGCTGGAACTCGATGATCTGCTGAAGCTTGCCATCAACCTTCAGCACCAGCCCGTTCTTGAAATCAGCGGTAGTTGCCACTGGGTACCTTCCTTATCGGAGACGAACGTGTGCAAACATCACAATCCTACATCACAGGACCCGCAGCTCCTTCGGCCACTCGGTGATCACGCGCGGCGCTCCGGAGGTGATGATGAGCGTGTCCTCAATGCGCACCCCGCCGACGTCAGGAATGTAAATGCCGGGCTCGATGGTCAGGGTCATGCCTTCGCGCAGCTCGCCCGTGCCCGTGCGCGCCGCCGAGGGAGCCTCGTGCACCTCGAGGCCGACCCCGTGCCCAGTGGAGTGCACGAAGTACTCACCGTAACCGGCCCCGTCGATGATGTCGCGGCACACCTTGTCCACCTCGGCGAGCTTGGCGCCCGGCACCGCGGCCTTCACACCCGCGCGCTGCGCCTCGAGGACCACCTCGTAGATGTCGCGCAGCTGCGCGGCTGGCTCCCCGATGGCGAAGGTGCGCGTCATGTCCGAGTTGAAGCCCAGGCGGTGCGCCCCGAAGTCGATGGTGACCAGGTCGCCGTTTTCCAGCACCCGGTCGCCCGCGCCGTAGTGCGGCAGCGCCGAATTGGGCCCCGAGGCGACGATGGTGTCAAAGCTCACCCGCTCGGAGCCGAGCGTGCGCATGCGGTACTCCAGGTCCGCGGCGACCTCGCGCTCGGTGCGCCCGGCTCGCAGCTCGCCGGAATCGACGAGCCCTTCGAGCGCGCGCACGCCCAGCTGCGCGACCTCCGTCAGCCTCGTGAGCTCCAGCTCGTCCTTGACCAGGCGGATGTCCTCGATGATGCCCCTGACGGGCACGAGCGTGACCCCCTCAGGGCAGGCCTTCTCCAGGGCGCGCAGCTGGTTGACGGAGACGTAGTCCGCCTCGTAGCCCACGCGGTGGCCCTCGATGACCTTGCCCAGCAGCGCGGTGGCCACCTCCCGGGTGATGGTGGCCTCGATGTCGGGGACCTCCCGGGCCACCTGGGACTGGTAGCGCCCGTCGGTGGCGATCGCAGCGGTGCGATCCTTGGACACGCGCAGCGCCCCGTTCGAGCCGGAAAAGCCCGACAGGTAGCGCACGTGGATCAGGTTGGTCACCAGCATGTCGTCGATGCGCTGCGCGGCGAGCTCGCTGGCGAGCTTGCGCCGGCGCGTGTCAAAGCGCGTATCAGCCATTCCCATTGTTCCTCCTAGCTAGAAAGTCAAGCGCGAGTTCGTAACCGTGCGTGCCCAGGCCCGCAATCACCCCCAGTGCGATCGGCGAGAGGTAGGAGTGGTGCCGGAACGGCTCGCGCGCGTGCACGTTCGAAATGTGGACCTCAACGAAGCCGGCCCCGTCGGCGACCTCCGCGAGCGCGTCGCGCAGCGCCACCGAGGTGTGGGTGAAGCCGCCGGGGTTGATGATGACGGGCCAGCCCCCGTCTGCGGCCTCGTGCGCCCACTCGATCAGGTCGCCCTCGTGATTCGACTGGCGGCACTCCACGTCCACGCCGAGGCTCGTGGCGTGCGCGTCAAGCTGCGCCTCGACGTCGCCGAGCGTGACCGCCCCGTAGACCTCCGGCTGTCGCTTGCCCAGGCGGTTGAGGTTCGGGCCGTTGAGCACCAGGACCTTCACAGTCCTCACTTCCCTTCCGAGATCGCGTCGTAGGCCGCGCGCATCTCCTCGACTGTCGCGTCCTCGAGGCGGGCGCAGCGGCCCAGCTCGCACAGGACCACGAAGCGGATGTTGCCGTCGCGGTTTTTCTTGTCGCGGGTCATCGCCTCGTAAAGCTCGTCGAAGGCGCCGGGCTCGTAGGTGGTGGGCAGGCCCACCAGGTCGAGGATCTCCTTGTGGAGGCGCAGCAGGGGGGCGTCGATAAGCCCGCGATTGTAAGCGAGGTGGGCGACGAACATCATGCCCACCGCCACCGCATCGCCGTGCCTCCACGTGTAGTTCTCGCGTCGCTCAATCGCGTGGCCCAAGGTGTGGCCGTAGTTGAGGATTTCGCGCAGGCCCGACTCCGTCAGGTCCTGGGAGACCACCCCGGCCTTGACCGTCACCGAGCGGCGCACCAGCTCCTCCCAGTGGCGCTGCGGGCCCTCCCGGAACAGTTCAATTATGCGCGGGTCCGCGATGAAGCCCGTCTTAATCAGCTCCGCCGAGCCCGCGACGATTTCCTCCTCGGGCAGGGTGTGCAGCCTCTCCAGGTCCACAAACACCGAATCCGGCTCGTGGAACGCGCCCACGAGGTTCTTGCCCGCCGCGGTGTTGATGCCGGTCTTGCCGCCGACGGCGGCGTCCACCATCGCCAGCAGCGTGGTGGGCACCTGGATCACCTTGATCCCGCGCATCCACGTCGCCGCGACGAAGCCCGCCAGGTCCGTCGCCGCTCCCCCGCCGAGACCGACGATGACGTCCTGGCGGGAAAATCCGGCCGCGCCGAGCGCGTCCCACAGCTCGCCGAGAACGGCGATGTCCTTGCTCGCCTCCGCATCGGGCACGGCCAGAAGGTGCACCTCGACGTTTTCCGTCTCGAGCTCCCGGCCGATGTGGCGGGCCACCGCCGCAAGCGGGCGCTGGTGGACGATGGCCACCTTGCGCGCCCGCAGCTGCGCCACGCGCCGCGCGACCCCACCGGTGATGTTGTACCCGATGTGCACCTCGTAGGGGCTCGGCCCCGTCACCTCGACCACTGCCACGGCCTTTCGCTCCTTCCTCCCCCGCTACAGGGACTCGATGAACCCCAGTACGTCTGCCACTACCCGCTGCGGCGGCCGCCCGTCCGTGCGAACCCGGAAATCGGACACCTCCCGGTAAAACGGCGCGCGTTCTTCCAGCAGGTCCCGGTAGCGCTGCGCCGGATCCGCCGCGGCGAGCACCGGGCGGGTGCCCGCGCCCGCTGTGCGGCGGATGCCCTCTTCGGCGCTCACGTCGATCCACACGACGGTGTGAGGCACAAGCAGTCGCCGGGTCATTTCCGTGACCACGGCGCCGCCGCCGAGGCTCACGATCCCGCCCGTCGCCAGGGCGCGGGCCACGTAGGTCGCCTCCACCTCGCGGAAGCCCTCCTCGCCGCGCTCGAGGTACACCTCGCCGCAAGCCTTGCCCTCGCCGTCCTCGAGCAGAAGGTCCGAGTCCACGAGCGGCACGTTGAGCGAGCTTGCTAGACGACGCCCAATGGTCGTCTTCCCGGCCCCGGGCGGTCCGACGAGAACCGCCCGCGGGCGGGAGTGGACGACAGCGCCGGAGTCGCGGGCGCCCGCATAGGTGGTTGGGTTAGGCATTGTCTCCTCCGAAGGCCAACCGTTGAGAAACATAATCATTGTACGAAGAAACTGCGCTTTTGACCTGTGCCAGGCTATCTCCGCCGAACTTCTCCAGCACGGCCCGGGCCAGAACCAGCGCGACCATCGCCTCCGCGACCACCCCGCCGGCCGGCACCGCGCACACGTCGGAGCGCTGGTGGATGCCCGTGGCCGCGGCACCGGTGGCCATGTCCACGGTGCGCAGCGCTCGCGGGACCGTGGAGATCGGCTTGAACGCCACGCGCAGGCGCAGCTGCTCTCCGTTGGTCATCCCGCCCTCGAGCCCGCCGGCTCTGTTGCTGGCGCGGTGCACCCCCTGTCCGTCGCGCAGAATCTCGTCGTGCGCGGCCGAGCCGCGTCGGCGCGCCTCCTCGAAGCCGTCCCCCACCTCAACGCCCTTGACCGACTGAATGCCCATGAGCGCTCCCGCGAGCTGGGCATCCAGGCGGTGCTCACCGGAAATGTGGGAGCCGAGCCCGATGGGCAGGTTATCCACGACCACCTCGACCACGCCACCGAGGGTGTCGCCGTCCTTCTTCGCGGCCTCTATCTGCGCAACCATCTCCTCCTCGCTCGCCGTGTCGAAGGCGCGGACCGGCGAGGCGTCGATCGCCTCGATGTCCTCGAACGCTGGCGCTGGACCGGCGTAGGGCTCCGACTGCCCGATGGAGACGACGTGCGAGAGCACCTCCACGCCGAGCGTTTCGCGCAAAAAGCTGCGCGCCACCGTGGCCGCGGCGACGCGGGCGGCGGTCTCGCGCGCCGAGGAGCGCTCGAGTACCCTGCGTGCGTCGTCGAAGCCGTATTTGACCATGCCCGCGAAGTCCGCATGCCCCGGGCGCGGACGAGTCAGGCGCGCGCCGCGCCCGGACGCCATCGCCTTGGCCACCTCCGGGTCCTCCATGTCGACGGGGTGCGGCGACATAATGGTGGTCCACTTCGGCCACTCCGTGTTGCCGATCTGGATAGCGATGGGGCTGCCGATGGTTTCGCCGTGCACGATGCCGGTCAGGAGCGTCAGCTCGTCCGCCTCGAACTTCATCCGGGCGCCGCGACCGTAGCCGAGGCGGCGGCGCCCCAGCTGGTGCGCGATGTCCTCCGCGGTGACGGGCACGCCGGCCGGCATGTTCTCAACGAGCGCGACAAGAGCTTGGCCGTGGGATTCCCCGGCCGTGGTCCAACGAAGCATGGCGCTTATTCTGTCACAAGTTCGCCGCGTCTCCCCCCATCAGGGCGCACACCCACGCGCTGGCGAGCATCGCGGGCCCGTGCGGCAGTGCCCGAGCGCCGGTCACCGCGGCCGCCGCCAGCGTGAGGGCGCCGGCCCCCGCGACCGCGACAAGCACCCACAGCGGCCCGCCGCAACACGCCACCGCCACGCCCAGCGGTAGGGCGAGCTTGATGTCTCCCCCACCGATTCCCCGAGCTGGGAGCAGGTACAGCGCCGGCCACGCCAGGCCCCACAGCCCCACGGGCCAGGCGAAACACCACCCGAGCGCGGCAGCCCCGGCCGGCAGCGTCAGCGCGTCCGGCAGCCGGCGTGCGGACGCATCCCACACCGCCAAGGCGGCGCTCCACACCCCGGCGCACGCAAGAAAGAAAATGGCGGACCCCCCGATCAGCATGGGGGTAATTCTAGCCTGGCCCGCTTACTCCCCGCGGGCCAGCACGTGGCGCCGCAGAGCCGCGCTCATCTGTTCGCGCGGGGCGCCCACGCCGGTAAACTGCTCGAACTGGGAGTACGACTGCGCCGCAAGCATGACCAGGCCGCCAACCACGCGGTGGCCGTTGGCAGCCGCCGCAGTTGCGAGCGGCGTGGGCCACGGCTCATAGATGACGTCGACAAGCGGCGCGTGCCCGAGCTCGTCCGCGACACCTTCCACGGCGTGCGCCGGCACGGTGGAGATAATGACATCCACCCCCATCGCCAGACGCGCAAGGTCGGCGTCGAAGCCGAAAAAGTTCACCTCGGCTCCCCTAACCAGCGGGAGGACCTCGGCGGAGCGGTCGCTGCGGTTGAGCACGCTCAGCTTCTCGACGCCCCGCTCACCCAGCGCCCACAGCGCCGGGCGTGCCGTGCCCCCGGCGCCGATGACGAGGGCCGAGCCCACCGGCCTCTCCCCGAGTAGCTCGTCGAGCGCGTGCGCAATGCCGAGGCAATCGGTGTTGTCCGCGCGCCAACCTCGGGGCGTGCGCACGAGCGTGTTCGCGGCGCCGATCGCGCTCGCGCGCTCGGTGACTTCGTCGGCGAACTGAAGAGCCGCAAACTTCGCAGGCATGGTGACCGAGAAGCCCCGGTACGACTCGTCGGCGCCCGCGACGAGCTGCGGCAGCTGCTCCGCCGTGCACTCTATGCGCGTGTATTCCCAGCCGCCCAAGCCGGCGGCCTCGTATCCCGCGTTGTGCAGAACGGGTGAGAGCGAGTGCTTCACCGGGGAGCCAAGCACTGCCGCTCTGTTTGTTGCGGAGCTTGTTACGGAGCTCATCGCTGGGAGTCCAGGATCCCGGACTCCTGCGCCCGCTGGACGTCGTCGAGGTGCTCCTCAAACGTGTTGTTGAATACCGTGGTGCCGTCGGTGTCGATGGTGACGAAGAAGAGCCAGTCGCCCTCCGCGGGGTTCTCCATCGCCTCGATGGCCTCCATGGACGGGGAGGCGATCGGGGTCTCGGGCAAGCCGTCCATGGCGTAGGTGTTCCACGGGGTTTCGCGCTGGCGGTCCTCGTCGGTGGTGGCGACCTCGACGCTGGGCAGGCCGTAGTTGACCGTCGAGTCGAACTCCAGGCGCATTGGCACCTCAAGGCGGTTGAGGATCACGCGGGCCACCTTGTCGTACTCGCCGGCGGGCGCCTCGCGCTCCACCAGCGAAGCGGCCGTGAGAAGCTCGTAGGGGCTCAGGCCCACGTTGCCCGCGCGCCCCGCGATGTCGACGGACTCGAACTGCTGCGCCGAGCGCGTGATCAGGTCCGTGAGGATCGCTTCCGCGTCCGCGTCCGGGTCCACGATGTACTCCCCGGGCGCGATGAGCCCCTCGAGGCGCTTCGCGTCGCCCTGGCGGGAAGCAACCGTCTCGCGCGCCCACTCGGGCACGCCGAGCTGGGCCGGGTCAGCGTTCGCCGCGACATCGATCAGGTCCTCGACCTGCACGCAGCCGTCGGTGGGCTGATCGCCGCAGGTGACCTGCTGGATCATCGAGTAGATGCCGAGGCGCACCTGGCCGCCGAGCACCGAGATGTCCATCAGCGTCGCCCCGCCAGGAACCTGCAGCGGGGTGATCCTATTCGCTGGGTCGATCAGCGCCTCGACGGCGGCCGCCGCGCTCATCTCCTGCTGCAGGCGGTAGAAGCCCGGCTGGATGCTGTCGGTGCGCGTATCGGACAACGCCGCGGACTGGAAGGCGGCGTTGGACTTCACCACACCACGCTCCTCCAACTCAGGGCCGAGCTCAGAGACGCTGGAGCCCTCCTTGACCTCGACGACGACCTCCTCGCCGTTGCCTGTGCCGGCGAAGTCTCCGCCCGTATCGGACATGCGCATGACCGCAATCCAGGCAACGAGGCCGATAATCAGCAGGATCGACGCCACGAGGATCGCGATCGACCCGGTCCGCCGGCGTCCGTTTACTCCGGAGCTCACTGTTGTCACTTCTCCTTCAGGTTGTTGAGTCGGCCATCGAGCCACGACTGCAGGATTTCCGCCGCAGCCGCCTGATCGATGACCCGGCGTCCAGCCCTTTCACTGACACCAGCGGAACGTAGGGCCTGGGTGGCCACCACCGTCGTCAGCCGCTCGTCGGCGAAGCGCACGGGTACGTCGCAGCGCCGCCGAATGCGGAAGGCGATTTCCCTCGCGTGCTTCACGCTCACGGAACCGTTGCCGTGCAGGTCGCGCGGCAACCCCACGACCACCTCGACGACCCCGTACTCAGCGACGAGGTCGACGATCCTGTCGATATCCGCGCCGTCCCTGTCCTTGAATCCGGTGACTCGCTTCACCGTCTCCACGGGCATGGCGAGCTGGGAGTCTCTGTCTGAGACCGCCACGCCGATGCGCACGGTGCCCACGTCGACCCCCAGGCGCCGTCCCTCGCCGGGGTCGTCAGCGCCGGGGGTGTCCGGGTACACCTTCATTGCGGTTTCCTCACGTCGGGTTGTTGGGGCAGAAAAATAACGGCCGATCACCCGCCGGTTCCGCCTGAGCGGTGATTGTTCCCCCTCGCCGGACCGGCGTGTGTCGTGTCCAATTCGTTATCTTACTCCCCTTCTCCTCAGCGGGTCGCCAGGTCCTCTCGTACCGCCCGCAAAGCCGCCGTCGCGCCCTGCGCGTCAGCGCCCGAGCCCTGCGCCAGATCCGGCTTGCCGCCGCCTCGGCCGTCGACGTAGCCCCCGATGAGTTTGACTAGGTCCCCGGCCTTCACCCCAGACTCAACCGCGGCTTTCGTAGCCGCCACCGCGTAGGGGACCTTTCCGTCGCCTGCCGAGATAAGGGCGACGACCGCTGCCTCGCCGCCGAGACGCCCGCGCAGATCCGCCGCGAGCGAACGCAGGTCACCGGCGCTCACCCCGCTGGGCAGCTGCGCCGCGACGAGGCGGAAGGAGCCCACCGTCTCCGCGGTGTCCGCCAGGCCCGCGGCTTGGCCGAGCAGCTGCTGCTTGTGCAGCGCCTCAACCTCCTTCTCCGCGGCGCGGAGGCGCTCCGTGAGCTGCGCGATGCGCTCCGGCAGCTGCTCCGACGGGGTTTTCAGCTCCGTCGCCAGGCCGGAGGCCAACGCGGCTTCCTTGGAGAAGTAGCGGAAGGAATCCATGCCGGAGTAGGCCTCAATACGGCGCGCTCCGGAGCCGACGGAGGACTCACCGAGCACCGCGACGGGGCCAACCTGCGAGGAGTGCGAGACGTGGGTGCCGCCGCACAGCTCGATGGAGAAGGGGCCGCCGATCTCCACCACGCGCACGACGTCCCCGTAGTTCTCGCCGAAGAGTGCGAGCGCCCCCATGGCCTTCGCCTTCTCCAGGGAGGTCTCGACCGTGTTGACGGCGAAGTCCGCGTCGACCGCCTGGTTGGTCACGGTGGCGATCTCCTCGAGCTGGTGCGGCGTGAGCTGCTCGGTGTAGTTGAAGTCGAAGCGCAGGTAGCCGGGCTTGTTCAACGAGCCCGCCTGCACGGCCGTCGGGCCGAGCACCTGCCGCAGGGCCGCGTGGATGAGGTGGGTGGCGGTGTGTGCCTGGCGCGCGCCGTGGCGCCAGTCCCCGTCGACCTCGGCCGTGACGGTGGAGCCGAGGTCAAGGCCGCCGTTTTGCACGGTGGCCTTGTGCAGCCACAGTCGCTTGCCTAGCTTTTGCACGTCGGAGACGTTGAGGACGGTATCGCCCATCACCAGCCGGCCCCGGTCCGCCATCTGGCCGCCGGATTCCGCGTACATCGGGGTGACGTCGAGGATGACCTCAACCTCGTCGCCCTGCGAAACCTCGCTGACCTTCTCGCCGCCACGGACGAGGCCCAGCACGGTGCCGTCGTGGGTGAGCGTGGAGTAGCCGACGAACTCGGTCGGGGCGTTGTCCACCCATTCGCGGTAGAGCGACTCGTCGACATTGCGGTGCTTTTTCGCCTTGTTGTCGGCCTTGGCGCGCTCGCGCTGCGCCCGCATCTCGGTGTCGAAGGCCTCCATGTCCACCTCCAGGCCCGCCTCGCGCGCCATTTCGAGCGTGAGGTCGATGGGGAAGCCGTAGGTGTCGTGCAACTCGAAGGCCTGCTCGCCCGGCAGCACGGAGGCGCCGGCGGAGCGCACCGCCGCCGCGGCCTCGTCGAAGCGGTGGGTGCCGGACTCCAAGGTCTTCAAGAAGGCCCGCTCCTCGGCGGTCGCGACGCGCAGAATGCGCTCACGGTTATCAGCGATCTCGGGGAAGGAGGGTGTCATCGTGTCCATGATGGTGTTCATGAACGTCTCCAGCACTGTGCCGCTCGCCCCGAGCAGGCGCGCGGACCTGACCACGCGGCGCAGCAGTCGGCGCAGGATGTAGCCGCGGCCCTCGTTGGAGGGGGTGACGCCGTCGAGGATGATCATCATGCCGGTGCGCGAGTGGTCGGCGATGACGCGGAAGCGGATGTCGTCGGCGGGGTTGCCGGCGTCGTAACGCGAGCCGGTGAGCTCAACGGCGGCGTCGATGACTGGGCGCAGAAGATCGGTCTCGTAGACGTTATTCACGCCCTGAAGCAGGCAGGCGACGCGCTCAATGCCCATGCCGGTATCAATATTTTTATTCGGCAGCTCGCCGACGATGTCAAAGTTGCCCTTCTTGTCTCCCTCCCCACGGACGGACTCCATGAACACGAGGTTCCAGATCTCCATGTAGCGGTTGTCGTCGGCGCTGGGTCCGCCGTCGCGGCCGTACTCCGGGCCGCGGTCGTAGTAGATCTCGGAGCACGGCCCGCAGGGGCCGGGAATGCCCATGGACCAGAAGTTATCCTCCATGCCCATGCGCTGGATCCGCTCAGCGGGCACGCCGATCTTCTCGCGCCAGATCTTCTCCGCCTCGTCGTCGTCGAGGTAGACCGTGACCCAGAGACGCTCTGGGTCGAGCCCGAGCCCGCCGTTTTCGACCTTGCCGGTCAAAAGGTCCCACGCCTGGGTGATGGCGCCTTCCTTGAAGTACTGGCCGAAGGAGAAGTTGCCGGCCATCTGGAAGAAGGTGTTGTGGCGTGTGGTGATGCCCACCTCCTCAATGTCGAGGGTGCGCACGCACTTTTGGATGGAGGTGGCCGTGCCGTTGTCGAACGGGGGCGTCTGCTGACCCAAAAAGTACGGCTTGAACGGGACCATGCCCGCGTTGACGAAGAGGAGGGTCGGATCGTCAAGGATCAGCGAGGCGCTCGGGACGGGCGTGTGGCCTGCCTTGACGAAGTGGTCGGTGAAGCGCTGGCGGATCTCATGTGTCTGCACGGGGGTGCCCTCCGGGGAAATAGTGCTGATTAGTCCGCAACTACTCTACCCCCGGCCCCGGGCGCGCCTACGTTCCCCGTACGATCCGCCGCAGCCTCCCGATGTAGTCCCGGATGCGCTTTTCGTTCCCGTGCTCTCTCGGCTCGTAGTACACGGCGTCGTCGAGGCCCTCGGGGATGTAGCGCTGCGCCACCACGCCCCGCGGATCGTCGTGCGGGTAGACGTAGCCCATCGCGTTGCCCATCTTCTTCGCGCCCTCGTAGTGGCCGTCGCGCAAGTGGGCGGGCACCGCCGCCGTCCGGCCCCGCCGCACGTCCTCCTGCGCCCGGCTGATCGCCTGGATCACAGCGGGCGATTTCGGGGCGGTGGCCAGGTGAATCGTCGCCTGCGCGAGCGGCAGCCTTCCCTCGGGCATGCCGATGAAGCTCACCGCGTGCGCGGCGGCCACCGCGACCTGCAGCGCGCTCGGGTCCGCCATCCCGATGTCCTCCGAGGCGTGGATCACCAGGCGCCGGGCGATAAAGCGCGGATCCTCCCCCGCCTCAATCATCCGGGCGAGATAGTGCAGTGCCGCGTCGACGTCGGAGCCGCGGATCGACTTAATGAAGGCCGAGACGATGTCGTAGTGCTGGTCGCCGTCGCGGTCGTAGCGCACCACGGCGCGGTTGACGTTCTCGCGCACCACCTCGGCGCTTATCGTCTCGCCCTCGCCCACGGCCTCGGCGGCGGCCTCGAGGTACGTCAGCGCGCGGCGCGCGTCGCCGCCCGCCAGCAGGACCAGCTGCTCGCGCGCGTCGGGGTCCAGTTCGACCCGGCCACCGAGGCCGCGCTCGTCGGCGACGGCCCGGTCGATGACGGCGGCGATGTCGGCGTCGGAAAGCGACTCAAGCTTGAGCAGCAGCGAGCGCGACAAGAGAGGGGCCACAACGCTAAACGACGGGTTCTCGGTCGTCGCCGCGACGAGCAGCACCGTCCGGTTTTCCACCGCCGCCAACAGCGAATCCTGCTGTGTTTTGGAGAACCGGTGTACCTCGTCGATGAACAGCACGGTCCGCTCGCCCCGGGCGAGGTCGCGCCGGGCCCGGTCGATGACCCGGCGCACCTCCTTTACACCCGCCGACAGGGCGGAAAGTGCGACGAAGCTCTGTCCCATCGCGGAGGCGATGAGCGAGGCAATGGTTGTCTTGCCCGTGCCGGGCGGGCCGTACAGGATCACGGAGGCCGCGCCGGAGCCCTCGATGAGGCGGCGCAGCGGCTTGCCCTCGGCGAGCAGGTGGCCCTGCCCCTCAACCTCCTCCAGCGAACGCGGCCGCATGCGCGCGGCCAGCGGCGCGGACTCGCCGGCTTGGAAGAACGCCCCGCCGCGGGCGCCGTCCGCGTCCTGTGCGCCGGGGTCGGGGTCACCAAAGAGGCCTTCCTGCATGTCTTACCTCAACCGCCCGGCGACGCCGCGGGCCCATTCCGAGACCACGCGGTTGGCCGGGCCGCTACCCAGCGCCGCGTACCGGGCTACCGCGTCGAAGGTCTCGAACAGGTCGCGGCGCACGAGCTGTTCGTCGGGGGTAAACGGCCCATCCGAACGCGGCCGCAGCAGATCGCCGCTGACCTCAAAGTCCTCCGCCACCCTCACGGCGGCCTCCAGGTCAGCGCCCGCTCGACGGAACTCCTCCTCCAGCTGGGAGTCCGACTGCCCGATCGACTCCAGCGCGTTGGCGTTGAGGATGGACACGCTCGACAGGGCCCACCCGATCAGCGCGGAGGTAATCGCGGCGTGCAGTGTCTTCTCGTGCAGCACGTTCGGCCACATCGTCTCCACCTCGCTGACCCACGCGTCGACGAAGACGCGCGCCTCGTCGTCGTTGACGGGGCGGGTGGCCACGTAGTTGGGAAAGCCCCCGACCACGAAAGCGACGTCGAAGGTGACATCGCGGAACCCGGCCCATTCGTAGTCCAGAAACTGGGTGCGCTCGGCGAAGATGATGTTGTCCGGCGCCAGGTCGAAGGGGGTGAAGGCGCGGTTGCCGCCGCGCAGCAGGCGGGCGTGGATCTTCTCCGCGGTGTCCGAGATTTCCGCCGGGATAGCGATGCCGGACTCCTCCAGCATCGTCGCACCCAGGCGAATGCGGTGCATGAGGATGCGCTCGCGCAGGTCCTGGACCTGGCGCTGGCCCTTTCGGCCGCGCACCATGCGGGCGAAGAGCACGTTGTACGCGTCCTCCTTACCGGCCGTCCCGGCGTGCATACGTCCCAGCGCGGTCCCCAGGCCGCGAAGCACCTGCAGGCGGGTCTCGTCGTCGGCGTTCATCAGCAGGCTCTCCAGCGTGTCACCGTCCCCGGAGTCGGAGATGATGATGATCCTTTTGGCCGTGTCGTGCCCGAGCAGGATTGGGCCGGGGCGGACGTCCTCGCTGAGGGAGGTGGTGAACTGGTAGGACACGACCTCTCGCAGAAAGGCCGCGTCGTCGAGCACGTCGCCGGTTTCCGGGGAGTACTTGACCACCACCGAACGGTGCTGCAACAGCGGGTTCGAGGACACCCGGGCCCGGTAGACTGCGGCGAAGCCGGATCCGGTCAGCCTGGTGGCGTCGACAAGCTTCTGCGTGCCCCCGTAGCGGCGGGTGAGAATGTCTTCCGCCGCTGCGATAATGTTGTCCTGATCCATCAGGTCACTGGCTTTCCGCTAGTTCTGCGCCGCCTCGGCAGCCGCCTTCGGCGTGGCGTCCACGCCGGTTTCCTTGCGCTGTTCGCGGGTGATCGGGGCCGGTGCCTCGGTCAGCGGGTCGACGCCGCCGCCGGACTTCGGGAAGGCGATCACGTCGCGGATCGAGTCAAAGCCGCCGAGCAGGGAGACGATGCGGTCCCAGCCGAACGCGATGCCGCCGTGGGGCGGGGCGCCGTAGGAGAATGCCTCGAGGAGGAAGCCGAACTTCTCCTGCGCCTCTTCCTCCGTAATGCCCATCACCTTGAACACGCGCTCCTGCACGTCGCGCTCGTGGATGCGGATGGAGCCGCCGCCGATCTCGTTGCCGTTGCACACGATGTCGTAGGCGTAGGCCAGTGCCTCGCCAGGGTTGTCATCGAAGGTGTCCACGAACTCGGGCTTCGGGGAGGTGAAGGCGTGGTGCACTGCGGTCCATGCGGAGTTGCCGAGGGCCACGTCGCCGGAGGCGGTAGCGTCCGCGGCGGGCTCGAACAGCGGCGCGTCGACGACCCAGGTGAAGGCCCAGTCACCCTCCTTGATCAGGTTGAGCTTGCGGGCGATCTCCCCGCGGGCCGCGCCGAGCAGGGCGCGGGAGCTCTTGGCGTCGCCTGCGGCGAAGAAAATGCAGTCACCCGGCTTCGCGCCGACGTGGGCGGCAATCCCCGCCTTCTCCTGCTCGGTGATGTTCTTGGCCACGGGGCCGCCGAGCTCGCCGTCGTCCTGGACGAGGATGTAGGCGAGGCCCTTCGCGCCGCGCTGCTTCGCCCACTCCTGCCAGGCGTCGAGCTGGCGGCGCGGCTGTGAGGCGCCGCCCTCCATGACCACCGCGCCGACGTACTCGTTCTGGAACACCCGGAAGGTGGTGTCCTTGAAGAACTCCGTGCAGTCGACGAGCTGGATGTCGAAGCGCAGGTCCGGCTTGTCGGAGCCGTACTTCTCCATCGCCTCCTTGTAGCTCATGCGCGGGATCGGGGTGGTGATCTCGTAGCCGATCAGCTTCCACAGCGCAACGAGGATTTCCTCCGCGAGCGCGATGACGTCGTCCTCGTCGACGAAGCTGGCCTCCACGTCGAGCTGGGTGAACTCGGGCTGTCGGTCGGCGCGGAAGTCCTCGTCGCGGTAGCAGCGCGCGATCTGGAAGTAGCGCTCCATGCCCGCCACCATGAGCAGCTGCTTGAACAGCTGCGGCGACTGCGGCAGCGCGTACCACGAACCCGGGCGCAGGCGGGCCGGCACAAGGAAGTCGCGGGCGCCCTCGGGGGTGGAGCGCGTCAGCGTCGGGGTCTCCACCTCCACGAAGTCGTGCTTGGCCAGCACCTCACGCGCAGCGCGGTTGACGTCCGAGCGAAGGCGCAGCGCCTTGGCCTGGCGCTCGCGGCGCAGGTCGAGGTAGCGGTACTTCAGGCGGGTCTCCTCGCCCACCTCGTTGGAGGAGTAGTCCTCCACCTGGAAGGGCAGGGCGGCGGATGCGTTGAGCACCTTCAGCGCAGTGGCGTTGACCTCGATCTCGCCGGAGGCGAGGTTGGGGTTGGCGGAGCCCTCCGGGCGGGGTTCGACGACGCCGGTGACCTGCACGCAGTACTCGCTGCGCAGATCGTGCGCCGCCTCGGCCACGGCGGACTCGCGGAACACCACCTGCGCCAGGCCGGAGCGGTCGCGCAGGTCGATAAAGATCACACCGCCGTGGTCGCGGCGGCGCGACACCCACCCGGTGAGCGTCACGGTCTGACCATCGAGTTCTTTGCGGAGCTCTCCCGCTAGGTGAGTGCGCAGCACGGTATCTTCCACGTCCTTCCACGTGAGGGCAAAACTTGTCGCCGCAGATTCTACTCCCTTGCCCCGACACCACCCCGGTAGCATCGGGCGGGCAGGCCCCGGGAAAGGCACACACCATGCAATTCGGAATCTTCACGGTCGGCGACGTCACCCCCGATCCCCACACCGGCGTGGCGCCGGGCGAGAAGGAGCGCATCGACTCCATGACCGCCATCGCGCTGAAAGCGGAGGAGGTCGGGCTCGACGTCTTCGCCACCGGGCAGCACCACAACCCACCCTTCGTGCCCTCCTCCCCGCCCACGCACCTCGCCTACATCGGCGCGCACATCACGCGCCTCCTGCTGTCGACGGCGACCACCCTGATCACCACCACCGATCCGGTTCGCCTGGCGGAGGACTACTCGTTTCTGCACAACCTCGTGGGCGGCCGCGTGGATCTCATGCTCGGCCGCGGCAACACGGGCCCCGTGTACGGCTGGTTCGGCCAGGACGTCCGCCAGGGCCTGCCCCTGGCGATGGAGAACTACCAGCTGCTGCGCCGCCTGTGGCGCGAGCCGGTGGTGAACTGGCGCGGCAGGTTTCGCGCTCCCCTCAACGGGTTCAGCGTCACGCCGTCGCCGCTGCGGGGCGTCGCCCCGTTCGTGTGGCACGGCTCAATCCGCTCGCCGCACATAGCGGAGCAGGCAGCGTTCTACGGCGACGGGTTCTTCCACAACAACATCTTCTGGAACCCGGAGCACACCGCCTCCCTGGTTTCGCTCTACCGCCGCCGTTTCGAGGCGCACGGCCACGCCCGCGCGGACCAGGCCATCGTGGGCCTCGGCGGGCAGGTATTCATGGCCGGCACCGAGCACGAAGCCAAGCGCTTCTTCCGGCCCTACTTCGACAACGCCCCCGTCTATGGCCACGGCCCCAGCCTGGAGGAATACACCGCGGCGACACCTTTGACGGTGGGAACGCCCGAGATGGTCATCGCACGGACCATGGAGTTCGCTGACTGGGTGGGCGACTACCAGCGCCAGCTCTTCCTCGTCGATCACGCCGGCCTGCCGCTCGAGGTCGTATTAGAGCAGATTGAGATGCTGGGCAACCAGGTCGTTCCCGAGCTACGCCGCCTCATGGAAAGGCGCCGACCTGCGCACGTGCCCAGCGACCCGCCCACCTTTGATACGCTCCTCGCTGCGAAGCTCACGGGGCACCATCACCCGCACTTCGCGGTTTCCCCGGGAAAGGAGAGCTGATGGCCACCCTGTTCGTCCTCACCGCAGGCTTATCGACGCCCTCAACAACGCGCCAGGTCGCCGACGCGATCGCCGCCGCCGTCGTGGACGCCGCCGCGGAGCGGGAGAGCGTCCGGGTGACCACCGTGGAGCTGCGCCCCCTCGCCGCCGACCTCGCCCGCGCGATCTCCACCGGCGATGTGAGCGCGAAGCTCAGCGAGGTCATCGGCCAGCTGAAAAGCGCCGACGGCCTGATCGCCGTCACCCCGGTGTTCAAAGCCAGCTACTCGGGCCTGTTCAAGATGTTCTTCGACGTCCTGGCCGCGGACGCGCTCGTGGGTATGCCCACCATCGTCGCCGCGACCGCCGGTAGTGCCCGCCACTCCTTGGTCACCGAGCACGCGCTTCGCCCCCTTCTGACTTTTATGCGCGCCGTGGTCGTGCCGACCTCCCTCCTCGCCGCCACGGCGGACTTCGGCGGCCCCGCTGGTGCCGAGCTCAACGGGCGCATCCAGCGGGCCGCCCGCGAGCTGGTGGACCTCATGCTTGCCCCGCCGCGCCAGCGCGGGCTTCGGTAACATCGAACGCATGCCGCAAAACACCGTAAGCGTGATCGACCTTTTCAGCATCGGCATCGGGCCCTCCTCCTCCCACACGGTGGGGCCGATGCGCGCCTCCAACACCTTCGTGGAAGAGCTGGGTGTGCAACCCGCGCGTGTGCGCGTGGAGCTGCGCGGCTCCTTGGCCGCCACCGGCGTGGGCCACGGCACCGACCGCGCGGTGCTCCTCGGGCTGGTCGGTTGGACCCCGCTGACCACCTCTTCCGACGTCGCCCCCCGCCCCGGCGAGGCGATCCCCGCCACCGGGACCATCGAGGGGCCGGACGGCGTGGTTGACTACGAGGTTTCCTTCGACCCGGAGCCGGTCCCCGAGCACCCCAACTGCCTCATCTTCGACGCCTGGGACGCCGAGGGCAACCAGATCGCCGAGCGCGTGGAGTACTTCTCCGTCGGCGGCGGCTTCATCCTCGACCGCGAGGGCATCGAGGAGAAGGAGGGCGAATCGGGTATCACCACCACCTTTGATACCCCGGTGATCCCCTTCGAGTTCCACAGCGCCGCCGAGCTCATGCGCCTGTGCGCGGACAACGGTATGACCGTCGCCGAGATCATGCGGGCCAACGAGGAGGCCCTGCACGGTTGGGACGCGGTCCGCGAGCACCTCGACGCCGTCTGGGACGTCATGCAGGAGTGCGTCTCCCGCGGCCTGAAATCGGAGGGCACCCTGCCCGGCGGGCTCAACGTGACCAGGCGCGCGCCCCGCCTGTACCGGCTGCTCACCGCCGAGTACGAGGCCTCGACCTCCCGCGGGCTCGACGCGATGGAGTGGGTAAACCTCTACGCCCTAGCCGTCAACGAGGAAAATGCCGCGCACGGCCAGGTGGTCACGGCCCCGACTAACGGCGCCGCCGGCATCATCCCCGCCGTCATGCACTACTGCCGCGACTTCACCGACGACTTCACCGACGAGCGCGCCCGCGAGTTCCTGCTCACGGCCGCGGCAATCGGCGTGATCATCAAGACCAACGCCTCCATCTCCGGCGCCGAGGTCGGCTGCCAGGGCGAGGTCGGCTCCGCCTCCTCGATGGCGGCGGCCGGCATGTGCGCGATTTTGGGCGGTACCCCGCAGCAGGTGGAAAACGCCGCGGAGATCGCCCTCGAGCACAACCTCGGCCTGACGTGCGACCCGGTCGGTGGCCTCGTTCAGGTTCCCTGCATCGAGCGCAACGCGATCGGCGGGGTCAAGGCCATCAACGCCGCACGCCTGGCCAAGCTTGGCGACGGCACGAACATCGTCACCCTCGACGACGTCGTCGAAACCATGGCGACCACCGGCCGCGACATGATGACGAAGTACAAGGAGACCTCGATGGGCGGGCTGGCCGTCCAGCTGGGCCTGCCCGTCAACATCACCGAGTGCTAGGCCGGGCGCACCGCTCGGATCACGGCGTCGACGTCGAGGGCGACATCCACCTGCGAGTGCTCGGCGAGGTTCTTCACCGCGATAACGCCGCCGTCGAGCTCGCGCTCGCCCAGCACTAGCGCATACGCCGCGCCCGCGCGGTCGGCCCCCTTCATCGCGCCCTTCAGCCCGCGCCCGCCGTAGGACATGTCGGCGGAGATGCCAGCGCCGCGCAGGGCGTCGATAAGCAGGCTCATGCGCCTGCCAGCGGCCTCACCGATGGCCACGCCGAACACCTCTACTCGCCTGTCGACGCCCTCCAGGCCGACCCCCTCGGCCTCGAGCGCGAGCACCGTGCGGTCCACTCCAAGGCCAAAGCCGATGCCGGAGAGGTCCTGGCCGCCGATCTGCGCCATGAGGCCGTCGTAGCGCCCGCCGCCGCCGATGCCGGACTGCGCACCGAGGCCGTCGTGGACGAACTCGAAGGTCGTCTTTGTGTAGTAGTCCAGCCCGCGCACCATCCGCGGGTTGACCACGTAGTCCACGCCGAGCTCGTCGAGCGTTGCCCGGACGGTGTCGAAGTGCTCCCGCGACTCCTCCGAGAGGTGGTCGAGCATAAGTGGGGCGTCGGCAAGCATTTCTTGCACCTCGGGGCGCTTGTCGTCGAGGACGCGCAGCGGGTTGAGCTCGGCGCGGCGGCGGGTGTCCTCGTCGAGCGGCAGCCGGAACAGGAAGTCCTGCAGCTTCTGCCGGTACTGCGGGCGGCAGGTGGAATCGCCCAGGCTGGTCAGCTCGAGGCGGAAGCCCGTCAGGCCGACGGCGCGGTAGCAGCGGTCGGCCAGGGCGATCACTTCGGCGTCGAGAAGCGGGTCGTCTATGCCGATGGCCTCGACGCCGACCTGCTGGAGCTGGCGGTAGCGGCCCGCCTGCGGGCGCTCGTAGCGGAAGAACGGCCCATAGTAGTTGAGCTTGACCGGCAGGTACCCGCGGTCGAGGTTGTGCTCAATCACCGAGCGCATCACGCCGGCGGTGCCCTCCGGGCGCAGCGTCACCGACCGGTCACCCCGATCCGCGAAGGTGTACATCTCCTTGGACACGATGTCCGTCGACTCCCCCACCCCGCGGGCGAAGAGGTTGGTGTCCTCGAAGATCGGCAGCTCAATATGCTGGTAGCCTGCGATCCTCGCCTGGCGGGCGAACTCGTCGCGCACCCGGATGAAGGTGGCGGACGCCGGGGGGACGTAATCGGGAACGCCCTTCGGGCCCGACAGGGCCGCGAGCTTGGGGGCCTGGGAGGAATCGGTCATGGGGACCTAGTCTAGCGCGGCGTTCGCCTCCAGCAGGTACGGGTTGGTGGCGCGCTCGTGCGCCATCGTGGTGGTGGGCCCGTGGCCCGGCAGCACCGCGAGGGAATCGGGGATCTCCCACACCGGCCCGCGCAGGCTTTCTCGCATGTCGCTTGGCGAGCTGTGCGGCAGGTCCGTCCGGCCCACGGAGCCGCGGAAGAGCACGTCGCCGCTGAGCACAAAGTCGGCGCCGAGAAACAGCGTGCTTCCCGGCGAGTGCCCGGGTGCGTGGCGGGCGCGCAGCTGGATGCCGGCGACCTCGATCACCTCTCCGTCGGCGACGTGGGTGACCCGCTCGGTCTTTTCCATGTGAGCCACGTCGAAGGGCAGCGCGAGCCGCGCGAGCGTCTCCTCCTCCGGGTCGAGCATGAAAGCGTCGGCGGCGTGGATGAACGTTTCCAGGCCGAAGGCGGCGGCGTCTCGGACGTGGTCAATGTGGCCGTGGGTGAGCACAACCGCGACGAGCTCCGCGCCCTCGCGCTGCGCGAGTTCCACGGCGCGCGGGTGGGCACCGAGGCCGGGGTCCACGACGAACGCCTCAGCGCGCGGCGCGTCATCGTTGACCACGAGGTAGCAGTTTGTCTGGAACGGCCCCGCGGCAAAACCTGTGATCTTCATGGACCTCACCTTATCTGTCCGCGCCCGGCTGCGCCCCGGGCGCCTGATAGGCTGAACTGCCGAACCGCGCCGCTTAGGCGGCACGCCCTGACCACAAGCAAGGATGAGCACCGTGACCAACAACGAGCAGCGGGGCCGCGACGCCCTGAAGAACCTCGAGCGCGAGATCAACGCACGCGACCGGAAGGAAAAGTCCGGCCCGTGGGCAATCGCCGCCCTGTCCGCCGCCGTCCTCGTCGCCATCGGCGGCGGCATCTATTTCCTGGCCAACCAGGACAGCGAGGAATCCACCGAGGCCGCAGACGAGACCACGAGCACCCAGGAGACCACGCAGGAGCCACCCGCGGCCGAGCCGCTGTCGTACACCCGCGCCGAGGCGCTGCCGGAAACCGTCACCTGCAGCTACGAAGACGCCGGCGAGGCCTCCCGCGAGGTGGGCACTCCCCCGACCGAAGGCATTTCCACCGCGGGCACCGTCACCGTCAACCTCGACACGACGGCCGGGCCGATCGGCATGGAGCTCGACCGCTCGGTCTCGCCCTGCACGGTCAACGCGATCGAGTACCTCGCCTCCGAGGGCTATTTCGACGACACCGTCTGCCACCGCCTGACCACCAACGAGGGCCTGAAGGTTCTGCAGTGCGGCGACCCGTCGGGCACCGGCGCGGGCGGGCCGGGCTTCCAGTTCGCCAACGAGTACCCCACCGACGAGGCCATTGACGCGGTGGGCGACGAGGAGGTCCCGGAGGGCGTGCCCGCCGAGCAGGAGGAGGCCTACAAGGCTCAGGTTCTGCAGACGCAGGCGCCCGTGGTGTACGAGCGCGGCACCATCGCCATGGCGAACGCCGGCGTGGGCACCAACGGCTCCCAGTTCTTCCTCAACTACGGCGATTCGACCCTGCCGCCGCTCTACACCTACTTCGGCACCATCGACGAGGAGGGCCTGGCAACCCTCGACGCAATCGCCGAATCAGGCGTCGAAGGCGGCGCCGCCGACGGCGCGCCCGCCGAGGAGGTCACCATCACGACCGCGTCTGTGAGCTAGCTGAAGGGGCGAGCGGAATGCGCTAACTATTTAAATATCCGAAAGTATTGCACGTGACGTGTGTACAGGTTACTCTTTGCTTCGTCATACCGCCCCTCCAAGGATTGGACATCTCATGAAACTTCGTAAGGGTTTCCTCGCCGCCGCAACCGCCGCTTCCATCGTCGCCGCAGGCGTCGCCGCCCCCGCTCACGCGGAAGAGCCCGGCGGCGGCGAATCCACCACCACCGCGGACCCGACGCCGGACTCTGACGACTCCACCGGCGGGTCCGACAAGCCCGTCAACGAGGAAGGTTCCTCCGCCGCCTTCGGCTCCTCCGAAGACTTCAGCAAGCTGGACCCGAAGGAAAAGGGCGAGACCATCAAGACGTGGCTCAGTGTCGCCACCGCCGTCATCGGCGTGCTGTCCGCCGTCGCTACCTTCGTGGCCAAGTTCATCCCGCTGTCGCGCTAACCCCCGCGCGCACGCGCGCCGCGGGACGCATCAGCCGCCGGGTTCGCCGGCGGCTTTTTTATGCGCGCGGCTAAGCGGTGACGCGGTAGACGTCGAAGACGCCCTCGATGTTGCGCACCTGGTTCATCAGGGCGCCCAGCTGCTTCGTGTCGGAGACCCCCACGGTAAAGCGCATGTCCGCGATGTAGTCGTCGCTGATCTGGGAGCTGAGGGAGACGATCGGCAGCTTCTGCTCGGACAGCACGCCGGTCAGCTCGGCGAGTAGGCCCTGCCGGTCCAGGGCCTCGACGTGCAGCGTGGCGATGGTGGCGCCGCCGGTGGACGTGGAGCTGGCCCAGGAGACGTCGACAAGCCTCTCGGGCTCCTCCTTCAGCTTGGCCGCGTTGGTGCAGTCGGAGCGGTGCACCGACACTCCCCCGCCACGTGTGACAAAGCCGAAGATCTCGTCGCCCGGCACCGGCTGGCAGCATTTCGCCAGCTTGGCCATGACGTCGGGGCTGCCCTCCACCAGCACCCCCGTCGTGGAATCGCGCGGCACCGCCGTGACCAGCTTCGACAGGGGCGTGCGCGCCGCCAGCGCGTCGACCGCGTCGTTCTCGTCGCCGAAGAGGTCCGTGAGCAGCTTCGCCACGTGCTGCGCGGAGACGTTACCCGCGCCGATCGCCGTGTAGAGCGCGTCGACGTCCGGGTAGTGCAGCTGGGTGGCCACCTGGCGCATCGACTCGGAGGTAAACAGCCGGTGCATTGGCAGCCCGCCGCGCTGCACCTCCGCCGCGAGCGCGTCGCGCCCGGCCTCCAGGTGCTCCTCGCGGCGCTCCTTGGCAAACCACTGGCGGATCTTCGTCCGCGCCCTGGGCGAGACCACGAAGTCCTGCCAGTCGCGCGAGGGGCCGGCGTTTTCGTCCTTCGAGGTGAAGATCTCCACCTTGTCGCCGGAGGTCAGCTTCGACTCCAGGGCGACCAACTTGCCGTTGACCTTCGCCCCGATGCAACGGTGGCCCACCTCGGTATGCACGGCGTAGGCAAAGTCCACCGGAGTGGAGCCGGCCGGCAGGTTCACCACCCCGCCCTTCGGGGTGAAGGCGAAGATCTGCTGGCTGGTCAGGTCGTAGCGCAGCGAGTCAAGGAACTCGTTCGGGTCCGCGGCCTCCTTTTGCCAATCGAGCAGCTGGCGCATCCACGCCATCTGGTCAACCTCGGCCTGATCGCCCTTGTGCGAGCCCTTCGTCTCCTTGTAGCGCCAGTGCGCCGCCACGCCGAACTCGGCGTTGTAGTGCATCTCGTGCGTGCGCACCTGCACCTCAAGCGCGCGACCGCTTTCCGTCATCACAGTGGTGTGCAGCGACTGGTACACCCCGAAGCGGGGGTTGGAAACGTAGTCCTTGAAGCGACCCGGCAGCGCCGAGTACAGCGCGTGGACGACGCCGATGGCCGCGTAGCAGTCGTGGACGTTATCCACCAGAACCCGCAGCCCCACCAAGTCGAAGATCTCGTTGAACTCGTGGCCGCGCACGACCATCTTCTGGTAAATCGACCAGTAGTGCTTGGGGCGGCCCATCACCTCGGCCTGGATGTTGTTGGCCTTCAGTTCAGCCGTGAGCTGGCCCGTGATCTCCTTCAGCGCCCTGTCGCGCGAGGGGGCGTGGTCGGCGACCAGGCGCACGATCTCCTCGTACTTTTTCGGGTACAGGATGGCGAAGGCGAGGTCCTCGAGCTCCCACTTCACCGAGGCCATGCCCAGCCGGTGCGCCAGCGGCGCGATGACGTCAAGGGTCTCGCGCGCCTTCTTCGCCTGCTTCTCCGGCGGCAGAAAGCGCATCGTGCGCATGTTGTGCAGGCGATCGGCGACCTTGATCACGAGCACGCGGGGGTCCTCGGCCATGGCGACGATCATCTTGCGGATCGTCTCCGCCTCCGCCGCGGCACCCAGCGCCACCTTGTCCAGCTTTGTCACGCCGTTGACTAAGCGCGCGACTTCCGGGCCGAAGTCGCGGGTGAGGTCGTCAAGGGAATAGTCGGTGTCCTCCACCGTGTCGTGCAGCAGCGCCGCCACGAGAGTGGTCGTGTCCATGCCGATCTCCCCGCAGATCGTGGCCACCGCCAAGGGGTGGGTGATGTACGGGTCTCCCGACTTGCGGTAGACGCCCTCGTGCAGGCGCTCCGCCGTGGCGTATGCGCGGCCGAGCACCTCGGCGTCCGCCTTCGGGTGGTAGGTGCGGTGGATGGACAGCAGCGGGTCGAGCACCGGATTCGTCTTCGCCCGCCCGCCGGTCAGTGAGCGCGCCAAGCGGGCTGACACGCTGCGCATGCTTGATCCGGTTCGCCTCGGCGCCTTCTCACTAGCCATAGCGAGCACCTCTTTTCCGCCTTGCTGCCGCTGCAGCTACTCCTCCTCGTTGGCGAGGACGACGAGGGGCGCGCCGGCAAGCCGGTCGCGGCCCCCCAAGCCTTCCACTTCGAGGACAACTACGTATCCAACGACGCTACCACCGGCCCTCTCGATGAGGTCGGTTGCCGCGACCAAGGTTCCCCCGGTCGCCAGGACGTCGTCGACAAGCACCACCCTGCGCCCTGCGAGCTCGACCCCCTCGGCGGGGATTTCGAGCGCGGCGGAGCTGTACTCCGTGGTGTATTCCTGCGTGATCACCGGCGGCGGGAGCTTCCCACGCTTGCGGATCGCCAAAATGCCCAGGCCCAGGTCGTAGGCCACCGCGGAGCCAAGGAGGAACCCGCGCGCATCAAGGCCGCCGATCATGTCCGCGCCGAAGCCGCGGCTCGCCCGCGCAAGCTGCTTCACGACGGCCGACAGCGCCGCCCCGTCCGCGAGGACCGGCGTGAGGTCCTCGAAAACGACCCCCGGTTCGGGAAAGTCCGGCACGCGGCGGATCTTGGCCGCCAGCGCCTGCGCGGCGGAAGCGTACCCGTGGTGTTGTGCTGAATCTGTCAAAGGAGTCCTCACTTGCTGAATAGGGTTAGGAGCCGCCGGAGCGCGGCTCCGCGACCTGCCAGCGATCCATGTTCCACCCGACCCCGGCAGTGCCCGTGTACACGACCACGTTACCGACATTCCTGTCCACCGCGAACGCGCGCGGCTGCTGTGCCAGCGGGAGGCTATCCAGCTGCTCCCAGGCCTTCCTTTCCTGTTCCCGGAGCGCGGGCAGATCCTGGGCTCGCGGGGCCGGGCCCGCGTACTCGGTGTAGGGGTCCACGGGGCGCAGCAGGGCGTCAATGGAGCCCTCGGCGAGTACCTCCTCGCCTGCGTCATCGACCTCCACGCGGGTGACGTCCCGCAAGGTCTTGTTGCCGCCTGCGTCGACGACGCGCACCCCGGCCTGCTCGCAGGAGGCGCGCATCGCGTCGACCATCGCCGCGAGCCGCGGGGCGTCCCCGGCGTAGCCGACGCGCAACTCCATCCCCTCAGCGGGGCGAGCCCCCTCCACGTCGACCCCCATGCGAGGACCGGCGATGTCGCCGAAGCGTCTCGTCAGTGGGTCCGTGGCGGCAATGAGGTGCACGCCGTGGGCGGCGACGTTCACCCCGGACGCCTGGCTGGACGCGTCCGCCACCGCCTGCTGGTCCACGCATGCCGCCAGGGCCTCGCGGTTGCGCTTTTCCGCCCACTCGCCCGCCCGGGCGAAGGTGAGGGAATCGGTGAGCTCGCCGGGCAGGCTCGCGACGTCGTACGGGTTGTCCTCGGCGTCGAGGTCGAGCCACTCGGGGTTCGGCACCGAGATCTCGGCGACGCGCAGCTCCCCTTCCTGCCGCAGCGTCTGTGGGTCGGCGCTGGCGGGCCAGACCACCAACCGCGGGGTGCGCGGGGCGTCGCCGGAGTAGGACTCGTTGGCCACCAGCGTGACCTCACCGGACTCACCGACGGAGTCGATGCGGTAGGGCCCAAAGGACAGCTGCATATCGGGGTCGAACTGGTCGAGGTTGAACCCGTCACGCCATGCTTCGGCCACCGGGCGCAGCTGTGCGGCGTCGCCGCTGTCAAGTACCTCCGCCAGCTCGCCCGTGTCGATCCCCGCCCGCCGCGCCACGGCGTGCGAGGGCACGACGGTGCCCGCGCCGAACAGGCCGCGCCAGCGGGCCCCGCCGCCCTCGGCAAAAACGACAGTGAACTCCTTGCTGCCGGGCTCGCACTCGAGCCCGTCGACCTCCGCGAACAACGGCATGTGGGAGCCGAACAGCTCCGGCATCTTCCCGGCACGAAACGCCAGCAGGTAGTCGGTGCAGGTCACGGGGGTGTCGTCCGAAAACACTGCGTCCTCCGCCAGCCGATAGACCACCTGGCGCTGGTTCCCGGGCAGCACCTGCGTGGTAGCGAGGTCCGTGTTGGGAATCATCTGCCCGCTTGGCCCCGGCACGAACACGCCCGGAAACAGCCTGCCGGACAAGGCCTGAGCGAGCTGCGAGGCGCCCTCCATGGTGCCGGCGTTTGTCGTGTGCACGTTGCTGACCAGCTGGTAGCCGAAGTCAGCCGTGGTCTCGACGGGTTCGGCGCCCCCGCCGGCCTGGCTGAAAGACGCCAGAAGCGCGCCCGCCGCGACGCCGGCGAGCGCTGCGCGAATGCGATTCATTGTGAAAGTCCTTTCCGGGGGGTGGGGTGCCTGCGACGCTCCCTGGGGAGCTGGCATCCCCTACCGCGCGCCCGGCCTCCACGAGGCGGCGGGCTGGCTCACCGGGGCCGCCGGCGCCTCGACCGTGCGCCGCGCGGAGCTTGCGGCCTCGCCAATGTCCTCCCCCAGCTCTCCAGCGCGGTAGCGCTCCACCTCGCGGTTGTGCTCGCGGAACTTCGCGCGCCGGTTGACGAAGGTGACCAGCAGCGAGGACGCGAGGAAGAGCGAGGAGATCACTCCTTCGACCACGCCGATGAGCTGGATCAGCGCGAGGTCTCGCAGCGTGCCCACTCCCATGAGCCACACGGCGACAATCATCAACGCGACAATCGGCAGCGCCGAGATCACCGAGGTGGAAATGGAGCGCATGAGCGTCTGGTTGACGGCCAGGTTCGTCTGTTCGGCGTAGGTGGAGCGGCGCGAGTCGAGCAAACCTGCCGTGTTCTCCCGCACCTTGTCGAAGACGATGACCGTGTCGTAGAGCGAGAAGGTGAGTACGGTGAGCAAACCGATAATCATCGCCGGGGTGATCTCCAGGCCGAACAAGGCGTAGATGCCGAGGATGATCACGCCGTCGGCGATCAGCGCTCCCATCGCGGCAAACGCCATGTCGCGCTGCAGCCGCAGGGCCACGTAGATGGCGGCGGCGACGAAGAACACGCCCATCGCCAGCAGCATGCGGTTGGTGATGGTCGAGCCCCAGGACTCCGAGACGGTGGAGTCGCCGATCGCGTCGGGGGTGACGTTGCCCTCGGTATCGGTGGGCTCGTGGCGGTCGTAGATCTCCTGGCGCGCGCTGTCGATCTGCTCCTGCGTCAGGTGCTCCGAGTTGATCTCCAGCACGCGCGAGTCCCCCGCGCCGACGATCTGAGTCAGCTCAGGCGTCACCCCGGTGGCGTCGATGAAGGTCTCCTCCACCTCCTCCACGACAAGGTCACCGGCGGGCATGCTGATCTTCGTGCCACCCTCAAAATCAATGCCGAGGTTGAACCCGCGCAAAAGCATTGCCGCGACAGAGACGGCCAAAAGAACCAGGGTGATCGTGTACCAGAGCTTGGAGCGCCCGACGAAGTCGATCGCGCCGTCTCCCGTATACAGCCTGTCGAAGCGGGAGCGGCGGGGGGTGCTGGGTGCGTTGGCGGTGCTCATCTCTACTTCTCCTCGGGGGCAGCGGAGGCGTAAGCCGCCGCTTCACTACTGGTGCTTTCCGACGCCCGCGCGGCGCGTTCGTCGTCGACAAGCTTGTAAATCCTTGTCATACCGTTCACGAAAGGCTTCGCCCAGAACGGCCGACGCGAGGCCAGGATCATGAGCGGAGCCGTGACCAGGAAGGTCACCAACAGGTCGAAGACGGTGGTTAGGCCCATCGTGAAGGCGAATCCCTTGACCTCCCCGACGGCGAGGATGTACACGACGACGGCGCCGATGAGGGTCACCATGTTACCCGTAACCACCGTTTCCTTCGCGCGCTCCCAGCCCCGCGCCGTCGCGGAGCGGAAGGTCTTGCCCGTGCGCAGTTCGTCCTTGATGCGCTCGTAGATGACCACGAAGGAGTCCGCGGTCGTCCCGATGCCGATGATCAAACCGGCGATGCCCGCCAGGTCGAGCGAGTAGTCGATCCACCGGCCGAGTAGGACGAGCGAGCCGTAAACCAGCGCGCCCGCGGCCACAAGCGTTAACAGCGAGATCAGGCCGAAAAGGCGGTAGTAGGAGAACACGAAGATGGCCACGAGAACCAGGCCCGCCAGGCCCGCGTAGAGGCCAGCCTGCAGCGAGGCCAGACCAAGCGAGGGCGGGACCGTCGTCGCGGTGCCCCCAGGCTCGCCGTTTTCGCCCGCGAAGGACAGCGGCAGGGCGCCGTAGCGCAGGTTGTTGGCAAGGCTCTCCGCCTCCTCCTGGGTGAAGTCGCCCGTGATCGAGGTCGCGGAGCCGGGCGGGGTGGCGCCCTGGATCACCGGCGCCGAGATGACCTGGGAGTCGAGGGTGATGGCGATGCGCTGGCCGATCATCTCGCTCGTCAGCTGCGCCCACGTCTGGGAGCCGTTCGATTCGCCGTCCTGGCTGAAGGCGAAGCTGATCTCCATCTGGCTGGTCTGCGGGTTGAAACCGCCGGTGATGGGACGCGAGGTGTCGATCTGCTCACCGGTCAGGCGCTGGCCGTCCGGCTCGCTTTGGCCGTTCAGCAGCGGCACCGGGCCCAGCAGCAGGGGCTGGTCGGCGGTGGAATCGCAGGCCACGAGCGGCTGGTCCTCGACGTCGGTGCCGGCGAGCGGGTCGACTTCTTGCTCGGCGCACACCCCCGAGATCAGGGCGAGGGCCGCGGTCTGCTCGGTCGGGTCCTCCGTCTGGCGCGTGGCGCGCAGCATCTCAGTGGTTTCCTGGCGCCGGTCCGACGCCTCGACCGGACCGTCGGGCTCTTCCAGCGGCTCCGCCGTCACGCTAAGCGCGTCCTCGGCCTCGAGCTGGCTACTCGCTTGGTCGAGGACCTCCTGCGCGGTCTCCTTCGGGATCACGCCGTACTCGACCCAGGCGTTGGCCACCTCCTCGAGCACCTCGCCGAGGCGGGCCGGGTCCGGCACCGCGCCCTGGAGCACCGGGCGGAAGGCCAGCTGGGAAGTCTGGCCGAGAGTGCGCACCGCCGAGGTGTCGTCCCCGGCCGCGGTGATGACGAGGGTGTTGCCGTCGACGACCACGGAAGCACCGCTGACGCCCATCCCGTTGACGCGGTTTTCGATGATGTTGCGGGCCTCTTCCAGCTGCTCACGCGTCGGCTCCGCGCCCTGCGGGACGAGCGTGACGCGCGTGCCGCCCTGCAGGTCGATGCCCAGCTTCGGGGTGGGCGACTGGTCACCGGTGAAGAACACGAGCGCGTACACGAAGACAACGACGAGCGCGAACAGGCCCAGGGCCTTTCTTGGCCACGTCCTCGTCGTCTTCGCGCCGCCCCCGTCAGAGCGCCGATTTCTTGCGGACACTGAGGTCTCTCCTCTACATCATTCCTGCCGTCGACAACTGCCTTCCCGCCGGCTGCCCGGACACCCTGCGGCCGGAGCAGGCGGGGAGAACACAACGGGTCATGCTACGGTATCGCACGCCGCGGACACGCTTTGCCCGCGCCGAATCTACGCCGCGCGCTTGGCCACGCAGGCGCGCTCGACGGTGATCACGGTATCGGGGGCGACCTCCAGGCCCAACACGCCCTCCTCTTCCGCGACGATCGTGCCGTGCAGGCCGCCCACGGTGATCACCTTGTCCCCCGCGGTCAGGCTCGCGTGCAACTGATCCACCTCCGCCTGACGCGCCCGCTGCTTCCGCATGAGAATCAGCGAGGGCAGCATGAAAACGGCAAGCAATAAAAGGATCAGTAGTGCGCTCATGGCGACCCATTATGTCAGCCGCTACAACAGGTTCAACTGACCGGGTGCCTCGGGCGGCGGCGTCAGCCCCAGGTGCTGCCAGGCCGCCGCGGTGGCCACGCGCCCGCGGCCGGTCCGCGACATTAAGCCAGCGCGCACGAGGTAGGGCTCGCACACCTCTTCCACCGTGGCGGGCTCCTCCCCCACCGCGATGGCCAGGGTGTTCACGCCCACCGGGCCGCCGCCGTGGCCCCGGATCAGCGAGTCGAGCACGGCGCGATCCAGCCGGTCGAGCCCCAGCTCATCAACGTCGAAGACTTCCAGCGCGGCCCGCGCGGCGGGCAGGTCGACCACCCCGTCGCCGTTCACGTCCGCCCAGTCGCGCACGCGCCGTAGCAGCCGGTTGGCAATGCGGGGGGTACCCCGCGAACGCGAGGCGATCTCCACCGCCGCGTCCTTATCGATGGCCACGCCCAGAATCCCGGCGGCGCGCGTGATCACCCGCGTGAGGTCGGCAACTTCGTAAAACTCCATCTGGGCCGTGAAACCGAAGCGGTCGCGCAGCGGGCCAGTGAGCATCCCGGCCCGCGTGGTCGCACCCACGAGCGTGAATGGGGGGATTTCCAGCGGGATCGACGTCGCCCCCGGGCCCTTGCCCACGATGACGTCGATGCGGAAATCCTCCATCGCCATGTAGAGCATCTCCTCGGCGGGGCGCGCAATCCGGTGGATCTCGTCGATAAAGAGCACATCGCCCTCCATCAGGTTCGACAGCATCGCGGCGAGGTCCCCCGCCCTCTCCAGCGCCGGGCCCGAGGTCATCCGCAGCGAGGTGCCCAGCTCCTGGGCGATGATCATCGCCATCGTGGTCTTGCCCAGACCGGGCGGGCCGGACAGGAGGATGTGGTCCGGGGTCACCTGCCGCCGCCTCGCGCCGGAAAGCACCAGGTTGAGCTGCTCGCGCACCTTCGGTTGGCCGATAAACTCCGTGATCGACTTCGGGCGCAGGGACTTCTCAACGTCCCTTTCCTCGGCATTCGCGGTGGCGTCGATAAGCGAATGCTCGCCGCGCTGCGGGAGGGAAAACTCAGTCTTTTCGACGTCCGACATGCGCTACACCCTACCGCTTGCCCAACTGGCTCAGCGCGGCGCGCAGCAGCGCGGAAGAGGGCTCGCCCGGCATGTCCTCCGCAAGCTTTTCGACGACCGGACGCGCGCCGCGTTCGGTAAACCCGAGGCCGAGAAGCGCCTCGACCACCTGCTCCGATACGAAGCTCGAACCCGCCCCCTGCTGCGCCGCGGCCCGGTCACTCGGTTGCGGCGCGTAGCCCGCGACCTTGTCCTTGAGCTCGAGTACCATGCGCTCGGCCATCTTCTTCCCCACGCCCGGAATGGACTGGATGGTCTTCGCTTCGCCCCCGGCGATGAGGCGGGCCAATTCCGCCGGTTCGAACACCGCCAGGCAGGCCAGGGCGAGCTTCGGGCCGAGGCCGCTGACCCCCTGCAGCGTGTGGAACAGCTCGCGCGCGTCGGCGTCCGCGAAACCGTAGAGCGTCACTCCGTCGTCCTTGACCACCATCGAGGTGAGCACGCGGCGCGTCTCGCCGCGCGCGAGCCGGGCCAGGGTCGGCGGCGCGGCCGAGAAGCGATACCCCACCCCGGCGCATTCGATGACAGCGTGGTCGAGGCCCACGTGGAGGACCTCACCGTAGAGCGAATCGATCATTTCGCGCTCACTCCTGTCTTCGCTGCCGCGGCGGACAGCGCGGTACTGCGGGCGATGAGCGGGGCGCGCCAGCAGTGGCACACCGCGATAGCGAGCGCGTCGGCCGCGTCGGCGGGCTTGGGGGCCTCCCCCAGCGCCAGAATACGGGTAATCATGGTGGTCATCTGCTTTTTGTCCGCGCGGCCGTTGCCCGAGATCGCCTTCTTCACCTCAGACGGCGTGTACATGTGCACCGGGATGTCGCGCTCGGCCGCGGCCAGGATCATCACGCCCACGGCGTGGGCGGTGTGCATGACAGTAGAGACGTTTCCTCGCTCGAAGATGCGCTCCATGGCGATGACGTCCGGGGCGTAGTCATCCATCCACTCCCGCACCGCCCGCGACAGGCGCAGCAGGCGTTCCGGCAGCTCGGCGCGGGCCGGGGTGCGCGCGACTCCCACCGCCACCGGCAAGACTTGGCGCCCCTTGCCCGCCTGGACGACCGAGAGCCCGCAGCGCGTCAGGCCGGGATCAATGCCCATCACCCGTAAGCCTTCCAGATCCATGCGAACGGCCCTCCGGGATCCGATATTTTTACTGACACACCTGTTCTACCACAGGGTGCCCACACGGGCTCTTACTCGTCGTCCAACTGGGCGGCGACCTCGTCGGAGATGGACATGTTCGTGTACACGTTCTGTACGTCGTCGGAGTCCTCGAGGGCGTCGATCAGCCGCTCCATCTTCTTCGCCCCGTCGAGGTCCATCTCGACCTCCACCGAAGCCCGGAAGTCCTGATCCGCGTCCTCGACCTCGATGCCTTCCGCCTTCAAAGCGTCGCGCACCGCGTGCAAATCGGTCGGAGCGCACACCACCTCGAACTCCTCCCCCCGGTCGTTGACCTCCTCGGCGCCAGCTTCGAGTACCGCCGCGAGGACGTCATCCTCGCTCAGGTCCCCCTTCTGCAGCGTGACCACGCCGACGCGGCTGAAGAGGTAGGCGACGGAGCCGGACTCGCCGAGGTTGCCGCCGTTCTTCGACATCGCCGTGCGGACCTCGGTGGCGGCGCGGTTGCGGTTATCCGTCAGGCATTCCACGAGCACAGCGACGCCGTTCGCGCCGTAGCCTTCGTACATGACCGACTCCCAGTTGGCGCCGCCGGCCTCCTCACCGGAGCCGCGCTTACGGGCGCGCTCGATGTTGTCGTTGGGAACGGAGGCGCGCTTCGCCTTCGCGATCATCGTCTCCAGGGTGGGGTTACCGGCCGGGTCGCCGCCGCCAGAGCGCGCGGCGACCTCGATGTCCTTAATCATCTTGGCGAACATCTTGGCGCGCTTGGCGTCGTTGGCAGCCTTCTTGTGCTTGGTTGTCGCCCACTTTGAGTGGCCAGCCATGAGCTACATCCCCTTTCCCTCTAACCTAAAGCCCTCCGCGGGGCCTAATTAACGGTGTTCCAGTATACGCATGGCCGCACCAGGGGCGGCGTAGCCATTACCGGCCTCCTAACGCCCAGCTTCCGCCCGGGGAACGGAGGCGGCGCCCTCGCGCAGGTCGCGGGTGAGCCCCTCCTGCATGCACACCGCGACGAGGTTGCCGGCGGAGTCGTAGATCTTGCCCTGCGTCAGCCCACGGCCGTGGTGGGCCGAAGGCGTGGACTGGTCGTACAGCAGCCAGTCGTCGGCCCGGAAGGGGCGCAAAAACCAGATCGCGTGGTCCAGGGAAGCAAGCTGCACCTGGCGGCCCGGATGCGGGATCAGGGCGGTGTAGAGCAGGGTCATGTCGGACATGTAGGCAAGCGTGCACACGTGGAAAGTGTCTTCGTCCGGGAGCGGGACCTTGGACTTGAACCAGACGAGCTGCTGACCGGAGGCGTTCTTGTCGTGCTCGAATTCCTCCGGCGGCACGAGGCGAAAATCCCAGTCCGACCACTCCGAGGACAGGCCCTGGAAGCGCTGGACCGCGCGGGCGATCTCGGGGTCGACCTCGTTCGGCGGCGGTACCTTCCGCATCGGGTCCTGGTGGTCGGGGCCGCTGTCGGTCGTGACGTGGAAGCTGGCCTGCATGGAGAAAATCACCTCGCCCTCCTGCACCGCCTCGACGGTGCGGGTGGCAAAGCTTCGCCCGTCGCGCGGGCGCGAGACCCGGTAGATCGTCTCCGAGTTGGCGGCGCCGGCGCGAAGGAAGTAACCGTGCAGGGAATGGACCCGCATGGCCTCGCCGACGGTGCGGGTCGCCGCCACGAGGGCCTGGCCCGCGACGTGGCCGCCGAAGGTGCGGACGAAGACGGTCGAGTGCATGGCCCGGCCGCGGTAGATGTTCTTGTCGATGCGCTCGAGGTCGAGTACTGCTTGGATCGCCGGTGTGCTCATGGGTTCTAACACTAGCGCCCCGCGGCGAACAGGCGAGCGGGAACGTGCCGTGGTTACGTGCCGTGGTTACGTGCTCTGGTTACTAGGCCGGGATCTCCCGCAGGTCGCAGTAGTGGGGCAGCGGCGCCGTCCCGCCGAGCCGCAGGGCACGCACAAGCGGGCGCAGCCGCAGCGCGCGCGTGTCGGCGACGGCGTCGTTGTAGAAGCGCATTGCGAGCAGCACCCGCGTATCCGCGTCGGGATCGGGGTGGTCCACGAGCTCGCGGAAGCGGTCCTCGGCGTCGAGGCGCGCGGCGAAGTTGCGGGGCCGCAACGGTATCGCCTCCACCGCCCGCGCCTGGTGCGCCAGCCCCGGCTGGTGCACGGTAGTCACGGCCAGGCGCCGGTCCAGGGCAGCCTGCAGCGCGTCGCGCGAGCGATCCACCCGGATATGGAGCCGGTCCAGGCGCTGCGCGGTCACCGTCGCCCACACCACGGCCGCCGTCACGGCGACGGCAAGCAGCACCCACAACGCGAGGACCACGGTCTCGGTCACTGCGCGATCACCTTCTCGTCGTGGGAGACCGTCTCGTAGACGGCGAGGATCCGGGTGGCCACGCTTTCCCAGTCGTAGAGCGCCGCGCGGGCAATACCGGCGTCGATGAGCCGGTTACGGCGGGCGGGGTCGTCGATAAGCAGGCGAAGCTTCCCCGCCAGTGCCGCAGGGTCCCCCACGGGAAAGAGCACGCCGGCGGGCTCCGCGGATTCCGTGTCGCACACCGCGGCGAAAGCCTCGAGGTCGCTGGCCACGACAGCGCAACCGGCCGCCATCGCCTCCACGAGCACGATGCCGAAAGACTCCCCACCCGTGTTGGGAGCGACGTAAATGTCCGCGCGCCCGAGGATGCGGGCCTTTTCCTCGTCGTCGACCCGGCCGACGAACTCCACCCCGGGCACCGAGCGTGCGCTGCCCCCTCCGATGACCGTGACGCGCACCCCGCGGCCCAGCTGGCCGAGCGCCGCAAGGAAGACGTCGAGCCCCTTGCGCGGCTCGTCGAGGCGGCCGAGGAAGACAACCTCCACGTCCTCTCCCTGGTTGCGCGGCCCCCGCGCCCGGGCGAAGCGCTTCGTGTCCACCCCGTTCGGGATGAGTACCGGGTCCGTGCCCACCTGCTCGACCTGCCAGCGCCGCGCCATCTCGCTGACCGCGATGCCGCCGCGGATCTTTTCCAGGCCGATACGCAGGGTCGGAAGAGCCGCGCGCAGGGCGAGCGAGGAGGAGGCCGAGGCGTGGTACGTGGCCACGATCGGGCCTCGAGCGACCATCAGCGCCGCCAAGGAGTAGCTCGGCGCGTTCGGCTCGTGGATGTGCAGGACGTCGAAGTTGCCCTCACCGATGAAGCGGCGGGCGCGGCGGCGCACGAGCGGGCCCACAGACAACCTGGCAACGGAGCCGTTGTAGCGCACGGGCAGCGCCCGGCCTCCGCGAGTCACCCACTCGGGCAGCTCGGCCTTCTTCGAGGCTGGCCCGAGGACGCCGACGTGGTGGCCACGCGCGCGCAGGACCACCGCTAAATCAAGGATGTGGGCTTGAACACCTCCCGGTTCGTCGAAGGAGTAGGGGCAGACAAGTCCGATGCGCACTGGCGCTCACCTCCGCCACGGAACCGGGCGGCGGAAGGGCCGGTACCTGCGGTCGGAGGGCCACATCGGCTGCAGCATGTGCCAATCCGCCGGGTGCGCGGCGATGTTGGCCGCAAACAAATCGGCGAGGCGCTGCGTTGTCTCCTCCACCGTGGTCACCTCCACCTCGGGGTCCGCCTTCAGCCCCCACTCCGGGTGTTCGTCGGTGCCTTTGAACCACGAGTGCACAGCGAACAGCGCGGCCCCCGTATCCACCGCAAGCTTCGCGGGCCCGGCGGGCATTGTCGTGTGCTCGCCGAAAAAGGTCACGGGCACACCGCGGGGAGTGAGGTCGCGCTCGCCCATCAGACAGACGATCCCGTTGTTTCTCAGCACCTCGGCCAGACGCCCGTAGGGGTGCGCGCCGCCGGTCAGCGGGAGTACCTCGAAGCCGAGGGATTCGCGGTACTCGACGAACGCCTTGTAGAGCACCTCGGGGCGCAGCCTCTCCGCGACGGTGGCGAAGGTGCCGTAGTGCTGCACCAACCACATCCCCGCCATGTCCCAGTTGCCCGAGTGCGGCAGGGCGAGGATCACCCCTCGTCCCCTTTCCAGCGCTGCGTCGACGTAGGGCCTGCCTGACACCCCGCGGCTGATTGTCTCTAGGACCTCGGGGTCCCCGGCCAGCCTGGGCAGGCGGAAGGCCTCGCGCCAGTAGCGCGCGTAGGAGCGCACCGAGTCGCGCACCAACTCGCGGGTGACGTTTTCCGGGCCGACGACCCTGCTCAGGTTGCGGCGCAGCATATCCATCCCGCGGCCGTCGTCCGAGGCGCGGTCCGCCCCGGCGTTAAACAACCCCGCGGTCACCGATTCCGGCAACGCGCCCACGACCTTCCACCCGGCGAGGTAGCCGAGGGCGGCCGCGCGTTCCGTGACATCCATGGACTGTTCCCCTTCCCTACGATCCCGCCGGTGCGGCGATCGGCTCCGCCGCGTGCTCGTCGTTCGCCGCGAGGCGAAGCCGCTGGACGACGGTAACCGCCGAGCCTACTAGGAGAATCCACAGCGCGACCTCGAGCGCGAAGGGCACACCGACGCCTTCCAGGACAAGGCCGACCACCGCGATGATGAGCCTTTCGGCGCGTTCGATCAAACCGCCCACAATGCTCAGCCCCCCCGCCTCGCCGCGGGCTTTGACGTAGCTGATCACCTGCGAAAGAACGAGGACCACAAGCGCGACGGCGACATTGAGCGGCGTTGCGTCGTCGACGTAGACCATCCACATAACGATCGCGCCGAACAGCGCCCCATCCGTGATGCGGTCGCAGCTGGCGTCCAGGGTGGCGCCGTAGGCCGTGCCCCCTCCGCTCAACCGCGCCATGGTCCCGTCCACCATGTCGAACGCCGCGAAGAAAATGCACAAAAGGGCCGCCGGCACGAGGTGGCCAAGCGGAATAAGCACCACCGAGGCCGCCACCGCCGCGGCAGTGCCGATGACGGTAGTCAGGTTCGGCGTCAGCCCGATGCGCAAAAAGGCCTTCGCCACCGGTTCGACGACCACGGAGGCGGGCTTTCTGCCGTAGACGCTAAGCATTGCCCGGCACCCCGTTCCCTTCTTCGTCGACGACTCGCTCCCACCCCTCGGCCAGCAGCGACCGGGTCTCCTTGAGCAGCTGCGGCAGCACCTTGGTACCACCGATGACCGTCATGAAGTTCGAGTCCCCCGCCCAGCGCGGCACCACGTGGAGGTGCAGGTGGTCGCCCACCGACCCGCCAGAGGCCTTACCCAAGTTGAGGCCGACGTTGATCGCCTCCGGCCGCGACACCCGCTTCAGGGTCTTCACCGCCCGCTTGGCAAAGACCATCAGCTCCGCGGTCTCCTGCTCTGTCAGCTCCTCAAGCTGCGCCACCTTCCGGTACGGCACGACCATCAGGTGGCCGGAGTTGTAGGGAAACAGGTTCAGCAGCGCGTAGACGCTTTCGCCGCGGGCGATAATCAGCCCGTCCTCGTCGCTTCCCCGGGGGGCCTCGAGAAAGGGATCGGCAGGCTTATCGACGCCCTCCCCCGGCGTCGAGGTGATATAGCTCTGCCGGTACGGAGCCCAAAGCCGCTCGAGGCGGTCCGGCTCCCCCACTCCGCTGTCGACGTAATGTCCGTTATCCTCGGCGGGCTGCAAGGCTTTCCTCACTTGGCTGGTCGTTGACCTTCTCGCGCACCCAGGCGTCGATAAGCTCGATGGCCTCCGCGACGGGGACCCCGTTGACCTGGGATCCGTCTAGGAAGCGGAAGCTCACGGCCCCGGCTTCGACGTCGCGCGCACCGGCGAGGAGCATGAACGGAATCTTGCCGGTGGTGTGCGTGCGGATCTTCTTCTGCATGCGGTCGTCCGACTGGTCCACTTCGGCGCGCAGGCCGCGCGCCCGCAACTGCGCGCACACCTGCTCCAGGTGCGGGGCAAAATCGTCCGCGACCGGGATGCCCACCACCTGGTGCGGGGCCAGCCACGCCGGGAAGGCGCCCGCGTAGTGCTCGAGGAGCACACCGAAGAAGCGCTCGATGGAGCCAAAGAGCGCGCGGTGGATCATGACGGGGCGCTTCTTCGTGCCGTCGGGCGCCGTGTATTCCAGGTCGAAGCGCTCGGGCAGGTTGAAGTCGAGCTGCACGGTGGACATCTGCCAGGTCCGCCCGATCGCGTCGCGCGCCTGCACCGAGATCTTCGGGCCGTAGAAGGCCGCGCCGGCCGGGTCGGGCACCAGCTCGAGGCCGGACCTTTCCGCCACGCTTTGCAGGATGTCCGTCGAACGCTGCCAGACCTCGTCGTCGCCGATGTACTTCTCCGGGTCCTTGGTGGAGAGCTCGAGGTAGAAGTCGTCGAGGCCGTAGTCCTGCAGCAGCGAGATCACGAACTCGAGCACGCGGGTCAGCTCATCTTCCAGCTGGTCCTCGGTGCAGTAAATGTGGGCGTCGTCCTGCGTGAAGCCGCGGGCGCGGGTAAGGCCGTGGACGACGCCGGACTTTTCGTAGCGGTAGACGGTGCCGAACTCGAACAGGCGCAGCGGCAGCTCGCGGTAGGAGCGGCCGCGGGAGTCGAAGATGAGGTTGTGCATGGGGCAGTTCATCGGCTTGACGTAGTAGTCGACGGCCTGCTTGGTCACGTTGCCGTCCTCGTCCACCTCTCCGTCGAGCTTCATCGCGGGGAACATGCCCTCGGCGTACCAGTCGAGGTGACCCGACTTCTCAAACAGCTCGCCCTTGGTCACGTGGGGGGTGGTCACGAAGGAGTAGCCGGCCTCGATGTGGCGGGCACGCGAGTGCTCCTCCATGGCCATGCGCACCGTTGCGCCGTTCGGGTGGAACACGGGCAGGCCCGAACCAATCTCGTCCGGGAAGGAAAACAGGTCCAGCTCGTTGCCCAGGCGCCGGTGATCGCGCTTTTCCGCCTCCGCGATCATGGTCATGTACTCGTCGAGCTTCTCCGCAGACTCCCACGCGGTGCCGTAGATGCGCTGCAGGCCGGCATTGTTCTGATCGCCGCGCCAGTACGCCGCCGAGGACCGCGTCAGCGCGAAGGCAGGGATGTACCTGGTGGTGGGCACGTGCGGGCCGCGGCACAAATCGCTCCACTCCACCTCGCCGGTGCGCGGGTTGACGTTGTCGTAGTGCGTCAGCTCCCCGGCCCCGACCTCCGTCGCCTCGTCCGAGTTCGGGTCAACGTTGCCCTTGTCCTCCACGAGCTCGAGCTTGTAGGGCTCAGTGGCGAGCGCGTGTGCGGCCTCCTCCTGGGAGGCGTACACGCCGCGCACGAACTTCTGACCCTGCTTGATGATCTTCTTCATCCGTTTTTCCAGGGCCTTCAGGTCCTCCGGGGTGAAGGGCTCTGCCACGTCGAAGTCGTAGTAGAAGCCATCGTTGATGGCCGGGCCGATGCCGAGCTTCGTACCGGGAAACTCCGCCTGCACCGCCTGGGCCAAAACGTGGGCGCAGGAGTGGCGGATCACGGAGCGGCCCAGCTCGGACGAGGCCGCGACCGGCAGGAATGTGCCTGCCGCGTCCGGCACGTGGGCGAGGTCCCGCAGCGTTCCCTCGGCGTCCTGGACAGCGACGACGGCGTCTGGGCCCTTGTTCGGCAGATCCAGTTCGCGCATCGCCGCCCCGACGGCTGTACCCGCGGGGACCTCGAAGGGCTCGTACTGTACTACGGGTGCTACGGCTGCCTCGCTGGCCATCAGGTGCGCTCCTTTGAGCTCGCGGTGTGCGACATACCCGGCCGCACACCTTGGTCGAAAAAACGGTGTCCATCACCCGCCCCGCATCCGGGGCAGAGACACGGGCAATCCTACCCGGCGGCGCCCAGCAGAACAGTCTCGCCCCAGAACGAGTCGCGCCCACTGCCGGGCTGCGCCCCTTCCTGCGTCCCGGGGGGCACCCAGTAGACGGCGGAACCGATGTGGGTGGTCCACGTGTTCAACCGGTCCGATTCGTCGAGGCGCTCCAGCACGGGGGTGAACTGCACGTCCGGGTCCTTCTGGAAGGTGGTGAAGATCAGCCCCGCGTTGGACAGCTGGCCCGAGCCAGGCTCGGGCGGGAGGTTGTAGTTGTACGGGCGGCGCTTGAAGCGCTGCTCTGGGTGGTCCGCGGGGGCCATGGCGCGGGCCATGTGCGAGTTCTTGTCGATCACGGGCAGCCCGTATTCGTCGCGGGCGTCCATGTCGGGCGCGGCGAACTCGCCTCCGCCGGTCAGCGGTGAGCCGTCGTCAAGCGACCTACCCACCGCGACCTCGCGCGATGTGCGATCGAGCTCCTCCCACGTGTCGAGGTTCATGGCGATGCGCCGCACCACCATGGCCGTACTGCCAGTAAACCCGGTAGGGCCGTCGATCCAGACCTGCTCCGCGAATTCGCTCTCTTCCCGCGGGTTGACCGTGCCGTCGACTTGGCCGAACAGGTTGCGCGGCGTCTGCCCCTTCGGGATCGCACCGTAGGCGTTCATAAACCCCTGCTGCACCCAGGCGGTGTCGACGTAATCCATGCCTGCGCGCGTCATGTGGCGCAAAGCCCAGGCCGCCATGACCGGATCATCCGCACAGATCTGCAGCACCAGGTCCGTCTGCCCCCACTCGGGCCGCAGCGTGTCGCGCGTCAGAGCGGGCAAGTCGTGCAGCCACGCGGGCTTCGCCCCCGGCGCGGCAATATCGAACAGACGCTCGCCGAACCCGGCGGTGATGGTCAGGTTGGCGGGCCACTCGTTCATCTCGGGCTCGAGGCTGCCCAGCGGTGCACGCCCCGAGCACAGCGCCCGCGCGTCCTCCGTCCACAGCCGCATGAGCCTGACAGCGCCCTTCGCGTCCACGGCCGGCTTGAGGTTAAACCCGACGAGGTTAATGCAGGCCTGCGTCGGCGTCGCAATCCCCGCCTGGTGCTCCCCGTCGAAGGGGACCAGCGCGCCAGTGAGCGGCTCGTCGTTGTCCTCCGAATTACTGGGGGCACCGGCCGCGTCGCGCGCGCAGCCAGCGAGGGGCCCGGTAGCCGCCACCGCCGCGCTGCCCGCGAGGAAGCGGCGCCGCGATACTGGCGACGCCCCGAACTTACGCATCTTTAGCTCTTCGCCTCCCGCTCCACTACCGCGCTAGTGGCCGGCGTGATCGTGGCCGGCGTGATCGTGGCCGGCGTGATCGTCGTAGTCCTCGTAGCCCGGGATGAGGGTACGCACAGCGACGCCCGGCAGCTCGATCGTGTTCCCGTCGGCGGTCTCCAACGTGATGTCGACGGTCTCGCCGGCCGGGATTTCCGGCTCATAGTCCATGATCATCAGGTGCTCGCCGCCAGGAGCGAGCTCAAAGGCCCCGTTGGCGGGGACGACGAAGCCACCCTCAACCGGACGCATGACTCCGTCGACCGTCTCGTGGAGTTCGTAGTGCGCCTCCCCGAGCGAGGTGGTGAAGCCCGTGATGGTGATGTCCTCGTCGGTGGTGTTGTGCAGGATGCCGAAGACACTGGTCATCGTCGCATCCGGCTCGGTCTTCGCGCGCACCGTACCGTTTTCCAGCTGGATGTCGCCCGTGCCCACCGTAGCCGCAGCCGGGGCTTGTTCGGCAGTGGTCTCTTCCGTGGTTTCCTCCGCGGTGCTCTCCGTCGGCGTTGCGGCCGCGGGGGAGGTTGCGTTGTCCTCGGCCCCCTCTTCTTCGTTGGAGCAGGCGGCCAGGGTCGTGGCGGCAACGATGGCGGCGAAACCCGCTGCGATGCGCTTGTTCATGGTGTTCTTTCCTCCTGGTGAGGCCCTGCCGGGCCCTCACCCGTTGTTGGTCGGGACGGAAACTGGGGCCTTAGACGTGACGGTCAGCCCTCAAACTCATCGCCGGAGTCCTGCTGCTTCCTCCGCTTGGCCAAAACTGCGATTGCCGCTCCAGCGATTGCGAGAACGCCCAGGGACGCAACCAGCAGGCGCATGTTGCGCGAGCCGGCGGCCTCCTCCTCTTCCGTTTCTTCCGCGGCCGGCGCGGCCGCGGCTGCCGCCGTCGCGTCCGGCTGGTAGGTGAAGGTGGTCATGCCCTTCGCCGCGTGGCCGTCCGAGGAGATGATCTGGAAACCAATCTTGTAGTTTCCGGGCTCCTCCGGAAGGTCATCGGGCAGCTCCAGGGTGACGTTATGGCCATCGAGGACGGGTTCACCGGTGTGGAGAACCTCCTCGGTGTCAGCGTTCGACAGCGCGAGAGTGTTGAAGCCCTCCTGGATCTGCCCGGAAAACGTCAGCGTGAGTTCGTCGGGGAACTCACTCACAACGTCCCCGTCGGCCGGCGACCCGCCCACCACAGAGTCGTGGGCTGCCGCCCACGGGGCAAGCGGCGCGGCTAGTGCTCCTGCCGCCACGACACTCGCCACTGCCATGCGGCGCGCGGACGCGGTGCGGGAGGGGACGCGGTTCATTATTGAGCTCCTTCGACGATGAGTTCGGGCGGGCAGCCACACACACGGCGCAGCACCCAGCGTGAGAGTTGTCGTATGCCCTCCGAGGATAGTTCCCATCAACTTTTGGACATAGGACGCAGATCTCAGTCCGGGCAGCGGTTGCCGGAAAACGAAAAACCCGCTCGAGTCGTGCAACATCGAGCGGGCTATGTTCCGTGGTCCTAGCTGGGTTCGAACCAGCGACCTTTCCGGTGTGAACGGAACGCTCTTCCACTGAGCCATAGGACCTGTGCTGCTCTGGAACTTTACACGGCCCCGCGGCTTGGGACTAATCCGCAGGCAGCAGACCCTTTTTTACCCGCACAGCGCCGGTCACGGCACCCCGGAAGAACACCGCTGTGATTCCTAGCCCGGCACACGGACCTTTTTAGAGCCCTGACCTTCCGATTTGTAATCCGCGGCGGGCAGAGGATAATGTTTAGTCTCGCACAAAGCAGCAACCGCCCGTAGGCGCGGGACTGCCGCACAGTGCAGGTGCGGATGTAGCGCAGTTGGTAGCGCATCACCTTGCCAAGGTGAGGGTCGCGAGTTCGAGTCTCGTCATCCGCTCCGGGCTCGCACGAGCCCGCGCTTGCGCGTTTAGCTCAGCGGGAGAGCGCTTCCCTGACACGGAAGAGGTCACTGGTTCAATCCCAGTATCGCGCACAGAGGGTCACACCTCGCTGCAACACGAGTGTCGCAGCAACCAAGTGAGTGCGGATGTAGCGCAGTTGGTAGCGCATCACCTTGCCAAGGTGAGGGTCGCGAGTTCGAGTCTCGTCATCCGCTCCAAGTACATGGCGGCGGTCCCCGACCGCCGGGGCCGGGTACTTTGGAGGTAACTCCACGGTGGATTGGTCGAGTGGTTAGGCAACGGTCTGCAAAACCGTGTACACGGGTTCGATTCCCGTATCCACCTCCAAGCCATCAGGCTGCCTGCGCGATTAGCTCAGCGGGAGAGCGCTTCCCTGACACGGAAGAGGTCACTGGTTCAATCCCAGTATCGCGCACAGAGGGTCACACCTCGCTGCAACACGAGTGTCGCAGCAACCACGTGAGTGCGGATGTAGCGCAGTTGGTAGCGCATCACCTTGCCAAGGTGAGGGTCGCGAGTTCGAGTCTCGTCATCCGCTCAGTCCCTACCAGCCCCGAGTCTGATCCAGGCTCGGGGCTGTTAGCGTTGGGCCATGGACATCGCCTCACTCATCGGCCCGACTCTGCCCGCCGACCAACCGGAGCTTCGGGCAGTCACCGCCACCACCCTTTTCGGTTCCTTCACCCGAAGCGGCACCTCCGGGGCGCTCGGCAACGAGACTGACCAGGCGCTGCTTCTCGGCGTGCGCGAGTGGGCCGACTGCGTCCTCGTCGGCGCCGGCACCATCCGCGCCGAGGGGTACGGGGCATCCGCCACCCCGACCGTCGTTGTGAGCGCTTCGCTCGACCTCGACACGTCGAGCCCCCTGTTCGAGGGCACCGTCGCCGTCGCCACGCCCTCGCATTCGCTTCTCGACGCCTCCCTCGCGCCCCGGCGAGACGCCCTCCGCGCTGTCGGGGCCCGCCTTCTTTCCACCGGATCCGGCTCCGCCCCCGAAATCGTCGAGGCCGCGCGCCACCTGGGCTACTCGCGGATCTCCTGCGAGGGAGGGCCCTCCCTTTACTCCGGCCTTCTCGCGGCCGATCTCGTGGACGTACTGCACCTCACCATCGATCCCTCGCTTAGCGCGGCGGACGGACCGGCGGGGCTGCGCTTCGACAGTGACTCCGCCGCCGTGCGCCGCTTCGCCTTGGAGGCGGCCGAGGTGGGCCCGGATTCGATGCTGTTTTGCCGCTACCGCAGGGCGCGGCCCTGAATGTCCAGCACCCCCGGTACGGTGAAAACGTGACAACGAGCCGACTCGAGACAATCTGGACCGCCCCGGCCCCGCCTCCCACCGCAGCCCCGGCCCGGCGTGCCCTCATCGCCGGTAACGCCGCCGCGTGGCCCATCGCGGTGCTCCTGGTCATCCACCGCCTCGTCGTGCTGGCGTGGGCTGGGTCGGTCACAGACGACTTCACCACTGTGTGGGCCGCCGCCCGCCGCTTCGTCGAGCGCGTGCCCGTCTACAACGAGATCTACCATCACGTCGACCCGCACTACCTGTACAGCCCGGGAGCTACCCTCCTACTGTCGCCGCTGGGCCTATCTCCCAGCCCCGATGCGGTCCGGCCTCTGTTCGTGCTCGCCAACGCCGCGGCTGTCGTCTTCGCCCTCGCCTGGTTGACCCGCATGGCCGGCTTCCGGCTGACCCACCCCGTCTTCCCGGTGGCGCTCGCGCTCGGCTTTGCGACGGAATCCGTGACCAACACCCTCGTCTTCGCAAACATCAACGGCGTGCTTCTTCTGGGGCTGGTGGCATTCCTCTGGGCCCTTCTCACCGAAAGGCAGTGGGCCGCCGGCATCGTTCTCGGCCTGTGCATCTTGATCAAACCGATGTTCGCCCCGCTGCTCCTCCTGCCCGCGCTGCGCATTCAGTGGCGGGCGCTCGGCGCCGGAATCGCCGTGCCGCTGATATTTAACGCCGTGGCGTGGCCGCTCACCCCCGGGGCTGGCGACTACGTGGACCGTCTGCTGCCTTATCTGGGGCAGACGCGCGACTACGCCAACTCCTCGCTCGCCGGTTTCGCCGTCTACTTTGGCGCACCCGGATGGCTGCACGCGATTCTTTTTATTCTTCTCGCCGCCGCCGTCGTCGTCGCAGTTGTCGCCCTCTCCCGCTTCCGATGGACTGCGGGGTGGATGTGGGCGTCGACAAGCGCGGGTGTCCTTATCGCAGGTGTCTGCCTTTTGTCCTCGCTCGGGCAGGCGTACTACTCGATGATGCTGTTTCCTGCGATCTTCACCGTGCTGGGTCGGAGCAGCCCCCTCCATGCCCCGGCGACGTGGGTGGGAATTATCCTGTGCCTATCTCCGTTGCGCTGGGAGAGCCCGCGGTTCCCCGACGTGGGGGCCTGGCTGGGCACATTCCTACCCACAGCCGGGTGGGCAATCTTCATACTTTCCGTCGCGGCGTGGGCTGCAGCCGCAGCCTTCGTGCGCGAAACCGACACAGAAAGGGCGGCTCATGCTTGACCCCTCGAACTTTAAGGACTACACCGACACGCAGTGGCGCGAAAAGCTCACGCCTGAGGAGTACCACGTCCTGCGCGAGGCCGGCACCGAGCGCCCCGGGATTGGTGAGTACACCAACACCACCACCGAGGGCATCTACCGCTGCCGCGCCTGCAACGCCGAACTGTTCCGTTCCACCGAGAAGTTCCCCTCGCACTGCGGCTGGCCGACGTTTTTCACCCCCCTCGCCGGCGACGCTGTCATCGAGCGCGAGGACCGCTCCTTCGGCATGGTGCGCACCGAGGTTCTGTGCGCGAACTGCCACTCCCACCTCGGCCACGTCTTCGCCGGGGAGGGCTACGACACCCCCACCGACCTGCGCTACTGCATCAACTCGATCTCCCTGACGCTGGAGGAGAAGCCGGTCGAGGACTAGGCGCTCTTCCTGGGGCCCCGACACTTCCCGGGGTGACGCGCCCAGTTGCCACTGCGGTCGACCATGGTCGACCGCAACGCACCGCTACGCCCTACGACGCCCAGGCTAAGTCGCTTTGGGGGGGGGCCGAGCAGACGCACCCGCCTACGGCAGTACCGCGATGACCTCACTGATGTCGGCGACCCGGCGGCCGGTCTGGAAGGGCACCTCTTCGCGGACGTGCAGGCGGGCCTCCGTGTAGCGCATCTTGTGCATCAGGTCCTCGATGCGCGCCAGGTCGGCGGCTTCGAAGGCGAGCATCCACTCGTAATCGCCGAGGGCGAAGGACGCGACGGTGTTGGCGCGCACGTCTCCGTGGTCGGCGGCGGCGCGGCCGTGCTCTGCAAGGATGCGGCGGCGATCCTCCGGGGGCAGGATGTACCAGTCGTAGGAGCGCACGAAGGGGTAGACGGTGATCCACTCCTGGGGCTCCTCGCCCATAATGAAGGCTGGCAGGTGGGCCTTGTTGAACTCCGCCGGCCGGTGCAGGCCATTGCCGATCCACCCGAGCTCGACCAGTTGCCCCAGGGTGGTTTCCCGGCGGAAGTCCGCCAGCGCCTTCTGGATCTGCTCGAAGTTCTCGGCGTGCCACCAGATCATGAAGTCGGACTCGGGGCGGGTTCCCGTGACGTCGTAAATGCCGCGGACGGTAACGTCTCCGGCAGCTTCGAGCTCCGCAAAGAAGCGCTGTGCCTGGGCGGTGATCTCGGAGCGATCGGTGCCGAGCGCCCCCGGGATCGCCCGGAAAGTCACCCACTGGGTGTAGCGCTGCACCTTGTTCAGTGCGTCGTAGTCGATGTCTTTAGCCATGGAAGCCAACCTTTCCCACCCCGCGGGGTGTATCAAACTAAAGTCTGATTCCACCTTACTCCCCGGCCTGCCCCCCACACGGCGCGCCTCCCCCGGCACCCTGGGTCGGGTGGGTTACCGTGAACGGCGTGACACATTCCGACACCTCCTCCCCCAACCCCGGGCTGACCGCGGCCCCGGGGGATAGCGGCCCGGGCCAGGCCACCCCGGCGGAGTTCACTGCCGCCGCGGAATCGATGCACGCGGCGCAGCTGCGTCCCGAGATCACCCTCGGGGAGATCCGCCCGCCGCAGCGCCCGGCCCCGTTTAGCCACGCTGTCGGCCTCGAGGTCGACAGGGAGGCCAACAAGGCCGCCCGCACAAGTGTGCCCACGGATTCAGAGGGCGACGCCTTCGGGCGCCTCATTCTGCTGCACTCCCCCGGATCCGAGGAGGCTTGGGAGGGGTCGATGCGTTTGGTCGCCTACATCCAGGCCGACATGGACGATGCCGTGGCCTCCGACCCGCTTTTGCCGGACGTCGCGTGGCAATGGCTCACGGAGTCGCTTGCGGAGGCAGGCGCCGGGCACACGAACCTCGGCGGGACGGTAACGTCAACCGCGTCGGTGCGCTACGGGGAGATTGGGGGCCCGCCGCGCGCCTACCAGCTGGAGATGCGCGCCTCCTGGACCGCCGAGGGCATCGACCTCACCGGCCATGTCGAGGCCTTCGCCGCCGTGCTGGCCCACGTGGCGGGCTTGCCGCCAGAGGACGTCACCGAGCTCAAGGCACGTTAAACGCGCGTGCCCGACTACGAGCTTGTCGCCGAGCCGCATGCTTATCGACGCGCCGCCAGCGCCCTTTCCCGGGGACGCGGCCCATTCGCCCTCGACACGGAGCGCGCCTCGGCCTACCGCTACGACGACCGCGCCTTTTTGGTGCAGGTGCACCGCCGCGACGCGGGAACCTTCCTGATTGCCCCGGAGGGCCACCGCGACGCCGTCCGCGACATCTTCGCGCCCGTTATCAGCGGCGGCGACTGGATTCTCCACGCTGCGGGCGAAGATCTACCCAGCCTGGCCGCCCTTGGCCTGACACCCGGCTCCCTCTTCGACACCGAACTCGCCGCGCGTATCGGCGGTTTTTCCCACCCGAACCTGGCCGCGATGGTCGAACGTTTTGTGGGAGTGAGCTTGGAGAAGGGCCACGGCCGCGAGGACTGGTCGACGGTGCCGCTTCCACGTGCGTGGCAGGACTACGCGGCGCTTGACGTCATCTACCTCAACGAACTCGCCGAGGCCCAGGCGGTCTACCTCGACGATCGCGGCCTGCTCGGCTACGCCGAGGAGGAGTTCGCGGACATTGTCGCGCGCCCCGCGCCCGGCCCGAAGACGTGGCGGGACGCCAAAGGGGTCTCCGCCTTACGCAGCCGGGCCGAACTGCAGGTGGCTCGCGCCCTGTGGCAGGCGCGTGACGCGCACGGCCGCGCCACCGACACCGCCCCCGGCGCCGTGCTGCCAAATCGCGTGCTCATCGAGCTGGCGCGCACCCAGCCCCGCTCCGCCGCGGAGACCGCCCGCACCCGGGGCTTTCCCCGGCGCCGCCGCGGGGCCGCCGAGGCATGGTCGCGTGTCATCGGCTCCGCGCTTGATCAGGACCCGCACACGTGGCCAGAGCGGGCTGCCACGGCGCCGGGGAAAACGCCGGGGAAGCGATCGTGGCGGGAGCTCCACCCAGAGTCGTGGGCGGCGCTGGACGCGGCACGCGCGGCCGTGGGCGACGTCGCCGCCGAGCTCGGAATGGCCCCGGAAACGCTGTTGCAGCCAGCAATTATGCGCGAGGTCGTATGGGCCGCCACGCACAATCCCGGCGGCAACGGCACACACGAGATCGCTGGCGAGCTACGTGGCCGCGGGGCGCGCAGCTGGCAGGCGCACTACACCGCCGCCCCCATCGCCGCAGCACTGCGCTCCGCTGGCTTCTAGGGCCGCGGGCCCCTGCGCTCCAGAAGTTCGTCGGCCCAGCCACGGATCGCGCGCCCGGCTGAGTCCGCGTCGAGGCCGTATTCTTCCAGCACCTCGCTCCGGGAGCCGTGCGCCGGAAACAGGTCTGGAAACGCCAGGCGGCGCACCGGCGTGTCCACCTCCGCCGCGCTGAGTGCCTCGGCGACAGCAGAACCCACGCCACCTCGGACCACGCCGTCCTCGAAGACGACCACCACGTCTGCCTCTGCGGCACGCTCAACGATCTCGGGGTTAACCGGGACCACCCAGCGCGGGTCCACGACCGTGAGGGCCACCGGTCCCTCCCGGAAGTCAGCGGCAAGTTCGACGGCCGGTGCAGCGCAGCTTCCGACGGCGATGAGAAGGACGTCCGCGGGGGCGTCGTCAAGCGATTGCTCGGGCGTGATCAGGATGTCGAGGCCGCCGGGGGTCCTTTCGAGCGCGTCAATGTCGGCGCCAACGCTGCCTTTGGGGAAGCGGACGACGGTTGGGGCGTTGTCGACCGCGATCGCCTCGCGGAACTCCTCGCGCAGCCGCGCCGGGTCGCGCGGCGCCGCAACCCGGATGCCCGGGACGATCGAGGTGAGCGCCAGGTCCCAAACGCCGTTGTGGCTCGCCCCGTCGGAGCCTGTGACTCCGGAGCGGTCGAGTACGAGCGTGACCGGCTGCTCGAGCAGCCCAACGTCCATGAGCAGCTGGTCGAAGGCGCGGTTGAGGAAGGTCGAGTAGATGGCCACAACTGGGTGCAGCCCGCCCAGCGCCATGCCGGCCGCGGATGTGAGCGCGTGCTGCTCCGCAATGCCGACGTCAAAAAAGCGCTCCGGGAACTTCTCCCCGAAGGGGGCAAGACCCGTCGGCCCGGCCATGGCCGCGGTGATCGCCACGATGTCGTCGCGTTCGTGCGCCGCGCGCAGAAGCTCCTCGGAAAATACCGACGTCCACCCCGGCGCCGTGGCCTTCAGCGCCTCCCCCGTCACTGGGTCGATCGCCCCGGTCGAGTGCATCTGATCCGCCTGGTTGTTCACCGCCGGCGCGAAGCCGTGGCCCTTCTCCGTGACCACGTGGACGATGATCGGGCCGTCGTAGCCGTGGGCGTAGCTGAGCGCGCTGGTCAGGGCTTTCAGGTCGTGCCCTTCAACTGGGCCGACGTATTTCATGCCCAGGTCGGCGAACATTTCGGTGGGCAGCACCTGGTGCTTCACGCCCTCCTTGAGCGCGTGAAGGGCATCGAAGGTGCGCTCGCCCACCCAGCCGAGCGACTTGAGCGTGCGCTTGCCGGACTCCATCACCTCGTCGTAGCCCGGCTGAATGCGGATCGCAGCGAGCTGGCTGCGCAGGTTGGACAGGCTGTTGGCGATTCCGCCGATCGTTGGCGAGTAGGAGCGCCCGTTGTCGTTGACAACGATGACGACGTTGCGGTCACCGTCAGCGATGTTGTTCAGCGCCTCCCAACACATCCCGCCGGTCAACGCGCCGTCGCCGACGACGGCCACCACGTTGTTGTGTCCGAGCCCGGCGAGGCGCTTCGCCTTCGACAACCCGTCGGCATAAGACAACGCCGCCGAGGCGTGGGAGGATTCGGTCCAGTCGTGCTCGGACTCGCTGCGGCTAGTGTAGCCCGACAGCCCGCCCTTTTGACGCAGAGTGTCAAACTGTCCGGAGCGGCCGGTGAGGATCTTGTGCACGTAGGACTGGTGCGAGGTGTCGAAGATGATCGGCTCACTCGGCGAGTCGAACACGTAGTGCAGCGCCATGGTCAACTCGACCACGCCGAGGTTGGGGCCGAGGTGGCCGCCGGTGGCCGAGACCTTCTCGATGAGCAGCACCCGGATCTCTTCGGCCAACTCGCGCAGCTCGGCGAGCGAGAGGGCCTTCAGGTCCGCCGGCGACTCGATCGTGTCTAACAGTCTCACCGTACCTCCGCACTCCTTCGACAACATTGCGGGCGACAACATTGCGGGCGACAACATTGCGGGCGACAACACAGCGGGGCGGGGCCCACTACGCGCCCGTAGCCCCAGTTCGTGCGATATTACACGCCAGTCACCTCAGCCACGATTCAGCCACGATTCGTCCCGCCCAGCCGGTTCGAGGCAGGCAATAGCTTCGAAGTGATGGGTGCCGGGGAAAGCGTCGATGAGCTCCATGCGGGTGACCCGGTAACCGCTTTGCCCCCACGTGGCCAGGTCGCGGGCGAAGGTGGCGGGATCACAGCCGACGTGGATGACCCGCGCCGGGGCAGCCGCGGCAATTCCGCTCACCACCTTTTCCCCAGCCCCGGCGCGCGGCGGGTCGAGGACGACAAGCCCCGGCGCGGGCAGCCCCGGCAACGCTTCGTCGACGCGACGGGCGTGCCGCGTCACGTCGCTTCCTGCCATACCCGGCTGGGGCTGCGCCGCCGCCGGGGAGTAGTCGACGGTGTCCACGCTCCCGCCGCCGAGGGCCCGGACGATGGAGGGGGCGAACAAGCCGACCCCGCCGTAGAGGTCCCAGCCTACGCGGCGTTCGTACTCGCCCGCACCCCATGTTTCGACAATCCTCGTGTACGCCTCCGGCGCCGCAACGTGGGCCTGCCAGAAGGCCGTGGCCGGGAAACGGAACTCGCGCCCCGCGGCGCGCTCGGTGACCGTCCCACTGCCCTCAACGACGGTCTCGATGCGCTCTACCCGGCGACCGCGTTGCGCCCGTTTCGTCTCTACAACATGGCGCAGCCCATCCGCGTCGACGGCGGCGACGACCTCGGCGCCCGGGGTGAACCGTCGTGCGCCCTCGCCGACTATGCCTTCCAGCAACCCTGGGGCCACCTGCGCGCAGGCCACCGAGGTCACCAGCTCGTTCGACCGCGTCTTGCGCACACCCGCTCGCCCGCTCGAGTCCACGCCTAGGCGGACCCTGGTGCGCCACCCGAGCGCCGGTTCGAGGGCGCGCTGTTCCATCCGCGCGGCGGCGTCGAAACCGTCGAGCACACCGGAGCGCCGCGACAGTGCTCCGAGCTGGCCGAGCAGCACCTCGCGCTTGAGCTCTGCCTGGGAGCCCGGTGCCACGTGGCTGTAATCGCAGCACCCGGCCCCGCGCGCAGCCGCGGGGCAGGCAGGGGCGGCGCGCATGGGCGAGGGCTGCTCCACCGCCTCAAGTTCAGCGCGTGCCCACCGCTTCTTTACCTTCGCCACCCGCGCCCGCACGCGATCGCCGGGCAGCGCGCCCCCCACGAAGACGACGCGCCCGTCCGGCGCAGCGCCCAGGGCCTCCCCGCCGTGGGCCATCCCGGTGAGCTCGACGTCTAGGACGTCGCCGGGGGTCAGGTCACCGTCCAGGGGCATCACTGGGCGCCGTTGTTGCGGTTATCAGCGAGCCTTTGCAGTGCCTCTGCCAAGGCGTTCGGGTTCGGCGCCACGCCGGGCTGCTGTCCGCCCTGCTGCTGGGCCCGCTGGTGCGCCTCGCGCTGCCGGACGGCCTGCTGCACCTGTGCCGCGAGCTGCTTGGGCAGCACCACCGGCAGAGAGTTGCCAGCCAGGATCGGGTTGTTGCCCCGGTAGATGAAGCTGCGCGCCGCCATGTCCCGGCCGAGCGCGGTCAGCTCGTCCTCTTTGCCTTTGGGGGCAGCGAGAGTGAGGCGGTAGAGCCAACGCGGCCCCTCGATCCCGATAATGCGGATCACGCCGTTCGCACCCGTGCCCACGATTTCGCGGCCCCAGGGGCCAGGTTCAAAGGTGGCGGGCATGCCCTCGGCGCGCATCCCCTCGATAATTTCCGCGGAGGAGGATTCCCACAGCCCGCCGGTGCGCGGCGCAGCGAAGGCGACCGGGGTCGCGCGCCCGAAGCGGGTGACGATGTGGACCATCTTCGGGCCCGCCTCCCCCATTTCCACCTGCACCTGGGACTCCTTGGGCAAGGGGATGCGCACCGACGACAAGTCCAGCGTGGCCTGCGAAAAATCACTGAAGTCGAAGTCTTCGATCTTGACCGAGTCGCCGTCGAAAGGCCCGGTAGAGCCGTTGATCGCGTCGTGGGCGATGACAACGGGGCCGCCCTCCGCCTCGGTGGGCGCGGTCTCGGCGCTTTCTTCAACAGGCTGAGCGGCCTCCTGCTCAGGCGCCGGCACCCCGCTCGCCTCAGCGTTCCCGGCGCCCCCAGCATTTTCGGCGTGCCCCGCCTTGTCAGCTTTCCCAGCGTGCTTACCAAACGGCCACAGTGCCATTTCGCAGTCCCCTTCCCGGACGCGCCCGCGCCCGCGCAGATTCAATCGTGTTCTTCTCAAGTCTGTCCCCTCCGACTCTAACGTTTCGGACCGGAAGGGCCCAGGGTCAGTGCGTGCCCGTAGAGCCGTAGCCCCCGGCCCCGCGCTCGGTCGCATCGAGGGCGTCGACCTCCTCGAAGTCCACCAGCTCGACACGTTGGACGACTAGCTGGGCGATACGCATGCCGCGCGTGATCTCGATCGGCGTATCCCGGTCGGTGTTGAGCAGGCACACCTTGATCTCGCCACGGTACTGCGAATCGACGGTGCCGGGCGTGTTCACAATGCTCAACCCGTGCTTGGCCGCGAGGCCCGAGCGCGGGTGGATCAGCCCCACTGTGCCCATCGGCAGGGCTATCGCGATCCCGGTGGGTACGAGGGCGCGCTGCCCTGGCTGCAGGGTGAGGCTCTCCGCCGAGTACAGGTCCGCCCCGGCGTCGCCGGTGTGGGCGCGCTGCGGAAGCGGGAGGTCTTTGTCGAGGCGCACAATGCGCACGGGAGGTACGGGGCGCACAGGGGGCACGGGCGGATAGTCATCGTGGTTCACCCCGCCTACCCTACGGCACGAACCAGGTAGCCTGAACTAAAGTTTGACCCGTGATGGATAACACTGCGACCGAAGCAGACGGCACCTCCGCCGGAAGCACCGTGCCACGCGTCCTCTACCGCGAGCGTCAGTGGGTTCCGTGGTACATGTGGCTCGCGGGCGCGGCCCTCGTGCTCATCTTGTCGGGGCAGTTCGCCCTGAACCGCAACGTGTGGTGGTTCGTGATTCCGCTGGTGGCCATGGGCGCCCTCGTCGGTTGGTTCCTCATGTGGCTGTCTCGCACGGAGGTCCGCGTGGAGCAGGAGGCGGACGGCACCCGCTGGCTGCTTGTCGACGGCGCGAACCTCCCCGCCTCCGTCGTCTCGCGTTCTATGGCGGTTCCCGCCTCGGCGCGCCGCAACGCGCTCGGACGGCAGCTCGATCCCGCTGCCTTCCTGGTCACCCACGGCTGGGTCAAGGAGCACGCCCTGCTCGTCCTCGACGACCCGGAGGATCCGACGCCCTACTGGCTCATCGCCTCGAAAAACCCCGCCGCCCTGCTCGACGCCTTCGTGCCGGGCCAGCGCAGCTAGGGCACGTTACTCGCAGTCAAGGCAGATCTTGCTGCCGTCGGGCTCGGTGTAGGCCAGGCGCGACTTCTTCTGTACCAAGAAGCACGATGCGCAGGTGAACTCGTTGTCCTGGCGCGGCACGACGGTGACGTTAAGCTCTTCGCCGGACAGATCCTGGGTGGGAATATCGAAGGAGTCGACGATCTCGCCGTCTTCGTCCATGCTCGAGCCCGCTGCCTCGGCGGCCTTCAGGCCTTCGAGCGAGTCCGTTTCAATCTCGTCTTCCACTCGACGCCGGGGGGCGTCGTAGTCGGTAGCCATCTGATTCTCCTTCGCACCTGCCACAGGCAGCGCGGGGTACCCCCGGTGTTCCGTGTGGCGTGTTCGTTGCCGTGTTTCGCCGCGCGACCGTTCATCCCGGCTCGCTGTCCAGCGCTTTTCAGCGGAATACTAAAGCATCCCCCAAGCCCTGTCATCTTCGCTGGTGAACAACATTGTTCAGGGCCTCATTGTGGCAGGGCATCGAGGGCTTTCGCCGCGTCGAGCTGCGCATGAAAATCGGCGCTGATCCCGGGCGCGGCGGCGACAACAATCTCGCCAACTCCGCTCCCGCGCAGGCTCGGGTGCCGCACCGCGGCCCCGGCCTCGGCGGCGATGAGCGCCCCGGCCGCCCAGTCCCAGGGGTGAGTGCCGTGCTCGTAATACGCATCGACGCGCCCCTCGGCCACGGCGCACAGATCAAGCGCCGCCGAGCCCATCCGGCGGATGTCGCGCACCCGCGGCAGCAGGTGCGCAAGGATCTCGGCTTGAGCCGCGCGCCACGTTGCGTCGTAGGAAAAGCCGGTGGCAACGAGAGCGTGGGCCACGTCCTCGGCCGCGGATACTCTCAGCCCGTGGGCCCTCCCCTCGCGCACGACGCTGGCGCCACTGCCAGCGGCGGCGCGGTAGCTCTCCCCCGTGGCCGCGTTGACCACGCAGCCGGCCACGACGTCGCCGTCCACCGCAGCGGCCAGCGATACCGCATACGTTGGCAGCCCGTAGAGGAAATTAACGGTGCCGTCGATGGGGTCAATGACCCACTCCACGCCCGTTGCCCCCTCTCGGCGGGCGCCCTCCTCGCCGAGTAGCCCGTCGTTCGGGCGTAGCTGGGTGAGGCGGGACACAACGAACTCTTCGGCCGCCCGGTCGACCTCAGTGACGGGGTCGACGGCGCTCGACTTCGTCTCGGCGGAGATCCGGCGCCCTGCCGAGACGAGGTCGGCGCGCCGGTTGGCGACGAGCGCAGCGGCCTCGCCCGCCACGCTCACGCAGATCTCCACAAGGTCGGTCGGAAGCGGGTGGTGTCGGTCACCCATACCCCCATCGTGCCCCACTGCCGCAGCGCCCGCCCGCCGCGCGGGAGTTTTGTATGCTTACGCCCATGACAAGCCCCGCTGCCCACGAGTTTCTCGCCCCGCATGATCACGCCTTCGGCGTCGACGTCGGCGGCTCGGGCATCAAGGGCGCACTCGTGGACCCGCGCTCCGGCGAGTTCATCGGCGAGCGGCGCAAGATCGCGACGCCAAAGCCGGCAACGCCGGAGGCAGTCGCGACCACCGTGGCGCGCATCGTGGACGAGGCCGGGTGGCACGGGCCCGTCGGCATCACCCTGCCCTCGGTGATCCGCGACCAAATCGCCCTAACGGCCGCAAACGTTGACGACTCGTGGATCGGCACCAACTGCCACGACCTTCTCGCGCGGCACCTGGGCGCGCGCAGCCTCGCCATCCTCAACGACGCCGACGCCGCAGGTCTGGCCGAGGTCGCCTACGGCGAGCCCGCCGCGCGCAGCGGCTCCGTGATCTTTCTCACCTTCGGCACCGGCATCGGCTCAGCCTTTTTCACCGATGGGGTTCTGTTTCCGAACACCGAACTCGGGCACATGCTTATCGACGGCACCGAGGCCGAACACCTCGCGTCCTCCGCGGCGAAGGACCGCGACGGCCTCGGCTTCGCCGCGTGGGCGGGACGGGTAGACGCGGTGCTCAGCGAGTTCGAGCGTCTGTTCAATCCGGCGGCCTTCATCGTCGGCGGCGGGATCTCCCGCGAGGCGGACAAATGGGTCCCCCACCTCACGGTTCGCACCCCTGTCCTGCCTGCCCGGTTGCGCAACCGCGCCGGAATCGTCGGCGCTGCCATGGCCGCCGCGCAGCACGTCGCGCCGTAGGGGGGCTGGTCGGGCGTCGCTAAGCGAAGGCGACCCGACGCTACCCCTTCGCGCGGCATCGGGTACGGTGGGGCGGCGAATATGGACAACTCACGCGGGTTCCGGTGTTCCTCAGCCGCCTCGAAGGGCGCGGAATAGACGGAACCCAGCGTTCGTTATACGAGTCGGTCCTGAAGAAGCAACCCCGTTTGCGTACTCTGGGGTGTCTAAGAGTGCGGAACGCAAGAACCGACGAGGCGAAAGGGCGTACGTGGCAACCAGCGAAACTTCCGAGAACACCACCGTCAGCAGCTTTGGCGGTGTCGCAGGTGGCGGCGCTACCCAAACGGCCACTAAGACCGCGAAGAAGTCTGCGCGCAAGACCGCGACGAAGAAAACCGCCGCAAAAAAGACCACTGCGAAGAAAACCGCTGCGAAGAAAACAGCTGTCAAGAAAACCGCGGCCAAGGCGTCGGCGAAGAAGACGGTGAAGAAGACTGCGGCGAAAAAGACCACCGCCAAGCACCCCACCGAGGACGCCGCGGCCGAGGTGGACGAGGACCTGACGCTTCGCGACGACGCCCGAGAAAACGAAAACGAAAACGACGAGGACTTCGACCCGCTGCTCGCCAACGAAGAAGGCGAGGACGAAGAGGAGTTCGGCATGGACGGCGAGCTCGACTCAGACCTCGACGACGAGGAAAGCCTCGACGAGGGGGCCGAGGACGCCGAGGAGTCAGAGGACGAGGAAGAGACAGGAGACCAAGGCGCGTCGGTGTGGGACATCGAAGAATCCGCCGCACTGCGCCAAGCCCGCAAGGACGCCCAGCTCACCGCGTCTGCGGATTCGGTGCGCGCTTACCTGAAGCAGATTGGTAAGGTCGCTCTTCTCGACGCCGAGCAGGAGGTCTCCCTGGCCAAGCGCATCGAGGCCGGGCTCTATGCCCAGCACCGCCTCGACGAGATGGAGCGCGCTGCCGCCGCAGGTGACAAGGACGCCAAGCTGACCCCAGCCGTCAAGCGCGACCTGCGCTCGGTTGCCCGCGACGGCCGCAAGGCGAAGAATCACCTCCTCGAGGCCAACCTGCGCCTCGTGGTTTCGCTGGCAAAGCGCTACACCGGCCGCGGCATGGCGTTTCTGGACCTGATCCAGGAGGGCAACCTCGGTCTCATCCGCGCCGTGGAAAAGTTCGACTACTCCAAGGGCTACAAATTCTCTACCTACGCCACGTGGTGGATCCGCCAGGCGATCACCCGCGCGATGGCGGACCAGGCGCGCACCATCCGTATCCCGGTTCACATGGTGGAGGTCATCAACAAGCTCGGCCGGATCCAGCGTGAGCTGCTGCAGGACCTCGGGCGCGAGCCCACCCCGCAGGAGCTGGCGAAGGAAATGGACATCACCGAGGAGAAGGTGATGGAAATCCAGCAGTACGCGCGGGAGCCGATCTCCCTGGACCAGACCATCGGCGACGAGGGCGACAGCCAACTGGGCGACTTCATTGAGGACTCGGAGGCCGTCGTCGCGGTCGACGCGGTGTCCTTCACCCTCTTGCAGGACCAGCTCCAGGACGTGCTCCACACGCTTTCTGAGCGCGAGGCCGGTGTCGTGCGCCTGCGCTTCGGGCTGACCGACGGCATGCCCCGCACCTTGGACGAAATCGGGCAGGTCTACGGCGTCACCCGCGAGCGCATCCGTCAGATCGAGTCCAAGACGATGTCCAAGCTGCGCCACCCCTCGCGCAGCCAGGTGCTGCGCGACTACCTGGACTAGGCTCCAGCTACAGTCCCCCCTTACCAGTCGCGCAGGTAGGCGATGCGGTCGCGCAGCTGCTGCGCGCTGCACAGCGCCGTGGGTGGCCCGCCGCACGCCTTGCGCACCTCAGTGTGGATCGCCCCGTGCGGCCGCCCCGTCTTGCCCGCCACGATGGACACCCGCGTGTTGAGCTCTCGGCGCAGGTCGCCGATCTCGTCCACAGCGGTTTTTTCTTCCCTCGCCCCTTCTCGCGGCGCCGGCTGTGGGGTGATGGTCGCACCCAGGACTGCCGCCTGCTCGCGGGATTTTCTCTCCGCCGCCCTGTGCGCCCGCTGCTCGGCCTCGCGCGCGTCCAGCTGATCCGCCTGCCTTTTGCGCAGCAGCAACTTCACCTGTTCCGCGTCAAGCAGGCCCGGCAGACCCAAAAAGTCCTGCTCCTCCGCCGATCCGGCGGCGGTTCCGGTGCCGTAGGTGGAGCCGTCGAAAATTAGCGAGTCCAGCTCCGCGGAGGCGCCGATGGACTGGTAGGAGGAAGGCTCGTCCGGCTCGTTGCGCGTCTGGTTGGCCTGCTCGAGCAGCTCGTCCGACCAGCCCGATTCGCGGTGCGGTTTGCCCAGCACGTGGTCGCGCGAGACTTCCATCTCCTCCGCCAGACGCAAGAGCACAGGAACGGACGGCAAGAACACCGACGCGGATTCGCCGGGGCGCCGCGAACGCACGAAACGCCCGATGGCCTGAGCAAAAAAGAGCGGGGTCGACGCCGAAGTGGCGTAGACGCCCACCGCTAGGCGGGGGACGTCGACGCCCTCGGAGACCATGCGCACCGCCACCATCCACTCGTTGGTTGAAGCGGAGAACTCGTCAATGCGCTCCGACGCCCCCGCTTCATCCGAGAGCACGACGGTCACCGGGGTGGAGCTGAGCGCCTCCAGGATCTTCGCGTAGGCGCGGGCCGTCGTCTTGTCGGTGGCGATGACCAGCCCGCCCGCGTCCGGGATGTGCGAGCGCAGGCGCTGCAGCCGGGTGTGGGCGGCCTGGAGCACCGCGGCGATCCAGTCGCCCTTCGGATCCAACGCCGTCTTCCAGGCCCGCGCCGTTTGCTCGGCGTTGAGCGGCTCGCCGAGGCGGGCGGAGTACTCCTCCCCCGCCGAGTCCTTCCACTGCGCCTCGCCGGAGTAGGCGAGGAAGACAACGGGGCGCACGACGCCGTCGGCAAGCGCGTTCGCGTAACCGTAGGTGTAGTCCGCCTGGCTGACCCGGTGGCCCTCGCCGTCCTCCTCGTAGCGCACGAAAGGAATGGCTGAATCGTCGGAGCGGAAGGGCGTGCCGGTCAGGGCGAGACGGTGTTCGACGTCGTCGTAGGCTTCGCTCACCCCGTCGCCCCAGCTCTTCGCGTCGCCGGCGTGGTGGATCTCGTCCAAGATGACCAGGGTGCGCCGCGCGGAGGCCACCGCCCTGTGCTTGAAGGGGTGCATCCCCACCTGCGCGTAGGTCACCACGATGCCGTCGTAGGCCGCGTTGACGGCCGAGGAGTTAGTGAAGTTGGCGTCGAGGGAGAGACCGAAGCGCTTCGCGGCATCCGACCACTGGTGCTTCAGGTGCTCCGTCGGCACGACGACGATCACCCGCTGCACTGTTTTGTCGTCGAGAAGCGAGCTCGCGAGGGTGAGGGCGAAGGTCGTCTTGCCCGCGCCCGGGGTCGCCACCGCGAGGAAATCGCGGGGTTTCGTGGCCATAAATGAATCAAAGGCCTCCCGCTGCCAAGCGCGCAGCGAGGGCCCGGCGGCGGGCTGGGTCACTTCCGGCGCAGCCCCTTGTAAATCGCCTCGCACTTCGGGCACACGGGTGAGCCCGGCTTGGCCTGCTTCTTCACGGGGAAGGTCTCCCCACACAGGGCGACAACCATCTTGCCCGAGATCGCCGAGTCCACGATCTGGTCTTTCTTTACGTAGTGGAAGAACTTGGGGGTGCCGTCGTCGATCCCTGACGAGGTGTCCTCCCGCACATCGGTGCCAGTGCGCTCCAGAGTTTTCGTCGTCGTAGTCACACTCCCCATCATGCCCCAAGAGAGCCCGGAGTTTAAGCCGTGCAGGTGGCCGAGGGCTACCCTCGGATTGCATGAGCACCGCTGACGAGAACTTCTCTGGCCCCGGACGGCCTCGCCCAGAGACGGTTGACGTCGAGGCGGATGCAGCACCGCACCGCCGCCGGCTGCGCCGCCGCCCGCGGGAGCTGATCACGGATGCCACGCGCACGCCCGAGCAAAACCTGCGCAGCCGCGAAAGAACGTACCTCGTGCTGCAGGGCCTGCGCCTGCCGTTTATCCTTCTGGCCATCTTTTTCGCCTGGTACCAGGACAACTGGTGGTTGGCGGGGATTCTCTTCGTCGTTTCCATTCCCCTGCCCTGGATCGCCGTCATGATCGGCAACGGCCAGGGCGAAAAGCGCGACACGAGAAGCCGGAACGTGTATAAGCCTGCCGTCGCCCGCGAGTACCAGCGTCTTGAGGAGCGCAGGCAGCACCAGCTCGATGCCGGTGAGGCGGAGGAGTCTCGGGCGCCCACTATCATCGAGCACGACGACAATAACCCGCCCGAGCCCCCGCCCGAGAAAAGGAGCCCCAGTGACTGAACCGACGCCGTTGACCAGCGCGGTTTCCACTCTCGCCAACGAACTGCGCTCCGCCGGGTTCACCACGGAGTCAATCGCCGCTCACCTCGGCCCGGACGCGACCGAAGCGCTCTTCCGCGGCGAGCCCGGCGTCGTCTTCGCCGCGTGCGAGGACGGGTCACGCCTATCGGGCCTCATCCGCTTCTTCCTCCTGCGCGAGGCGGTACCCGGAGAAGCCTTAGCCGATCTCATCGGCTCGCGGTTGACGCTTTCGCTTCTCGACGCCTCACTCGCCGCCACGCTTCCCTCCGGCGAAATCCGGGTGGCGCTCGACGTGCGCCCCCACGTCATCGCGGGGGAAAACCGTCTCATCGTCTCCGACCTCGATGCCTCCACCACCGAGCACGTCCCGGGCCCGGACCACGTGCTCGGCGTCGGCGCCGCCTCCCTGTCGCTGCTGTCAGCCTCCTCCTGCGAGCCCGTTGACAGCGTCCTCGACCTCGGCACAGGATCCGGCGTGCAGGCGGTGGCGCAGTCCGGCTGCGCCACCCGAGTCGTGGCCACAGATCTCAGCGCTCGCGCTCTCGAGCTCGCTGCGGCGAACCTGGCGGCAAACGGTATCGACAACGTGGAGCTTCGCGAAGGGCCCTGGTTCGAGCCGGTCTCCGGGGAGCGCTTCGACAGAATCGTCATCAACCCGCCCTTCGTCGTGGGCCCGCCTACGGTCGGGCACGTCTACCGCGACTCCGGCCTGGACCTTGACGGCGCAACACAGCTCGTCGTCAGCGAGGCCCCGGACCACCTCAACCCCGGCGGCACGGCGCACATCCTCGGTGCCTGGGTCCACACCGCCGACGGCAGCTGGCGCAGCCGGGTCGCGTCCTGGCTGCCGCCGCGCGGCGTGTCGGCGTGGGTGGTGCAGCGCGACGTGGTCGACCCCGGCAGGTACGTCTCCACGTGGCTGAAGGACGGTTCGATCGACCCGCGCTCGCGCGAGGGCATCGAGAAAACAGCGCGCTGGCTCGCGCACTTCCGCCACAACGACGTGCGCGCGATCGGCTTTGGCTGGGTATTCATCCGCGCGATTGGGGACGCACCGACCGAGGTGACGGCAGAAGAAATCCCGCAACCTTTTACGGACCCTCTCGCACCGGAGGCTGCGGAGTACTTCGAGCGCGCAGCGTGGCTACGCGAGGCCAGTGCGCAAGACATTGCGGACGCACGCTACGTCGTCCGCCCGGGCCTCGCTGTCGAAGAGGTCAGCGTGGCCGATTCCGAGACCGGCATGGGCTTTCGCCCGGAGGTGATCCGCCTGACCCGCACCGACGGGCCGCGCTTTAGCCACGAGGCCGACGCGGGGCTTCGTTCCATCGTCGCCGGATTGCACCCGCACGGCCTGCCGCTGCGCGACATCATCTCCCTGTGGGCCGTGTCCACCGGCGCGGACGCCGAGGATTACGCCGCCTCGGCGATCTCGGCAGTTACCGACCTCGTGCGCCACGGCCTGCTCATTCCCTCCGATATCGCGGAGATTGTCTCCTAGCCCCCTTTGAAAGGACCGTGCCCGTGAAAGCCGTACTCACCCGCGTTTCCAGCGCCAGCGTCACCGTCGATGGCGAGGTCGTCGGATCGATCGAGTGCCCCTCCACCGGGGGCGTGCTCGCGCTGGTCGGCGTGGCCCGCGACGACGGAGAGGAGCAGTGGCGGACAATGGCGCGCAAGATCGCGGAGTTGCGCCTGCTCGAGGGGGAGCGTTCGGTCCAGGATGTCCGCGGTAGCGTTCTGCTGGTGAGCCAGTTCACCCTCATGGGACGCACCGCGAAGGGGCGTCGGCCGTCGTGGTCGGACGCAGCGCCCGGTGATGCCGCGGAGCCGATGCTGAACAAGATCGCCGCGGAGCTGCGCGACCGCGGCGTCCACGTAGAGGAGGGGCGCTTCGGCGCAATGATGCAGGTCTCCAGCGTCAACGAAGGCCCCTTTACTCTCCTGGTGGAAACATAAGACAATTAAAATGCGAGGGCGGGAACAAAACCCGTCCCTCGGGCGTTGCCTCCATAGATACCCGCTGTTTTAGGAGGCACGCACCCATGACCCAACCCGATCATGACTTGGCAGTCGACAGTGAGGAGGCCGTCGACCGCGGCAGCCGCCGAAACCAGACGAACGACAACCCCTCGGCCGACCTGGTTCGCGTTTACCTCAACGGTATCGGAAAAACCGCATTGCTGGACGCGGAGCAGGAAGTAGAGCTCGCCCAGCAGATCGAGGTTGGCCTCTACGCCCAGCACCTTTTAGACGATCCAGACGTGCAGCTGACCCGCGCAAAGAAGCGCGATTACAAGATTCTAGCCAAGCAGGGCCGCAAGGCGCGTGCTCACCTGCTGGAGGCGAACCTGCGCCTCGTCGTCTCCCTGGCCAAGCGTTACACGGGCCGCGGGATGCCGCTGCTGGATCTCATCCAGGAGGGCAACCTGGGCCTGATTCGCGCCATGGAAAAGTTCGATTACGCGAAGGGCTTTAAGTTTTCCACCTACGCCACGTGGTGGATCCGCCAGGCCATCACGCGCGGTATGGCTGACCAGTCGCGTACCATCCGTCTGCCGGTCCACTTGGTGGAGCAGGTGAACAAGCTCTCGCGTATTCGCCGCGAGATGTACCAGTCGCTCGGGCGCGAACCCACCAACGAGGAGCTCTCGGAGGAGTCCGGCATCGAGGAATCCAAGATCGAGATGCTGCTGCGCCAGTCGCGCGACCCGGTGAGCCTGGACATGCCCGTCGGCGCCGACGAGGAGGCCCCGCTGGGTGATTTCATCGAGGACGCCGAGGCGACCGACGCCGAGGACGCGGTTGTGTCCACGCTGCGCCACGACGATATCCAGGACATCATCGGGGGCCTGGAAGAGCGCGAGCAGGACGTGATCCGGCTGCGCTACGGGCTCGACGACGGCGTGCCCCGGACCCTCGATCAGATCGGCCGCCAGTTCGGTCTGTCGCGCGAACGCGTGCGCCAGATCGAGCGCGAGGTGATGTCGAAGCTGCGCGTCGGCGAGCGTGCCGCCCGCCTGCGCGACTACGCCCTGTAGCCAGAACGCGTTGGGGGTCGCGCCGCCACCCCCGCCCTTCCCGCAAGCACGGCCCATTCCGCGTCCCTCGGATAGGATGGGTGGTGCTTTTCCCTTTTCAGGCAGGTCGGGTTGCCGCTCAACGGCGCCCTGTATATCCAGCCCGGCCTTCCCCGCTCGGCTTCCCGGGCAGTGCGTTTTAGATAAGGATGACGAATCGTGCGCGACCTTGTAGACACAACCGAGATGTACCTCCGGACCGTATACGAGCTCGAGGAGGAGGGCATCATCCCTCTCAGGGCGCGTATCGCCGAGCGGCTGGAGCAGTCCGGGCCGACAGTCTCCCAGACCGTTGCCCGCCTTGAGCGCGACGGCCTCATGGTCGTGGAGGAGGACCGCTCGCTGTCTTTGACCACCACTGGCCGACAGCGCGCCACCGAGGTGATGCGCAAGCACCGCCTCGCCGAGCGCCTACTGACGGACGTTTTGAAGCTCGATCTCACGCAAGTCCACGAGGAGGCATGCCGCTGGGAGCACGTCATGAGCAAGGATGTGGAAGAGCGCGTCGTCGCCGTGCTCAACGAGCCGTACCGCTCCCCCTTCGGCAACCCCATCCCAGCCCTCGATGAGCTCGGCGTGGAATCCACCCCCGACCTCGAGCTGGGAGAGCGCGCAAGCGACGTCGCCACCGATACCCCGACGAGCGTCGAAGTCGTGCAGATGAGTGAGATCCTGCAGTTGGATAAGAAGCAGTTCGCCATCCTCCACGATGCCGGCATCGGCGTCGGCGCCGTGGTCACGGTGGAAAACGGCCCGGAGAAAGGGTGTGTCTCCGTCACCGGTGGCAACGGCGAGCGCGTGCTGCTGCGCAAGGAACTCGCGCACGCCCTGCGAGTGATCCCCACTTCTTAAGGCAGCGGGAGAGGTTCGAAGGCTGTGAAAGTTCTTGTCACCGGCGGCGCAGGCTACGTCGGCAGCGTCTGCGCTGCGGTGCTGCTTGACGCGGGCCACGAGGTCACCATCATCGACGACTTTTCCACCGGCAACCGCGACGCAGTACCGCCGGGGGCCACGCTCGTCGAAGGCACGATCAGCGAGAACATCGACGACGTCCTCGCCGCTGGGGGCTTCGACGGCGTCGTGCACTTCGCCGCACGCTCCCTCGTCGGCGAGTCAATGGAGGTTCCGGCCGAATATTGGCGCGACAACCTCGTTGTCTCGCTCGAACTTCTCGACGCCATGCGGGAGCACGGTGTCACCAACCTGGTCTTTTCCTCCACCGCCGCGACCTACGGTGAGCCCGGGCAGGTTCCCATCACCGAGGACTGCCCCACCCGCCCGACCAACACCTACGGTGCGACAAAGCTCGCGATCGACTACGCCATCGCCTCCTACTGCGTGGCGTACGGGCTGGGCGCGACGAGTCTGCGCTACTTCAACGTGGCCGGTGCGCACGGAGCAGCCGGGGAAAACCACCGCACGGAGACGCACCTTATCCCCCTCGTGCTGCAGGTGGCACTGGGCTACCGGGACGAAATTTTGATTTTCGGAGACGACTGGCCCACCCCCGACGGCACCTGCGTGCGCGATTACATCCACGTGCGGGACCTGGCTGACGCCCACCTGCTCGCCCTGGAAAGCAATGCGGCTGGTACCCACCACATCTTCAACCTGGGCTCGGGCGAGGGCTACTCCGTCCGCGAGGTGATCGAGATGTGCCGCGCGGTCACAGGCCACGACATCCCGGCGCGCGTTGCCCCGCGCCGTGCCGGGGATCCCGCGGCGCTCGTCGCCTCCTCCGACCAGATCCGCGCCGAGCTCGGGTGGGACCCGGCGCGCACGGACCTGCGCACCATCGTCGAGGATGCCTGGGCGTTCACCTCAGCGCTGGGCACGCGCTCCCACGCGGCGCAGAAGTAGCGCGGCGAACTAGAAGTCCCAGGCGGCGATGCTGCCCTCCCGCACTGCCCGGATGAGCGAGTCGTGCTGTCCCACTCTTATGAGGTCGATGAGGAGGGCTGACATGGAATGACCGGGGACCTCCTCCCGAGCCGTCGTCAGCGCCGCGATCGCCCAGGAGTGCAAGCCCTTATCGACGGCGAGAATCGCCCAGACACACAGGGCGTTCGCGCGGATGACCCCGGTGAAGTTCTGCGCCACCCGTATCATCGCCGTGCTTGCGGAGTAGGGCGCGGCCAGCGCGTCGACAATGAGGCGGTCACGCAGGTAGCTGCGCGAGAGCAGAGTGGCCAAGCCGAGGAGATCATCTTCCTCACCGCTGCCCGGCTCGAGGGAGCTGTCCTCCCACTCGCTGAGCAGTGGGCAGGAGGGGAAGGCAATAAGCGTGCGGCAGGCCTCGGCCGCCCCGGCGCGAGCCTTCGCGTCGCCGCGCCTGATCTTCTCCGCCAGTTCGCGGCCGCGCCGGGTGGCCAGCTTCTCCAGTGCAGCGCGTTCCTCGGCCTCGGCGGCGTCACGGGGGGCGCGGAGCTGGAAGTAGCGGTAGCTGTCCTCTCGGTTGAGCTCCGGGAGGACCCCATTGTCGAGGAGGTTTTTCATTGCAGGCGAGGCCATGACGGAGGCGACGGTGCCGTCGCACCAGTCGGCGGGGATGGCGCCGCCGCCTATCGGGTCTTCCGCGCTGCCGAAGAGCAGGGTGTACGGGGTGCCGGTGGCTATTTCGGAGACGTGCCAGCAGGCGTCGATAAGCCCCGCTCCGCTTTCGTCGGTGAGGCGGAAAAGAGCGCTGGTGGCGGCGTCGGCGAGCGGGGACTCCGGGATGCGGGTAATGAGGACGGCGAGCAGGGCCACACAGCCTTCGACAGGCATGACGTGCAGGTTCGCGCACAGTTGTTGCGCGTGGGTGATGTCGACGCGCATGACGGGGCCGAGCGTGGTGCAGCCCGGCTTGGCGCTTTCCATGAGGCCGAGGACGATGACTGATTCGTGCGGGTAGAAGCCGAGCACCCCCGGAAGCGAGGCGATGAGGTCGGCGGGGCCGGTCAAACTTTCTGAGGCAAAGGACGAAGTTTCCATGCTCACGTTCGTCTGTATCACGGCCCCCGCGGTTCCCGGGCGGCGCGCCCCTTGCGGTCCACCCAGCCGGTTTCTGTGGACAAAAGGGAGCTTTCCACAACTCGCCCGCCGGCGGGGGTAAAGCGGTGGCGCCGCGGGGAGCATTCGTGCATGATGGGGTGTTTTAACGGGAATGTTTGCCGGTGCGGTGCCGTTGTGGGAAGGGACAGCCCGGCAACGTCCCGGGCAGGGCCGCAGAGACGCTGCGGGCCCAGGTTGGTTCAGGAGGTTAGAGATGGCGCAGAAAGACCGTCACATGTACGAGCTGGAGTATCCCGCCCCGGCCGTGGGCGGGGAATCGTCCTCCGGCCCCACCCTCGTTATCGCCATGCAGGGCTACGCCGACGCCGGCCACGCCGTTGAGGGCGCCGCCGAGCACCTGAAGGCTGCGCTGGATTCGCGGACCGTGGCCACGTTCAGCAATGACGAACTCATTGACTACCGCTCGCGCAGGCCCACCGTGACCATGGCGCAGCACGAGATCACGGGCATGGACGAACTCCAGCTGGACATCCGCGTGTTGCGCGACGAGGAAGGTTCTTCCTTCCTCTTACTCTCCGGCCCGGAGCCCGACCTGCGGTGGGAGGCTTTCAGCGACGCCGTGGCTGATCTGGTGGATCACTTCGACGTGGACAAGACGATCTGCCTGTACGCGGCCCCGATGGGGGCGCCGCACACGCGCCCGCTGGTTGTGTCGGCGCACGGCAACGATCCGGAGCTCGTCGGCACGATGTACACCTTCGACGGCATGGTCTCGGTGCCGGGCTCGGCGGCCACCATGATCGAGCGCGTGCTCCACGGCCGCGGTCGCTCGGTAGCTGGGTTCACGGCGCACGTGCCGCACTACATCTCGGCCTCGCCGTATCCGCACGCGGCGTACCAGCTGCTGCAGTCCGTTTCCGACGCCTCGGGGCTGTCGTTCCCGCTGCGCGCCTTGGAGGCCGACATGCAGCGCGTGGCGCGCCAGCTCGCGGAGCAAACGGAGGGGTCTGAGGAGATCTCCCAGGTGGTCGCAGCCCTCGAGCAGCACTACGACCGCGAGATGGAGGCCTACCGGGAGACTCACCCGAACGCGATGATGCCCGGTGAGGCGCAGACCCCCAGCGGCGAGGAGATCGGCGAGGCCTTCGAGAACTTCCTGGCAGCCATCGAGGATCGCGACCGGGAGCGCGGCCTGCCCCACGGGGAACCCGAGGATACCCGCCTGTCGGACTACTACGACATCTCCCCCGAGCAGGACCAGGACCAAGAAGACGGGCCTGAGCGCGGCGAAGGCGGCGACGAACGGGACTAAGCCCCGTGTCGGGGCGGTCGGCTACGGTGGTCTGCGTGACTCTCGCCGACATGCTGCCCGATCTTGACAACGTCCCAGAACCGCTCTTCGACGAAGCCGTCTGGGACACCTTCACCGCGTGGACCGCCGGGCGCGGTATCTCCCTCTACCCGGCGCAGGAGGAGGCCTCGCTCGCCCTACTCACCGGCGATAACGTCATTCTGGCCACGCCGACGGGTTCGGGAAAGTCCATGGTGGCCAACGCCGCGCACTTCGTCGCGCTGGCGAAGGGGCAGCGCTCCTTTTACACCGCCCCGATTAAGGCGCTGGTCAGCGAGAAGTTCTTCGCGCTGTGCGAAATTTTCGGCGCCGAGAATGTCGGGATGATGACGGGCGACGCCACGGTCAACGGCAACGCCCCCATCATCGCGGCGACAGCGGAGATCGTGGCCAACATCGCCCTGCGAGAGGGGAAGAACTCCTCCATCGACCAAGTTGTCATGGACGAGTTCCATTACTACTCGGAACCGGATCGCGGGTGGGCCTGGCAGGTGCCCCTCTTGGAGCTGCCCAAGGCGCAGTTCCTGCTCATGTCCGCGACTCTCGGTGACACCGCCTGGTTGGAAAAAGACCTTTCGGAGCGCACCGGCCGGCGCACCACCTACGTCGGCGGCTCCCAGCGGCCGGTTCCGCTCGATTTTAGCTACGTGTTCACCGCCGTCCACGAAACCCTGGAGGAGCTCTTGGACGCCGGCAAGGCGCCGATCTACGTGGTGCACTTTTCCCAGCGCGAGGCCACTGAGCGCGCACAGGCACTGACTAGCATGAAAATCATCACCGCCGAGGAAAAGGAACGCATCGCCGCCGAGATCGGCGATTTCCGCTTCACCACCACCTTTGGCAAGACCCTGTCGAAGCTTGTGCGCCGCGGGATCGGCATCCACCACGCTGGCATGTTGCCGAAGTACCGCCGCCTGGTGGAGCGTCTTTCGCAACGGGGCCTGCTCAAGGTCATCTGCGGCACCGATACTCTCGGCGTGGGCATCAACGTCCCGATCCGCACGGTACTTATGACTGGCCTCGCCAAGTTCGACGGCACCCGCCAGCGCGTGCTGAAGTCGCGCGAGTTCCATCAGATCGCCGGGCGCGCCGGGCGCGCCGGGTTCGATACCGAGGGCTCCGTCGTCGTCGAGGCGCCCGAGCACGAGATCGAAAACGCCAAGCTGCGCCGACGCGTGGGCGACGACCCGAAGAAAGCGAAGAAAAAGCGCCTGAAATCGGCGCGCGAGGGCGAGGTGACGTGGTCGGAGAAGACCTTCCAGCGCCTCACCACCGCCGAACCAGAAGAACTCCACAGCCAGTTTCGCGTGTCCACGTCGATGCTGCTCAACATCGTGGCGCGCCCGGGCGACGGCTACGAGCACATGAAGCACCTGCTGCGCACGAACCACGACACGCGCGCGAAGCAAAACCGCGACATCCTCGTCGCCGTCGAACTCTTCCGGGGCCTCATCAACGCCGGAGTCGTCGAACGAACGCCGGACTCCCCCGCGATGCGCCCGTACACTCTGACCACCGAGCTCGACCGGGATTTCGCACTGAACCAGCCCCTATCCCCCTTCGCTCTTGCCTTCCTTACCCTGCTCGACCCGGAGTCGGAGAACTACACCCTCGACGTCATCTCCGCCTTCGAGGCCATCCTCGACGACCCCCGCCAGCTGCTCCAGGCGCAGCAATCGGCCGCCCGCGGCGAAGAGATCGCCGCGCTCAAGGCCGAGGGGGTCGACTACACCGACAGGATGGCCATCGTCGAGGAGATCACCTACCCGAAGCCCCTCGCCGAGGAACTCGAGGAGGCCTTTGACACCTTCGCCGCGAGCAACCCGTGGGCGCGCGAGTTCGAGCTCTCGCCGAAGTCCGTCGTGCGCGACATGATCGAGCACGCGATGACCTTCTCGGACGTCATCGCCACCTACGGTTTGGCGCGCTCCGAAGGCGTCATCCTGCGCTACCTCACCGACGCGTGGCGCACGCTATCCCACTCAATCCCGGAGTCCTACCTCAACGACGAGCTCGAAGACATCATCGTGTGGCTCGGCGAGCTGATCCGCCAGGTGGACTCCTCTCTCATCGACGAGTGGGCGCACATGGCGGACGAGGACTCCCCCATCTCGGAAGAAACCCTCCAACGCGAGCTTGCGTTCGGCGTCGAGGACCCGACCGCGCTCACGGCCAACCGCCGAGCGTTTCGCGTCATGGTGCGCAATTACTTCTTCCGCATGGTCGAGCTGTTCGCCTTCGAAAAGGAGGAGCAGCTCGCGGATATGGTGGACTATCTCGACCCGGTGGAGCGCCCGGACTGGCCAACGGCGATGGACGACTACTTCGCGGAGTACGACGACCTCGGTACGGGTCCAGAGGCGCGCGGGGCGGGCTTTTTCCGGCTTACCGACGAGTCTGGGCGCCTGTGGGAGGTGGTCCAGATCTTCCAGGACCCCGCCGGCGACAATTCCTTCCAGCTGCACGGCGTGGTGGACCTCGATGCCTCCGATGAGGCCGGGGAGGTACGGCTGCGCTCCCTGCACATCGTCGCCAGCTAGCCGCGCGATAGCTCCTCCCCGGAAACGACTCCCTCGCACCCGCGGTGCGCTAGATTGAGTTTGTCTACCACAGTTTTAGGAAGGGGAAATAACATGGCGCGAGCGATTGTCGTCGGTGCCGGTATGGTCGGCCTGTCCACCGCGTGGCACCTGCAGGGCTTCGGCTACGACGTTGACGTCGTGGACCGCCTCGGCGTCGCCGCGGGATCGTCGTGGGGCAACGCCGGCTGGCTCGCCCCCGGCAAGACCATTCCGCTGGCCAACAAGAGCTTGTGGGCCTACGGCCCCACCGCGCTTTTCGACGCCCACGCGGCGCTGCAGGTCCCGGCACGGCTCGACCCCGGCTTGTGGCGGTTCGTCGCCGGATTTATGGCGCACGCCACCGACCGGGCGTGGGATGCGACAATGGCCCGGCTCACGCCCGCCGACCTTGGGGCGCTGGCGGCCTTCGACGAGTTGACCGCCAGCGGCGTCGACGCGCAGACGCACGACGTGCCCTTCATCGTCGGTTTCGAAAAGGCCTCGCAGGCCTCGGGCTTTTTGGCGGAGGTCGAGGGCGCCGCACGCCACGGCCAGGACATCCCCTTCGAGCAGATTGATCTGGAAGAGGCGCGCCGCGTCGCGCCGGTGCTCTCGGAGCGGGTGAGCACCCTGTACCGGATGGGCGGCCAGCGCTACATCGACCCGGGCGCGTTCTGTGAGGCGCTTGCCGCCGACGTGCGCAGGCGCGGGGGAAACATCACCGGCGGGGTCGAGATCGTCGAGGTGACGTCGACACGCACCCCAGCAGTCAAGCTGGCCACGGGCGAATGGCGCAGCGCCGACGTCGTCGTGGTGGCTACCGGCGCGTGGCTGCCCTCGCTGGTGCGCACCCTCGGCGTGCGCACGCGGGTTCAAGCCGGGCGGGGCTATTCCTTCAGCGTGCCCACCCGAGAGCCGGTCACTGCCCCGATTTATTTGCCCCACACGAAGGTGGCGTGCACGCCGTACCGGGGTCGGCTGCGCGTGGCCGGAACAATGGAGTTTCGTGGCCCTGACGAGGCTTTCCAGCCGCAGCGCGTGCGCTCGATCGTGCACAACACCACGCCGCTGTTCCGCGGGGTCAATTGGGCCGAACGCGAGGACGAGTGGGTGGGCTCGCGCCCCGTCACGCCCGACGGGCTGCCGCTGGTGGGGGCGACGAAGGCCCCGAACGTCTACGTCAACGGCGGACACGGGATGTGGGGCGTAGTCCTCGGCCCGCTCAGCGGAAAGCTGTTGGCGCGGCGCATCGCCACGGGCGAGACCGACCCGGCGATCGCCCCGTTCGAGCCGCTGCGCTGACCCGCGCTCCCGGACTGTTCGGGTTACGCGCATCACAGAGTCATACTCGACGTAACCAAACATTCGGAGCAAAAACTACAATTCTTACATCCCGCCTATATCTGTCTTGTAACGTCATAGGCATGGGCAATAAGGAATACCGGCCGACCCTTGCGCAACTGCGCACCTTCGTCACCATCGCCGAAAACCGCCATTTCGGGACCGCAGCGAACAAGCTGAACATCTCTCAGCCTTCGCTCTCGCAGGCGCTGGTCGCCCTCGAGTCGGGACTGGGCGTGCAGCTCATCGAACGCTCGACGCGCAAGGTGATCGTGACCCCGACGGGCGAAAAGCTGCTGCCGCTGGCCAAGGCCACGCTCGAGGCCGCAGAAAACTTCGTCGCACATTCGCGTGGTGTCAACGGCGTCTTGGCGGGGCCGCTGAGTATCGGGATCATCCCGACGCTCGCGCCGTACATCCTGCCGGAGTTTTTGCACCTTGCGCGCGAGTTTTACCCCGATCTCAAACCGCGCATCGTCGAGGACCAGACGGAGCAGCTCATCCAGCAGCTGCGCGACGGCCACATCGACCTCGCCCTGCTCGCACTACCGACGAGCGCGACCGGTATTAACGAATACCCCCTTTTCGACGAGCAGTTCATCGTGGTCACCAACTCCGAGCACGAGGCAGCGGGCCGCAGTGATTTGACCCTGGACGTGCTCGACGAGCTGAACCTCCTCTTGCTTGACGACGGCCACTGCCTGCGCGAGCAGATCGTCGACCTCTGCCGACTCGTCAACGCCGCCCCGCACGCGGACGCCGACTCCGCAACGCGCGCCTCGTCGCTGACCACCATCATGCAGCTGGTGGTGGCGGGTCTGGGCTCCACTCTTGTACCCGCCTCCGCCATCGCGACCGAATGCGCCCGCCCAGGACTGGGGCTGGCCACCTTCGACGAAGGCGTCGTCGCGCAACGCACCATCGGGATGGTGTGCCGTTCGAGTTCTTCGCGCACCGCGGCGTACGAGAAGCTCGGGGAGCTTGTCACCCGGGCCCACCGGCACGCGGTGGAAAGAGGCACCGAACTGCTGACGGGCTAGAATCGTTCGGCAGATATGAACGACTCTTCTGCCACCCCTACCCGCTCCGACCTTCTCTCGCGCCTCGAAGATGTCCCGCTTGCCGAGGTGCGCCGCTTTCGGCGCCGCCTGAAGAAGGCGCGCGCACCGGAGGCTTTCGCGGCAATCGCCGCGGATATCGACGCCGCCGCGGCGCGGGTGGCGGCCCGCGCGGACGCTCTACCCACCATCACGTACCCGGAAAAGCTTCCTGTCTCCGCGCGCCGCGACGACATCATGGATCTGCTGCGCGACCACCAGGTGGTCATCATCGCCGGTGAGACCGGCTCAGGTAAGACCACCCAGATCCCGAAGATGCTGCTCGAGCTGGGGCGCGGGCGCCGCGGCCTGATCGGCCACACCCAGCCGCGTCGCCTGGCGGCGCGCACCGTCGCCGAGCGCATCGCCGATGAACTCGGGCAGAACATCGGCGAGTCCGTCGGCTACGCCATCCGCTTCGACGACAAAGTCTCCGCGACCACCGCCGTCAAGCTCATGACGGACGGCATCCTCCTGGCGGAGATGCAGCGCGACCGCTACCTCAACGCCTACGACACCATCATCATCGACGAGGCCCACGAGCGCAGCCTGAACATCGATTTCCTGCTCGGTTACCTCAAGCGGCTGCTGCCGCGCCGGCCCGACCTGAAGGTCGTGATCACCTCGGCAACGATCGACCCGGAGAGTTTCGCCGCGCACTTCGCCGCGCCAGACGGCACCCCGGCGCCGATCATCGAGGTCTCCGGGCGCACCTACCCGGTGGAGATCCGCTACCGCCCCCTCGTGGAGCAGATCGGCGGCAAGGAGGTCGACGTGGACATGATCGACGGCGTGGTTGCCGCCGTCGAGGAGCTCATGGCCGAAGGCCCCGGCGACATCCTCTGCTTCTTCTCCTCCGAACGCGACATCCGCGACTGCATGGAGGCCATCGAAAAGAAGAGGTGGCGCGGCGTCGAGGTCACCCCCTTGTTCGGCAGGCTGTCCAACGCCGAGCAGCACCGCGTGTTCTCCCCCCACTCGGGCAGGCGCATCGTGCTGTCGACCAACATTGCGGAGACCTCGCTGACCGTGCCGGGCATCCACTACGTCGTCGACACCGGTCTCGCCCGCGTTTCGCGCTACTCCACGCGCACAAAGGTGCAGCGCCTGCCCATCGAAGAAATCTCGCAGGCCAGCGCGAACCAGCGCTCGGGGCGCTCGGGCCGCGTCGCCGACGGCATCGCCATCCGTCTCTACTCGGAGGAGAACTTCGACCAGCGCCCGGAGTTCACAGACCCGGAGATCCTGCGCACCAACCTCGCCAGCGTCATCCTGCAGATGATCTCGCTGCGCCTAGGCGACGTCTCCGAATTCCCCTTCATCCAGCCGCCCGACGGAAAGTCGATCCGCGACGGGCTGGCCCTTTTGCGCGAGCTCGGCGCCGTCGCGCCGGATAAGCCTGAGGGGTCTCCGGCGCTGACCGGAATCGGCCGCGACATCGCCCGCATCCCGGTGGACCCGAAGATGGCGCGCATGCTGGTCGAGGCCAACCGCCTTGGCGTGCTCGACGACGTCACCGTCATCGTCGCGTCCATGACCATCCAGGACGTGCGCGAGCGCCCCCTCGAGCACCAGGCGCAGGCCGACCAGGCACACGCGCGCTTCAAGGACAAGACGTCGGACTTTTTATCCTCGCTTAAGCTGTGGGACTACATCGCGGGCTCGCGCGACGAGCTGTCCGGCAACGCCTTCCGCAAGCGCATGGTCAAGGAGTTCCTCCACTACATGCGCATCCGGGAGTGGTACGACCTGGTGCGGCAGCTCAGGGACGTCGAGAAGCAGCTTGGCTGGTCCCCCGTTGAATCCGTCGCGGGTGAGCGCGACGCCGCGGCGATCCACAAGTCCCTGCTGACGGGGCTTTTGTCCAACATCGGCGCGCGCGACGGCGAGTCGAAGGAGTTTCAGGGCGCGCGCGGCACGCGCTTCCGCGTTTTCCCGGGCTCCTCCCTCGCCAAGCGGCCGCCGGAGTTCATCATGGCCGCCGAGCTCGTGGAAACCTCGCGCCTGTGGGCGCGCGACGTGGCCAAAATCGAGCCCGAGTGGGTCGAACGCGCCGCGGGCGATCTGCTCAAGCACAGCTATTCCGAGCCCGTCTGGTCGCGCAAGCGCTCAGCCGCGATGGTGCACCAGAAGTCCATGCTCTACGGCGTACCCATCGTGCGCGACCGCCTGGTGCCCTACCACCGGGTCGACCCGGAAGGCGCGCGCATCATGTTCATCCGGCACGCCCTCATCGGCGGCGATTGGAACCGCCACCACACCTTCATCGACCACAACGAGGCGTTGCTGGAGGAAGCCTCCGCCGTCGAGGAAAAACTGCGCCGCCGCGGGCTCGTCGTCGACGAGGACGCCCTGTTCGACTTTTACGACTCGAAGCTGCCCGCCGAGGTGACCACCGCGCGCCACTTCGACTCCTGGTGGAAGAAGAAGCGCAAGGAAGACCCGGCCTACCTAGACTTCGACCCGGCATCGCTTGTCGACGACTCCGCCGACGCCTCCGACACGGCCTTCCCTCCCACCTGGCGCCAGGGCAGCATCGACTACAAGCTGCGCTACAAGTTCGAGCCGGGAGACGACTTCGACGGCGTCACCGTCGACGTCCCGGTTCCGCTGCTCGCCGGCCTGACGGACGAGGGCTTCGACTGGCTGGTCCCGGGGCTGCGCGAGGAGCTGGTCACGGAGCTCATCCGCACACTGCCGCGCGCTTTGCGCCGCAGCGTGGTTCCCGCGCCCGATTTCGCGGCGCGCGCGCTGCCGAAGCTCGAACCGCGCGAATCGGAGCTGGTGGAGCAGCTGGCCTCGGCCCTGCGCGAGCTGGGCGGCTCCGGGGTCAACGCGGGCGATTTCCGTCCCGGCGCCCTGCCACCGCACCTGCGCATCACCTACGCGGCGATCGGCAGACGCGGCGAGACCATCGACCACGACAAGGACCTCGCTGCGCTGAAGGAGCGCCAGGCGGGGCAGATCCGCTCCTCTGTCTCGCAGGCGGGCCGCCGCTCGGAGTCGGAGGTCGTGCAGGAGTGGACCAGGGCGAGCCTGGGCGAGGTCGCGGAGACGGTGCGCACGACAATAGACGGCAACACGGTCGACGCCTACCCGGCGCTTGAGGCCACGGCCGATGGCGTGAAGGTCACGGTCCACCCGACGAAGGAGGCGGCAGACGCCTCCATGCTCACCGCCACCCTCACCCTGCTCCTGCGGGAGGTCACGGTCAACGCGCACCAGATGACCAAGGGCCTGCCGCTGCGGCAGAAGGTCGCCGTGGACAACTACCCGCACGGCGGGGCGGCCGGGCTTGTCGACGACGCCCGCGTCGCCGCCGTGCGCGACCTGATGATGGCGCACGGCGGACCGGTGCGCACCCCGGAGGAGTTCGAGGCCCTCGTTGCGAGCGTGAAGCCCGAGGTGGCCGGCGCCGTCCGCCGCGCCGTGGTCGCCGTTGCCCCGGCGCTTGTGGAGTGGTCCGCCATGCGCGAGGAACTGCGCTCGTGGGAGGGCCCGGCGATCGACGACATGCGCTCCCAGCTCGACTTCTACCTGCCCGCCCACGCGATCACAGTCCACGGAGTGGGCCGCCTGCAGCACGTGCCGCGCTACGTCGAGGCGATGCGTATCCGGCTCGAGGACATGAACATCGACCCCGACAGGGACGCCGACCGCCAAGCGGTGATCGATTCCGTCAAGGCCACCCTTGCGGCGCGGATGTCTCGATTGCCGAAGGGACGGGAGAAGACCGCCGCTTACAAGGACATCCTGTGGCGCATTGAGGAGCTGCGGGTCAGCCTGTTCGCCCAGCGTCTCGGTACCGCGAAGCCCGTCAGCCAGCGGCGCGTGGAGAAGATGATCGAAAAACTGACCTAGGGCTAGAAGTCCTCGCGGTCCTTGCGCCGCATGAGGCGGATCTCGGATTCGAAGTCGTCGGCCGATTCGAATGACTTGTATACGGAGGCAAAGCGCAGGTAGGCCACTTCATCCAGCACGCGCAGCGGCTCAAGCACCGCCAGGCCGATGTCGTTGGCGTTGACCTGGGAGCTACCGTGGCTGCGCACTGTCTCCTCCACTTGTTGGGCGAGCCGCTTCAGCGCATCGTCCGAGACGTCCCTTCCTTGGCAGGCGCGGCGTACGCCGACGATAAGCTTGTCCCGGTCAAAGGGTTCGCTGACACCGTTGCGCTTGACAACGGTGAGTACGGCCTTCTCCACGGTGGTGAAACGCCCCCCACACTCCGTGCATTCGCGGCGGCGCCGGATCGCCGAGCCCGCGTCGACCACCCGGGAGTCCATGACGCGTGACTGTTCGTTGTGGCAAAACGGGCAATACACTCAGAGCCTGCCTTCCTGGCCGTGCCGCTGCGAAATCGGACCGGAACAGGCTCCGAGCTTACTCCGCGGGAATCCGCGGGGTGCGCGCTCCCTACAGAACCCCTTAGCGCCCAACTGCACTGAGCACCCCGCTAGTGGCCGCCACCGGGCCGGATGGCTGCCCGTCTGAGTCGAAGGCGCCCCCGAGCGCTGACCCCACCAGCAGAGCCAGGCCGAATACGGCCCCCATCAGGGCGCTAGCGCGGGTTTCGCGGGGGGATAGACGCGCGTTCACCTCCCCGCCATCCGGCCCCGCGTTCGAACGCTCTCCCGTTCGAACATCACTGCCGAGACTGCGCACCGCGGCTGCAGCGGAGCAGCGCACAGGCACCTCTGGGACGTCCCAGACCGCGGCCGGTGCGCTACCGCGAAGGGCTCGGGAGGAAACGTCGTACGTACCGTGGTAGCGGGGAGAAGTCATGGTCATCGCTGTCTCACTTCCGTGTGAAGATGGATTGTGCCTACAGGCTATAAACCGGGCGGACGCGCCGACTTGACACTCGCCAGAATGTTCGACTCTCGCCCTTATGTTCGATTTATAGCGCTCGAACACACACGTGTCCACATCGAGCGCGCAAAGGTCGAACATGTTTGCCAGGTCTGGTATTTTTGGGCCGTAACGAAGGGTCCGGCGTTGTGGCGTTCGTGCCAACGCAAGGCTCCCGGCGCAAGGCCACAACTCAACACCACTGATCCCGCGCAACCCCCCCAACTAGCAGCAAGGCAAGGAACAAAGGAACAAAGGCACCAAGACATGGCACGCAAGAAGTACGACCCCAGCAGCCTCGACACCAGCGTCCTCTCGGACCGCCAGAGGCGCATCCTCGAGGTCATCCGCGACGCGGTTGTCCTGCGCGGCTACCCGCCGAGCATCCGCGAGATCGGCGACGCGGCGGGCCTACAGTCCACCTCGTCGGTTGCCTATCAGCTCAAGGAGCTGGAGAAGAAGGGGTTCCTCCGCCGGGACCCGAACAAACCCCGCGCTGTCGACCTGCGCCACCTGCCCGAAGCGCCCAAGCGGGGCGCGAAGGCTGCGCCGCCGGAGGCACCTTTCGAAGACGCCGCCCCCGCCCGCTACATTCCCGTCGTCGGGCAGATCGCGGCTGGCTCGCCGATCCTCGCCGAGCAAAACGTCGACAGCTACTTACCCTTGCCCGGGGAACTGCTCGGCGACGGTGAGCTGTTCATGCTCCACGTCGTCGGCGAGTCGATGCGAGACGCCGGCATCCTCGACGGCGACTGGGTCGTCGTCCGCTCTCAGCCTGTCGCCGAGGAGGGCGAGTTCGTCGCCGCGCTTCTCGACGGCGAAGCAACCGTCAAGGAGTTCCACCGCGATTCCACCGGCGTGTGGCTCATTCCCCACAACGACGCCTTCTCCCCCATCAAGGGCGACGAAGCCCAGATCATGGGCCGCGTCGTGTCGGTGTTCCGGACTCTCTAGCCCGCCCGCTGTGCACTGGCCTCTACACTGGGCGGGGTACGTCGCAGACGTGAAACTTCAAGCAGAAAGGTTTCCCACCATGGCCTCTACAACCGTGAAAGTCGGTTCCACCGTTGGGCTCCACGCACGCCCCGCGTCCGTCATCGCCGAAGCGGCGGGAGAGTACGACGAGGACATCACCCTGACCCTGGTCGGCGAAGACGACGAGGACGGCGCGGACGCCGCCTCCTCGCTGATGATCATGGCTATGGGGGCGGAGTTCGGAGACGAGGTGACCGTCACCTCCGCCAACGCCGAGGCCGTGGAGAAGATCGCCGAACTTATTGCATCCAATCTCGACGGCTAGGCCGCCCGCTCCCACCCGAGGGGCGCGCCCGGTCCGGTCGCGCCCGAACTTTTGATGCGCTCGGAGGCAACGCATGCACGCAGAAGAACGCAAACGGCAGATCGCGTCGCTGACGGCCATTGAAGGCCGGGTCAGCGTCACCGAGCTCGCCGAGCGCTTTAACGTCACCGCCGAAACTATCCGGCGCGACCTCGCCGCCCTAAGCAGGGAGGGCAGCGTCCACCGGGTCCACGGGGGCGCGGTGGCCAGCCAGTCCTTCCTCACCGCCGAAATGCCGCTCGATGCCCGCTACCGCTCCGCTTCCGCGGCGAAGACCGCGATTGCCCGCGCCGCCCTCGACTACCTGCCGGACTCTTCCGAAGACGGAATCTTCCTCGACTCCGGGTCGACAATCAGCAGCCTGGCCACCCTGCTTGTCGATGACCCCCGGACGACGTCGTGGCCCATCGTGACCCGCTCGCTGCCCGTCGCATTGGAGCTGTCGGGCGAGGGGATGACCAACGTGCAGCTGCTGGGCGGCACCGTGCGCGCCCTCTCCCAGGCCGTTGTCGGCGACACGCCGCTTCGTACCCTTGCGCTCATGACCGCCGACGTCGCCTTCATCGGCACCAACGCCCTGACCGTCGACCACGGCCTGTCCTCGGCGGACCCGCAGGAAGCTGCGGTCAAGGCGGCGATGATGACCAACGCCCGCAAGGTAGTGGTGCTGTGCGATGCGACAAAGCTAGGGACGGACTACCTGGTGAGCTTCGCCGGCCTGGCGGACATCGACGTGCTCATCATCGACGACGCCGCACCCACCTCATTGCTCACCGAGTTCGAAAATCACGGGATCGAACTCGTCGTTGTGAGCGGCGCGTAGCCTCAGCCTGCGCAAACCCGTCGTAGCTTCCCTCCCCGATGGCGCGAAACGCCCACCGCATCAGTGGGTACACCGCGATGATGCCCACCGACCCCAGCGCGATGCCCTCGAGCTGGACCGGGCCTACCGTCAGAGACAGGTTGCCGATGCCCACAATCAGCGCCACCGCCGCGGCCGTGAGGTTAGCGGGGTTGGTGAAGTCCACGCGGTTGTCCTGCCAGATGCGGACGCCGAGCATACCGATGAGTCCGTAGAGCACCAGGCAGGCCCCGCCCAGAACCCCCACGGGAATGGTGAAAATCACCGCGCCGAACTTCGGGATGAACGCCAGGGCGATCGCGAAAAGCGCGGCGACCCAGTAGGCAGCCGTTGAGTACACGCGCGTCGCCGCCATGACCCCGATGTTCTCGGCGTAGGTGGTTGTTGCCGAGCCGCCGAATCCACCCGCGAGCGTGGTGGCCACGCCGTCGCCGATGAGGGCGCGGCCCTGGTAGCCGTCGAGGTTTTTCCCGGTCATCTCCCCCACCGCCTTGACGTGCCCGACATTTTCCGCAACAAGCACGACGACCGCGGGCAGCGTGACAAGCACGGCCGAGAGATGAAACTGCGGCGTGTGGAACTGCGGCAACCCGATCCACGGTGCCTGCGAGATCTGCTCCAGGGCGTCCTCCGCGAGCCCTCCGCTGACAGCCGCGCTGACCCAGCCGGCCACGACCCCGGCGAGGATGCTCAGCCGCGCCGCCATGCCGCGCGTCGCCACGGTAAAAACCAGGATTGTCCCGAGAGTCACACACGCGATGAGCGGTTGCTTTTCGACGTTCGCCACCGCCGTCGGGGCAAGATTGAAGCCGATCAGGGCGACGATCGCCCCGGTGACCACCGGCGGCATGACCGCCTCGATGACCCGTTTGCCCGCCGCGCCGACAATTCCTCCGATCAGGATGAGGGCGAGCCCCGTGACGAGAACCCCGCCCAGCTGCGCCCCAATACCGTACTGCTGGGAGGCTGTGAGAGGGGCAATGAACGCGAACGAGGAGCCGAGGTAGGAGGGGACCTTGTTGCGCGTCAGCAGCAAAAAGATGATCGTGCCCAGCCCGGAGAACAAAAGCGTGGTATTCACCGGGAACCCGGTGAGAGTGGGAACGAGAAGGGTGGCGCCGAACATGGCCACCACGTGCTGCATGCCGATGCCAATGGTGCGCGGCCAATTGAGGCGCTCGTCCGGGGCCACCACCGACCCCGGGCTCACGCTCCGGCCGTCGCCGTGGACGGCCCATCCAATGAAATTACTCACTGGCGTAGGCTATCGGAGCCTTCCTCGTTGCCCTCCAGCAGCCCGGCCGCAACGAGCACGGCGCGGATCAGCGCGACTTCCTCATCCGTGAGCTGCGGGACCGGGTCGGGCATCTTGTCGGACGTGAAAACCCCGAGGAGTTTGAGCGCGACCTTGAACGAGCCGACGCCGGCGCCGAAGCCCGTCACCGAGCTTGCCTGGGAGGCGATGAGCATGAGATCCGCGAGCCGGTTCTGCTCGCGGCGCACTGCCTCCCAGTCCCCGGCCTGGAACGCGTCCCACTGGCGCACGTAGGCGTCTGGGTCGACGTTGGCGAGGCCCGGCACGGAGCCGTCCGCACCCGACAGGTACGCGCCGTCGACGACCACCTCGTGGCCGGTAAACAGCCGCAGCGGGTGGCCGGCGGCCTCGTTCTTCTGGGCCAGGAAACGGAAACCGACGTCGTCGCCCGAGGAGTCTTTCACACCGGCCAGAACGCCCTCCTTACCCAGCCTGATCAGCATGTCGGTGCCGAGCTTGGCGTGGACGCACACCGGGATGTCGTAGGCGTAGACCGGAAGCCGCGTCGCGGCGTGGATGAGGCGGAAGTGCTGCTCCACCTGTGCCTCCCCACCGAGGGCGTAGAAGGGCGCCGTCACGACGACGGCGTCCGCCCCGTTTTCCTCGGCGGTGGTGACCGCCTCGATCACCTTCGCGGTCTGTGTTTCGATGCACCCGACCAACACGGGCAGCCGCCCGGCCACCACGGCGGCTGTGTCGCGCAGGATGTGCAGCCGCTCCGAGTCCGTGACAAACGCTCCCTCGCCCGACGAGCCGAGGATGAACAGGCCGTGGACATTGGCGTCGATAAGCCGCTCGAGATTGCGCCGATAGGACGCGCTATCGAGCGTGCCGTCCTCGTGCCTGGCGATGACGACGGGAGGGATGACGCCGGAGAGTTCGCGGGGTGATTCGTGCATGTGCAATGACGCCTTTCGTGAGAGTTATGAGGCCGGGTGGAGCAGCGACGGCGACGCCGAAAGCAGCTTCCGAGTGTAGGGGTCGCGCGGCTCGGCGAAAACCCTCGCCGCCTCGCCTTCCTCGATGATGCGGCCGCCGCGCATGACGCAGATCCGGTCCGAAATGTAGCGCACGGTTTGGATGTCGTGGCTGATGAACACCATGGACAGGCCGAGGTCGGCCTTCAGGTCGTTGAAAAGGTTGAGGATCTGGGCGCGGACCGACACGTCCAAGGAGGACGTCGGCTCGTCGGCGATGATGACCTCGGGGTTAAGCGCCAGCGCGCGGGCGATAGCGACACGCTGGCGTTGCCCGCCGGAGAGCTGACCGGGCAGCGCCCCGAGGGCCGCCTCGGGCAAGCCGACGAGGCGGAGCAGCTCGTGCACCCTTTCTTCCCGTTCCTGTTTGGTCCCAACGTCGTGCACCCGCAGCGGGTCGAGCAACTGCTCCTTCACCGTCATACGCCCGTTCAAAGCGGTCGACGGGTCCTGGAACACGACGGACACGACGCGCCCCATCGCCCGGCGCTCCTCGGCGCTGCGGCTGGTGACGTCGCGCCCGTTGAAACGGACCGTCCCGCTCGTGGGGGCCTGCAGACCGCACATCACGTTAGCGGTCGTCGACTTTCCGCAGCCCGATTCGCCCACGATCCCGATCGTCTCGCCCGGCATGACGCTCAAGCTGACGTCCGTGACGGCGTCGACCCAGTTCGGCCTGAAGATTGGCCCCGTGCGGGATTTGAACCGCACCGAGATGTTCTCCAGCGCGATGATCGGCTCGGACGCTGTGGCATGTGGAGGGGTGGCGTTCATCGTTTAGTCCTTTCCAGTCTCGTCCTGGAGCGAGGCGGCATACTCCGCGTAGTCCTGATCCGTCAGCCCGGTTTTGTCGAGCCTGCCCTGCCGCTCCAGCTCCGCGGCGGGTTTGAGCTCGTCGAGAAGGTCGACGTAGTAGTGGTTGGTGCCGGGCACATTGCGCATGACAGGGGGCGACTGCAACCCCACCGACGGGTGGGAGGAGCGCGGGGCGAACCTGTCGCCGCTCGGGTATTCGGCGGGCGAGGGCACGGTGCCGGGCACCTGGTGCAGGCGATCGCCGCCCGCCTCGATGGAGAGCACGGAGCCCAGCAGACCGCGCGTGTATTCGTGGCGCGGATCCGTCAGGATCTCCACCGTCGAGCCCTGCTCGACCACCTGGCCGGCGTACATCACGGTGACAGAGTGCGCCACCTCGGCCACCAACGCCAGGTCGTGGGAGATGAACACGAGCGCGAACCCGAGCTTGTCCTGCAGCTCCTTGAGCAGCTCGATGACCTGCTTCTGCACCGTCACGTCGAGCGCCGTCGTGGGCTCGTCGGCGATAACGAGTGCCGGGTCCCGGGTCAGCGCCATCGCGATCAAGACGCGCTGGCGTTGCCCGCCCGAGAGTTCGTGCGGGTACGACGCGAGCGTTCGTTCCGGGTCGAGCCCGACGAGCTCCAAAAGCTCCCGGGCGCTGCGGGTGCCGCCGCGCTTCGTCAGCTGCTTCAGCTGCGTGCGGATGAGCATCGAGGGGTTCAGCGCCGACAGCGCGTCCTGGTAGATCATGGCGATGTCGTGGCCCAGCAGAGCGCGGTGGTTGTCCTTACTCAGCGCGAGCAGGTCAGTGCCCTTGTACAGAATGCGCCCCGTCACCTCAGCTTCGTCGTCCAGCAATCCCATCACGGCGAGGTTTGTGATGGACTTACCGCATCCGGACTCTCCGACGATGCCCATTGTCTCGCCGGGGGCAACCGCGTAGTTGACGTTATCCACGACGTTGACGCTGCCGTGGCGGGGGAAGCGGATGCACAGATCCTGGACCTCCAGCAGCGGGGTGGTGCCGGGCGCCGGGAGGAAGCGGTCCCCGCGCTGGCTTTCCACGCCGCGCAGGGCCTCAAGCCGGCTGGCCAGCGCGTCACGCTGCTGGGCGTAGGCCTCCACCGGGTTAGCCAGCAGTCGGTCCTCCTCGCGCTTGGCGTCCGCCTGCGTGGCGGGTACCGCGCTGGCCCGCGGGGCCGCAACCATTGCGTCGGTGATGCCCTCGGACAGGATGTTGAGGCACAGCACAGTGATCATGATGGCCAGACCGGGAAACAGCGCCTGCCACCAGTCCCCGCGCAGCACGCCCTGCTGCGCCGACGACAGAATGTTGCCCCACGTGGGCACGGGCTCCTGCAGGCCGGCGCCGATGAAGGTGAGGGAGGCCTCCAGGATGATGGCGTCGGCGACCAGGACGGTGGCGAACACCAGGACCGGCGCCGCGCAGTTGCGGGCGACGTGGCGCGCCAGGATCCAGGACGAGCGCGCCCCCGAGACGACGGCGGCGCGGACGTAGTCCTCGCCGTACTCCGCGAGCACGTTCGCCCTCACGATGCGGGTGAGCTGGGGGATGTACACGAAGGCGATGGACATGATGATCACGCCGAGCATGTAGAAGGGGCGTTGCGGGTCGCGGAAGACGACGACGGTGATGGCGACGAGCGCAATGCCCGGGACGGACATGATGACGTCCAGGATGCGCATCACAACTTCCGAGAGCCACTTGGGCCCTACCGCCGCGATCGAGCCGAGGATGACGCCGAAGATCAGCGCGACGAACGTCGCCAAAAGCCCCACGGCCAGCGAGTAGCGGGCGCCGTAGAGAACGCGGGAGAACACGTCGCGGCCGAGGTTATCGGTACCGAACCAGTAGGTCGAGTCGGGTGCCTGGCCCTTGAAGTCGATCGCCGTCGGGTCGTGCGGCGCGAGCAGCGGGGCGAAAAGGGCGGCGAGCGCGATGAGGACCAGGACAATCAGGGAGATCTTTGACCCCAGGTTCATGCGGCCCCATCCACCCAGACGAAATGAGACGTTGGGGTTGGAAAGTTTCCGAGCTTTCGTGTCACGCATGCTAGCTACACCGTCCTAATGCGCGGGTCGATCGCAATGTAGAGCAGATCGACGATGATGTTGACAATGATGAAGGAGATGGCCACTGCCAGGGTTGCCCCCTGCACGACCTGGACCCAGTTGTTGGCGATGCCGTCGATAAGCACCCGCCCCATGCCCGGCAGGGCGAAGATGATCTCGATGACCACGGCACCGCCCATCAGGTAGCCGATGCGCAGGCCGAGCACGGTGACCGGCGTGATCAGCGCGTTGCGCAGCACGTTGCGGGAGATCACCGTGGACTGCGGGATGCCGTAACCGATCGCGGTGCGCACGTAGCCCTTGTCCAGCTCCTCGACCATGGACGTGCGAACGACGCGGGTGAGCTGGCCGATCACGGGCGTCGCCAGCGCGATCGCGGGGAGCAGCAGTCGCGCCGCCCATCCGGCCGGGTCTTCGGTCAGCGAGGGCAGCGCGCCGGCGACGGGGAGCACGCCGATGAAGGCGAGCACCAAGAGGATTGCCAGCCAGAACGAGGGCATGGCAATGCACACGATTGACAAGACGCGGATGAGCTGGTCCGCCCACTTCCCGCGGTACAGCGCCGAGACGACGCCCAGAGGGAAGGCGATGAGCACCGCGATAAGTAGGCCGAGGAATGTCAGTTGGAGGGTCACCGGCAGAGCCGAAAAGACCTTCTCTGACACGGAGGCGGCGTTCTGGCCGTACGTGCCCAGGTCGCCCTGCACGACGCCCCACAGGTAGGTGCCGAACTGGACGAGCCACGGGTCGTTGAGGCCGTTTTCCTCGCGGTAGGCCGCCACCTGCTCGGGCGTGGCTGAGTCGCCCAGGGCGGAATAGGCGGGGTCGATGGGAGACAGTGACATGAGGACGAACACGAGGAACGTCACACCGATGATCATGAGCGGCAGGGCGATAAGCCTTCGGCCGACGAGTCTGATGATGTTATTCATCGCGGGATTCTCCTGGCGTGGGTGGATAAAGGCTGGGCTAGTTACTGGTGGGAGCGGTCGTCAGCGCCCACAATCCGGTCGTCCCGATGGGCCTGAAACCTTCGACGGCCGAAGGGTCGTACGCGGTAATCATCGTGCGGTGGAACAGGGGGTACAGTGGCACCTCCTCGGACAGCAGATCGAGGGCTTCGTTCCACTTCTCCTGCTGCTCCGCTCCCTCGAGCTCGGTCGCGGTGGTGAGGATGTCCTGGAGGCGTTGGAAGGAAGCTGGGTCAGACTCCTGCCAGAACGTCCGCTTTTGCGTCCACACGTTGTCGCCGTACCACCAGGTCATGAGCAGGGCGGGGTCGTTGCCGAAGACGGAGGGGTCGCCGGGGGCGATGGCGACGTCGAAGGTGGCGTCCTGGACGTCGAGGTGGTTGGCGTACACGGAGGCAGAGGCCTCCGTCTGCAGCGACACGTCCACGCCAATGGCCTGCAGGTCGTTTTGGATCTGGGGCCCGAGATCCTTCACCCACGGGTGGTCTGTGGTCAACAGCGTGACGTTCAGGTCGGCCACGCCGGCCTCGTCGAGCAGCTGGCGGGCCCGGTCCGGGTCGTGGTCGAAGACGTTGGCCGCGCGGTTGTAGTTGGGGTGAGTCTCCGGCAAAAAGGACGTCGCCGGCTCCGCTTTCCCGTCCATGTTGTTGTCCACCAGCATGGAGGTGTTCACGGCGTAGAGGAATGCTTGCCGCACCCGCGGGTCGTCGAAGGGGGCCTTCTTCGTGTTGAAGAGCATGAACGGGAGGTTGAACCCGTTGACCTCCGCGGTCTCCATGCCCGCCTCCGTGACCATGTCGACGGAATCGGCGGGCACGGCCTCCATCACGTCGATGGTGCCGGAATTGGCCGCCGTGGTCCTCGCCGTGTCGTCTTTAATGACGTCCCAGACAAGGCGCTCGGCCTGGGCCGGGTAGGCGCCGGTGTAGTGCTCGTTGGGCACGGCGGTCACGCGGGTGTCGCCGATCTCCTCATACTTGTAGGGGCCCGTGCCCACCGGCATGGCCGTCATTTCCTCCCGCGTCGCGCTCTCCGGCACGATCTTCGCCACGGCGAGCCGCTGCTCCGCGATGGTGAAAGGCCCCGTGAGCGTGAAGGACACGGTATTTTCATCGGCTGCCTCCACCGTCTCAATGAAGCTCAGCATCGGCTGGTACACGTTGCCATCCGCCATGGCGCGCTCGAAGGAGCTGACGACGTCCTCGGCCGTCACGGGGGTGCCGTCGGAGAAGCTCGCGCCCTGCCGAAGCGTCACGGTGAAAGCTGTCTCTGAGCTCCACTCGGGGCTTCCCGCCGCCAACGCCGGGTACGGCTCGTACGTGTCCATGCGCAGCTCGTACAGACCCTCAACGACGTGCCAGTTCGTGCCCAGCGCGAGCGCGGAGGACGTCGACGAGGGGTCGTAGTTTGTTGTCTCGTAGGCGGCCCCCATGCGGACCTCGGTGGAGGGGGTATCCGCGGGGGTATCCGGGCCGGGCGAGCATGCTGCGAGCACAATCGCGACGGCCCCAATAAGGCCTGCGAGGCACGTGCGTGCGCGATGTTGGGCGACCATGGGGCGCTTCCTTCCGCTTTTCAGTTGCGATGAGGCCGTGAGCCGGTAGGCTGGCTACACCCGATCGTAGACGTATGACGTCATACGTACGTGGTTTTCAGCAATTTTAATATACCCCCGCTACCCCCGCTCCCCACACCGAGCAGGCACCATGTGTCTGCTTTTCCCCGAAGGAGAACTCCGTGCCCCGCCCTTCCAGCGCGTCGTCTCGCGCCCAAGCCGGTATCACCGACTACATCCGCACTCGCCGCCTCTCCCCCGGCGACGCACTCCCCAGCGAGGCCGCGCTATGCGACGCCCTGGGGTTTTCCCGCACCTCCGTGCGCGAGGCCATCCAGGTCCTGTCCTCCCTCGACATCGTTGAGGTCCGCCACGGGCACGGCACCTACGTCTCGGCGATGTCGCTGGACCCGCTCATCCAGGGCCTCGTCCTGCGCATCTCCCTGGACAGCGCCCGCTCCGTAGCCACGCTGAACGACGTCGTGGACCTGCGCAGCGCCCTCGACCACAGCCTCGCCGGCGAGCTCGCCGCCGCCTGGAGCAGCCGCGATGCCGCCGAGCTCTATGCGATCGTTTCCGACATGACCGCCGAGCACGCGGCGGGCCGACCTTTCGCGGAGCAGGACCGCGCTTTCCACCGCGCCCTTCTGGCCCCGGTGTCGAACACGTTGATCGTGGAGCTCGCGGGGGCGCTGTGGGATGTCCACATGGCGGTGCTACCCACGCTCGGTATCCCCATGCCGGCGGACATCGACATCACGATCCGCACCCACGCGCGCATTGTCGACGTCCTCCGGGCGGGCGACGTCGCTGGCTACCACGCCGCGGTGGACGAGCACTACGCCCCGCTGCGGCGGGCCATCGGACAGGCCGCGGCGGGAAGCACAGGCGTCTAGGACAGCAGCGAGCCGAAGCGCGCCGTGATCCACGCCGGGTCCGTGATCGCGGTGCCGACGATGATGGCGCTGGCACCCGCGTGGATGCCGTGGGCGACATCCGCCGGGGTGGCAAAGCGCCCCTCCCCGATGAGGAAGGCATCCGAGCCGACGAGCGCGCGCCCCCGTCTTATGACGTCGAAATCGGGCCCCGCAGTCGCCGCCCGCTCGGCGGTGTAACCGGCGAGCGTCGTCGAGATGATGTCCGCGCCGGCCTCGTGGGCGCGGAGCACGTCTTCTGGCGTGGCACAGTCCGCCATGATCGGGGCCCCCTCCCCGTGAGCTACCTCAACGAGTTCGGGGAACGTGGACCCGTCCGGGCGGGGGCGCGCAGTCGCGTCCGCGCACACCACCGCCGCCCCGGCGCGGATGACCTCGGCGACGGAGCGGCGGGTCGGCGTGATGTACACCCCTTCCGAGCCCTCCTTGGTCAGGCCAAGGACCGGCACGTTCACCTCCGCGGAAATGGCTCGGACGTCCTCCAGGCCGCCATACCCGCCGCACCGGATCGCTGGCGATCCCCCGGCGACACACGCAGCGGCGACGCGGGTCAGGGTGCGGGTATCGCGCATCGGGTGCCCGTCCGGCGCCTGCACCGAGACGATCACGCGCTGTTCAAGGGCGGCAATGATCTCCTCGCGCCGCGCTTCGACCGTGCTCGACGAATAGGTAAATGTCATGGGGTCTCTCCTTTCAGTCAGCAGCCGCGGCGTGGTGGGCCCGGGCGAAGGCCGCCGCGCACACGAGGGGGGCCAACCCGCCGAACGTACTGGTGGCCACCGGGACGTCCCGGTTGGGGGCGAGGGTTGCTTCACGAATGCCGCGGCGGATGGGGTCCGTTGTAACCGCGCCGATTCCGCACACTCCGCCGCCCAGGACGACGGCCGAGAGGTCGAAGGCGGTCACCACCGCGCCGATGCTACGGCCCAGCCCGGCGAGGTTTCCTTCGATGATGTCTCGGGCGAGGCTGTCGCCGCCTTCGGCGCGGGCGATGACCTCCCGGAGCGTGAAACGTGAATCGGTGGGGGGCGACCAGGGGATATGCCGGGTCTGACCTGTCTCTTCGGGTCGGCTGAGCACGTCGTAGTAGCGCGTGAGGGAGGGGCCCGCGGCGATGTTTTCCACCCGGTCAGCCAGGCCGCGGAAGTCTGCGGCGACCAGCTCCGAAAACTCCCCGGCGGTGCCCGTCGGCCCGCCCAGAAGTTCACCCGCGTCGACGATCGCGCCGCCGACGCCCGTGCCGAGCGCGAGGTACAGAACGCGCCCGCTCAGCTGCGCCCCCGCTCCGAGGTGGTGCTCCCCCCAGGCCCAGATACGCACGTCATTGTGTGCGAAAACGGGGGCCTCGAGGTGCTGGTGGACAATCGCGGCGATGTCCGTGCCCGCCCAGCCAGGAATCGTGGGGCCGGCCGAAACGATGAGGCCCTCGGGCGGCAGGACGACCCCGGGCGAGCCCACACCCACCCGCGTAATCTGCCGTGGGCTCGAGGCGACGGCGCTTTTGACCGCCAGGTCGAGCTGGTCGACGATACGCCCCCCTGCCGGCTGGGAGGCCACCTGCCCCTGCGCGAGCACCGTCGTCGGCTCCTCGTCCGCTACCACCCCGTAGGCGATCTTGGTGCCCCCGATATCGATCGCGAGGCTCGCTCCGGCCATCATGTTCCCTTCGCTTTCTGCTTGCCCGCCCAAAGGACGGCTTTACCAACCACCAAGATTACCCCCGCCTCCCCTTAAAGCCACCCCGACGTGCACGAAAGAGTTAGGGTTGGGGGTGAAATCAGACGTCATACACCGCACTTAGGACGCAAAGAAAGGGTCGGCGCCCCATGCCCGCTCACCGCCCCACCTCGGTCGTCGGCTCGCTCATCACCCCCACCGAGCACTACGCAGCTGCGCGCATCGAGTTCGACTCCCACATCACAGCCGTGACCCCCATCGATCCCGGAGAGGCCGGGCGGGAGGCACTCACCTGGGTGCCGGGTTTCGTCGATCTGCACAACCACGGGGGCAACCGGGGGGCCTTCCCCACCGGGACCGAAAAAGAATGCGTCGCCGCGGCCACATTCCACCACAGCCGGGGCACCACCACGCTGCTGGCCAGCCTGGTCTCCGCCACCCGCGACGAGGCCTGCCGCCAGTCGGCGCTGCTGGCCGGGCTGGTGCGCGCCGGGCTCATCGCCGGGATACACATGGAGGGCCCCTTCGTCTCCCCCGCCAAGTGCGGCGCGCAGGACCCCTCCTGCGTGATCCCCGGCGACCCCGCTTTCCTGCGAGCGGTCATCGACTCCGCCGAGGGCACGCTCGCCTCACTGACCCTCGCCCCTGAGACGGCTCACTTCGCGGAGCTCGTGGATATGTGCGCCGCCGAGGGCATCATCGTCAGCCTGGGCCACACCAACGCGGACTACGACGTCGCACGCGCCGCCGTCGACTACGCAATCGGCCGCGGGGCGACTGTCACCGCGACGCACCTGTTCAACGCCATGCCCGGTTTCACCCACCGGGACCCGGGCCCCGTGGGTGCGCTCGCGGCCGCCGCGCGCCGCGGCGAGGTGTCGGTGGAACTCATCGCCGACGGCGTCCACCTGCACGACGCCACGGTGGACACCGTGCTCAACAACAACGCCTTCGCCGTCTCGGACGCCATGGAAGCCGCGGGCATGCCCGACGGGCGCTACCGCCTCGGCCACCTCGACGTGGCGGTCGACGGCGGGATCGCGCGCATCGCCAACGGCTCCATCGCCGGGGGAACCTCCACCCTCGCCGAGCAGTTCGCCCGCTTCGTCAGCCGCCACGACGGACCCAGGGCCGTACGATTTACCTCAACCAACGCCGCGCGCGTTCTCGGGCACGGGGAGGCGAACGGCAGGGGCGACATCGCCCCTGGCGCCCGCGCCGACCTCGTTGGCCTGGACGCGCAGCACCGACCCGTCCGGGTGATCCGGGGCGGGGTCGAACTCGATATTTAAGACCCGACTCCCTGAAAGGACCCCTCTCATATGGACGTGCTTATCCGCCCCACCGCCGAGGTCGCCACCACTGCGGCCGACATCCTCGCGGGCTACATCCGCCGCGGCGCCACCCTGGGCCTGGCAACCGGGTCCACGCCCACCCCGACGTACCGCGAGCTCATCCGCCGCCACGCCGAAGAGGGCCTCAGCTTCGCCGCCTGCCGAGCGTTTCTCCTCGACGAGTACTACGGCCTGCCCCGCGACCACGAGCAGTCGTACTACGCCACGATCCGCCGCGAGCTGACCGCGCACGTCGATATCGACGACGCGCTCGTGGCGTCCCCCGACGGAACGATCCCCGATTACGCGGCGGCCGCGGCGGACTACGAGGAGCGCATCGCCCAAGCCGGCGGCGTTGACGTGCAGCTACTCGGGGTGGGCACGAACGGCCACGTGGCCTTCAACGAGCCCGGCAGCTCGCTCGCCTCGCGCACCCGGCTCACCACACTGCACCCCCAGACCGTCAAGGACAACGCGCGCTTTTTCGGCTCTGCGGACGACGTCCCGCGGCACGTGCTCACGCAGGGCCTCGGCACGATCTTGGAGGCGGGGCACCTTCTGCTCTTGGCCACCGGTCACGCCAAGGCGGACGCGGTGCGCCGCCTCGTGGAGGGGCCCGTCTCGGCGTCATGCCCGGCGAGCATCCTCCAGCTCCACCCGAACGCGACCGTCGTCGTTGACGAGGAGGCGGCGGACGATCTGGGCAACGCCGAGTACTACCGCTTCATCGACGACAACGCGCTTCGCGGTTAGCGGACCACAAACTCGGCGTACTGCTCCGCAATGATCTGCGGGAGTCTGACGTCGATAAGCGTGCCCCGCGAGTCGTAGGACTCGGAGCGCACCGTGCCCTCCTCGTGGAGGCGGCTGATGATGTCGCCCCGGGTGAAGGGCACGAGCATCTGCACGTGCGCGTCGACGGTGTTGAGGAACATCTCGATCGCGGCCTCGAGCTCGGCGATGCCCTCGCCCGTCAGCGCGGACACGAAGACGACGTCGCGGCCCGCGTGGTCGAAGACGTGACGCAGCTCCGCGAGCACCACGGGGTCGGCCTGGTCGACCTTGTTCACCACGATGATTTCGGGCGGGATCGTCTCACCGGTATCGCGCGTGACGTCGGAGAGCACCGTGTTCACGGCCTCGACCTGTTTCAGCGGGAAGGGGTCCGAGCCGTCGACGACGTGCAGCAAAAGGTCCGCGTTCGTGACCTCCTCCAGGGTGGACTTGAAGGCCTCGACGAGCTGGGTGGGCAGGTGGCGCACGAAACCGACCGTGTCGGTGAGCACCACGCTGCGCCCGTCCGCGAGTTGGGCGCGGCGCGTCGAGGGGTCCAGGGTGGCAAACAACGCGTCCTCGACGAGGACGCCCGCGTTCGTCATCGCGTTGATCAGCGAGGACTTCCCGGCGTTGGTGTAGCCGGCGATAGCGATCTTCGGCGTGGTAGAACGCTGCCTGCGGGCGCGCTTGACCTCGCGCGCGGTCTTCATGTCCCGCAGCTCGTGGCGCAGCTTCGCCATCTCAGTGCGTAGCCTGCGGCGATCCGCCTCTATGCGGGTCTCACCGGGGCCGCGCAGGCCCACGCCGCCGTTGGATCCGGCGCGGCCGCCGGCCTGGCGGGAGAGCTGGCCGCCCCAGCCGCGGGTGCGGGTGTAGAGGTACTCCATCTGCGCGAGGCTGACCTGGGCCTTGCCCTCCCGGCTCTTCGCGTGCTGGGCAAAGATGTCGAGGATGAGCATGGTGCGGTCGATCACCTTGGTGTTCAGCGCCTCCTCGAGCGCGACCATCTGGCCCGGGGAGAGCTCGCCGTCGAAGACGACGGTGTCCGCCCCGGAGGCCTCAACGATCCCCTTGAGCTCCTTGACCTTGCCGGAGCCGATGTAGGTTCCCGGGTCGGGGCGGTCGCGCTTCTGGTAGAGCAGGTCGATCACGCGCGCGCCGGCCGTTTCCGCCAGGGCGGCGAGCTCGTTCATCGTCGCCTCGACCTCGGCGGTGGTGCCCTCAGTCCACACCCCGACGAGAATGACCTGCTCGAGGCGCAGCTTGCGGTACTCAACCTCGTAACCGTCCTGGGTGTCCTCGGAGCGCACTTCGGTCTCGCGCGCGACGCGGCGCAGCGAGTTGCGCTCCTCCAGGTCAAGGGCGCCGACGGTGGGCTCGCCCCCGCGCAACCGGGAAGCGGGTTGCGGTGAGTTGTGGCGGAAGGCCTGCTTGAGCAGTTCGTCGTGGCTCGCCTCCTCCGGGGCCGGGGAGGAGTGGGCGGGCGTGACAGGGAAGGAAGATTGAGTCATTGAATCCTTAGTGTACGGTCATTTGCGCGAAAAGCGGGCCTGGCAGGCCGATTCGGGTCCGCTTTAGGCCGCTTAATCAGTTCCTACAACGCACCCCGGGCCGTTTTTCTTCCCGCGTCTTCTTCCCGCGTCTTCTTCCCGCGCGCCCACGCGACTATGGTGAGTGAGCATGAGCGACACAGTGATCACCGACCTGCCCAGCATCGGCCTGGGCTTCAGCAGGTGGCAGGACGCGGTCGAGGCAGCCATCGCGTCGGACCGCCTGCAGGTAACCGGAGAGGTCCGTGGCGGACAGCTGATCCAGTACGCCGACCCCTCCGGCGCGCAGCTGAACATCCTTGCGGTCGAGCCCTTCGCCACCTTCGCGGGTTTCGCGGCCCAAACGCGCACTTACGCGCACATCAGCATGCTTAACGACGTCGTCGCGCTCGCCGACATCATCGACCCGCACGGCAATGAGATCGCCTCCGTCACCGTGAACCTCGCCCAGGGCCCGCTGCTTGTCGACGGCCCCACTCTGACCTGGCAGGAGCTCGGCGTCGCTGCCCTCGGCCTCGACGTCACCCGCTACGCCAGCGTGGACGACTACCTCGCCCGCACGGGCGAGACGCTCGGCGTGGTCCGCTCCCCCGGCGCCGAGGCCGTCGCCTCCGGCGCAGCCGTCTCCCCGGATGCCGCCGCGCACTTTTCCGCGCGCGTGCTCGAAGCGGAATACCGCACCAGCGAGCTGACCGGCGAGCGCTTCATCCACGTCTCCGTCGACGGCGCTTTCCCCTTCGAGGTGTGCCTGCCCGACGGCGAGTTGCCCGAGCGCAACAGCGTCATCGCCGGCACCGCCGAGCTCACAGGTTCCATCCCCGCCCCCGCGGGCGGCGGGTGCGGCGGCTGCGGGGATTCCTGCGGCTGCGGGGGCCACTAGATAGGGGCGGGTTGGTGCGCATCAGGGAGGCGTGAGATGGATTCTTCGAAGCGGGACCTGCTACGCGCGCTCGGCATCGGGGTCATCATCGCAGTCTGCCTCGTGCTCGTTGCCACGCTGCGCGGGGCCGGCATCATCCTCGCCGTAGTCGTTGTGGCCTGCGGCCTTGTCTACATGAGGCGCAGCCTCAACGACCCGGAGACGGCCTCCCTGCAGGCCTCACTGACCATTGCCCGCGACGACATCGCGGACATCCTGGCGCAGTACGACACCCTTTTGCACGGCGCGGCCCCGGAGGCGATCGCCGAGCGTACCTTCTATTTCCCGGCGCTCGCGGACCCGGGGTGCGAGCACCCCACCATCCAGGACTTCCAGCTGCGCGCCTCAGCCGCGCGCCGCTTCGTCGCGCGTGTCGACACCCACCTCACCGCCGGCGACCTCGACCGCGCGCAGCTGCACCGCCTCATCGCTGTCGCCGACGAGCGCGCCCTCGAGCTCGCCACGGCGTGGCGGGACGCGCGGCGCGCAGCCCGCGAGATCGGGCCCTCCTAGCTGGGCACGTTCTAGCGGGGCGCGGAGAAGACCCCGAGGTCGACCTCCCCGCGCGCGACGATGCGCGAGGGCCCCGTCATGACCGCCGCGCCGTTGTTAATGTCCACGCGCAGCGCACCTCCTGGCACGTGAACTTTGACGGTGCCGTTTTCGATTCCGGCGTCGGCAAGCGCGGCGCGCGCGGCAGCGACGGTTCCCGTGCCGCAGGAGCGCGTCTCCCCCACGCCCCGCTCCCACACGCGCATGTGCACGTTTCCCTCGGTCAGCTCGGTGAGGATTTCCACGTTCACACCGGCGGGGAAAAACTCCGGGTCGAAGACCGGGCTGGACAGCTCGAGCTCGTCCAAGCGCGCGGGGTTTAAGCCCGGGATGACCGCGGCGAGATGGGGATTGCCCACATCCACGCCCAGCCCGGCGAAGTCGAAGTCCCCCATCCGCGCGGTGGACACCCCGGTGACGCCGACCGGGCCCATTTCGACGCGCACGGTAGCCGCGGAACGCGTGTGGTCGAGCACCTCGACCTTCCGGGCGCCGGCGCGCGTGTCCACCTCGAACTCCTCGCGTTCAGCCAGGCCTTCGGCGCGCAGCACGTGGGCGAAGACGCGCACCCCGTTGCCGCACATCTCGGCGACCGAGCCGTCGGCGTTGCGGTAGTCCATGAACCAGCGGCCCGCGCGGCGCACGACGCGCAGCAGACCGTCGCCGCCGATCCCGGCGCGGCGGTCGCACAGGCCCGCGACCACCTCCGCGCCCAGGTCGAGGGTGTCCTCGACGTCCGGGATAATCACGAAGTCGTTCTCGGTGCCGTGTCCTTTGAGGAAGGGAACTGTCGTACTCACGCCAGCGAGTCTAGCGCGCGCCCCACCACGTCGGGCTCCCCCGCGGGCAGCCAGGTGATGCGCTTATCCCGGTTGAACCAGGAGCGCTGGCGCCGCACGTAGCGTCTGGTGCCGCTCACCGTCTGCTCGAGCGCCTCCACGTGCGTGAGCTCCCCGCGCAGCAGCGCCAGCACCTGCGCGTAGCCGATCGCCCGGCCCGCCGTGGAGTCGGCGCTCAGCCCCTCGCCGAGCAGCCCCTCGACCTCCTCGACCAGTCCGCGTTCGAACATGAGCTCGGCGCGGCGCTCGATGCGGGGGTTGAGCCACTCCGGCTGCGTGCGCAGCCCCAGGATGCGGGTGCCCCAGCGCGGGGGCTGGTTCTTCGGCGGCTGCGAGGCCTGAAAGGGCTTGCCGGTCAGCTCGATGACCTCCAGCGCCCGGACGGTGCGGCGCGGGTCCTTGTCCTCGATGATCGCCGCCGCCTGTGGGTCGATGGAGGCGAGGTGGGCGTGCAGCGCGTCGACGCCGACCTGCGCCAGCCGCTTTTCCCACGCGGCGCGCACGGCGGGGTCGGTGGGCGGGAAGCTCCAGGCGTCGATGAGCGATTGCACGTAGAGCATTGACCCGCCGACGACGATGGGGACCTTCCCGCGCGCGGCGATCTCTTCGACCGCGTCCACGGCGCGGGCCTGGTACTCGGCGACGGAGGCGGCGTGCGTGACCGGCCAGATGTCGAGGAGGTGGTGCGGGATACCGCCGCGCTCCTCAGGGGCGAGCTTCGCCGTGCCGATGTCCATACCCTGATACAGCTGCATCGAATCGACGTTGACGATCTCCCCTCCGAGCTCGCGCGCGAGCGCGATGCCGAGGTCTGATTTGCCGGAGGCCGTGGGCCCGACGACCGCGATGGGGGCGATCACGCGCCCACCTCCCACAGCGCGACGTAGGCGCCGACGCCGAGCGAGTCGTCCGCGTCGACCAGCTGCGCGGCGACCGGGTCGAGCCCGGCCAGCTCCGCCCACAGCTCGGGCTCGACGACCCCCGCCGCCGCTGCCTTGTCAGCGTCAAGGCCGCCGGACCCGGCGAGGAACTTCAGTGTGTCGGCGTGCCACTCGCGCGCGCCCTCAACGAGCGAGAGCGGGGCGCGCGGCGTGAGCCCGGCGGAGCCGTCGACGACCACCACCGTAAGCACCGCCGGGTCCAGCGGGGCGATGCGGGCCCGGGAGCCGGCCACCGCCACCTCGCCGCCCAGCGCGTAGCGGGCCACGAGCTCGGGCAGGTAATTGCCGGCGCCCACCGACACCTGCGGCGCGCCCCAGGCGGCGAAGGAGCCGGTGCGCTCCGTGCGCCATCTCGCGGCCCGGCTGCCCACGATCTCGGCGCGCTCGAGGCCCGCGGCCCGGGCAGTCTCGCGCACCGCTGCCAGTAGGCGCCGCCCGGGCTCGTGTGCGGGGGCGAGCTCGCTGACGAGGGCGGGCGCACCGGGCATGATGAGCAGGCGGGCGTGAGTCACGGCCCTAACCCTAGCCGCCGGGCCGGGCGGGCGGAAACAGGCCAATACACCTGACACGGCGCGGTGGCGGTCGGTATTATCTGGCACACACGAAGGCACCGTGCAGCGTGCCCGTAACCAGGCAGCCGTGTCGCGCGGCACCGCACCAGCTAGGCCCGAAAGGAACCAGACTATGACTCAGACCCCGAAACCGGGTGCCACCCCGAAGCCCTCCCCGGCGGCGATGGCCAAACGCGCCCCCAAGCCGGGCTCGGTTGATGAGCAGCACGCTACCCCCTCCCCGGTTCCTGCCGCGGCGCCAGCCGTCACCTCCGACCCGGCGCGGTTCGGCCGCGTCGCCGAGGACGGCACCGTCTACGTCACCCGCGGCGGCGCCGAGCGCGCCATCGGGTCCTGGCAGGCCGGGACCGCCGAGGAGGGGCTGGCCCACTACGGCCAGCGTTTCGATGATCTGGCCACCGAAGTGGGCCTTCTCGAGTCGCGGCTGGCCGCGCATCCGGGCGACGCAGCGCAGCTGCGCACGCAGGCGCAGGAGCTGAAGGAGTCGCTCGACACCCAGGCCGTGATCGGCGACCTCGACGCGCTCGAGGGGCGCCTGGACGACATCATCGAGCACTCCGTGGCGGCCGCGGCACGCGCGAAGGAAGCCAAGGCCGAGCGGCGGGCGCAGGCGATCGCCCGCAAGGAGGAGCTCGCCGCGGAGGCGGAGGATCTGGCGGAAAACTCCACGGAATGGAAGAAGGCGGGCGACCGCATCCGCGCGATCCTCGACGAATGGCGCACCATCCGCGGCATCGACCGCGCGACCGACGACGCGTTGTGGAAGCGCTACTCCCGCGCCCGCGACGCCTTCAACCGCCGCCGCGGTTCGCACTTCGCCGAGCTGGACCGCAACCGCGCCGCCGCCCGCGCGGCGAAGGAGGAGCTGGTCCAGCGCGCGGAGGCCCTCAAGGACTCCACCAACTGGAGCGAGACCGCGCGCGCCTACCGGGACCTGATGAAGGAGTGGAAGGCCGCCGGCCGCGCTCCCCGGGAGATCGACGACAAGCTGTGGGCCCAGTTCCGCGCCGCCCAGGACCACTTCTTCTCCGCGCGCGACGCCGTCAACGCCGAACGCGACCGCGAGTTCGAGGCGAACGCGGAGGCGAAGGACGCGCTCATCTCCGAATACGACGCTTTGATTACCCCCGACAAGGGCCTCAGCGCGGCGAAGGCCAAGCTGCGTGAGCTGCAGGACAAGTGGGACGAGATCGGTTTTGTCCCGCGCAATCGGGTGCGCGAGTACGAGGAAAAGATCGGCGCTCTGGAAAAGCGCGTCGCCGACGCCGAGGAGTCACGCTGGCGTGCCTCTGACCCGGCTGCGCAGGACAAGGTCAACCAGTTCCAGGTCAAGGCCGACGACCTCACGCGTCAGGCCGAGGCAGCGGAGGCTTCAGGCGCGACGGCGAAGGCAGCGGAGCTGCGCGCCAACGCCGCCCAGTGGCAGGAGTTCGCCGATGTGGCTGCGAAGGCGGTCAACGGCTAGAGTGCTCCACCCGCTTCTTGTCGGCCGCCCCGGCACGCCCGATGCCGAGGCGGCCATCGCGTCCTACGTTTTCTCCGCGACGCTGGCGATCCAGGACATCACGGGGCTTGCCGCCTCGGGGGTGAGCGCCCCGCACGTGGCCACGCGGCTGAAGGGCTCCGCCGAGTCACGCTCCATGCTGTTTGCGCTGAGTGCACGGCACGCCCCGCGCCCGCTCGGGGAGCTCGGCTACCCGCTCTTCGGCGCCGCGGACGGCCTCGACATCGAGGCGTGGGTCTTCGTCTCCCTACCCCTTCTCGAGGACGTCGGCGTCATCGAGGCCCAGGTCACCCTCGACGCCTCCGTCGCACCGCTACCCGGCGAGCCCCTCCCACCCCAGCAGTGGCACTCCGCGCTTTCGCTTCTCGACGCCCTCAGCACCGCCTTCGTCAGGCCCACCCGCCAGATCTGGGTCACCGGCACCGCCCCCGCGGCTCTGCCCGCCCGGGGTTACGAGGCTGCCTTTACCGAGGTCCAGGCGGTCTTTCCCGTGCCGGACTCCCCGCCGCCCACGTCCTGCGATGTCGTCGACGACATGGACTTCTCCCCCGCCGACCGCAGCGCCCTGCAGGATCTTTTGACCTCGTCCTCCGCCGACTACCCGCGCGGCGGCCTGGTGATGGACACTGTCATCTGGGACAACGCGCGCCTGCGGGACGCGGCGGCGCGCCTTGCGGACCGCGGCGGCGCCCAAATCACCGCGCTCGCCCGCGACGGGGAAGGCCGCGCCGTCGGGATGGCCGAGGTCGTCCACTACTCCTCCGACTCGGCGAACCTCTGCGAGCTCGGCTTGGTCTACGTGCTGCCGGGCCACCGGCGCGCGGGGCACGCGACGCGGATGCTTCGCTGCGCCCTCGCCGCCGCGTGCCGCCGCTGGCCGAAGGTGGATACCTCGTACCTCTCCTACCCCGCCGGCGATCCCGCCGCCGAGGCCGTCGCCGCGGCGCTCGGCGCGCGCGAGGTGTCGGTGACCACGGCGTGGCAGCGAACGGAGAGTGACCGTGGCTGAGCCTGAGCCGTCCGCACCGCTGCTGGCTTTCCGCTCGATCGCCGACATCCCCTTCGCGCGCGCCTACGCGCTCGACCCCGACGCTCTCCGCGAGGTCGCCGGCGTGAACCGAATCAGCGAGCTCACCACCAAAAACGTCGTCGTTCTCGACAGCCTGCGGGCCCTAGCCGCGACGACTCCGGAGGAGTTCTACGGCGTCGACGACAGCGCCGAGGCCCTCGGCTCGGCGCTGTCCATGGCGGTGGCCAACCGGCACCTGCTCTGGTTGAGTGTGCTGCCGGTAAGCGACGTCGACCCCGTGCGCCGCCTCCTCGGCGAAGGGCTGGTGCACCGGGTGGGGCGGGAGGTGGACGTCGATAAGCATTCTCCCGACTCCCTGCGTGAGCGCGGGGAGGCCGTGGTGCCCGTTGCTGTCTCGCCGGCCGCCCTCGTCGACGCGTGGGCGCACGGCAGCGCCGCCCAGCGCGATCTCCTCGCCTACATGGCGGACGGGGCCGACACGCTCGTCATGGAGCCGGGCATTCTGGATAACCTGCGCCGGGTGGGGGCACGGCTCGTCGAGCGCAGCCGCCTGGTGCGCTTTTTGGCCAACCCGAAGGTGATCGCCTACCTGGTGATCCTGGTCTACTCCTCGCTGCGCGCGCTGCCGGTCGTCTTCGTCCCTGGTTTTAGCGGTAACGTGTGGGTGCTGTGGGCGATCGACATCCTCACCGCCATCCCCTACACCTGGGGGATCATCGAGCTGTTCGCAGGGCGCTCGCTGGCGCGCCGGATGCTCGGGCTGGCCGTGACGCTGGTGACCTTCATCTCCCCCTACGTCTACTTCTGGCTCAACGGCAGCGGATACCCGGGGTGGGTCGTCGCCCTCGTCGGCGCCCTGATCGCGGGTTCCTTCGCCGTGGAATACCTGCGCTGGCTGCGCAACCGGACGGTGCGGGCAGTGCTCGCGTCCTAGCGTTGAGCGAAGGAGCGGCGCACCCCGCCCACAATCAGCCACGCCCCGGCCGCGATATTGACCACAACGACCGGCAGGCGCAGCTCCGGCGGGAACTCCACGGGTGTGGAGGGCTCGATGGCGATCAGGACGCCCGTCGTGGCAATCCAGACGAAGGTAGCCGCGATGTTGCCCGCCTTGCCGCGCTCCACGCGAAACGGATGGGTGTAGTACAAGGGCACCAGGGTCATGGCGCTGAACAGCACGATCGCGGTGACGCACACAGCCATGGGGGCGTTCCATACCCACAGCAGCACCGCGACGATGTTCCACGCCGCGGGGAAACCGACGAAGTAGTTATCGCGCGACTTCGCCGCCTCGTTGGCGTAGCAGAACATCGAGGAGACCAGCACCACCACCGCGAGGAACACCGCCAACGGCCGCGGCCCGAGCGGCAAGTAGGCGACCATGAAGGCCGCCGGGATCGCCGTCCACGTCAGGTAATCCACCACGTGGTCCACGACCGTACCGTTGAACCACGGCACGACCTCCTTGACCCGGAACTTCCGGGCTAGGTTGCCGTCCACGCCGTCGACCACGAGCGCAATCCCCAGCCAGAGCCACATCCAGTGCGGCTGACCATCCGCCAGGGCCACCGCCGCCAGCGTCGCCCACACCAGCCCCGTCAGGGTGAAGGCGTGCACGGCCCACGCCTTTGCGCGATCCTCGGTGCTGAAAGCGGGGGTGGCCTCGAGCGTCTGGGCGGGGTAGGTCACGGGTTTTTCCTTCACGCGTCGGATTCTGCGATCCGCCGGTGCGCGGATGTACCGGGTGAGTATAACGGCCCACGAGCCCCCCACCGCGCGGGACTATGTGCGAGGAAGCTGGACGTATCCCGGCAGCGGCAGCGGGGCGTCGAGAGGCAGCTTGGCGGGCCGCATGTCCAGGCCGAGGTCCTTGGCAAAAATCAGGCGGGTGGATTCGTAGACGCGCCCGGAGTTTTCGTTGAGTTCAAAGACACGCGCGCCGCGGAGGGTGTGCTGCAGCCAGGTGCCGTCCGCCAGGCCGTAGGGCGCAAAACCCGTCCCCGGGCAGTAGCCGAGCTCGACGCCGAAGTACGTGCCGGTGTAGCTGTTGATGTGGTCGTGGCCGCAGTAGATTCCGATCACGTCGCCGCGGTCGCGCACGGCCGCGTAGATCCCGGAGTTGAAGGAGCCGTAGTAGACGTCCTCGTTTTTCACCCCCTCGATGCCGAAGGCCTGCTTCGCCGCGAGGTGGTGGATCTCCGCGCTCCTCGCGGGCCCGCCGTACCACATGTCGCGGTGCTCGTACGTGGGCATGTGGAAATACATCAGGCCGGGGACCTTCCGCCCGAAGCGCCTCTCGGCCTCCCGCGACGCCGCGAGGTACCACTCGATCTGGGCCGGGCGGATGTAGTCGTAATCCGGCACGTCATCGTTGCCGCGCACCGGGTCGGAGCTGGGCAGGTAATTCCCGGAATCAAGAAGCCAGATCGCGAACTTGGCGACGCCAGGCTCCCGCGCCCCCGCCACCAGCAGCTGCGCGTCCGAGTGGCCGTAGTGGCGATCGCCGGCGGGCGGGTTGAGGTTGTGCCTGTACTGGCGCACGAAGTCGGCCATGTGGCGCTCGTACACCCCGGTCCCGGCCTCCTCGACGGAGTCCTCGTCGTGGTTGCCGAAGGTGATCGCCCAGGCGATGCCCCGGCTCTCCATCGGCATGACGACGTTGTTCAGCGCCTGGTAGACCTGCTCCGGCGTTTCCGGCCCCCCGGTGATGACGTCCCCGTTAATCAGCGCGAAGTCGGGTTCTTCCTGGTCCAGGACCGCGCCCATAAACTCGATGGTGCGCCGGTCCGTCAGGTGGTCGTCCTGGGTGTCGTTGAATTGCACGATTTTGAAGGTCCCGTCGCTGTTGAAGGCCAGCGGCAGGCCGGCGGGCGCGGCCTCTCCCCCGCCCTGGTGGGAGCTGAGCCCCGGCAGCGACGACTGGGCGGAGGCGGAGCTGCCGAAGCCAGACAGGGCGGCGGTGGCCGCCGCGGCGCCACCTCCGCGTAAGAGAGCGCGGCGGGATAGGGGGCGTTGGCGTCGGTCGCGGGGCTGGTCAGCGTTCATGGGTCCTTTTCCGGCAGAAGGGGGTGTACGGGAAAGGACGCTACTGCCCGCGCGTTGCCGGAAGGCGACGCCGAAGTGAACTTCCCTACTCGTCCAACCGGCGGTGGCGTTCGGCCGCGCGCGCCCGGCGGTCGTCGACAAGCAGCGGATTGACCCCGCCCCGGGACACCCCGGCGTCGCGCTGGGCCGCGGCCACCTCGTCGAGTTCTTCGGCGGCCGCGCGCCTGGCGGCCGCCTCCGCCTGCCGCGCGCTGCGGCCCACGACCACGGGGATGTAGGCGAAAACCGCCACCGCGACGGCCGCGATGGCCAGGTAAATCCCCGTTCCGTGGCCCAGCTCCGCGGGGATGGACGCGCTCGAGCTGCGCAACCAAATGGCCAGCAGGGAGATGAACAGCGCCACCGTGGTCACCATCCAGCCCGGCGCGGCGAAGGCGAAACGGCGCGTCAGCAGGGTCAGCGGGGTCAGCACACCGAGGCCGATTAGACCGAGCCAGGCAAAGACCAGCTCAGTCAGCGTGACCTGGGCATCGCGCGCGGCGTCGGTGACAGCGAGGAGCTGCCAGCCGCTCGCCTCGCCCGCAAAGGGCAGAAACAGGGCGACCAGGAACACGACAGTGCTGCCGACAAGCACCCAGCCGGCGGGGCCGAGCTCGAGGCTTTTCGACGCCTCCTTCTCCTGCCTTGCCGCATCCGAACGTTGGTGTGCAGCCTCGCTCATCTCGTACCTCTCGTCGCGGTCGTGCCGGTTATTTCTGGCCCAACGATACCCCGCGCGCCGGGGGGACTGAACTCACCGGGGCAGGTGCTTCTCGCGCTGCTGCGGATCGCGGACGCCCCCGGAGTACGCGGGCCGTGTTGCTTGGGAGCCAGGTAGCCGGGGGCGAAAACCCCCAAGCAATTGCGCCCCGATGTCGTCGTTTAGCTTCTTTTTGTTCAGGAATCGGAGTCCTTCACAGCGCGCACAGGCGTACATGCGCTGAAGAAGCGGGGTTTTCCATCGACATTGTTACCGACGATGACGACCGAAAAACGGGCCCAGTGGCTCGGCAGAGAGACTCTCTAGGGGATACACGCAACACACTTAATCACAGACGCGAACTGGACTCGACCCAACTTTGGGTTTACCCCCGCGTGGAGCAGCAGGCTGATCCCGCGGCAGCCGCCTCGGCCGGCTTGCCGATACCGGGCAGGCCCAGCCCCACGCCGATCGGCGCAGTCGTGGGCACCGTGCCAGCCTCCGAGTTGTCCCCCGCGACGGTGCGGCGGTGGCCGAGCACCCCGGAATCGGCGATGAGGTAGTGGGGCTTGGAGTCCGTGACGCGCACGCGAACCACATCGCCCGGGCGGACCTTTCTGTCGATCGCACCGTCGACGCGGAAGTGGACCAGTCGCCCGTCGCGGGCGCGGCCCGACATGCGGTGGGTCTTGTCGTTCTTGCGGCCCCCGCCCGCCTGGACGAGCAGCTCCTGCTCCGTGCCCACCAGCTTCGCGTTCTCCTCGGCGCTGATGCGTTCCTGCAGGGCGACGAGGCGCTCGAAGCGCTCCTGCACGACCGCCTTCGGCAGCTGCTCTGCCATCTCAGCGGCGGGCGTTCCGGGGCGCGGCGAGTACTGGAAGGTGAACGCTGAGCTAAAGCGCGCCTTCTCCACCACATCAAGGGTGGCCTGGAAGTCCTCCTCGGTTTCGCCGGGGAAGCCCACGATGATGTCGGTAGTAATCGCCGCGTGCGGCAGCTTCTCGCGTACCTCGTCCAGGATGGCGAGGAACTTCTTGGAGCGGTAGGACCGGCGCATCTGCTTGAGCACCCGGTCGGAACCGGATTGCAGCGGCATGTGCAGTTGCGGGCACACGTTTGGCGTGTCCGCCATGGCGTCGATGACGTCGGAGGTGAACTCGGCCGGGTGCGGCGAGGTAAAGCGGACGCGCTCCAGGCCCTCAATGTCGCCGCAAGCGCGCAGCAGCTTCGAAAAGGCGGAGCGGTCGCGCTCCATGTCCTCGTCGACGAAGTTCACTCCGTAGGCGTTGACGTTCTGCCCGAGCAGGGTGACCTCGGAGACGCCCTGCTCCACCAGCGCCTTCACCTCGGCGAGGATGTCACCCGGGCGGCGGTCCTGTTCCTTGCCGCGCAGGCTGGGCACAATGCAGAAGGTGCAGGTGTTGTTGCAGCCCACCGAGATGGACACCCAGCCGGCGTAGGAGGACTCGCGCTTGGCCGGGAGCACGGAGGGAAAGACCTCGAGCGATTCGGCGATCTCCACCTGGGCTTCGTCGTTGACGCGGGCCCGTTCCAGCAGGGCGGGCAGGGCGGAGATGTTGTGGGTACCAAAGACCGCATCGACCCAGGGGGCCTTCTCCACCACCGCGCTGCGGTCTTTCTGCGCCAGGCAGCCGCCGACGGCGATCTGCATGCCCGGGTGGTTGTCCTTTGCGTGCTTGAGCTGGCCGAGGGAGCCGTAGAGGCGCTGGTCGGCGTTGTCGCGCACGGCGCAGGTGTTGAAGACCACCAGGTCGGGTTCCGCCCCGTTCCCGGCCGCGACGTAGCCGGCCTCCTCGAGAAGGCCGGAGAGGCGTTCGGAGTCATGCACGTTCATCTGGCAGCCAAAGGTGCGCACCTCGTAGGTGCGTGGCTGGGTGCTGCGGGGGGTGCGTTCCTGCTGGGTCAATTGCTCCGTCACGGTGGGCCAGTCTATCGCTGGCCGGGGCGCAGACCTAACCGTTCATCCGCGGTGAGCAGGTTGATTGGCTGGCCGGATAAATAGTTTATCCAAACCCATGACATGAGTCACATGACCGTGTACTAGTTACCGATATGACACAGGCGTCCGACCCAATGATTCGCATTACAGACGTGGACAAGTACTTCGGGGACTTCCACGCGCTGAAAAACATCACCCTCGATATCCCCCGCGGCCAGGTTGTCGTCGTCCTCGGCCCCTCCGGTTCGGGCAAATCTACCCTGTGTCGCACGATCAACCGGCTCGAAACCATCGACACGGGAACGATCGAGATAGACGGCAAACGCCTGCCCGAGGAGGGCAAGGAACTGGCAAAGCTGCGCGCTGACGTGGGCATGGTGTTCCAGCAGTTCAACCTGTTTCCGCACCTGACCATCCGCGACAACATCACGCTCGGACCCGTCAAGGTCCGCAAGCTGAAAAAGAGCGAGGCGACGTCGCGCGCCGGCGAGCTGCTCGAGCGCGTCGGCATTGCCAACCAGGCTGACAAGTACCCCGCCCAACTATCCGGCGGGCAGCAGCAGCGCGTCGCCATCGCGCGGGCGCTCGCCATGAGCCCCAAGGTCATGCTTTTCGACGAACCCACCTCCGCCCTGGACCCAGAAATGGTCGGCGAGGTCCTCGACGTCATGACCGAACTCGCCCGCTCCGGAATGACCATGCTCGTGGTCACCCACGAGATGGGCTTTGCCCACAAAGTCGCAGACCGGATCCTTTTCATGGCGGACGGCGAGATCGTGGAGGATTCCGACCCGGAAACCTTCTTCGCCTCCCCCGCCTCGGACCGCGCCCGCGATTTTCTGGGCAAGATCCTCCCCCACTAGACCCTAAGGAGACGACATGAACCACACCTTCCGCACTCTCGCGGCCGCGGCCGCGGTGCTCGCCGCCACCACCCTGACCGCCTGCGGCGGAGAAGGAGACGGCGCGGCGCAAGGCCTGCTCGCCCAGATCGAATCCGGCGAGGTCACGCTCGGCACCAAGTACGACCAGCCCGGCCTCGGTCTGCGCGAAAACGACGGCTCTATGACCGGCCTCGACGTCGACGTGCTGACCTACGTGGTCAACTCCATCGCCGACGAGCGGGGGTGGGAGCACCCCACGATCACGTGGCGCGAGACCCCCTCCGCACAGCGCGAGACCCTGATCCAGAACGGGGAGGTCGCCGCAATCGGCGCGACCTACTCCATCAACGCCTCCCGCGCCGAAGCCGTCGGCTTCGGCGGGCCCTACCTGCTCACCCACCAGGCCCTGCTGGTGCGCGCCGACGAGTCAGACATCGCGGGCCTCGACGACCTGGACGGACGCATCCTCTGCTCGGTGACCGGCTCCACCCCCGCCCAGAAGGTCAAGGACGCGCTGCCCGGCGTCCAGCTGCAGGAGTACGACACCTACTCTTCCTGTGTCGAGGCGCTGCGTAACGGCAACGTCGACGCCGTCACCACCGACGCCACCATCCTCGGCGGCTACTCCGCCCAGTCGCCCGGCGACTTCAGCATCGTCGAGCTGGAGCAGGACGGCCAGCCGTTTACGGACGAGCACTACGGCATCGGCGTGATCAAGGACGACAACGAAGCGATCGACGCCATCAACCAGGCCCTCGACGCCATGTACTCTGACGGGTCCTTCCAGGAGTTCGTGGACAAGAACATCGAAGGCGGCGTCGGCGTGTCCGAGGACACGCCGGGCGATCTGTCCTTCCTCTAAGCGCCACCTGCGGGGCCGGGCGCGTTCTTGAGCCCGGCCCCGCTTCCTGCGCCCCGCCACCTCACCGCAAGGAGTACCCGCGATGGACGCCCTCTGGGCCGACCTCTTACCCAACCTGTGGCCAGCATTTTCTACGACTATCCAGCTGACCGTTTTCTCCGCGCTCGGGTCCATGATCCTGGGCACCATCCTAACCGCCATGCGCGTCTCGCCCGTGGGCATCCTTCGCGCACTGTCGACGGCGTACATCGAGGCTGTACGCAACACCCCGCTCACGCTGGTGATCCTCTTCTGTTCCTTCGGCCTCTACCAAAACCTCGGCCTGGAGCTGGCCAGCCGAGATTCCAATACCTTCATCGCGGACCAGAACTTCCGGCTCGCTGTGCTCGGCTTCATCCTGTACACCTCGTGTTTCGTCGCCGAGTCCCTGCGCAGCGGCATCAACACCGTGCACTTCGGCCAGGCGGAGGCGGCGCGCTCCCTCGGCCTCAGCTTCGGGCAGATCTTCTCGCAGATCGTCTTCCCTCAGGCCGTGCGAGCGGCAATCGTCCCGCTGGGCAACACGCTCATCGCCCTGACGAAGAACACCACTGTGGCCTCCGTAATCGGGGTCGCCGAGGCCTCCTTGCTCATGAAGTCCACGATCGAGTTCCACGCGAATCAGCTTTTCGTCATCTTCGGTATCTTCGCCCTGGGCTTTATCATCCTGACCCTGCCGATGGGTCTTTTCCTCGGCTGGCTTTCTGAACGACTGGCGGTGAAGCGATAATGTCCGTACGCGCTACTGTGCTCTACGACGCCCCCGGGCCCAAGGCCCGCAGGCGCAATCTCGCCTATTCCGCGATCACCCTCGTCGCGCTCGCCCTCGTGGCCTGGTGGATAATCAGCCGCTTGGCCGACAACGGCCAGCTCGCCGCCGAGAAATGGGCTCCCTTTGCCAACCCGCAGACGTGGACGACCTACATCCTCCCCGGCCTTTTGGGCACCCTCCAGGCCGCCTTCGTGAGCATCCTGTTCGCGCTCGTCTACGGCGTGATCTTCGGGCTGGGCCGCCTCGCTGAAACCCGGCCCGTACGGTGGCTGTGCTCCGCGGTCATCGAGTTCTTCCGCGCCATCCCGGTGCTTATGCTCATGATCTTCCTCTACCAGTTCTTCGCGGTATTCAATATCGTCCCGCCGCGCGGCCTCGCGTTCTGGGCCGTAGTTGTGGCACTGACGTTGTACAACGGCTCCGTCATCGCGGAGATTCTCCGGGCCGGAATCCGCTCGCTTCCCCGCGGCCAGACCGAGGCCGCCCAAGCGCTGGGGCTGACGCACTCACAGACCCTGTGGAGGATCCTGCTGCCGCAGTCCGTCGCCGCCATGCTTCCCGCTCTTATCGCGCAGCTCATCATCGCGCTGAAGGACTCTGCGCTGGGCTACCAGATCGGCTACGTCGAGGTCGTGCGCTCGGGCGCCCAGGCGGCCGCGGCGAACCAGAACTACGTCCCCTCCCTCATCGTCGTGGCGCTCATCATGGTCCTGATCAATTACGGTCTGTCCCGCCTCGCCGTCCGCGTGGAGGCACAGCTCCGGGCGGGGCGCAGGCGCCGCAACCCCTTTGCCAAAGTCTCCGAGGCGCCGGGGGCGAGTCCACACCAACAGGGCCTGGACACGAAGGACACCGCCGCCGTCAACGCGCAAACCCCGGGCTACACAAAGATCGAAAACCCCGGCCAGTAGGTCACCGGCGGGGTTAGGTGACCTCGGCAATGCGGCGATCGAGCACCTCGCGGCCGATCCGCAGGCTCATCTCGGACCCGAAGCCGCGCCGCGCCATCACGCCGACGATGCGCCGGAGGTACTTGTCGTACTCGGCTCGATCTGCCGGGGCCGACTTCACCTCGCGGGCCTTCTTTTCCGCAGCGGAGCGGGCGGTGGCTTCCTCGTCGGCTGCCGTGACCTGCGCGAGCGCCTCGCGCCGATCGGGCTCGGCCACGCCCTTGCCGCGCAACTCCACATCGAGCGCACGGGCGGATTTGCCCCGCCGGGTGGCGCGCTGGCGGACCCACTCGCGGGCGAACGCTTGATCGTTGATGAGCCCGACCCGCTCCAGATCATCGAGCACCGTCTCCACCAGCTCCTCTGCGAACTCCGCGCGCAGAAGGCGCCCCCGCAGTTCCGCGCGGGAGCGAGCGCGCTGGTCAAGCAAGCGCATGGCGCGCGAGCGCACCGGTGCGAGGGCCTGTTCGGCTTCGCGGTCGAAGATCTGCCCGCCTGCCTGCCCCTGTTCGTAGGCGGCGACAGCGGCGCGCAGCCTGTCAAGCTTGTCCGGGTCTGGGGGGCTGTCCGGGTGACTCACCGCGCCTAGTCAGCGCTCCCCGTGCCCAGGCTCAGGTCTTCGTCGGCTCCGTCATCCTCGTCGTCGAAATCAATGTTGGGCACCATGTCCACGGGGTCGTCGCTCAGCTCGTCGCCCGAAGCGGCGTTGGCGTAGGCGCCGACCTGGAGCTTGCGGAAGATCTTGTCCTCGATCTCGTTGGAGACATCGGGGTTTTCCTTCAGGAACTGGCGCGCCTTTTCCTTGCCCTGCCCGAGCTGATCGCCCTCGTAGGTGATCCAGGAGCCGGACTTCTTCACAATGCCGTTGTCCACCCCCATGTCGATGATGGAGGATTCGCGCGAGATGCCCTCGCCGTACATGATGTCAAACTCGGCGACCTTGAAGGGCGGCGACACCTTGTTCTTAACGACCTTCAGGCGCGTCCGGTTGCCGATCGAATCCTGCCCGTCCTTCAGCGTCTGAATCCGGCGCACGTCGCAGCGCACGGACGCGTAGAACTTCAGGGCCTTGCCGCCCGTGGTGGTCTCGGGCGAGCCGAACATCACGCCGATCTTCTCGCGCAGCTGGTTGATGAAGATGGCGGTGGTTCCGGACTGGTACAGGGCTCCCGTCATTTTGCGCAGCGCCTGGGACATCAGTCGGGCCTGGAGGCCGACGTGGGAATCTCCCATCTCGCCCTCGATTTCGGCCTTCGGGGTCAACGCGGCGACGGAGTCGATGACGATGATGTCGATGGCCCCCGAGCGCACGAGCATGTCCGCGATCTCGAGCGCCTGCTCCCCCGTGTCCGGCTGGGCGACAAGCAGGTTATCGGTGTCCACGCCGAGCTTGCGCGCGTAATCGGGGTCGAGCGCGTGCTCGGCGTCGATGAACGCGGCGATGCCCCCGCCGCGCTGGGCCGAGGCAATGGCGTGGAGGGCGACGGTCGTCTTACCCGAGGATTCGGGGCCATAAATCTCCACCACGCGCCCGCGCGGCCAGCCGCCGATCCCGAGCGCTACGTCAATGGCCGTGTTGCCGGAGGAAATCGACTGGATCGGCGGGCGGTTGTCGTCGCCCAGGCGCATGATCGCGCCCTTGCCGAAGTCCTTTTCAATCATCGCGAGCGCGGCGTCCAGCGCGTTCTTGCGGTCTCCGCCCGCGGCGGCCGCCTTCTTCTTCGTTGCCATAGTTCTCCTCTATCGCATAGTTCTCGTGGGCGCTCCGCATCGCGGGCAGCCCGGTCCTACGTACTTAGACGCAAAAAGCCGCCCGCGCGGTTCCCCGCCTTCAACTGGTGTCAAAGATATACCCCCACCCGACACGAACGCGACGCGACACGCAAAAGTGTTCGAAAATGCTCTCCGCCGGCGGCGCTTACCACCCGGGGCGGTCCACCCCGAGCCTGCGCTCCTCGGGGATGTCGAAGGCCTCGCACAGACCCGCCCAGGCCTCGCGGGGGTCGATCCCCCGTTCGATCATCTCGGCCGCCGTCGCGTTGTACTCCGGCAGCACCTGCGACTCGGTGACCCAGCGCGCTTTGGCGGGGCCGAATTCGTCCTCCACGAGTTGCTGGAATTCGGTCAAACGCATGTCCGCCAATATACGCCGCCCGAAGCAGACCCCACTCGGTTACCGCAGTTGAACAGCGTTCAGGTACCCTTCTCGCATGTCTTCGAAAACCGTCAGCACTTCCTCGGCCACTGCCGACCTCGCCTACGTGGCCGTCTTCACGGCACTGGTTATCGTCCTCGGGTTCGTCGCCGTCCCCGTCGGCATTGCCGGAGTACCGATTCTTTTGCAGAACACCGTCGTGATCCTCGCCGCGCTCGTCCTCGGGCCGCGACGCGGCTTCTACGTCACCGGCCTGTTCCTCCTCATCGGCCTGTTCCTGCCGGTCCTGGCCGGGGGCCGCACCACCATCTTCGCCCTCGGCAGCCCGACCATCGGCTACGTTTTTAGCTACCTCATCGCGGTGCCCGTCGCCGGGCTCATCGCCATTCAGGGGGCGCGCAAGTCGAAACCCGTCGCCACGGCGATTTTTGCCCTCGCCGGTTTCGTGGGCCTTTTAATCCAGTACGTCATGGGCGCCATCGGTCTCATGGTCCGCACCGACATCGGCGTCGGCGAGGCCGCGGCCGCGCAGCTGCCTTTCATCCCCACCGATTCCCTCGAGATGATCATCATGGTCGCCATCGCCATCGGAGTTCACTCCGCTTTCCCGCAGCTGTTGCGCTCGGAAGCTCGTTAACGTGCCCGCCATCAGCTTCGACGGCGCAGGGGTGAACTACGAGGGGACCGAGATCCTCCGCCCGCTCACGCTTGAGCTCACCGAGCGCCGCATCGGCATCATCGGCTCGAACGGCTCCGGCAAATCCACGCTGGTCAGGATGATCAACGGGCTTGTCGAGCCGACCACGGGCACAGTGCTTTACGACGCCCTAAGCCCCGCCAAGGACGGCAAGCAGGTGCGCCGCAGGGTCGGGTTCGTCTTTTCCGACGCCGAATCGCAGATCGTTATGCCGAAGGTTGCCGACGACATCGCCTTCTCCCTGCGCCGCTTCAAGCTCCCGCGCGCCGAGGTGGACGCGCGCGTCGACGCGATGCTCGAGCGTTTCCAGCTGCGCGAGCGCGCAGAGCACTCGCCCCACACCCTGTCCGGCGGGGAGAAACAGCTGCTGGCGCTCGCGGCGGTGCTCGTGACCGAGCCCGACACCGTCATCGCCGACGAACCGACCACGCTTCTGGACCTGCGCAACCGCCGCCGCATCATCCGAGAGCTCGCCGCCTTGGAGCAACAGGTGATCGTGGTCACCCACGACCTCGAGATGCTTCGCGGCTACGACCGGGTCCTGTGTCTTAACCGCGGCGCGCTCTCCTACGACGGCCCGCCGGATTCCGCAATCGCCCACTACCTCGAGCTCATGGACGGGGCGCACCAGTGATCCGCGAAGTCCCACTCGGTGTCTACGTCCCCGGCACGACACTGCTGCACCGGGCGAGTCCGGCCGCCAAGTTCCTGGTGCTCGTCGCATTCATCGTGGCCGTGACGGCGCTTCCCAGCCGCCCATGGCACACCGCGGCCACGCTGGCGGCCGTCCTCGTGCTATACGCGATCGCCCGGGTGCCCTGGGGTATCGCCGTCCGGCAATTCGCCCCTGTACTGCCGCTGCTCATCATCCTCGGGCTTTACCTCTGGTGGCAAAACGGCGCGTCTGCGGCGGCCACCACGACCCTCGGGCTGGTGGCCACCTTGGCCGCGGCGAACCTGTTTACCCTGACGACAGGGATGGAGGAGCTGCTCGAGGCTCTGGAAAAAACCCTCTCCCCCCTGGCACGAGTCGGCGTGCCGGTGGAAACGATCAGCCTCGCCATCGCCCTGACCATCCGCCTGATTCCCCTGATGTTCGCAACCGTGGGCGAGGTTTTGGACGCCCGCAAGGCCCGCGGCGCGAGCTTTTCTCTGACCGCCTTCGGCACCCCCGTGGTCATCCGCTCCATCAAGCGGGCCCGCGACATCGGCGAGGCGCTCATGGCCCGGGGAGCGGCGGACTAGGCGGGCACAAAAAAGGGGCGTCCCCCTCACCGGGAGCGCCCCTGTAGCGGGATCTTGCTACTCGCCGCGCAGCTCGCGCATGCGCTGAGCCACCGCGTCGTCCGAGACGGGTGTGCTCTGCTCCGAGGTGCCCTGCTCAATCGCCGGCTTCGCTCCGGAGTTGAGCTCCCCGGCCATCTCAGCGCGAATCTGCTCCAAACGGCCGTGGCCAGCCATCTGGATCCCCGCCTGCTCGACCTCCGCCATACGGCCCTGGACGGAGTTCTGCGCCAGCTCCGCTTGGCCGAGGGCGTTGGCGTAGCGGCGCTCGATCTTATCGCGCACCTGATCAAGGTTGGGGGTGCCCGAGGTCAGCGAGTTCATCGACTGCATGGTCTCGGAGACCTTCTCCTGCATCTTGGCCTGCTCGAGCTGGGACAGCAGCTTGGAGCGCTCCGCGACCTGCTGCTGCAAGTGAGCGGCGTTGCGTTCCACGGCCTGCTTCGCCTGCGCCGCCTGCTGCAGGGACTGGTCGTGCAGCTGCTTCGTGTCTTCGATCGACTGCTCGGCGGTGACGAGCTGGGCGGCGAAGGCCTCCGCGGCGTTCTCGTACTCCTGGGCCTTGGTTTCGTCACCCTCCCCGCGCGCCTTGTCCGCGAGCTGCAGCGCTTGGCGGGTGTTCGCCTGGAGCTTCTCCACCTCCTCCAGGCGGCGGTTGAGCTGCATCTCCAGCTGACGCTGGTTGCCGATCACGGCCGCGGCCTGCTGGGACAGTGCCTGGTGCTGGCGCTGCGCCTCGTTGATCGCCTGTTCAATCTGGACCTTCGGGTCGGCGTTTTCTTCGATCTTGTTGTCAAAGAAGGCCATCAGGTAATTCCAGAACTTGCTAAATGGGTTAGCCATGTCGACTGCGCAACCTTTCGTGGTGTTTTTTGCCAATAACCGCTTGACAATTCTAGTTAATCTTAAGCCTCCGCGGCGGCGGGCGCAGCCTGCTCCAGCTCGTCGTTGAGGGACTGCAGCGACAGGTTCGAGGCGGCGTCAAAAACTACCTCTGCGACACTCGTGCCCAGCGCAGAGCAGATCGACTGAAGCAGCTCCGAGGACACTTCCTTTCGTCCGCGCTCGAGCTCGGAAAGGTAACCCGAGGATACCCGGGCCGCGGATGCCAGCTGGCGCAGGGAAATGCCCTTGTCGGCGCGGTATGCACGCAGCGACATCCCGAGCGCCTCCCGCAAAAGGGGTTCGCGCTCAGGGGCCAGCGGCCGCGCCACCTTGTCGGCTGGGGCACCGGCCGGGCTGCCAACCGGGTTATCGAGGAGAAGAGTTGTCGTTGCCATCACGTAGTTCAACTCTCGGCGCTCTGCTTTTGTTCCCGAACCGCCACCAGCGCCCCCCGCAAGGCGGCCTCAACCGCCGCGCGGCGGATCTCGGCCCTGTCTCCCGCCAGCATCCGCAGCGGCTCCGGAGAACCCGGGACCAGCGCGTAACGCCCCAGGGACGGGTCGACGAGCTCGGCGGCCGCCGAGGAGGCCGTCCACTGCGGGCCTGCCAGGCCAACCCATACCTCGCCCACTTGGTGGCCGTCCTGCGGGTCCGGTCCCGCCACTCCCGTGACCGCCACGGCCCAATCAGCCCCGCAGACCCGCCTCGCGCCGCGGGCCATCTCACGGGCTGTGACGGGCGAGACCGGGCCGTGCTGCGCGAGGACCTCCTCCGAGACGCCGGCGAGGGACTTCTTCACATCCGTGGCGTAGGTAATAAGCCCTCCGCGTAACACGTCGGAGGCGCCGGGGACGTCCGCGAGGGTCGCGGCCCCCAGCCCCGCTGTCAACGACTCGCAGAAGCAGATCGTCTGGTTGCGCTGGCGGAGGGCGTCGATAAGCGATGCGGCGAGATCAGACATTGGCTTTCCTTGCGTCGAGAAGGTACTGGATGCCAGTGACCACGGTAACCACGACCGCGAGCAACATCACCACGAAGGTCGGCACGTCCATCCATTCCGGCAGCGGGCACAGGTAGAGAGCCACGCCGAGGCTTTGCAGGGCCGTCTTGAGCTTGCCCCCTTTCGAGGCGGGGACGACCTTGCCGTTGCGCAGCATCCACATGCGCCACAGAGTGATCCCGAGCTCGCGCACGACGATGATCACGGTCACCCACACAGGCAGCGTCGAGGCGATGTTGAGGGTGACAAGCGCGGTGATCATCAGCGCCTTGTCCGCGATCGGGTCGGCGATTTTGCCGAAGTCCGTGACTAGCCCGCGAGCGCGAGCGATGTCGCCGTCGAGCTTGTCGGTGGCCATCAACACCACGAAGAGACCGAATGCCCACCACCAGTGCTGCGCCAGAACCAACCAGGCGAAAACCGGGACGAAAAGGATGCGTAACGACGTCAGAACGTTCGGCAGGTTCCAATTCGACGGCGTGGCGCGGGGGATCGGTGTACTCACGCGTTCAACCCTACCCCCGCGTCCCGACGGCTCTGGGTTCTCACCCGCTACGCGCCGCCGCGCGAGACGTCGAGGTGGTCCGTCTCCCGCGAACCGGTGGCCGTGTGGTCTCCGCGGCCCGAGGTCGCGGGGTCATCGATCCATTCGATGTGGTTGCCCTGGGTGTCGACCTTGCGGCGGTTACCGTGGTCGTCGTAGTCGATGTGCCAGCGGGGCCCACCGGGGTCGCGGCGGCCGGCAGCGATATCGATGCGCACCTTGATGACCGAGGCGACGACCGTGACCGCAAGTACGCCAACGATGACGAGCAGCGAGGTGAGGGTGCCAATCTCGGGCACGTCGACGTTTTCGCCGTCGTTGATGAACGGCAGGTTGTTCTCCGCCAGCGCGTGCAGAAGCAGCTTGACGCCGATGAAACCAAGGATGACGCCCAGACCGTACGGCAGGAACACCAGCCGGTCGAGCAGGCCCGAGAGCAGGAAGAACATCTGGCGCAGGCCCATCAGCGCGAACGCGTTGGCGGTGAAGACGATGAAGGCCTCCGAGGTGATGCCGTAGATCGCGGGAATGGAGTCGAAGGCGAACATCAGGTCGATGAAGCCGATCGCAAGCAGGGCGACAAACAGCGGGGTCGCGGCACGTTTGCCTGCCTGGGTGCGCGAGAGCAGCTTGTCGCCGTGGTAGGACTTCGTCACCGGGATGACGCGCCGCAGGGCCTTGACCACCGCCATGTCGTTGGGGTCGGTCTCCGGCTGGTCGGTCGCCTCGTCCCACAGCAGCTTACCCGCGGTGTAGAGCAGGAAGGCGGCGAAGATGTAGAACACGTCGGACCACGCCTCGATGATCGCGGCGCCGAGGAGGATGAAGACCAGGCGCATCACGAGGGCGATGACGATGCCCAGCAGCAGCACCTTCTGCTGGTACTTACGCGGGATGCGGAAGGCGCCCATGATCAGGGCGAAGACGAACAGGTTGTCGACGGAGAGCGCGAGCTCGGTGATGTAGCCGGTGAAGTACTGCACGCCGTGCTCGGCGTCCCACAGCCACCAGATCATCGCACCACACACGCACGACATGGCCATGTAGAACAGCGTCCACAGCCCCGCCTCCTTCATCGAGGGCTCGTGCGCCTGCCGCACGTGGGTGGCGAAGTCAAAGACGAAGAAACCGAGGATGACCGCGCCCGCGATCAGCCATATCCACAATGGGACGTCCATGGGAGAAACCTCCGGTCAGAAAGAAGAAAGACACCAGTGTGACCGGAGGTCTCCCCCACCCCGGGATTCCCCCTGGGGCCGCCCCGTCCGGGGCTCGCCTGCGCGGGCGCCGTGTTGACGGTACGGGACGTGTGCGGGGTACTCCCCTCCAATGCGAGTGCAAGCATACAGCACACGCACGACAATGCGCCCGCTGACCCGAAACGGCCAGCGTGACGACGCCTTTTGTGCCGCTCGGGTAACCCGGTAGCACTGTGGCCGCTAGAAAGCGCCGCCCGTCGGGTTGTCGCCGGCGTCGACCACGCGGGGGCTGTCGCCGGAGGGTGCGGCCGCGTCCGCTTCCTTCGGCGCCTCCGCTGGGTCGGCGCACTTGATCATCCAGATGATCGTGTCCAGCTCCTCCGGCTTAACCAGGACCTCGCGGGCCTTCGACCCCTCGGAAGGGCCAACCACGCCGCGCGTTTCCATGAGGTCCATGAGCCGGCCGGCTTTGGCAAAGCCGATACGCAGCTTGCGCTGGAGCATGGACGTGGACCCGAGCTGCGAGGTAACCACCAGCTCGACGGCCTCGAGCAGATCGTCCATGTCCTTGCCGATGTCATCGTCGATGACCTTGCTCTCGGAGGCCTTCTCCTCGGTCACGCCCTCGATGTACTCCGGCTCTTCCTGGGCCTTGGCAGCTTCGACGACCGCCTGAATCTCCTCGTCGGTGACGAAGGCCCCCTGCAGGCGCTGAGGCTTGCCCGCCCCCTGCGGGATGAACAGGCCGTCGCCCATGCCGATGAGCTTCTCGGCGCCCGCTTGGTCGAGGATGACGCGCGAATCCGTCAGCGAGGACGTGGCGAAGGCGAGGCGCGACGGCACGTTCGTCTTGATCAGCCCGGTCACCACGTCCACCGACGGACGCTGGGTGGCCAAAACGAGGTGAATGCCTGCTGCGCGCGCCTTCTGCGTGATGCGCACGATCGAGTCCTCGATCTCCTTCGGCGCCGTCATCATCAGGTCGGCGAGCTCGTCGACGACACAGACGATGAACGGGTACGCGCGCATTTCCCGCTCCGAGCCGGGGGGAGCCTGCAGCTGACCGGAACGGACCTTGCGGTTGAAATCCTTGATGTGGCGCACTCGCGCGGACTTCATGTCCATGTAGCGCTGCTCCATCTCCTCCACGAGCCACTGCAGCGCCGCCGCCGCCTTCTTCGGCTGCGTGATGATCGGCGTGATCAAGTGCGGAATGCCCTCGTAGGGGGTCAGCTCCACCATCTTCGGGTCGATGAGGATGAGGCGCACCTCTTCCGGCGTCGCCCGCGTGAGAAGGGAGATGAGCAGCGAGTTGACGAAGGCGGACTTACCCGAGCCGGTCGAGCCGGCGACGAGCAGGTGCGGCATCTTTTGCACGCTTGAGGCGATGAACTCGCCCTCGATGTCCTTGCCCAGGCCGATCAACATCGGGTCGTGGTCCGTGGCGACTGCGGGGGCGTCGAGGACATCGCGCAGCCGCACCATCTCGCGATCCATGTTGGGCACCTCGATACCCACGGCGGACTTGCCCGGAATTGGGGTGAGCAGGCGGACGTTGTCGGTGGCCACGGCGTAGGCCAAGTTGGACTGCAGGTTCGTGATCTTCGACACTTTCACGCCCGGGCCGAGTTCGACCTCGTAACGCGTCACTGTCGGGCCGCGGGAGAAGCCGGTCACCTGGGCGTCGACCCTGAACTCCTCAAAGACCTCGGTGATGGCCTCGATCATCCGGTCGTTCGCCTCGGTGCGCGTCTTGGGTGCCTCGCCCGCGACAAGCAGTTCCGTGGAGGGGATGTCGTAGTCCGAGGGGTTCTCGGGTTGGCGCTGAGCCGGCGCTTGCGCCGGCTTGTCCAGCTCCGACTTCGGCGTCGAGGCGGGCACCGCGGCGGCGTCAATGCCACTGCGGGCGATAATCGCCTGGCGCATAGCCTCCCGCGACTGGCTCACGGCGTCCTCCGCGTCCCGGCCCACGGTGGCGGTGCGATCGGCGCCGTCCGGGGAAACCGGTTCGTTGCTCGGGGCCGGTTCGGGGCGCTCCACGACCTTAGTCTCCTCCGGCTGCTGCGGACGCTGCGCCTCGGGGGCCTGCTCGCGAGCGTCGGTATCACCGAACAGGCTGGCGCGGCGGTCGCGCTTTGTCCGTACAACCCGAGTGGACTCCCCCTCCCCCGCCGGGTAGTTAGCCATCGGGCTGAGGCCCGGTGCTGGGCGCGGGCGCGTCCGCGGGCGCCCCGAGGCGATACGGTCGAGGTCCTTGTCCACGTCCGCGTACGGGTCGCTGTCCTCCTCCGGATCTGGGGTCTCACCAGAGCCGAAGGTCGAGCGTAGCGCCGCCACGAGGTGGTCGTAGGCCTCGCGCACCGTGATGCCTGTTGTCTTCAGCGCGCCGAAAATAATCACCAGCGCCAGAAGCGGCACCGCGACGTAGGAGGAAAACCCGGCCGCCAGCCCGCCGCCGAACACAGTGCCCAGCGCCCCGCCGGCTATTTTTCGCCCCTCCCACTCGGCAGGGGTCCCAGCGAGCACGTGCACGAGACCGAGCATGCCGAGCGTGATGATGCCGATTCCTAGGCCTACCCGCGTTCGCACAGCGGCGTCGCGCCGGACGTCCAGCATCAGCGCCACGGCAGCCGCGACGAGCGCGACGGGCAAAATGAGCGCGCCCGCGCCAATGACCCAGTGCACGCCCTCCGAGATGACGCGGCCAATCGGTCCCGCGATGTCGAACCACACGGAAGCCCCGATCACGGCCGCTAGGCCGATGAGGACAAGCCCCCACAGGTCCGCCTTCTCACCCCCGGGGGGCGCGTCCTCCGCGCGCTCTGCCTCCTCGTCGTTGCGTGCGCTGCTGCTTTGCCGCGTGCTCACGTCCTCCTCAAAAAAGTCATCGAGATCGCCCGGTTCCTCGTCGCCACCGCGCCGCTTGGACCCGCCGAACCTCCCCGCCACCGAGCGCACCCCGCGCGCGGTGCCGCGGGCAGCGGCCCCCAGGGTGCTGCCCACGGCGCGGTAGGCCGAGCCCACCCGCTCCCCGGAGGTATCGGCCGCCACCATGGTGGATGTCGGCGCGTACGTCATCGAGGAGGGACCGCCGTTCCGCGTGGCGGCCGGGCGGTTCGAGCGGCTCTGGCCGTGCGGGCCCGCCGGCGGGCGGCCCGAGGTGCGGTGTGCGGAGTTTCTGGCAGACATGCTTGTAACTCTAGTACCTTCCGCCCCGATATCCACTCACGCCACACCAGCGCGGCGCGTCTAGACTCCGAGCTTGACGTGGACCTCGTCGACGAGATTCGCGGGCCCCTCGACGCGCACCTCAACCCGCGCTCGCCCGCTCATCCACATCAGCAGCTCGCCGGGTTCGCCGAACACTCGCACCACGTCGTCGCCGCGCCGCGCGACACCGCGGGCACCCCCCACCGTCTCAGGCGGCAGCGTCGGAGGCGTCAGAATCACCGGCGCCGCAGCTCCCCGCAGAGTCATCCGACCCATCGCGGCTGCCGCACCCAGCAATTGCTTTTCGACGCCCTGACCGAACTGCCTCGGACCCGCCTGGCCGTCCCCGCGTCGCACGTCCTCATGGTGGATAAAGTGCTCCGCCGTGTTGAACCGCTTGTCCACGGGGCGCAGCAGAGCGGGTGGCCCCGCCGCCCACTCGCGCACGAGCTCGACGTAATCGCGTTCCTTTTGCCGGGCTGTCTCCTTCTCCAGGGTCCCGCTCAGCGGCGACAGGAAAATCCCCAACGCCGCGGGGAATCGGTTTTCGCGGATGTAGAGGTGAGCTGCGAGGTCGCGCGTGTTCCAACCCTCGCACAGGGTCGGGGCGTCGGGTCCGACGTCGATAAGCAGCTGCGCGAGGCGGTCACGTTCGGTGGCGGCGAAAGACATGGGCCCCAGCATACGCTGGGGCCCAGGAAGCGTCGTGTTACAGCGACTCGCGGGTCGCCTCGACGTCCTCGTCGTCGACGGGGGCCGTGTCCGCGGCCATCGGCACGACCGTCGGCAGGATCACCGGCTCGCGCTTGTACTTCTGCTCGATCGCACGGGAGACCTTGCGGCGCAGCTGCTGCACCATGCGGTACGGGTCGTTTTCTCCCTCCGCGGCGAGGTCGCCCATGACGGACTCCACGCCCTCGACGACCTTCTTGTTGAAGTCGCGGTCGTCCTCGGAAAAGCCGGTGGTGGACACGCGCGGGGTCTCCAGGAGTCGGCCTGTGCGGTCGTCGATCACGCAGGTGATCGAGACGACGCCGCCCGAGGCGAGGCTCGTGCGGTCCGCGAGCACGTCCGGGTCGACGTCTCCCATGGTCACGCCGTCCACGTAGAGCTGGCCCACCTGGTACTGGCCGACGACGTTGATCTTGCCCTTCACCAGGTCGACGACCACGCCGTTCTGCGCCAGCGCCGTGTTCTCCGGCTTGACGCCGGTGGAGATTGCAAGTTCCTTGTTCGCGCGCATGTGGCGCCACTCGCCGTGCACCGGCATGGCGTTTTTCGGGCGCGCCGCGTTGTACAGGAAAAGCAGCTCGCCGGCGTAGCCGTGTCCGGAGGCGTGCACGTGCGCCTCGGCGCTCGTAACCACCTCGGCACCGATCTGGGCCAGGTTGTTCGTCACCGCGAACACTGCTTCCTCGTTGCCCGGAATCAGCGAGGAGGACAAAATGATCAGGTCACCGTCGCGTACCGTGATCTGACGGTGCTCGCGCCGCGACATGCGCGACAGCGCCGCCATCGGCTCGCCCTGGGTGCCGGTAGTGATGAGCGCCACCTTGTGCGGCGCCATCTTCGCCGCCTCCTCGATAGGAACGATCGTGCCCTTCGGCGCCTTCAGCAGGCTCATCTTTTCCGCGATCTCCATGTTGCGGATCATCGAGCGGCCGTTGAACGCGACCTTGCGGCCGTTGGCGACCGCCGCGTTGATGGCCATCTGCACGCGCGAGACGTTCGACGCGAACGAGGCGATGATCACGCGCTGCTTCGCGCCCGCCACCAGGCGCGTCAGGGTCTGCTCGATGCCGGCCTCGGACACCGAGATGCCCGGCACGGTGGCGTTCGTGGAGTCGCACATGAACAGATCGATCCCCTCGTCGCCGAAGCGCGACAAAGCAGGGAGGTCGGTGGGCTTGCCGTCGTAAGGCGTCTGGTCGAGCTTGATGTCGCCCGTCATGACGACGTGCCCGGCGCCCGTCTTGATGGAAACGCCAAGGCACTCCGGGATGGAGTGGTTGACGTGCCAGAAGCGGACGTGGAAGGGCCCGACAGTGATGTCGGAATCCTTGTTCACCTCGTGCAGCTTCGGCTTCTGCCGGTGCTCCTGCGTCTTCGCCGAAATCAGGGCGTTGGTAAAGCGCGAGGAGTAGATCGGGATGTCCGGGCGCAGCTTCAGCAGCCACGGGATCGCGCCGATGTGGTCTTCGTGGCCGTGCGTGACCACCAGGGCCTCGACCTTGTCCAAGCGGTTTTCGATCGGCCCGAAATCCGGCAGAACCAGGTCAACGCCGGGCTCGCTCGAATTCGGGAAGAGCACGCCGCAATCGACGATGAGAAGCCTGCCGTTGTATTCGAAGACGGTCATGTTGCGGCCGATTTCAGAGATACCGCCGAGCGCGTAGATACGCAGCCCGTTCTGCGGCGCCTTGGGCGGCGCCGGGAGGCGCTTGGTCAAGTCCGCCCCCTGCATCGACTTCACCGGGTTGCGGCGCCCGCCGCCGTTGCCGCCACGGCCGCGGCCCCGGCCGCGACGGTTGCGCGAGCGGTTGCCGTTACCCCCCGAGTTGCCGTTGGAGCCGGACTTCCCCTTGCCGGAGCCGCTTCCGTTGTCCCCACCGTTATCGTCGGCGGTTTCGTGTGCGGGTTGGCTGTCCGGCGCCTGGAACACCGGCTGCTGATCAGCGGGCTCCGGCGGCCCAGCCTTGCGGGTAACCTTACGCGTCCGGTTACGGGGTTCGTTCATACTTAGAGGACTCCAGCCTTTTCCATGTCAGTGCGGAGGCCCTCCACCTGCTGCTTAGTCGCGGGCGCGACCGGCAGGCGGGGGTCTCCTACGTCAATGCCCTGCAAGCGCAGAGCAGCCTTTGCAAAAGTTGCACCACCGAGAAGTGCCTGCTGACGAGCCAGCACGTCGATGGTTGTGGCGTTGATTTCCCGCGCGCGGGCGAGGTCGCCTTCCTCGAAGCTTGTTATCATTTCTCGCAAATGACGCGGGGCGGCGTGTCCGATCACTGAGATGACACCGGTCGCGCCGACGGAAAGCCACGGCAAAGTGAGAGGATCGTCGCCAGAATACCAGGCGAGTTCCGTCTCACGAATGAGGGGGGCCGCTTGGAAGAAGTTGCCCTTCGCGTCCTTCAGCCCCTGGATCGTGGGAATCGTCGCGAGTTCGCGGATAGTCGCCTCGTCCAGCGCGAGGCCCGTGCGTCCCGGGATGTCGTAGAGGCAGATCGGCAGATCCGTCGCCCCCGCGACCTCGCGGTAGTGGGCAACGATCCCCGCCTGGGACGGCTTGGAATAGTACGGCGTGACCACGAGGAGCGCGTCGGCGCCAGCCTCCTTGGAGGCCACCGCCAGCTGCACCGAGGTGCGGGTGTCGTTGGTGCCCGCACCAGCGATCAAGGTGGCGCGGTCTCCGACCTCCTCGCGCACGGCCTTCAGCAGCGCGATCTTTTCCTCCGGGGACGTCGTCGGCGACTCGCCCGTGGTCCCGGCGAGGACAAGGGAGTCGACCCCGTTGTCGACGAGGTGGGCGGCCAGCTTCCGGCCCGTGTCGAGGTCGAGCTCTCCCTGCGCATCGAAGGGGGTGACCATGGCGACGGAGACGACGCCGAAGATGTCAGCACCGGTGCTGGCTTTCGTTGAAATGCCCATAGCCGACTAGGTTACCCGCTCCCTCCGGCAGCCGCGCCACTGCCGTGCCGAAGCTCCTCTATGGGGAGCCCTCTACTGGATGTACGGGCTCGTGGCCATCTTCGTGCCGTCGGCGAGCTCGCTGACGAGGAAGTCGTCGAAAAGCGAAGGCGCCGTACCGCGGAGCAGGTCGAGGCAGGCCAGCGCGAGCGCGCGAATTTCGGCGTCCGCGTGCTCGGAGGCGCGCGCCGCGATGAACTCGCGCCACGCCCTGTAGTTGCCGGTGACCACGAAGCGCGTCTCGGTCGCGTTCGGCAAGATCGCCCGCGCCGCCTGCCGGGCCTTCTTCCGCCGCAGCAAGGCGTTGGGTTCCGCCGCCGTGTCCTCCTCGAGCGCGCGCAGCAGCTCGTCGTAGACAAAGCGCGAATCGTCCACCGCGCGCACGAAGAGCTCGCGCAGCTCTGGGTCCTCTGCAATCGCCACAGGGACCACGACCTCACTTTGGCCCGCGGGCACGTAGCGCTGGCTCAGCTGAGAAAACGACAGGTGGCGGTGCCGTAGCAGCTCGTTACCCGCAGCGCGGGAGAGGCCACGGACGTAGAGGGTGGCCGTGGCATGCTCAAGCAGCGCGTCGTGGCCCACCTCGATGACGTGGTGCAGGTAAGAATCGTTCGCCGCGGTGTGCGGGTTGGGGCGGTCGAACGTCTCGTAGCAGGCTCGGCCCGCGAACTCGACGACCGACTCAGCGGGGCTTGCCGCCGGGTCCGGCTCCCACTCCACTCCGGTCGGGGGCGTAAACCGCGTCGCGGCAACAAGCTGGACGTCCAGGTTCGATGCGACCGCCATGCCCTACAGCCCCAGGTACTTATCCAGCCCCACGGTCAAACCCGGGTTGTCCGCCACTTTGTGCACCCCCTCGAGCACCCCGGGCACGAAGGACTCCCGCCCGTAGGAGTCCTGGCGGATGGTCAGGGACTGGTCGCGGGTGCCGAAGATGACCTCCTCGTGGGCGACCATGCCGGTCATCCGGACCGCGTGCACCTTCACCCCGTCGACGTCGGCGCCGCGTGCCCCATCGAGCGACTGCTCAGTGGCGTCCGGGACAGCGCCCATGCGCGCCTCGCGGCGCGCTTCGGCGATCCCCTGCGCCGTCTTCGTCGCCGTGCCCGAAGGCGCGTCGAGCTTGTTCGGATGGTGGTACTCCACCACCTCGGCGGACTCGAAGTACGGCGCTGCCTGGCGGGCAAACGCCATCGTGAGGACGGCGGAGATGGCGAAGTTGGGGGCGATGAGGACGCCGACGTTCGGGTTCTCCTCCAGCCAGGCCCGCACCTGCTCGTAGCGGCCGTCGTCGAAGCCCGTCGTGCCCACGACGCAGTGGATGCCGTGGCTGATGCAGAACTGCAGGTTATCCATGACGGCCGCCGGCGTCGTGAAGTCCACGACGACCTCCGCGCCGTTGTCCGTCAACTGGGAGAGGGGGTCGCCGTGGTCGACCTCGGCGACGAGCTCCAGGCCCTCGGCCTCCTTCACGCCGGCCACGACGGCCGAACCGACACGGCCCTTCGCTCCCAATACTCCAACCTTGATAGCCATAGCGGCGCTCCCTTCCTCGTGTGCGTGCATTCTCTGCGGCCACTCTACGGCGTTGGCCCGCGCCCGGTCACGATTGCCTTACGGTGCTCGGAACTTCAGCCCTGCCCGCCACACGCCCCGTTACAGTAAGACGTATGAAACACAACGACCGGACCCGTGCTCCCCTCGTCGCGTCGGCGCTTGCCGCAGCGGTCGGCCTCGGGGCGTGCGCCCCCGCGGCAGAGGACGCCCAGGACACGACGGTGACGACCGCCACCACGACAGCCTCCACTACCGCCGCTCCCACCACCGAAACGACGACGGCAACCCCTGAGGCGCCCTCGCACCTCGCGGCGACGGCCGAGGAGGCCGACACCCCGGGCGAGTTCAGCCTGGACCGCGCCCAGCAGGCTCCCTCCCCGGCGGCCGAGCTCGTTATCGCGGACGTGCGGGCTGCCGCGCACGACGGCTTCGACCGCGTCGTCTTCGAGTACTCCGGAGCGGGTGCGCCCGGGTTTATCGCGGACTACACCGCCCAGCCGCTGCAGCAGGCGTCGGGTTACCCGATCGAGGTCGCCGGAACCGCCTACCTCGAAGTCATGATCCAGGGCACGCCCATGGGTATGCTCAGCCCCCGCGAGGAGCTCAACTCGGTCGGCCCGATGAACATCGCGGCCGAGTCCGTTCAGGGCGTCACCCACGGCGGCGTGTTCGAGGCCGACACGCAGTACTTCATCGGCCTCGACCAGCAGCGCCCCTTCCACGCCTACACGCTCGCGGATCCGCCGCGCGTAGTCGTGGATATTCAGAGGTAGGCGGCCGCGGGGTGGTCCCCGCCGGGCCTAGTCCTCGGCAGGGTCCTCGACGGGTACGAGCGAGATCTTGCCGCGGTTGTCAATGTCGGCGATTTCCACCTCGATCCGCTCGCCGACGGTGACCACGTCGTCGACGTTCTCGACGCGCCTGTTCCCGCCGAGCTTCGAAATGTGGATCAGCCCGTCCGTGCCCGGCAGGATGGAGACGAACGCGCCGAAGGCGACGGTCTTGACCACGGTGCCGAGGTAGCGCTCCCCCACCTTCGGCAGCTGGGGGTTGGCGATGCCGTTGATGCGCTCAATCGCGTTGTCGGCAGCCTCTCCGGAGGCGGCGGAGACGTAGATCGTGCCATCGTCCTCGATGGACACCTCGGCCCCGGTCTCGTCGGTGATCTGGTTGATGGTCTTGCCCTTCGGCCCGATCACCTCGCCGATCTTGCCCACCGGGACCTTGATGGTGGTGATCTTCGGGGCCAGCGAACTCATCTCGTCCGGGCCGTCGATGACCTCCGCCATCGTGTCCAGGATCGCCTCACGGGCGTCACGAGCCTGTTCGAGGGCGGCGGCGAGCACGTCGGAGGGGATCCCGTCGAGCTTGGTGTCAAGCTGCAGCGCGGTGATGAACTCCCGGGTGCCCGCCACCTTGAAGTCCATGTCGCCGAAGGCATCCTCGGCCCCGAGGATGTCGGTCAGGGTGACGTACTCGGTCTCCCCGTCGACCTCGCCAGAGACCAGGCCCATCGCGATGCCCGCCACCGGGGCCGCCAGAGGCACACCGGCGTTGTAGAGCGACAGCGTCGAGGCGCACACCGAGCCCATCGACGTCGACCCGTTCGAGCTCAGCGCCTCGGAGACCTGGCGGATGGTGTAGGGGAACTCCTCCTTCGAGGGGATCACCGGCACCAGCGCACGCTCGGCGAGCGCGCCGTGACCGATCTCGCGGCGCTTCGGGGAGCCGACGCGGCCGGTCTCGCCAGTGGAATACGGCGGGAAGTTGTAGTGGTGAATGTAGTGCTTGGAGGTCTCCGGCGACAGCGAGTCGACGGTCTGCTCCATCTTCAGCATGTCCAGCGTGGTCACGCCGAGGATCTGGGTCTCGCCGCGCTCGAACAGCGCCGAGCCGTGGGCCCGCGGAATGAGCTCGACCTCGACCTCGAGGTCGCGAATGTCGGTGACACCACGGCCGTCGATGCGGAAGCCCTCGGTGAGGATCTTCTCGCGCACGATCGACTTCATCAGGGCGTTGTACGCGGCGCGGATCTCCTTCACGGCCGCGCGCTCCTCGTCTTCGTCGTCGTCATCAATGTCGAAGGCGTCGAGCAAGTCCCCCTCGATGTCCTCCATGTACGCATTGGTGGCGTCGTCACGCTCCTGCTTGCCCGTGATAGTGAGCAGCTTCGCGAGCTTCTTCGCGGCCTTCTTCTCCACCGCCTCGTACACCTTCTCGCTGTAGGCGGGGAAGAGCTCGAACTCCTGCACCTCCTTCGCGGCCTTCGCGGCCAGGCCGGCCTGCGCCTCGCAGAGGGTCCGGATGTACGGCTTCGCCGCCTCGAGGCCCTGCGCCACCGTGGCCTCGGTCGGCGCGGGGGCCCCCTGAGCAACCTGCTTGGCGACGTTTGACCCGGCGCCCGCCTCAACCATCATGATCGCTACATCGCTTTTTCCCTTGCGCTCGACGATGCGACCGGCGACGACCATCTCGAACAGGCAGCGCTCGTGCTGCGCGTGGTTCGGGAAGGCCACCCACTGGCCCGCCGGGTGCTTGTCGTCGGCCACGAGCGCCATGCGCACGCCGCCGACGGGCCCGGAAACGGGCAGGCCGGAAAGCTGGGTGGCGGCGGAGGCGCCGTTGATGGCCACCACGTCGTAGTACTCCTGCGGGTCCATCGACAGCACCGTGATAATCACCTGCACCTCGTTGCGCAGCCCCTTGACGAAGGTGGGGCGCAGCGGGCGGTCGATGAGGCGGCAGGCCAAGATGGCCTCGGTGGAGGGCCGGCCCTCGCGGCGGAAGAAGGAGCCGGGGATGCGCCCGGCGGCGTACATCCGCTCCTCGACGTCGACGGTGAGCGGGAAGAAGTCGAAGCCCTCGCGGGGGTTGTTCGAGGCCGTGGTGGTGGCCAGCATCATGGTGTCGTCGTCGAGGTAGGTGGTCACGGAGCCGCCTGCCTGGCGGGCGAGCTGCCCGGTTTCGAAGCGGATGGTGCGGGAGCCGAAGTCGCCGTTGTCCAGGACGGCGACGGCCTCGGTGGTTCCGTACTCCTCGTCTACGTAGACGTCGGAGGTGTTTTTCGGGGTAAATGTGCTCAAAGGGTCCCTCTCTGTGGTATCCCGGCGATCATCGGTGCCGCCATAGTCTTCTGTCTTCACACAACGGCACCCGATTCTAGCAGGTGGAACGCCGAATTGCTGAGCAGGGCGCCGACGCCAGCCACACGGCGACAAAGAAAAAGCCGCCGCTTGTCGCGTGGACAAGGGGCGGCGGCCGGGGCGGCGCGAACTAGCGGCGCAGGCCCAGGCGGGCGATCAGGTCGCGGTAGCGCTCGACGTTGTTCTCGCGCAGGTACTTCAGCAGGCCACGGCGGCGACCGACCAGCAGCAGCAGGCCGCGGCGGGAGTGGTGGTCGTGCTTGTGGGTCTTGAGGTGCTCGGTGAGGCCGTTGATGCGCTCGGTGAGCAGGGCGACCTGGGCCTCCGGGGAGCCGGTGTCGGTCTCGTGCAGGCCGTAGTTCTTCAGGATCTCGGACTTCTTCTCAGTGGTCAGCGCCATGAGTTACTCCTTGGTTATTTCAGTTCGCATGCCATGAATCAGCGTCCGGGCGCGACCGCTGCGAACCGCAGTCTTCTTCCTTCGTGCCCGAAGCCAGAAGGTCAGAGTAACAAAATCCCGCCGCGGCCCAAAATCCCCCGCGCTAGTCGGTGGCCGCGGCCACGGCGGTGAGCCGGCGCATGAACTCGCCGAGGAAGCGCTCGGTGTCCACGGCGACCGCGACGTGCGCCGTTTTCACCGGTTCGTTCAGGCGGGTCTCGTCGCCGATGGTGCGGCCCCGGGTAGCTCCCTCGGTCTCGGTCTTCATGTTGATATCCAGAAGTGTCACCAAAGACGGGTCGATGGCCACGGCCACCGCCAGCGGGTCGTGCAGCCCGCAGCCGCCGAGGTGGGGGGCCGTGGTCTCGTACGCCTTGATGTAGTAGTTCGTCGCCGCGGCCAAAAAGTCGCCGCCGCGGGTCCCCAGGGCCGCCCACTGTGCGGTCTCGGACGTGGTCAGCAGGGTCTGCAGGGTCACGTCGAGGCCGATCATGGTGACGTCGGCGGCACGGCGGAAGAGCAGGTCGGTGGCCTCGGGATCCTGGTTGACGTTCGCCTCGGCCCAGGGCGAGACGTTGCCCGGCACAGTGAGCGCGCCGCCCATCATGACGATGTGAGCCTCGCGCGCGAAGGTCTCCGATGCCTCGATCGCCGCGGCGATCGTCGTCGAGGGCCCGGTGGGCACGATGACGAGGTCGTCGCCGTAGCGCTCCACGGACTCGACGAGGAAGTCGACGGCGGATGTCGTTTCGGGCGCCCGGGTGGCGTCGGCAAGCTGTGCCTCCCCGACCCCGTTGGTGCCGTGGATAAAGGAAGAAATCTCGAGGACCTCGAACGAATCGCGCTCGCGCGCGTGGCCGGGCCCGGCGAAGACCGGCACGTCGGTGCGGCCGAACAGGTCGAGGATGGCGAGGCTGTTGCGCACGCCGTCCTCGACGGTGACGTTGCCGTAGGTGCCCGTCACGCCGATGAGATCGAGCTCCTCGCTGCCAAGCGCGTAGGCGAGGGCGAGGGCGTCGTCGATACCGGTGTCAAGGTCGAGGATTACTTTGCGGGCCACTGATGGCTCCTTCCAGCTAGGCGTTGATGTGCAAAATGTCGCGCGTGCGGGCCACGTCGCGGGCCATGTTGTCGAGCAGCTCCTCGACGGAATCGAACTTGCGCATGTCGCGGACCTTGCCGACGAACTCCACCCGGGCCACGCGTCCGTACAGGTCCGCTTCCCGGTCGAGGATAAAGGACTCGACGCTTCTGCGATTGTCTCCGAAGGTGGGGTTGGTGCCCACGGAAATCGCCGCCGGGTAGCGCAGGCCGGGCTCCATGTCGCCGTCGATCGGCTCCTCGCCGAGGATGGTCAGCCAGCCGGCGTAGACGCCGTCGGCGGGCAGCGCCGTGATGTCCTCGACGTACTGGTTGGCGGTCGGGTAGCCCAGCTCGCGGCCGCCGCGGCCCGCGCCGCGCTCGACGGGGGCGGTCACCGCGAAGGGGCGGCCCATGTAGTCGCGAGCAACGTCGATGTTGCCCTCGGCGAGCTCGCGGCGGATGGCGGTGGAGCAGATGCGGGCGCCGCCGTCGTCAAGCAAGCCCACGATGGTGACGTCGAAAAGGTGCTCGCGGCCGAGCTGCGCCATGGTCTCCGCGTTCCCCGCAGCGTCGCGGCCGAAGGTGAAGTTCTCCCCCACCACGACGTGGCGGGCGTTGAGGCGGCCCAAGAGCGTGTTGCTGACGTAATCCTGCGGGCTGTCGCCGGCGAGTTCCTTGCGGAAGTCGATCACGAGGAGGTAATCCACGCCGAGAGACTCGATCAGCCGGGCGCGCTCGGCCAGGCTCACCAGGGCGGCGGGAGCGCGATCGGGCGCAAAGATGGACACGGGGTGCGGCTCGAAGGTCATGACCACGCACGGCACGTCCTGGCGGCGGGCCTCCTCCACCGCGCGGGAAATGAGCAGCTGGTGGCCCCTGTGCACGCCGTCGAAGACCCCGATGGTGACCACCGTGCCGTCCGGCCGACCGAAGCCTTCGGGCACCTCGTCCAGTCCGCGCAAAATATCCACGGAGGACAGACTACGGCATACTGAATGCCCATGACCGATCCCCTAACCGATCCGCTCGCCACCTCCGGCATCGTCGTCGTCGACAAACCGGCGGGCATGACGAGCCACGACGTCGTCGCCCGCCTGCGACGGGCCTTCGGCACCCGCAAGGTCGGCCACGCCGGCACCCTCGATCCGATGGCCACCGGCGTGCTCGTCGCCGGGATCGAGCGCGGCACGAAGCTGCTCGCCCACCTCGTCGCCCACGACAAGGTCTATGCCGCGACGATCCGCCTCGGCGCGGCCACGACGACCGACGACGCTGACGGCGAGGTCACCTCCACGGCATTCGCCGCGGACCTCGACCACTCCGCGCTGCGCGAGGCCGTCGACCGGCTGACCGGGGAGATCATGCAGGTGCCGGCAAGGGTCTCGGCAGTCAAGGTCGGCGGCCGCCGCGCCCACGAACTCGCCCGCGAGGGCATCGAGGTGGACCTGCCCGCCCGCCCGGTTACCGTCTTTACCTTCGAGGTTCTGGACATCCGCCGCGCCGCGCCGTACCTCGACGTCGACGTGCGCGTGCACTGCTCGTCCGGCACCTACATCCGCTCGCTGGCCCGCGACCTCGGCTCTGACCTCGGCGTCGGCGGCCACCTCACGGCGCTGCGCCGCGAGAAAGTTGGCAGCTTTTCGCTTGACGACGCCCACAAGCTGCCCCACCTCGATGAACATCCCACCTTGAGCCTCACCCTCGACGAGGCTCTGTCGCGCTCGTGGCCGGTCCTGCCTGTGACGAGCGAGGAGTACGAGGCGCTGGCGATGGGAAAGTGGCTCGAGCCCCGCGGCCTCAGCGGCGTGCACGCGGCCGTCGGACCCGACGGCCGGGCGGTGGCGCTGGTGAAAGAGAAGGGCGCGCGGCTGGCCACGGTCTTCGTGGCGCGGCCGTCGACGCTGTAGAGCGAGCGCCCGGCTAGCGCGCGAATTTCGCCTGCAGCGAGCGGGTGACAAACGCGGAGGCGATGAGGTACCCGCCCCGCTTTTCCCACCTGCCCTCGAAGAAGGGCACGGGAGTGGGACGCGCCAGAAGATAGGCCAAAAAGGTGCCGTCGACGCGGATATCCATTTCCGCCTCGGTAAAGCCCAGCCAGCGCCGAGTCATGGGGAACCAGCACTTGTACGTCGCCTCTTTCGCGCAGAAGGTCAGGCGGTCCGCCCAATCCATTCCGCAATCGCGGAGCCTGTCGATGCGCACCCGTTCCCTGGCGTTGGCGATCTCCCCCACCACTTCCTCCGGCAACGGCTTCGCGGGTTCGGCGTCGAGTCCGATGGAGACGACGTGACGTGTCGACGCCGCGACCGCCGCGCGGAACCCCTCGGTGTGGGTCAGGGAGCCGATGTAGCCCTGCGGCCACAGCGGCATCCCCCGCTCGCCGCGCAAGATGGCCTCGCCGGTGTCCACGCCGAGCTCGCGAAGCGCCTGGTGGGCGCACCAGCGGGCGTCCCCGAACTCCCCTTTACGCAGGTCCACGGCCTGGCTGACGAGGCGCTGCTCCTCCGGGTGCAGCTCCCGGTAGTTCGTCAGGTCCCGACCGTCGCCCGTGCGGATGTACACGTAGCGCGCATGGGGTGGGAAAAGGTCGAGATCCTGCATCACCGGCGCACCTCCATGACCGGGTAGGGCCAAGGGGTAGCGCGTGTGGAGTTCTGCCACTCGCGCGGGTAGCCGAGGGACACCTCGATGTGGTCGACCCCGTCGATCACCGTGACGCCGGGCATGTGCAGGTGGCCGTAGACCACGGCGCGAGCGTTGTAGCGCCGGGCCCAGGTGCGGGTGTGCCGGGTGCCGCACCACAGGGCGATCTCGGACCACCGCATCTTCATCACCGGCTCCTGCACCAGCGGCCAGTGGTTGATCAGCACCGTGGGGCCCTCGATGCGCGAAAGGCGCTTGGTGGTGTAGGCGAGCCGGTCCCAGCACCAGGCGCGGATGTCCACGAAGGGGGCGATGGCGAACTCGTCGGTCATCATGATGTTCTTCTCCCGCGCGGCCGTCACCGCCTCCTGCACCGTCAGGCTCGGGCCGCGGAAGGAGTAGTCGTAGAGCGTGAACAGCGGCGCAATGGTCACCCCGTGGAACACCGGGTACGGGTCCTCCGGCGTCACCACCCCAACCTCGCGCAGGGCCTGGACCAGCGCGGCGTACTTCTCGCGGCCCCGGTAGCGGTCGGAGGAACGGGAGAACAGCTCGTGGTTGCCCGGGGCCCAGATCACGGTGTCGAAGCGCTGGGCCAGATCCGCCAGCACGTCGACGATGAGCTCCAGTCGCTCCGCCACGTCGCCGGCGACGATCAGCCAGTCCGACGGGTCCGTCGGCTGGATCTGCCGGATCATGGGGCCGTTCGCCTTTACCGCGGCGTGCAGATCCGCCACGGCCCACAACGTCGTGGTCATGCCATATATGCCTACCACAGCGGGAGCTACGCGGCGCCGACGCGCGCCCACTTCATGGACGTAAACCTGTGGGCCACCCCGCCGAAGCGGATGAGCAGCGCGACCAGCTGGCCCGCCCAGATTCCCGTCAGCCCCCACCCGGCAAGAGAAGACACACCGATGAGCGGTAGGGCACCCACAAGCACTGCCGCCAGAGTCAGGGTACGCAGGAAAGCCGCGTCCCCCGCTCCGAGCAGCACGCCGTCGAGCGCGAAGACGACGCCGCCGATCACGATCATGGTGATCAAAAGCCACCACGGCACCCCGAGTTCGCCCGTCACCGCGGCGTCCTGGGTGAAGATGGCCTGGATGGGACCGCCGAACAGAGCGAACACCCCGGCAAGGGCGCAGGCGAAAAGGACAGAGAAGATGACGCACCGGGTTCCTACCTCCCGCGCCCGCGCGGCCTGGCCCTGCCCCAGCGCCGAGCCGGTGAGTGTCTGGGCCGCAATGGCCAGAGAATCGAGCACGAGGGTGAGAAAGTTCCACAGCTGCAGCAGCACCTGGTGCGCGGCCAGCGCAGCCACGCCGAAGCGGCCCGCCACTGCGGCCGCCGCGAGCAGCGAGACCTGGAAGGACAGCGAGCGCAGGATGAGGTCGCGACCGAGGACCAGCTGGCGGCGGATAATGCTCCAGCGCGGACCCCACGGCCCCGAGTGCTCCCGCACCAGCACCCACAGGAAGAGGCTGGCCGTAATTGACACCCCGATCACGTTCGCCACGGCGGACCCGACGAGGCCGTACCGGGCCACAAGCGGCGGCAGGAGCAACGCACCGGGGGCGACTCCGCACAGCGTGAGCACAAGCGGCAGCCGCGTGTTCTGCACCGCGCGCAGCCATCCGTTTCCCGCCATGATGAGCAAGGTCAGGGGAATGCTCACTACCGCCACGCGCATCCAGGGCACCGCCTCATCTGCGGTGGCGGCGTCGTCGGTGAGAAACAGGGCGAGCGGGCGAGCGAACACGCCCACCAGCACCGCCAGCGCTAGTCCGACAAAGCACGCCACCCACGAGGCCTGAACGCCTTCGGCTACGGCGCCGGCGCGGTCGCCCGATCCGTAGAGGCGCGACGCCCGCGCCGTCGTGCCGTAGGACAAGAACGTCAGCTGGGTGGTCACGGTGGATTGGATCGCCGCGCCGGCCGCTAAAGCAGCCAGCTCGCCTGTGCCCAGCCGGCCCACTACGGCGGTGTCCAAGAGCAGGTACAGGGGGTTGGCGGCGAGCACGCCCAGCGCTGGGAGTGCGAGGGCGAGGATGCGGCGGGCGCTGACCTCGCCGCTCATCAAATCTTCCTCAGAATCCGCCCCACCACCTCAGCGCGGGGGCCGGAGGCGCTCAGGCCGGCGGCCGGGACGTGCCCGCCGCCGCCGAGGGCTTGCGCCACCCGCGAGACGTCGACGGTGCTCGAGCGCAGCGACACGCTCCAGTAGCCGGGGGCTTGCTCCTTGAGCACCACTCCGACGTCGCAACGCTCGATCACGCGGGCGTAGTCAATCACGGCCTCGACGGCCTGCTGGCTCATCGCCTTGAGCGCGTCCACGCCGATCGTGAACACGCACACCCGGCGGCCGTGCGCTTCGTGGCGCTCCATGCCCGCGAGCACCCCGCCGAGCAGGAGCATGTCCCGCGCGCTCATTGCGTCCATGAGGCGCAGGGAAATCTCCCGGGTGTCCAGGCCGTAGCCGAGCAGCTCCGCCGCCATGCGGTGCATGCGCTGGGTGCCCCAGCGGAAGTTGCCGGTGTCCGTGACCAGCCCGGCGTAGAGGCAATGCGCCATCGCGGTATCGGCGACCACGCCCAGGTGAACGAAAAGTTCGCGCACCAGCATCGTGGTCGACTCCCCGATGACAATCAGGTTGCGGCCCCCGAACCCGCGGTTCGTCTCGTGGTGGTCGATGACGACAACCCGGGCCGGGTCAGCCTGGATCTGCGCGGCGAAGGCCCCGGTGCGGTCCACGGACGCGCAGTCCACCGTCACCACGAGGTCCGTCTCCGGCAGCCGGTCCGTATAGCTGACCTCGCCTACCCCGGGCACGGAGTCCAGGTTTTTTTGGTGCGCGAAGGGCTGCCCGATGAACACGTCGGCGCGGACCCCAAGGGAACGCAGGCCGGCCGCCAGGCCGCAGGCGGACCCGACGGCGTCCGCGTCCGGCCTAATGTGGCCCACGACGGCTACCGAACGCGCCCCGCCCAGCACCCGCGCAACGTCGGCGAACTCGTCCTCGAGCTCCGGGAAGAGCAGCCCCTCCATTCGCGTGGCCACGCTAGATGTCCGTCGTCTTGTACGGGTTGCCCTCGCCGGCCGGGGTGGCGTTCTCCCGGAGCTTCGCCAGCTCCGCATCTCGCTCGCGGGCGCGGCTGAGCAGCTCCTCCATCCGCGCCGAGGCCTCGGGCACGGTGTCCTGCTCGAAGGCGAGGGTGGGGGTAAAACGCACCCCGAGCTCGTCGCCCACGACCTTGCGCAGCTGACCGCGCGCCCTGTGCAAAGCCTCGGCCGCCTGGGCGTAGTCGGGTTCGTCGTTGATGTCGCGCCCGCGCGCCGTGTAGTACACGGTGGCGTCGTGGAGGTCGCCCGTCAGCCGCACGTCGGTGATGGTCACCAGCTCGAGGCGGCGGTCCTTCACCTGGCGCTCGATCGCCCGGGCGACGATCTCCTGGATGCGCTTGGCCAGGCGTTGTGCACGAGGGTTCTCAGCCATCTCATCTCCTTATGACACGGGCGGATGTGGTTCCCCGTCATCCTACAGCGCGCCCAATCGCCTCCCGAAACGGGCGAAAGGCCCCGCCCCCACGGCAGGAGACGGAGCCTTTTTCGCTTTTCGACGCCCCTAGGTGCGCGGCACCTCGACCGTCTCGTAGACCTGGATCTCGTCGTCGACCTGGATGTCCGGGTAGGACAGCACCATGCCGCACTCGTAGCCCTTGTCCACTTCGGTGACGTCGTCCTTCTCCCGGCGCAGCGAATCGATGGTCGCGTCCGGGGTGATGACGTTGCCGTCGCGCACCAGGCGGCACTTCGCATTGCGACGCACCTTGCCGTCGGTGACCATGCAGCCGGCGATGAGGCCCACCGCGGACGCCTTGAAGATCTGGCGGATCTCCGCGGTACCGAGGTCGCGCTCCTCGTAGATCGGCTTGAGCATGCCCTTGAGCGCGCTCTCCACCTCCTCGATGACCTTGTAGATCACCGAGTAGTAGCGGATCTCCACGCCCTCGTTGTTCGCTTCCTCGGTCGCCTTGCCCTCGGCGCGCACGTTGAAGGCGACGATCACGGCGTCGGACGCCGCGGCGAGCACCACGTTGGTCTGGGTCACGGCACCGACACCGCGGTCGATGATGTTGACCTCGACCTCGTCGTCGACCTCGATCTTGAGCAGCGCCTCCTCGAGGGCTTCCACCGAACCGGCGTTGTCGCCCTTGAGGATGAGGTTGAGCTGGCTGGTCTCCTTGAGCGCCTGGTCCAGGTTCTCGAGGGAGACGCGCTTCTTCGTCCGCGCCTGCTGAGCGGAGCGCATGCGGGCATCGCGCTGCGCCGCGATCTGGCGGGCAACGCGGTCGTCCTCGACCACGAGCAGGTTATCGCCGGGGCCCGGCACGCCGTTCAGCCCCTGCACCTGCACCGGACGCGACGGCCCGGCCTCCTCGACGTCGTTGCCCCACTCGTCGACCATGCGGCGCACGCGGCCGTAGTTGCCGCCGACAACGATCGAGTCGCCGACACGCAGGGTGCCGCGCTGCACGATGACCGTGGACACTGGGCCGCGGCCACGGTCGAGGTTCGACTCGATAGCAATGCCCTGGGCGTCCATGTCGGGGTTAGCGCGCAGGTCCAGAGCCGCATCCGCGGTGAGCAGGACGGCCTCGAGCAGGTCGTCGATACCAGTGCCCTGCTTCGCCGAGATGTCGATGAACATGGTGTCGCCGCCGTACTCCTCGGGCACGAGCCCGTACTCGGTGAGCTGCCCGCGGATCTTGTCCGGCTGGGCCTCCGGCTTATCTACCTTGTTCACAGCGACCACGATCGGCAGCTCAGCCGCCTTGGCGTGGTTGATCGCCTCCACGGTCTGCGGCATGACGCCGTCGTCCGCCGCCACGACCAGGATGGCCAGGTCAGTCGACTTGGCACCGCGGGCGCGCATGGCGGTAAACGCCTCGTGGCCCGGGGTATCCAGGAACGTGATCCGGCGCGACTCGTCCTCCAGCGTGACGGTGGTCTGGTACGCACCGATGCCCTGGGTGATACCACCGGCCTCGCCCGAACCGACGTTCGCGCGTCGGATCGAGTCCAGCAGGCGGGTCTTGCCGTGGTCGACGTGACCCATGACGGAGACCACCGGCGGGCGGTACTCCAGGTCCTCCTCGCCGCCTTCGTCCTCGCCGAACTGAAGGTCGAAGGACTCGAGCAGCTCGCGATCCTCGTCCTCCGGGGAGACGATCTTGACCTCGTAGTTGATCTCCGCGCCTAGGATCTGCAGGGTCTCCTCCGGCACGGACTGCGTCGCTGTGACCATCTCGCCGAGGTTGAACAGGGCCTGGACCAGGTTCGACGCCTCGGTGCCGATCTTCTCCGCGAAGTCGCTCAGCGTCGCGCCCTGGCGCAGCCGGACGGTCTTGCCGCCGCCGTCGGGAAGCCGCACGCCGCCGACGACGTTCGGTGCGTGCATCTCCTCGTACTCGTGGCGCTTCTGACGCTTCGACTTACGCCCGCGCCCCGGAGCGCCGCCGGGACGACCGAACGCGCCGGCGGTCCCACCGCGGCGGCCGCCGCGACCCCGGAAACCACCGCCATGGCCGGGTCCCCCCGGCCCACGGCCACGGCCGCCGCCCTGGCCACCGCGGCCACGGCCGGCATTCGCCGACTTGGCAGGCATCTGAGCCGGGTTCGGCGCCATATCAGCCGGCGTCGGTCGCCGACCAGACCCCGGGCGCGGGGCCGGACGCTGCCCCTGTCCGCCGGGGCGCGGCCCGCCCTGCGAGCCACCCTGGCCGCGGCCACGGCCGCCGCCACCCGCGCCACCGGGACGGGGGGCGGGCCGGGGGCCACCGGTGTTGGAGGAAAACGGGTTGTTCGCCACACGCGGGCGGCCACCGGGCTTCGGCACCGGCCGCGGCATAGAACCCGGGGTGGGCGCGCCAGTCTTGGCGCCGGGCTTCGGCGCACCGGGTTTCGGAGCGCCGGGCTTGGCCGCACCAGGCTTGGTCGCACCAGGCTTGGCCGCAGCAGCGCCGGGTTTCGGCGTGCCGGGCTTAGGTGCACCGGCTTCGGGTTCACCAGGCTTGGTCGCACCAGGCTTGGCCGCAGCAGCGCCGGGTTTCGGCGTGCCGGGCTTAGGTGCACCGGCTTCGGGTTCACCAGGCTTCGGCGCACCGGGCTTGGGGGCGCGAGGCTTGGGCGCGCCAGGCTTGGGCGCGCCAGGCTTGGGCGCACCAGACTTGGGCGCACCAGACTTGGGAGCGGCAGCACCGGGTTTCGGCGCCGGCTTTTGACCCTTGCCTTCGGCGGAGCTCTGTCCGGACTTTTCTCCGTAGAACTCCCTCATCTTCTTCACCACCGGCGGTTCGATGGTGGACGATGCCGTCTTCACAAACTCGCCCTGCTCCTTGAGCGTGGCGAGCAGTTCCTTACTTGTTACTCCGAGCTGTTTTGCCAGTTCGTGAACGCGTAGCTTTCCGGGCACGTGTCTCCTTGTTGTTTCTGCTAGGTGACAGCGGCCCGTGAAGGCTACTGACCCCTAGTCGTTGTCAATGACTGTCATCGCTGATGCTGCTTCATGGTTGCGTACTCATCAGTGTTCGGTCTTCCTTACTTCTTGTGGGTCTCCCGCGTGTTCCGCGAGGTACGTCCGTACATGACCTAAGTCCACCGGGGCGGACATGCGGAGCGCGCGGGCGAACGCCCGCCGCTTCTCCGCCAGCTCGAACGCCTCCCACGTCGGAGTGATCCATGCGCCCCTGCCAGGCAGCGAGCGCGTCGGGTCCGCCAAGACCCGCCCGGACCCCGCGGGATCGGCGACGAGACGCAAAAGCTGCGTGTCGTGCGCCGCGCGGCGGGTGGCAATGCAGGTCCGGGTGCGGACGGGGGTGGCGCGTCGCCGTGCGCGTGGATCCATCCCCGTCCTTTCCCGGATAGCGCCTCGCGGCGCCCCGCTCGAATCACCCACGCCGACGTGGTCAGCGTGTTTTAAGCCGTAGTAAACTCTACGCCACTTTTCGGTGTTTTTGTACTTGCCCGCTCAGCACGCTTATCGACGCCCGTCCCGGGCGCCCTGGAGCTTACCCGGCCCCTAGTCCGCGGCGTCGGAGTGGATGTCGATCTTCCACCCCGTCAACCGCGCCGCCAGGCGGGCGTTCTGCCCTTCCTTGCCGATGGCGAGCGAAAGCTGGTAATCCGGCACCGTTACCTTCGCCTGCTGCGCCTCGCGGTCGAGCACCTCCACGCGCACGACCTTGGACGGCGCGAGCGAGTTTCCGACGTACTGTGCCGGGTCCTCGGAGTAGTTGATAATGTCAATCTTCTCGCCGCCGAGCTCGCGCATCACCTCGGACACGCGCGCCCCCCGCGGGCCGATGCAGGCACCCTTGGCGTTGATGCCCTTGACGGTGCCGCGCACGGCGATCTTGGAACGGTGCCCCGCCTCCCGGGCGATGGAGACGATCTCGACGGCGCCGTCGGCGACCTCGGGGACCTCGAGGGCGAACAGGCCGCGCACCAGTTCGGGATGCGTGCGCGAGAGGTTGACCTGGACGTTGCGCTCGCCCTTGTTCACACCGACCACGTAGGCCTTGACGCGGTCGCCGTGCTTCAGGCGCTCGCCCGGGATCTGCTCGGCGGGCAGAAGAATGCCGTCCTGCGGGTCCTGCTCCGTACCGAGCTGGACAACGATGATGCCCCGCGACTCCGCGGTGACATCACGCTGGACAACCCCGGAGACGACCGTCCCCTCGAAGCCGGAGTAGGCGGAAAAGACGCGCCCGGCTTCCTCCTGCCTCATGCGGCGCAGGATGGCGTCTCGCACCGCGTCCGCTCCGATACGGGAAAAGTTCACGGGCGTGACGTCCTTTTCGGAAACGACCACGCCGTCTTCGTCGAGGGTACTGAGCAGGACCGCAACATCGCCGGTCTCGGTGTCGATGTCGATCCGCGCCTTTTCGTTCTCCGCCGCCGGCGCCTCGCGGTTGACACGGTAGGCGCGCAGGAGCGCCTCGGCGATGGTGGTGAGCAGGTCCTGTACCCCGATGCCGTGCTGCTCCTCGATGGTGCGCAGCGCGCGCATGTCGATATTCACTTATTCTCCCTCTCCACGGGAGGCCGCGGAGGCGGCCTCGTCGAACGACTGCTCCGCCAGCTCGATCTCCCCGGCCGGCGGATTGCTGAACTCAACTTCTACCACCGCCCCGGCCAGATCGGAAACCGCCCGAAGCTCCACCATCGGCCCGCCGGAAGCAGGTGCGATGAGCACCACGGTGCGTTCCTCCTCGTCGAGGGCTCCGACGCGGTAGGTCGCCTCGCCGACCTTGACCTTCCGGCCCCGGTTCCGGCGCCAGTGGCGCGGCTGCGTCAACGGCAGGTCGACGCCGGGGGTCGTCACCTCCAGGGTGTACCCGGCGCCGAAATTGAGCTCCCCGGCGGCCTCGTGGGCGTCGAAAAGCTCGCTGATCTCGTTCGATACCTCCTCGAGCTCGTCGAGCGTGGGGCGCGTATCCGAATCGAGGGCCACCACCACCTGGGACTTCTTGCCCGCCTTGACGGTGCGCACCTCCTCGATGTCCATCCCCCGGCGCTCGGCGAGGGGCCGGATCAGTTCGGTGAGGGTCTCGATTCCGGGAAATGCCATGCGCACCAGCCTATCGTGTACGGTTTCCGGGGTGAAGTTCTCCCGCCTCGCGTTTGTGCCCCTCTGCCTGGTGCTCGCCTCCTGCTCGCTGCTCGGCCCGCGCCCGAACGAGGAGGTTACCGCCCTGGCCCGGCAGGCGGAGGCCGACGCCGCAGCCCTGGGGGCCGACCCGGCGGCCGGCCTCAGGGCGGAGCAGGCCGAGCAGCTCTACGCGGAAGTGACCCGCTTGTGCGGCACCGACGAGGCGGGCGACGCCCCGGAATCCTGCGCCATCGAACGCGGCCCCGGCGAGGCCACCGGCGTGAGCGATGCCGCCGCCCTGGCAGCGGCCGCCCCGACCGCGGGGGCGCGGGCGGCGAAGGCGGTACCGGCGGAAACCGTCGACCTCGTCGTCGCGCAGGCGATTGACGCCACCGCCGCCGAGCCCGTCGATCTGCCTTTTCTCGGGGTCGACACTGACGCCGACGTGGACGCGGCGCGTGTCCAGCTAGCGCGCGAGCACGCCTTCGACTACGCGCTCGGCGTGGCGCTCGCCTTCAGCGACGACGCCACCGCTGAGCGCATTGCACAGCTGCGCGACGCCGCCTCGGACCGGCGCGCCTACCTCGTGCGCCTTCTGAAGGAGACGGGTGAGGTCCCCGTCTCCGAGCCCGGCTACGAGCTGCCGGAGGCAGAACCCACCGACGCCGCCTCCGCAGCGCAGCTTGTCGAGCGCCTCAACTCCACCCTCGTCGCCCAGTGGCGAGAGACGGCCGCCGCCGGGGCCTCCGAGCCGTGGATCACCGCCGCGATCTCGCTCGCCGCCCAGGCCCAGCGGGCCTAGGGCCCGGCTACCCGGCCAGCAGCTCGCGCAGCTTCTCGACGACCTGACCAGCCGCCACCTCAAGGGTCTCCCCGCCCCGGATGCGCAGCTCGACCTTACCCTCGGCAAAGGAGCGCCCCAGGATCACGATGTAGGGCATGCCCAGGAGCTCGGCGTCCTTGAACTTCACGCCCGGGGAAACCTTGGGCCGGTCGTCGAAAAGCACCTCGAGCCCGGCTGCACTGAGCTCCTCCACGAGCCGCTCGCCCGCCTCCAGCGCGGCGGCGTCCTTGTTCGCCACGGCGACGTGCACCTGGTAGGGCGCGATGGCCGCCGGCCAGACGAGGCCCTTCTCGTCGTGGCGCTGCTCCGCGACGACAGCCATCATGCGCGAGACGCCGATCCCGTAGGAGCCCATGGTCGGGGTGGCGCGCTTGCCGTTCTCGTCGAGGATCTGCACGTCCATGGCCTCGGTGTACTTGCGCCCGAGCTGGAAGATGTGCCCCAGCTCAATGCCGCGCGCGAGCTTGACGGTGCCGTTGCCGCTGGGCGAGGGGTCCCCCTCACGGATCTCCGCTGCCTCGAGGTAGGCGTCGACCTCGAAGTCGCGCCCCGCGACGAGGCCGACGACGTGGCGCTGGGGCGCGTCCGCGCCGGTGATCCACGAGCTGCCCGCCACCACGCGCGGGTCGGCGTAGACCTTCACACCGTTCGCCGCGAGCGCGCGGGGGCCAACGTAACCTTTGACCAGGAAGTCGTGCGCGGCGAAATCCTCCTCGCTGGCCAGCTCAAACGTGGCCGGCTCCAGCGCGGCCTCGAGGCGCTTTTCATCCAGCTCCCGGTCACCGGGGATGAGCACACCGGCGAGCTGCGGGCCCGTCTGCTCACGGGGGTCGTTGACCTTAATCACCATGCACTTCAGGGTGTCCTTGGCGGCGGCGGGCTGGCCGTCGATAAGCACGCCCTCGCTCGTGGCCCACTCAACGAGCGCCTCAATGGTCTCGGAGCGCGGCGTGTCGTATTCCTTCGCCTCCGGCTGGCCCTCGATGGGCCGCGCCGGAGGGGCGACGGTGACCACGGCCTCGACGTTTGCGGCGTAGTCACCGGCAGTGGAGATGACGAAGGTGTCCTCGCCGTTGTCGGAGTAGGCGAGGAACTCTTCGGAAGCCGAGCCGCCCATCGCGCCGGAGGTGGCCTTGCAGATCTCGTAGCGGATTCCCACGCGGTCGAAAATCCGCTGGTAGGCGGCGCGGTGCTTGGCGTAGGACTCGTCGAGGCCGGCGTCGGACATGTCGAAGGAGTACGAGTCCTTCATCACAAACTCGCGCCCGCGCAGGATGCCCGCGCGCGGGCGCGCCTCGTCGCGGTACTTCGTCTGGATCTGGTACAGCGTCACCGGGAAGTCTTTGTACGAGGAGTACAGGTCCTTGACCGCGGTGGTGAACATCTCCTCGTGCGTCGGCCCGAGAAGCATGTCCGCGCCCTTGCGGTCCTTGAGCCGGAACAGGTCGTCGCCGTACTCGGCCCAGCGGTTCGTCGCCTCGTAGGGCTCGCGCGGAAGCAGTGCCGGAAACAGCAGCTCCTGGGCTCCCATCCGGTCCATCTCCTCGCGCACGACGCCCTCGATCTTGCGCAAGGTGCGCAGGCCCAGCGGCAGCCAGGAGTACACGCCGGGGGCCGCGCGGCGCACATAGCCGGCACGCACGAGAAGCTTGTGGGAGGGCACTTCGGCGTCCGCCGGATCTTCGCGCAACGTGCGCAGGAACAGCTCGGAAAGGCGTGTGATCATGCGCGTTATCTTAGCGCTAGGGTATTCGGCATGCTCATCCTCCTTCCCCCTTCCGAGACCAAGGCCGCCGGTGGGGACGCCGACCCCATGACGCTGTCCTTCCCCTCCCTCAACCCCATCCGGGAGGAGATCATGGACGACCTTGCCGCCCTCCCCGTCGACGAGATGATGAGCGCCCTGAAACTCCCCGCCTCCAAGCGCGCCGAGGCCGCCGAAAACCCCGCGCTGCGCCGGGCCCCGACCATGCCCGCCATCCACCGCTACACGGGCGTGCTTTACGACGCCCTCGCCCCCGCCTCACTCGCCCCCTCCGCCCTGTCCCGCCTCGCCATCGGCTCCGCCCTGTTCGGCGTGGTCCGCGCCACCGACCTGATCCCCCGCTACCGCCTATCCGGCGGATCCAAGCTGCCAGCCCGGGACGGTTCGGTGCCGACGATGAAGGCGCGCTGGGGCTCCTCCATCACCGCCGCCCTGACCGAGCTCGGGTTCATCGTGGACATGCGTTCCGGCGCTTACCTCTCCCTGGGCCCTGTCCCCGGCGCGGCGACCGTGCGGGTGGAAACCGAGGTGGACGGGGTGCGCAAAGTGGTCAGCCACTTCAACAAGCAGTACAAAGGCGAGCTGGCCCGAGAGCTGGCTTCGGGGCCGTCCTGCTCCTCCGTAGCTGAGGTCGCTGCGGCGGCCTCCTCCGCGGGATTCACCGTGGAAGTGGCCGGGGATCAGCTGACCCTGGTGGTGTAGAGCGCTTGGACAGGGCCGCCCTTACTTCCTCGACGAAGGTCGCCGGATTATTGAGCAGCTCCACCGGGCGGTAACGCATGATCCTGTAGCCCTGGTTTTCAATCCGCTTCTTCCTGTCGTTTTCCCTCTTGATCGTCTCGGCGGTGTCGCTGCCGTACTTGCCGTCGCCGTCGATCTCGATCAGTAGCCAGCCGTCAAGGGCCAGGTCCGCCCGGTAGCGCCCGACCCGCCACTGCGGACGCGGGTCCAGGCCGGCCTCGATCAGCAACGCGCGGGCGAGGGATTCGAACGGGGACTCCGACAGCGCCGTGGCGTGCCGGAGGCAGCGCCGGACCGTCCCCACTGCCTTGAACCGGCCCATCCGGCGGATCTCCCGCTCGATGTCAGCCTTGTCTCCGCCAACCCGGAGCAGCCAGTCGCACGCGATCAGTCCCTCCGCAAAACCGTGGAGCCGGGCGATGTCGATCGCGGTACGGATCATCCGGGTGGCCCGGTACCCGTCCGCGTCGTATGTCTCCCGCTCGTGCAGGTTGAAGTAGTACGCCTTGTACCCGGGGTTTTTCCGGACGGACGGCCCGACCTTGGCCCCGGGCATGGTCACTTCCACCTTCTCCTCGGTCAGGGCCACCACCCACATTCCCGCCACGCGGGCGGCGGAGCGCCCGATCAGCACCGTCTTTGTGTTATTCCGCCCGGCCGCGCAGGCCAACAACAGCCGCCGCTCGTGGCCAGGCAGCGCCTGCCACAATTGCGTTGGGTAAAACAGCTGCGGCGATATCGGGGTGAGCTCTTCCCCGTACTCACCTGCAAAAACGTGGCCGTAGGTGAGCCGCCGGGTGTCGATGATCCCTCCGTAGAGCTCCAGCCGCCGCGCTCGCTCCCGCGCCACCTCTGCCTGGTTCCTCCGGTCTATGCCCATACCGGTTTAGACGGTGCCCGCGGTGTTCCGGTTCCGGTCCTGCCCCAAACCCCGACTTTGGCCTAAACCCCGACTTCCACACCCCGATTGATCGCCGCACGTCGTTGTGCCCGCTGGAGGCGACGGCGATAAGTCGGGGTGTGGAAGTCGGGGTTTAGCGGCACGCGCCCCATCGAGAGGGATTTATCAATTTATCAATCCGCGCGGCCCCGCGGCGCTACACTGCAACCATGCGCAACCCGTACCGCCCCACCTTCGGCGCCAGCCCCCGCGTGTGGGCCGGCCGCGAGGCCGTCCTGACGGAGTTCGGCCGCGCCCTCGACAACGGCCCGGGCGACCCGCACCGCAGCATCGTCGTCTCCGGTTCCAGGGGCATCGGCAAAACGGTGCTGCTCACGGAGCTCGAGGACATCGCGGCCGCCCGCGGATGGGTCGTCCTGCGCGCCTCAGGGCGCGAGGGCATGGCGGAGGCTCTCACGAACTCGACCATTCCGGAGACGCTGGAGCGGCTGGACCCCCAACCGGAGCGGAAGGTGACGGGGGTTTCGGTGGCCGGTCTCGGTTCGATACGCGCTGAGCTCACCGACGACGCCCCGGCACCCCGCCTGATCACCCGGCTGCGGGAGCTGCTGCGGGGGATCCAGACCGGGGTGCTCATCACCATCGACGAAGTGCAGGACGCGGACCCGGACGACCTGGGTCAGATCGCCGTCGCCTACCAGGACCTCGTGCGCGACGACGCCGAAATCGCCCTGGCCATGGCCGGCCTCACCCGCGGCGTCAACCGCCTGCTGGACCTGCCCGGCGCGACCTTCCTCCGCCGGGCCCGCCATTACGAGCTTGGCCCGCTCACGCTTGACGACGCCACCCGCACCCTCACCCTCACCGCAGCCGAATCCGGGAAGGCCTTCACCGCGGACGCCGCCGCGGCAGCCGCCCGCTTCACGCGCGGCTACCCCTACCTGGTGCAGCTGATCGGCTACCTGGCCTGGGAAAACGCGGATGGGAACATTACCGCGGACGTGGTCGAGGCGGTGCGCCCGGAGGCCATCGACCGCCTCGGCACGCAGGTGCATCAGCCTTCGCTTCGCGACGTCCCTCCCCGCCAACGCGAATACCTCGACGCGCTGGCCCGCCTCGGCGGACACGACGTCGCCAGCGCCACGCTCGCCGAGGCACTGGGCCGACCCGTCACTAGCCTGAGCGACACCCGCGCCAAACTCATCGAACGGGACTTGATCACCCCGGCCGGCTGGGGCGCGGTTTCTTTTGCCCAGCCCTACCTGGGCGACTACATCCTTAACCACCGCGGCCCCCGGCGCGTCAGCTAGCGCGCAGCACTGTGTAGCGGCGGTTGCGGGTGACTTCCCGGACGTCGGTGAAGCGCTTCTCCACCTCGCCGCGGTAGCGCAGGTGGGAGTTGTGCACCATGTAGAGCGCGCCGCCGGGGGCGAGGAGGCGCCGGGCGGCGTCGAGAAGCGGCAGCGCGAGCGTCGCGTCGACGGTGGTCCCCTCGTGGAACGGGGGGTTGAGCGCGATGGTGTCGAAGGAGCCGGAGGCAAAACGCGAGCCGGCGTCGTCCCACGTCGCCTCCAGCCCGATGGCGCGGGCGGAGAGGACGGCGTCCGCCGAGGAATCCGTCGCCACGGCGCCGTCGAGCCCCCGGGAGACGGAGCCGTTGCCGCACCCGAGGTCGAGGAGGCGCCCGGTGTCGGCGGGCAGCGCCGAGCGCAGCAGCTCTCCCCCGTGGTCGGGGGCTGCGCCGGAGAAGACGCCGCCGATGGCGACGAGGCCGTCGCCCACCACCGGTTCGTAGGACACCGGCCGCGGGCCCGAAGCAACCAGGCAGCGGAACTTGCCCCGGCCGCGCGACGCCGCGACCGAGTCGAAGGACTCGGCGAGCACTGCGTTCATTGAGCGCGCCAGGTGCTTGTTGTTCGCTCCGAGGACCACGCGCACGGGGGAAAAGCCGGCACCCGCGATGGAGCGCGCGAGGTAGTCCAGGCGCGCGAGCGACTTCGGCATCTCCCCCACCGCCACCGCGGAGCCGGAGGAACCTGAGAGGAAAGAGTCCAGGCGCTTGTCGCCCGCGACCTCAACCCCCAGGGACGCCGCGCGGCGACAGCGGGTGTAGTCGCCGTCGAGGAGCACCACGCGCCTGCCCGAGGCGGCCGCCGCCGCGGCCAGGTCCCCCGTGGGGTCCTCGCACACCAGCACGGTCTCCGCGTCGGGGGAAGCGACGTCCAGGATGAGGCGATCAAGCGAGCGCAAGGCCGGCCACCTCCCCGATCACGTAGACGGCCGGGGAGGAAACGGACTCGCGCTGCATGACGTCGGCGAGCTCACCGAGGGTGCAGCGGTAGGAACGCTGGCGCCGGGTGTGGCCGTCCTGGATCACGGCGGCCGGGGTGGAGGCGGATAGCCCCCCGCCGACAAGCGCGTCCGTGATGGCGCGGACGTTGCGCACGCCCATGATCACCGCGATCGTCCCGCCGACGCGTGCCAGGGCGGGCCAGTCCACCAGCGAAGACGCGTGCCCGGGCGGCAGGTGCCCGGACACGACGGTGAACGAGTGCGTCACCCCGCGCTGGGTCACCGGCACGCCCGCGGCGGCCGGGACGGAGACGGCGCTGGTCACCCCCGGCACCACCTCGCACGTCAGACCGGCGGCGGCGCAGGCCTGCGCCTCCTCGAAGCCGCGGCCGAAGACGTAGGGGTCGCCGCCTTTGAGGCGCACCACGTCCCGGCCGGCCAGGGCGTTGTCGACGATGAGTTCGTTGATCCGCTCCTGGGCGACCTGTTTGCCGTAGGGCAGCTTGGAGACGTCGATAAGCACCGTGCCCGAGGTGTCGAGGAACTCCCCCAGCTCGGCGGCGGGGCCGAGGTGGTCGGTGAGGATGACGTCGGCGGCCTCGAGCGCGCGCAGCCCCCGAATGGTGAGCAGGTCCCAGTCGCCCGGGCCCCCTCCGACGAGCGTTACCTTCCCATGAGTCATAGGAATCAAGTCTAGGGTGGCAGCATGAACACCTCCGCACGGCCCACACTCAGCCACGCCTTCGCCGAGGCGCTTCCCGAGCTCGTCCGCGAGGCGCGCGGCGCGGACTTCCCCGAGCCGCGGCTCGTCGTCCTCAACGAGCCGCTCGCCCGCGAGCTCGGCCTCGACCCTGAGTGGTTGCGCACCCCGGAGGGCGCGGCCTGGCTCACCGGGGCCGGGGGCGGCCACGCCACCGCGTACGCCGGGCACCAGTTTGGCCAGTTCGTGCCCGTGCTTGGCGACGGCCGAGCCCTGCTCCTCGGAGACATCGGCGGCCGGGAGATCCAGCTGAAAGGCTCCGGCCCCACGCCCTTTTCGCGCCCCGGCTCTGACGGGTTCGGCGCCATCGGGCCGATGCTGCGCGAGTTCCTGGTCAGCGGGTTCATGCACGCGGTCGGCGTGCCCACCACGCGCTCCCTCGCCGTCGTGGATACCGGGGCGAAGGTCCTGCGGCAGCAGGGCGCGGTGCCCGGCGGGGTGCTGGCGCGGGTGGCGCGCTCGCACCTGCGGGTGGGCACGGTGCAGTACGCCGCCACCCACTCCGCGGCGCTGGTGAACAAGGTAGTGGCCGCGGCCGGCGCGGATGAACCCGGACAGCTGCTCGAGGCGGTGGTGGACCGCCAGATCGAGCTGGTCGTGCGCTGGATGCGCCTCGGCTTCGTCCACGGGGTGATGAACACCGACAACACCGCCCTATCGGGCGAAACCATCGACTACGGCCCGTGCGCGTTTACCGAGCGCTTCCTCGCCGGCGCGTCCTTCTCCTCGGTGGACACCGGCGGGCGCTACGCCTTCGGCAACCAGCCGAACGTGATCGCCTGGAACCTCACGCGCTTGGCGGAGGCGCTGTTGCCCGTCATGGAGCAGCCGGAGGCGGAGGCGATCCTGGCCACGCTGCAGCAGCGCTGGGACCACTACTGGGAGCGGCACTTCGCCGGGGCGGAGGGCATCGACGAGGCCGAAGACATCACCACCTTCAACCGCGAGCACGGCGGCGGGCCGATCTTCATCCCCCGCAACCGGATGCTCGACGCTGCCCTGACCGCCGCCGAGCGCGACGGGGACTACGGGCCGTACACCGAGCTCCTCGCAGCCGTGACGGACCCGTTCAACCCGGAAGCGGGCCCGTCGTGGATGGCCGAGCCCGAAGGTGACGAAGGCCCCTTCGTCACCTACTGCGGTACCTAGACCACAACGCGGCTCCTAGGCCTCGAGGCCGAGTGTCTTCTGGGTCCACTCCCACTGCTTCTGGAAGGCGTCGGCGTCGCGCTTGAGGGAAACGCCGTAGGTGGGGAACATCTCGTGCAGCTTGTCGGACCACTCGATCATGTGCTCGCCGAAGCAGCGCTCCAGAAGCTCCAGCATCGCGGCCGGGGTGATCGAGGCCCCTGGGGAGGCGCCGAGGATGCCGGCGATGGTGCCGTCCTGGTCGTTGACTAGGGCGGTGCCGAACTCGAGGGTGCCGAAGGTCGGGGCGGCGGCGGGCTTGATCACCTGAACGCGCTGGCCAGCCACGACGGTGTCCCAGTCCCTGCCGTTGGCCTCGGGGTAGTACTCGCGCAGCACGTCGAGGCGGCCCTCGAAGTCCTTGAACACCTCGGAGACGAGGTACTTCACCAGGTCGAGGTTGGTCGCGGCGACACCGAGGTAGGAGGGGATGTTGTCCGGGCGGATGGAGGTGAACAGGTCGAGGTAGGAGCCCTTCTTCAGGAACTTCGGGCTCCACCCGCCGTAGGGGCCGAACAGGAGGGACTGCTCGCCGTCGATGACGCGCAGGTCCAGGTGCGGCACGGACATCGGGGGCGCACCCACCTTGGCCTTGCCGTACACCTTCGCCTGGTGCTGGGCCACCAGGTCCTGGTTGGTGGTGCGCAGCCACAGGCCGGAGATCGGGAAGCCGGCGTAGCCGCGCACCTCCGGCACCCCTGCCTTGCGCAGCAGGTCGAGGGCGTAACCGCCCGCGCCGACGAAGACGAAGCGGGCAGAGACGACCTGCTTGTCGCCGGTGTGGACGTTGCGGACGGTGACCTTCCACGCGTTACCGTCACGCTTGATGTTGACCACCTCGTGGCCGTAGCGCACCACGGTGCCCTTGTCCTGGGCTGCGCCGATGAACTTCTTGGTCAGTGCGCCGTAGTTGATGTCTGTGCCCTCGTCGGTCCAGGAGATGGCGACGGGCTCCGCGTCGAAGTCGCGCCCGGCCGCCATGAGGGGCAGCTTCTCGGCGAACTCGGCCTGGTCGGAGGTGAACTTCATGTTCGGGAACATGTGGTTCGCCGAGAGCTTCTCGTAGCGGCGGCGCAGGTAGTCAATCTGGTCCTCGCCCTGGCCGAAGGAGACGTGCGGGACGGGGTTGATGAACTCCTGCGGGTCAGTCAGCTGGCCGCTTTCCACCTGGTGGGACCAGAACTGGCGGGCAAGCTGGAACTTCTCGTTGATCGTCATCGCCTTGGAGACGTCCACGCGGCCGTTCTTCTCCGGCGTGTAGTTCAGCTCGCACAGCGCGGAGTGGCCGGTACCCGCGTTGTTCAGCGCGTAGCTGGACTCCTCCGCGGCGCTATCCAGGCGCTCGAAGATCGCCTGGGACCAGTCCGGCTCCAGCTCCCTGAGCATCGCGCTCAGCGTGGCGCTCATGATGCCTGCGCCGATCAGCAGGACATCAACCTCGCCGCTAAAGTTCTTGCCTTGTTCTTCAGACATCCGTTCAACCCTTTTCGCTTAGTGTCAGTGCGGTCTCGGTGCTCATATTCTTGGGGCCGACCGGTTCGCGAGCGTCACGGGTGCGCCCACTCACATCGACTTGCCACTACACTCTACGCCCCTCGCATTGAGAGCCGACAACAGACCGCACTGGATAGCCCAGCCCGAAAACCCGGCGCGCTGGCGGGGCGCGCTGGCGGGGCGTCGATAAGAGGCTATGGCCTACCATCGACGGCATGAACGATAACGCTGTGTCCGCTCCCCCAAACTTGAATGGCCTCCCGTGGGAAGACGACATCCTCGGCGAAGGTTTCGAAGCCGCCGAACTGCCCGTCGACGACCCGGAGGGTGAAACGGAGCGCGCGACCCTCGTGCGCGCTGTGCCCGACGAGCCCACGGACAAGCCCGCGTTGCTGTGGGTGCACGGGATGTCCGACTACTTCTTTCAGAAGCACGTCGCCGAGCACTACCTCGCCGCCGGGTACCCCTTCTACGCGATTGACCTGCGCCGTTGCGGGCGCTCGCGTCACGCCGGGGAGTACTGGCACTACACCACCGACCTCACGGAGTACTTCCCGGAACTCTCGCTCGCGCTCGAGTACGTCGCCGGAAAGCACGGCGGGGTGATCCCGGTGGCGCACTCGACCGGCGGTCTCATCGTGCCGCTGTGGATGGACGCCCTGCGCCGAGAGAACCCGCAGGCGCACGCCGCGCTGAAGGGGCTGATCCTCAACAGCCCGTGGCTCGACCTGCAGTTCCCGCCTACCCTGGTGAAGCTCCTGCGCCGGCCCATCCTGTTTCTGGGCAAACGCTTCCCCCGCCTGCGGCTGCCGAAGGCGGGCACGGGGACCTACGGGGCGTCCGTCTCCGCCACCGAGCACGGGCAGTGGCACTTCGACACGGAGAAGAAGCCCGTGAGCGGTCACCTCGTCCGGCTCGGCTGGGTACGTGCGGTCATGCAGGGCCAGCGCCGGGTGCACAAGGGCGAGGTGGACACCGGCGTTGCCACCTTGACGCTGTGCTCGTCCCACTCTTACCTGGGTAAGCCCTACTCTCCCGCCGCGGACACGGCAGACACGGTCCTCGACGTCGAGCAGATCCAGCGGTGGGCGCCCACCTTGTCAGACACAGCCGAGGTTGTGCCCATCGACGGCGCGCTTCACGACGTCTTCCTCAGCGAGCCCCACGCCCGCGAGGCCGCGTTCGCGGCCGTCGACAGCTGGCTCGGCGAGCTGACCGCTTAGCCCGGACCAACGAGCCCTGACCCGCACCCCTTACATAAGTTAGGAGCACTGAACTTTCATGCCGCACTCCCCCGCCCGCGCCGACGCCCACTACGACCTCATCATCCTCGGCGCCGGCTCCGGCAACTCCATCCCCACCCCCGACTTCGACGACGCCTCGATCGCAATCATCGAGGAGAACCGCTTCGGCGGCACCTGCATGAACGTCGGCTGCATCCCGACGAAGATGTACGTCAAGGCCGCCGACCAGGCTTTCGAGGCGAGCCACGCCGGGCGCCTCAACCTGGACGTGGACTACAAGGGGGCGGACTGGCCGGGGATCGTCGAGCGCGTCTTCCACAAGCGCATCGACCTCATCGCCCAGGGCGGCGAGGAGTTCCGCCGCGGCGATGGCTCCCCCAATGTCACCGTCTACGACGGCCACGCCACCTTCGTCGCCCCGAAGACCCTAAAGACCGCGCAGGGTGGCGAGGAGAAGGTCATCTCGGGCGAGACCATCGTCATCGCCGCCGGCGCGCGTGCCGTCGTCCCCGGCTGGGCGCGGTCCGTGCCCTTCCACACCAGCGACGACATCATGCGCCTCAAGGAGCAGCCCGAGACCCTGACCATCGTCGGCGGCGGGTTCATCGCGATGGAGTTCGCCCACATCTTCCAGTCCCTGGGCACGAGGGTGCGCGTGGTCAACCGTTCCCCGCTTTTGCGCAAGCTGGACGACGACCTTTCCAGCCACTTCAACGACATCGCCGCGGACACCTACGAGCTGCACCTCGGGCGCACGGTCGCATCCGCCGAGGGCGACGACAGCTCCGTCACCCTCACCCTCGACGACGGAACGCAGGTCACCTCCGACGCCCTCCTCGTTGCCATGGGCCGCCGCCCCAACGGCGACCTGCTCAACGCGCAGGCCGCGGGCATCGAGATGCTGAACGACGCCCGCATCCGCGTCGACGACTACGGCCGCACCACGGCCGAGGGGGTGTGGGCCCTCGGCGACGTCTCCTCGCCCTTCCAGCTCAAGCACGTGGCCAACGCCGAGACCCGGGCGGTGCGCCACAACATCCTGCACGCCGACGACCCCGACGCGATGGTGCCCATGCCCCACTCCAACGTCCCCTACGCGGTGTTCACCCACCCGCAGATCGCGACGGTGGGACTGACCGAGGCCCAGGCCCGCGACGCCGGCCACGACGTGACCGTAAAACTGCAGCGCTACGGCGACGTGGCCTACGGGTGGGCGCTGGAGGACACCACCGGCATAGTCAAGCTCGTCGCCGACCGGTCCACGGGCCGCCTGCTCGGGGCCCACTACATGGGACCGCAGGCCTCCACCCTGATCCAGCAGATGATCACCGTGCTTGCCTACGACCTCGACCTGCGGGACTTTCCCCGCAGGCAGTACTGGATCCACCCGGCGCTCGCGGAGGTCACCGAGAACGCGATCCTCGGCCTGGACCTCGATTTCCGCGAGGTGTAGCGCTTTTTAGGCGTCGCCAAGCATGAGCATGCCCTCGGCGAGCTCGGCGTCGGGGATGGTGAGAATCTCGTTGCCGGTCTCGGTGATGAGGATGGTGTGCTCGAACTGGGCGGTGTACTCGCCGTCGAGGTTCTGCACGGTCCAGCCGTCGTCCCAGATGCGGTACGGCAGGGCGCCGAGGTTGATCATCGGCTCGACGGTCAGCGTCATGCCGGGGGTGAGGACGTCGCGGTAGGTGTCCGAGTCGAAGTGCAGCACCACCAGGCCGTTGTGGAAGGTGGGGCCCACTCCGTGGCCGGTGAAGTCGGTGACCACGTTGTAGCCGAAGCGCTTCGCGTATGACTCGATGACGCGGCCGATGACGTTGATCTCGCGCCCCGGCTTCGCGGCATTGATGCCGCGCATCGTCGCCGCGTAGGTCCGCTCGACGAGCTCACGGTGGCGCTTTTCCACCTCCCCGGCCAGAAAGGTCGCGTTGGTGTCGCCGTGGACCCCGTTTTTGTAGGCGGTGACATCGATGTTGACGATGTCACCCTCCTCAATCACGGTCGTGTCCGGGATGCCGTGGCAGACGATCTCGTTGAGCGAGACGCAGCAGGACTTCGGGTAGCCCCGGTAGCCCAGCGTGGAGGGGTAGGCGCCGTGGTCGAGCATGTACTCGTGCGCCACGCGGTCGATCTCGTCGGTGGTTACGCCGGGGCGCACGGCCGCGCCCGCCGCCGCGAGCGCGTTGGCGGCAATCTTCGAGGCCTCGCGCATCTTCTCGATCGTCTCAGGCGTCTGCACGAACGGCTCGCCCACGTTCTCCTGGACCTCATCCTTCCACGCGTACTCCGGGCGCTCGATGTCCTCGGGCACCGTGCGGATCGGGGTGGGCTTTCCTGGTTCCAGCAATCCTCTGTGGCTCATACAGGACATGCTAGCCCCGCTGGTGGGCGGGCCTTAGCCCGGGTTGCGCGCCTGGTCCAGATTCACCAGCATCCTGTCGGTCGCGGCCACGGCCGCCTCGGACCCGCCGCCGAGGACGATGAGGGTGGCGAACGCGATGTCGTCGTCAACCCGGTAGCCGGTAAACCACGAGTGGGAGCCGTCGTTGATCTCGGCCTCGCCGGTCTTTCCGCGGATGTCGCCGCCGGCGCTCATCCCGGCCGCGGTGCCGCCGGGCGCGGTGACCGCTGCCATCATCCGCTGCAGCTCTTCCACCGCTTGCGGGGCCGGCGCGGGCGCCGGTTCGCTCAGTGTGGTTTCCTCCCCAGCGATCAGGTACGGCACCGGCATCGTCCCGCGCGCAGCCGTGGCGGCGACAAGGGCCATGCCGAAGGGGCTGGCCAGGTCGTGGCCCTGCCCGTAGCCCGCCTCGGTGCGATCGAGCGGCTCCTCGCCTTCCGGGATCGAGCCGGTGACGGTCTCCAGGCCCGGGACAGCCAGGTCAATCCCGAGGCCGAATTGCTTTCCGACGTCCTTCAGCTGCCCCGGTTCCAGCCGCGTCGACACGTCGGCAAACGTGGTATTGCACGAGGTGGCGAAGGCCCTTTCGAGGGGCACGTCGCCGAGGCTGAAACCGCCGTAGTTGGTCACCACACGCCCAAAGATGTCCATCGTCCCGGGGCACGGCACAATGCTCTCGGGCGTGAGCCCCTGCAGCTGCGCCCCCGCAGCGGCGGTGATGATCTTGAACGTCGAGCCCGGCGGGTACTGCCCCATCGTCGCGATGTTGCCCTCCCGGTCCGCCGCCGGGGTCTGCGCGACGGCGAGCACCTCGCCTGTCGACGGCCGGATGGCCACGATCATGGCCTGCTGCTCAGCGACCGGCTCAAGCGCCTGCTCTGCCGCGCGCTGCACCGCGTGGTCCAGGCTCACCCGGACGGCGGGCGCAGGCTCCGGCGCCTGCCCGCTCAGTTTCTCCAGCGCGGCGCCGTTCTCGTTGACCACGCTCACGCTCCACCCGGGCGCACCCTCGAGGTCACCGCGCACCAGTTCGCCGACGCGGGCCAGGATGTCGGGCGCGAAGCCCGGATCGGCGCTGACCATGGCGGCCTCTTCGTTGAGCCGCACCCCGGCGAGCTCCCCCAAGGCCTGCCGGAACGCATCCACCGCAGCGGCGGGCACGACCGCGAGCGAGTAGCTTCCCGACGCCCCGCGGATCTGCCCCTCCACGTCGCCCGCCTCCCGGCTCGGAACGGAAGGGTCCACCTCCCGCGCGCGGTCGAGGGCGGCAACGACCCGCCGGGCCGTCTCGCCTGCATTACGCACCAGCTCGGTATCCACGAGCACGCGGTAGGCCACGCCTGGGCGCAGCAGCTCGACCCCGTCGGAGGACACCACGCTGGCCTTGTCCGCGGGCTTGGCGCGCAGCTCGAGGTGCTGGTTCGCCCCGAGCTTCGGGTTCATCACGGAGGGTTGCCAGCGCACCGTCCACTCCTCGCCCTTCTGGGTCAGCGTCATGGAGGCGTCGTAGGCAAAGTCGCGCCCGCGCGGCAGCTCCCAGTCGAGGCTGTAGCGCACGGTGGCCACGTTGTCCTGCTGGCGCACCTCGGCGACCTCGGCGCTCACTCCCTCGGCCTGCAGCCCCTCCCAGGTCCGGCGAATGGTGCCGGTCGCGGCGGCGGGGTCGTCGACAAGCGATGCGATGGCCTCGTAGTCCTGCGAGGTCAGCGCGGCGAGGAAATCCTCCGCGACCGGCTCCGCGTCCCGCGGCTTCGGCGTGCAGGCGCTGAGCGCGACCACGAGCGAGCAGGCTAGCCCGGCGGCCACCAGAGTTTTATTCATGCCGCGAAATTAGCAAAGCCCGACCCTCGGTGGGGCCCGCCACCCCGCTACGGGCGCGCGGTCTAGCGCGTGACCTTGACTTCTGCCTTGGCCCCGGCGATCTCCTCGAGCCCCTCCTCCTCGGCAATGCGCTGAGCGTGGGCGATGAGGGTCTCGACGATCTTCGACTCCGGGACCGTCTCCACGACCTCGCCCTTGACAAAGATCTGGCCCTTGCCGTTTCCCGAGGCCACGCCGAGATCGGCGTCGCGCGCCTCGCCGGGGCCGTTCACCACGCAGCCCATCACGGCCACGCGCAGCGGGAACTCCATCCCGTCCAGGCCTGCGGTGACCTCCTCCGCAAGCTTGTACACGTCCACCTGGGCGCGCCCGCACGACGGGCAGGAGACGATCTCGAGCTTGCGCGGGCGCAGGTTGAGCGACTGCAGGATCTGATCGCCCACCTTGATCTCCTCCACCGGGTCCGCCGACAGGGACACCCGAATGGTGTCGCCGATACCCTGCGAAAGCAGGGCGCCGAAGGCGACGGAGGACTTGATGGTGCCCATGAACTTCGGGCCCGCCTCGGTCACGCCCAGGTGCAGCGGGTAGTCCGTGACCTCCGCCAGCTGGCGGTATGCCTCGACCATGAGCACCGGGTCCGAGTGCTTGACGGAAATGGCAATATCGCCGAAGCCGTGCTCCTCGAACAGGCCCGCCTCGTAGACCGCGGACTCCACCAAGGCCTCCGGGGTGGCCTTGCCGTACTTCTCCAAAAGGCGCTTGTCCAGGGAACCACCGTTGACGCCGATGCGGATGGGAATACCCGCATCCCCGGCGGCCTTGGCCACCTCCTTGACGCGCCCGTCAAACTCCTTGATGTTGCCGGGGTTGACGCGCACCGCCGCGCAGCCCGCGTCGATCGCGGCAAAGATGTACTTCGGCTGGAAGTGGATGTCCGCGATCACGGGGATCGGAGACTTCGCGGCGATGGCCGGCAGAGCCTCGGCGTCGACCGTCTTCGGGCAGGCGACGCGCACGATGTCGCAGCCCGCGGTGGTCAGCTGCGCGATCTGCTGCAGGGTCGCGTTGATGTCGTGGGTCTTCGTCGTCGTCATCGACTGAACCGTGATCGGGTGCTCCGAGCCGACACCGACACCGCCCACCATCAGCTGACGCGTCTTGCGGCGCGGCGCGAGAGTCGGGGGCGGACCGTCGGGGATACCCAAAGCAATAGGCTGATTCATAGACCCCAACCCTAGCACCGCTAACCAAATATTCTGACCGGGTTCACCACGTCCGCCACCATGACGAAAACGCCGACGACAAGCAGCGCCGCTGCTATCGCGTACGTCACCGGCATGAGCCTGTCGTAGTTGACCGGCCCGCCCGGGGGCAGGCCGCGCAGGCGCCGCACCGCGTCCCGGAACGTCTCGAAAAAGATCACCGCGATGTGCCCGCCGTCCAGCGGCGGGAGCGGGACGATGTTGAACAGGGCGAGGAAGAAGTTCAGCGAGGCGAGCAGCATCCAGAACACCGCCCACATGTCGCGCTCGACGAGCTCCCCGCCCGCCCGCGACGCCCCGATTACGCTCACAGGGCCGGCGACGTCGCGCTCCGCGCCGAAGATCGACGCCACCACGCCGGGGATCTTACTGGGGAAGGCGATCAGCCCCTCGACCGTGCCCTGCAGCATCTGCCCGGTCAGGGAGAAGGTCGCGGGCACGGCCTCCACCGGGCCGAACGAGGCCGTCGGGTTCTCCACGGGCCGGCTCGCCACGCCAATCGCGCCTGCCCGGAAGCTTTCGCCCGTCTGCGCGTTCATGCGCACGACCTCATCGACGACAATCGGGATGTCGCGTTCCGCGCCGCCGCGCTCAACCGTCAGTGTCACGGTTTCCGCGGGGCGCACCAGGACGTGCGAGCGCAGCTCGTCAAAGGTGGCTATCTGCACCCCGTCGACGGCGAGCACCTTGTCTCCCGGCCGCACGCCAGCCTCCCCCGCCGGGCCGGGCCCCGTGCAGTCCGCGAGGGTGTCCGGGCCGGTCTGGTCCGCGGTGCAGCTGACCGCCCCGACGGTGGGGGTGCGGTCCGCGTAGGGGTTGGGGATGGCGGCGAAGACCGCCACCAGGTAGGTGATCACGAGCCCGAGCAGCACGTTCATGGCAATACCGCCGCTCATCACGGCCACGCGCTGCCACCACGGCTTCAGGTACATCGCCAGGGGCTTTTCCTCGTCGGTCAGCAGGTCCTGGGACGTCAACCCCGCGATGTCGCAGAACCCGCCGAAGGGCAGCGCCGCCACGCCGTAGGTGGTGTGCCCTCTTGTCGTCTGCCACAGCGGGGGCCCAAAGCCGATGAAGTAGCGGCGCACCCGCATGCCGAAGGCACGCGCGGTGAACATGTGCCCCGCCTCGTGCAGGGCGATCGAGGCGGCGATGCCGAGGGCGAAGACGAGGATGCCGAGTGCGAAAGCCATAGCGCGTCTCTCCCCTTTAGGTGCTCTCGATCGAGCGGATCTGCGCCCGGGCCCGGGCGCGTGCCTCGTCCTCCACCGCGACGACGTCCGCGTACGTGGCGGGCGTGCCCGCGAACGTGTCGGCGCCTTGCAGCACCTCCGCGATCACGTCGACGATCTGCGGGAAGCGGATCCGCCCCGCCAAAAACGCGGCGGCCGCTTCCTCGTTGGCGGCGTTGTACACGGCGGGAGCGCCCGCCCCCGCGGCGGCCGCCTCCCGGGCGAGGCGCACGGCGGGGAAAGCGGCGTCATCCACGGGCTCGAAGCTCCACTCGGCGGCGCCCGAGAAGTCGAGGGCGGGTTGCGCGCCCGGCACGCGGCGCGGCCACGCCAGGGCGTGCGCGATGGGGAGGTTCATCGAGGGCGGCGAGGCCTGGGCGATGGTCGCCCCGTCGATGAAGGTGACCATGGAGTGCACGATGGACTGCGGGTGCACCGTCACCTCGATGCGGGAGGCATCGACGCCGAACAGCAGCGTCGCCTCGATCAGCTCGAGTCCCTTATTCACCAGCGTCGCGGAATTGAGCGTGTTCATCTGCCCCATCGACCAGGTGGGGTGCGCCGCCGCCTGCTGCGGCGTCACGTCCCACATCTGCTCCCGCGTGCGCCCCCGGAACGGCCCGCCCGAGGCGGTGAGCACGTAGCTGGCCACCTCATTAGCAGTTCCGGCGCGCAGGCACTGCGCCATGGCGGAGTGCTCGGAATCCACGGGGATGATCTGCCCCTCGGCGGCCGCGGCCGTGACCAGATCGCCCCCGGCCACCAGCGACTCCTTGTTCGCCAGCGCGAGGTGCGCCCCCGTCTCCAGCGCGGCCAGCGTCGACGCCAGCCCCAGCGAGCCCACCAGCGCGTTGAGCACCGTCTCCGCCGGCTGCGCGCGCACCAGTTCTTCTGGGCTGCCGAGCACCTGGCCGCCGAGCGCCGCCGAGACCTCGCGCGCCGCGGCCGGATCGGACACGGCGACGGCGCCCGGCCCGAGCCCGAGGCTGCGAGCTTGCTTGACGACGAGCCCGGGGTCGCGCCCACCCGCAGCGATGCCGACCACCTCGAAGGCGTCGCGGTGATCATCAATGACCTCGATCGCCTGGGTGCCGATCGAGCCCGTGGAGCCGAGGAGCAGAACTTTTTTCACCCCGCCATTCTGGCATGCCCGCCCGACGCGGCACCGCTCAACGCACAGCGTGAGGCATTCGGGGGTATCCACTCACCACCGCCGCCGGGGATGTGGGAAGATGGCTAGCAGGTGCGGAGGCCACCCGCCGAGCGCGGGCGCCGCCGACAACCCCCGACCCACCCCCGACGTGCAAGGAGAAAACAGTGGCCGACCACTCCCACGACAAAGAGCCGCAGGTGTACAACGGAGTTTCCGAGGCGGACGTGCCCTCCGCGAAGTTCGGTTGGAGCGAGTTCTCCCCCGCCGCCATCCAGATCGCCGGGTGGATCTCCGTGGTGTTCCTCATCGCCTACAACTTCGGCAACCACCAGGGCCACGTGGAGACGATCTGGCTGGTCGCCTTCACTGTGCTTATCGCCCTCGGCCTCATCCTGTTCGCGGTGCGCCCGCAGCTGAGCCAGGTGCGCACCGTCACCGCGCACAACAAGCCGCTCGGCCACGTCGAGCGCGACTGGGCCTACGACCAGCACACGCTCTCCGGTGCCTACGCCGAGCTCGGCGAGCGCGACCTGCGCGCCCACAACATCGACCCGGCCCGCGTCGCCCACCTGCGCCGCCAGGACGCGGTCGAGAGCTAGACGCTGCTACACGGCCGTTCAGACGGCCTTTTCGTCGGCGGCCAGCTGCCCGCAGGCGGCCGCGATTTCCTGCCCCTTGGTGTCGCGCACGGTGCAGGTCACGCCCTGCGCGATCACGCGGCGGACGAACTCGTCCTGGCGCTGCTTCGGGGAGGCGTCCCACTTTGACCCCGGGGTGGGGTTCAGGGGGATCAGGTTGACGTGGACGAGGGGCCCGAGGGCGTCGTGAAGCTTCTTGCCCAGCATGTCTGCGCGGAAATCCTGGTCATTGATGTCGCGGATGAGCGCGTATTCGATGGAGACGCGGCGGCCGGTCCGGTCCGCGTAGTAGCGCGCCGCGTCGAGGACGTCTTCCACGGCGAAGCGGTTATTCATGGGAACGAGCTCGTCGCGGAGCTCGTCGTCGGGGGTGTGCAGAGAGACGGCGAGGGTGCAGGAGAGGTCTTCCTCGGCCAGCATGCGAATCTGCGGCGCAAGCCCGACGGTGGACACGGTGACGTTGCGCTGGGAGATGCCGAAGCCCTCTGGGGCCGGGCTGGTGATCTGGCGGACGGCGGAGACGACGCGCCTGTAGTTCGCCAGCGGCTCGCCCATGCCCATAAACACGACGTTGCTGAGGCGCGAGCCCTCGGCGCGCATTGTCGCCGCTGCTTCACGGACCTGGTCCACGATCTCCGCGGTGGACAGGTTGCGGTCCAGCCCGCCCTGCCCGGTCGCGCAGAAGGGGCACGCCATGCCGCAGCCTGCCTGCGAGGAGATGCACAACGTCGCGCGGCCGGGGTAGCGCATGAGCACGGACTCGAGGAGGATTCCGTCGTGAAGCTTCCACAGCGTCTTCGTGGTATCGCCGTTATCGGTCTCTACCGCGCGCACCCGCTTGAGCAGCGTGGGAAAGAGCGAGTCCTTCACCGCCTGGCGCTGCGCCTCCGGCAGGTCCGTCATGGTCAGCGGGTCGGCCTCGAACTTGCCGTAGTAGTGGCGCGCGATTTGGTTGGCGCGGAACTTCGGCAGACCTAGCTCGCCGAGCGCCGCGATGCGCTCCTCGGCGCTCAGGTCGGCGAAGTGCTTGGGCGGCATGCCGCGCTTCGGGGTCAGCAGCTGGATTTTGGGAAAATCGCTCATAACGCCCCCCATTTTTGCACGCGGCCGGGGTTTTGACGAATCCCGGCCCCGCCGCCTACAGCTCGGCCAGGAGCGTGAGCACCAGCCACGTCGCCGCCGCGGCCGGCAGCATGCCGTCGAGGCGGTCCATGATCCCCCCGTGCCCCGGCAGGACGCGCGACATGTCCTTGATCCCCAGCTCGCGCTTGAACTGGCTTTCCACCAGGTCGCCCATCGTCGCGCAGATCACCAGCGCGACACCGAGCAGCACTCCCACCCACCAGGGGTTGTCAAGCAGCAGCGTGACGACGAGGATGCCCGCCGTCACACCGAAGACAATCGACCCGGCAAAGCCCTCCCAGCTCTTGTTCGGGCTGACGGCGGGCGCCATCGAGTGGGAGCCGAACATCACGCCGGCACAGTAACCGCCCACGTCGGAGGCCACCACGCCGATCATGAAGGTAAAAATGAACAGGGTGCCCGACGGGCCGCCGTCTTCGACGAGCGAAATCAGCGCGGCGAAGGAACCGAACAAAGGGATCCACGCCAGCACGAAAATGCCCACGGCGGTATCGCGCAGGTAGTTCTCCGGCTTCTCGTGGCGGCCGTTGTGGAACAGCCGGTAAAACATGAGAAACAGGACGCTGAGCGCGAACCCGGAGACGAGGCCCTCGACGCCGAACGGGGCCGAGACCCACAGCATGGCCTGACCCAGCACGATGAGGAAGGTGCGGGGCTGGTAGTAGCCCGCCTCGCGCAGCCGGGAGAGCACCTCCCACATGGCAAGGCCCACCGCCAAGGCAACCAGGGGATACCAGGCCACCGGCCCGATTAAGGCGGCGAGGATGACGAGGGCGCCGAGGCCGACGCCCGTCGCGATGGCGACGGGCAGGTTGCGCCCCGCCTTATTCTTTGGCCGTGGAGCACGAAACACCAGGCGCGACCTGCGCTGGCGTTGTACCTCTCCGGAGTCAGACACGTAACCTGGCTTTCTCAGAGGCGCTAGACCTCCATCAGCTCCGCTTCTTTGCGGGAGACAATCTCGTCAATCTGCGCGACGTACTGGCCCGTGGTCTTGTCCAGGGTCTTTTCCGCGGTGACCACCTCGTCCTCGCCGGCGTCGCCGTCCTTCTGGATCTTCTTCAGCGCCTCCATGCCCTGGCGGCGGATGTTGCGGATGGCGATCTTGCCTTCCTCGCCCTTCTGCCTCGCCTGCTTGACCAGATCGCGGCGGCGCTCCTCGGTCAGCTGCGGGATGGTCACGCGGATCACCTGACCGTCGTCGGTCGGGTTCACACCGAGGTCCGAGTTGCGGATCGCGTTCTCGATCTCCTTGAGCGTCGACATGTCGTACGGCTTGACCAGCAGCATGCGCGGCTCCGGGACCGAAATGGTGGCCATCTGGTTGATCGGGGTCGGCGCACCGTAGAACTCTGCCGTCACGCCGTTGAACATGGCGGGGTTCGCGCGGCCCGTGCGGATGATCGCGAGCTCGTCGCGGGTGTGCTCGACGGAGCTGGTCATGCGCTCTTCGGCGTCGAGAAGTACGTCGTCAATCATGATGATCCTTCGTTGTTCGTTCGGCGGGGCGCGTCCCCGCACAACTGGTCACAATCTACCAAAAGCGCAGCACCGAGCCGCGCTGCCGGCTTAGCTCACGAGGGTGCCGATGCGCTCCCCTGCCACGGCCCGGGCGATGTTGCCCTCCTTGAGCAGGTTGAAAACGAGGATCGGCATTTTGTTGTCCATGCAGAGGGAGAAGGCGGTGGCGTCCGCGACCTTCAGCCCCTTTTCCAGCACCTCGCGCGGGGAGACCTCGGTGTAGAGCTTGGCCTCCGGGTTCACGCGCGGATCGTCGTCGTAGACCCCGTCGACGCCCTTGGCCATGAGCAGGACCTCGCAGCCGATCTCGAGCGCGCGCTGCGCCGCGGTGGTGTCAGTGGAAAAGTACGGCATGCCCATGCCCGCGCCGAAGATGACCACGCGCCCCTTCTCCAAGTGGCGGGCCGCCCGAAGCGGCAGGTAGGGCTCCGCGATTTGGGCCATGTTGATGGCCGTCTGCACGCGGCAGTCCACACCCTCTTGCTGGAGGAAGTCCTGCAGGGCCAGGCAGTTCATCACCGTGCCGAGCATGCCCATGTAGTCGGAGCGGGCTCGGTCCATACCGCGCTGCTGCAGCTGGGCCCCGCGGAAGAAGTTGCCCCCGCCGATCACGACGGCGACCTCGGTGCCGCCCCGGGCCACCTCGGCGATCTGCGCGGCGACGCTTTCGACGACGTCGGGGTCGATGCCGACCTTGCCTGCGCCGAACATCTCGCCTCCGAGCTTGAGCATCACTCGCTTGTATCCGCTGCCTTCGTGGGGTGCTTCAGTCACCTGGGTGGCTCCTTAACATGGTCGGTTGCCCTGAAATCTGCCATCGACGATCATAGTCGGCGCTCCCGACGCCACCCCCTGATGGGCCGGTTGCGGCGCGCAAAAGCCCCGCCACGAGGGCGGGGCTGGCAAAAGGTGCGGCGGGGCGCTAGGCCTGGCCGACCTCGAAACGGACGAAGTCGGTGACCTCGATGCCGTTCTCTTCCGCGAACTGCTTGACGGTCTTCTTGGAGTCCGCCAGGGACGGCTGGTCAAGCAGCACGACGTCCTTGAAGAAGGCACCCATGCGGCCCTCGACGATCTTGTCGATGGCGGCCTCGGGCTTGCCCTCGTTGCGGGTGATCTCCTCCTGAACCGCGCGCTCCTTCTCGATGACCTCGGCGGGGATGTCCGCCTGGTTCAGGAAGCGAGCCTTCATCGCGGCGATCTGCAGGGCGACCTGGTGCGCGGCCTCCGCGTTATCGCCGCTGTAGGCGACGAGCACGCCGACGGCCGGCGGCAGGTCGGCGGATCGCTGGTGCAAGTAGCTGGCCAGGTTCTCACCTTCGACGGTGGCCGCGCGGCGCAGCTCGAGCTTCTCGCCGATCTTGGCGGAGAGGCGCTCGAGGACGTCGTGGGCGGTCTCGCCGTTGACGTCGGCGTTGGCGAGCTCCTCCGGGGAGTTGGCCTTCGCCGCCGCGGCGGCGGTGGCGATCTCGTCGGCGATGTCCTTGAACTCCTGGTTCTTGGCCACGAAGTCGGTCTCGGAGTTGATCTCCACAATCGTGTTGCCGGACACAGCCACGAGCCCCTCGAGCGCGTTGCGCTCGGCGCGCTTGCCCACGTCCTTCGCGCCCTTGATGCGCAGGACCTCGACGGCCTTCTCGAAGTCACCGTCGGTTTCTTCCAGGGCCTTCTTGCAGTCGAGCATGCCGGAGCCGGTGGTCTCGCGGAGCTTCTTGACGTCCGCAGCGGTGTAGTTCGCCATAGTGGGGCGATCCTCCTCGTTTCTCAAAACGTTTATCGGATCCGCTCCGCGGACCCCGCGCCGAAGCGGGGAGCCGCGGAGCGGACCTCAGGCTAATGATCGGTTTTACAGAGTAGCCGACATCTGGGCACCAGGCATGTCCGGCGACCTGCCGCCGCCGGAGACGACGTCACCCCGTGCCCTGCCCGCGTCCGGCTTGACGGCGGACGGTGGCAGGGCGCGGGGTGGTTCAGGGCGCTGGCGCCTGGCGGGCCATCTCAGGGCCTACTCGCCCTGGGCGGGCTGGTCCTGCGGCTGCTCGACCGAGGTGACGGCCTGCGGGGCCTCGGTGTTGGCCGCGGCTGCCTCGGCGGTCGCCTGCGCGGCCTGGGCGTCCGCGCTGATCTTCTCCTCGGTGTCGCCTGCGGCGTCGCGGGCGGCGGCGAGTTGGCGCTCCTCGCGCTGCTGCTTGCCGGCCACGACGGCCTCGCCGACGATGCGGGTGAGCAGCTTGACGGCGCGGATGGCGTCGTCGTTGCCGGGGATCGGGAAGTCGACGACGTCCGGGTCGCAGTTGGTGTCAAGCACGGCCACGACGGGGATGCGCAGCTTCTGCGCCTCGGAGACGGCGATGTGCTCCTTGTTGGTGTCCACGATCCACAGCGCGGACGGGGTCTTGGACATGTCCGAGATGCCGCCGAGAACACGCTCCAGCTTGACGCGCTCGCGGTTGAGCATGAGGACTTCCTTCTTGCCGCGGCCGGCGTAGCCGTCCTCGGCAGCGTCCATCGCCTGGAGTTCCTTCATACGTGCGATGCGCTTGGAGACAGTCTGGAAGTTGGTGAGCATGCCACCGAGCCAGCGGTGCGTGACGTACGGCATGCCGACGCGCTCCGCCTCTTCCTGGATGGGCTCCTGCGCCTGCTTCTTGGTGCCGACGAAGAGGATGGTGCCGCCGTGAGCGACGGTCTCCTTCACGAACTCGAAGGCCTCGTCGATGTAGGTCAGCGTCTGCTGCAGGTCAATGATGTAGATGCCGTTGCGGTCCGTGAAGATGAAGCGGCGCATCTTCGGGTTCCAGCGACGCGTCTGGTGGCCAAAGTGCACACCCGCGTCGAGGAGTTCGCGCATGGTAACGACTGCCATGGGAATGGTCTCCTTCGGAGAAAAGTAGTTCGGTTGATTGCGTACTGCGCGGGTTTTTATCCCGCGCCCTGGCACCGTGCCCGCCCCGCACCCTCGTACTGTGGGACCGTTGCTGAGCTGGCATTTTCCGGCGCGCGTAGTCAGCCCAAAAAGACTGCCGCAACAACACTACCCACCTTTGCGTCAAAACACCAATTGAGCTGCACCATTGTGGATAAACCTCGGCACTTTTCACAGGGCACTGCTTGACGACGCCCACCCAGCGCCCCGCCGTGCTACCCCTGTCTCATGCGCTCGCTGTGTGCCCTCAAGTTTTCCGCCGCGTTGTTCACCGCCGTATTGATTACCGCCGCGCCCGCCGCCGGCGCGTGGGTCGACCCCTCGCGCGGCACTCCCACCGCCTCGCGAGTGCTGCGCGGCGCGGAGATCCCGGAGAAAAACTGGCTGCCGGGCCACCGCGGCGTGGACCTCGCACTCGAACCCGGGCAGCCGGTGCTGGCCGCCGGAGCCGGAACCGTCGCCTACGTCGGCATCGTGGTCGGCGTCCCCACGGTCTCCATAGAACACCCGGAGGGCATCCGCACCACCTACCAGCCCGTCCACGCCCGGGTGCGCGTCGGCGACGCCGTCGGCGAGGGGGATGCCATCGGCACCCTCGCCGCCTCGGGCACGCACCAGGGGCTCCACTGGGGTGCGCTCACCGGCCCCGACACCTACCTCAACCCGCTGACTCTGCTCGCCGCGCCGACGATCCGCCTGAAACCTGTCGCCGGGGCGGAGAGGAACACAGCGGCGCGGTTTTTTCGCTGACCCGACTCCTGCCGCGGCTCAGGCCCGCGGGTGCGCCCGGTCGTAGACGGCCTTGAGTCGCTGCGCACTGACGTGGGTGTAAATCTGGGTCGTTGTCAGGCTCGAGTGGCCGAGCAGCTCCTGCACCACGCGCAGGTCCGCTCCCCCCTCGAGCATGTGGGTCGCCGCGGTGTGGCGCAGCGAGTGCGGCGTGATGTCCGTCGCGCCAGCGCGGGCGGCGGCGGCTTCCACGATCCGCCGCACCTGGCGGGGGTCTATGCGTCCGCCGCGCGCGCCGACGAAGAGCGCTCGCTGCGCCGGGCCGGCGAGAGCGGGTCGCCCACGGTCGAGCCAGGCCTCGAGCGATTCATGTGCCTGCTCGCCGTAGGGCACAACGCGCTGCTTACTGCCCTTTCCCGTGACGCGTACGGTGCGGCGGGCGTGGTCGACGTCGCCGAGGTCGAGCCCGGTGAGTTCGGAGACGCGGATGCCGGTGGCGTAAAGCAGCTCCAAGATGGCACGGTCGCGCAGGTTGTGGGCGGGGTGTCCGTCGTCTCCCGGGTCCGCCTCGACGAGCTCTCCGGCCCGCTCGGGGCTGAGCACCTTGGGCAGAGGACGGGTGATCTTCGGCGCCGCGAGGCGGGCAGCCACGTCGGATTCCAGGTGGCCCTGCTTGTACGCCCAGGTACTGAAGGCGCGGACCGCGGCGGTGCGCCGGGCCATCGTCGAACGAGCGAGGCCGCGCTCCACGGCGTCCGCGAGCCAGGCGCGCAGCGCGGGCAAGGTGAACCCGGCGAAGCCGTCAACGTGGCCGGACAGGGTGGCCAGGTCGCCGCGGTAGGCGCGCACCGTCGCTTCACTGCGGCAGAGCACGAGGCGGGCGTACTCTGCGAAATCCTCCACGGCCTCGGCGAGTTGGTTGCCGGCGCGAGCGTCACTCATGCCCCAGTAGCTTACTCTTCCCCCTCTATCGCCCTCCAGCCCTCCGCCAGGCGGATCCCTCCCTGACGACCAAGCCTCGGCGGCTGAGTTCCACGAGAAGGTGCACGCTCAGCGCCACGGTCAGCCCGGCCTCGCGGGCGATGTGCTCGGCCTGAACCGCCGCTGTCCGGGAAGCCGGCAGTGCGTCGTAGACCCGCAGCTCGTTGCGCGATAGCGCCTGCACCGGCCCGGCCGGAAACTGCAGCTCCCGCTGCCCGTCGGCGTCGACCTCGCCGAGCCTGCTCAGCATTTCGTGGGCGTCCTCGGCGCTCAGCACCATGGCCGCCTTGCCGTCCCGGATGGCCAGATTCGTCCCCAGCGACCCCGGCCCGAGGATGGGGCCGGGCACCGCCATGGCGCGCCGGCCGTAGTAATTGGCCCAGCTCAACGTGTTCAGGGCCCCGGAGCGAAACGCCGCCTCGACGATGACGGTGCCCTGCGTCAGCGCCGCGACAAGCCGGTTGCGGGTGAGGAAGCGGTGGCGCTCCGGTGCCACCCCCGGCGGGTACTCCGTGACCACCGCGCCGCCGCTCGAGGCGATCTCGTCGAAGAGTCCGGCGTTTCGCCGCGGGTACGTCACGCCCGGCCCGCAGGCCGCGACCGCCACGGTGGGAGCCCCGTGCGCCAGAGCCGTCTCGTGGGCGACCGTGTCAATGCCCATCGCCCCGCCCGAGACGACCGCGTACTGGTGCGGCGCGAGCCCCTTGACCAGGTCCGCCGTCACGTGATGGCCGTAGGCGGTGGAGGCGCGCGTGCCTACGAGCGACAGCGAGCGCGCCAAGAGCGCTTTGAGGTCAGCCCGTCCCCGCACCCAGAGGGCGTGCGGGGCCACTCCCCGCTCCCGGAACTGCTCCTGGTTGGCCACGCTCGCTGCCACGCCGTGGTGGAAGGCTTCGGTGATCTGCGGCGCAGGCCACCCCGTGTCCTCGGGTGTCAGCAGCTGGAAGCCGCTCATCTGCGCCTCCTCGAGGTCGAGCGCGGGCCGGTCCCAGCTGTACCGCGACTCCGTCTCAGCGGCGAGGTGGCCGAGCCAGCTGGCCCGGGCGCGCACCCCCGCCGCGATTTCGTCGGCGTCTCGCCCAGCGCGCAAGAGCTCCTGCAGGGCGTGGCTCGGGCCTTCGACGACGCGGCTGAGGTACGCCCACGATTCGCGGCTGCTCATACGAACACCCCCTCGGCGCGGGTCTGGCGCAGGTCGATGGCGCGGGCCACGTGATCAAGGTCGGGGCGTACCGCGGCGGCGAGGTCGGCGAGCGTCCAGCTCACGCGGAGGACGCGGTCGACGCCGCGCTGGGTGAGAGTGCCCTCGGCGAGGTAGGCGCCGACGAGCGCCATCGCGTCGTCTGTCGCCGGGTAGTGCCGGCGCACGAGGGTCGGGTCGATCCGGGCGTTGAGGTGGGCAGGCTGACCTGCTTTGGCCCACCGGTGCCGCGCTCTATCCCTCGCCTGGGCCACCCGCTCGGCGATCGGGGCGGAAGGCTCGGCCCCGGCGGGATTGAGCACGGCGTTGTCGGGGCTAAGGCGCAGGGAGATGTCGATCCGGTCGCGCAGCGGCCCGGAGATGTTGCGCAGGTGCGAGGTTCGCTCGTGGGCGCGGCAGATGCACTGCGCGGGGGCGGGCGCCCCGCACTTGCACGTGTTGGCGGCGAGGATCAGCTGGAAATCCGCCGGGTAGGTCACCTCCCGGCGCGCGCGGCTAAGCTGCACGAGGCCGGTTTCCAGCGGGATACGCAGTGCGTCGAGCACGGCGGGCGAGATCTCCGAGGCCTCGTCGAGGAAGAGCACCCCGCAGTGTGCCTGGCTGACGGCGCCGGGGCGCGGGATCCCCGAGCCGCCCCCGATGAGGGCTGCCTGGCTGAGCGAGGGGTGGGGCGCGACGAACGGACGGCGGGCGATCACCCCGCGATGCGGGGCGGCCACAACGGAGTGGATGGCGGTCGCTTCGATCACCTCCTCCGGGCTCAAGGGCGGCAGGATCGACGGCAGGCGCTCCGCCAGCATCGACTTTCCGGTCCCGGGCGGGCCGAGCATCATCACGTGGTGGCCGCCCGCGGCGGCGACTTCCAGGGCGTAGCGTTCGGCGGTTTGGCCCGCGATGTCGCGAAAGTCCGGGGCGGGAGGTGGGGCGTCGATAGGCGAAGGCGCGGGGCGGGGCAGCTCCGTGGTACCGAGGAGCCACTCCCAGACCTCGCTGAGTGTGCGGGCGACGCGGATCCTGCTGTCGCCGATGAGGGCCGCCTCGGCGGCGTTGGAATCGGGAACGATCACCCATTTCGCCGTCTCCGGCGCGGCCTTCAGCATGGGCAGCGCACCCTCGACGCGGCGCAGCCTGCCACCGAGCCCGAGTTCGCCGAGGATAAGCGCGCTGCCCAGGCGGCGCGCGGCCCGTGGGTCGAGGGCCGCCATGACCGCTAGGGCGACGGGCAGGTCGAAGTGCGAGCCGGACTTCGGCAAGTTCGCCGGCGAGAGCGAAACCATGATCTTGGTGCGCGGCCAGGGCAGCTGCGAGTTGGCCACCGCGGTGCGGATGCGGTCGCGCGATTCCCGCACGGCGGTGTCACCGAGGCCGACCATGTACGTGCCGGGAAGGCCGGGGCCGATGTTGGCCTCGACGGTCACGAGGTGGGCGCTAACGCCGTCGAGGGTGGCGGAGTACGTGCTAGCAAGCGCCACGGTCCACGTCCTCGAAGATCTGGATGCTGGCGGCCTCGTCCGTAAACAGCACCTCGGCGACGTCGAAACGCACCTGCGCCCAGGGCTTGTCCTCCAGCCACTGCGCGGCGCACCGGCGCATCGTCCGGAGTTTTTTGGCCGTGACGGCTTCCGCGGCGCCGAAGGCCCGGCCGCTGCGTGTTTTCACCTCCACGAACACGACGGTCCCGTCGGGCGCGCGCATGATGAGGTCGAGCTCGCCTGCGGCGGTGCGCACCCGGGCGTCGATGAGCTCGTAGCCCTCCCGCTCGTAGACCCCGCAGGCGAAGCCTTCGCCCGCGACGGCGAGGTAGTCGTTGTCGGCGTGAACCGATTGCGCCATGGAATATCCCCCCAAAAAAGTGAAAAGCGCTGTCCTTTTATTGGACGCGCTCCGCGGCGCTTCGGTTCCCTGGGGCCTTGAGCTAGCGCTCGGGGAAGGTCAGGTCGGGCTTGTCCAGCTCCTCGATGTTGACGTCCTTGTAGGTAATGACGCGGACGTAGCGCACGAAGCGGACGGCGCGGTACATGTCCCACACCCAGCAGTCGGACATGCGGACCTCGTAGTAGACGTCCTTGCCCTCGGTGTGCGGGATGAGTTCCACCGCGTTGGCGAGGTAGAAGCGCCGGTCGGTCTCGACAACGTAGGAGAACTGGCTGACGACATCGCGGTACTCGCGGTACAGCGACAGCTCAACCTCGGCCTCGTAGTTGTCCAGATCTTCAGCGCTCATAGTGACCTCTCGTATAGCTCGTGGGCGGCACGGACGTTGGCATAACTATATCGGTGTTCCGCGCTCGCCCCGTGGCGGCGCACCGCGTCCATGTGGGCGGCAGTGCCGTAGCCCTTGTGCCGTTCCAGGCCGTAGCCCGGGTAGGCGCCGGCCATGTGGGTGATCAGCCTGTCGCGGCTCACCTTGGCCAGCACGCTCGCCGCCGCGATGCTCAACGCCGAGCCGTCCCCGCCGATGATGGGCAGCTGCGGTAGTGGCAGGCCGGGGATGCGGAAGGCGTCGACGAGGACGTAGCCGGGGGCGCGCGACAGCGTGGCGACGGCCCGCCGGGCGCCATCGAGGTTCGCCGCCTGAATCCCCCGGTGGTCGATGACGGCAGCCGGGACGTGCACCACCGAGAAAGCCAGCGCGGTGGCGGTGATCGCCTGGTAGAGCTCCCCGCGCCGCCGCGCGCTCAGCTTTTTGGAGTCCATCAGCCCCGAAAGCTCCGGGAGCGGGCGCGGGGGAAGCACGCAGGCGGCGACGGTGACCGGCCCAAAGCAGGCGCCGCGCCCGGCCTCGTCGACCCCCGCGACGGGGCCGAGCCCCGCCCGGTTGAGAGCTGCCTCGAACGCGCGCACTTAGTTCTCGGCGCCCGCACCCTGGATGTCCGGGTCATCGACCCCGCCGATGCGGTCGAGGGGGAAGACGATCGCAGCGACCTTGCCGCGGATGTTTTCCTCCGGGATTGCCCCCTGGTACTCGTCACCGATGTGGTAGCGCGAGTCGAGGGAATTGGTGCGGTTGTCACCCATCATGAAGTAGGTGCCCTCGGGGACGGTGACGGGGCCGAAGTAGTCGCCGCCGCAGGCCTCGGAGCCGGTCTCGGGGTTCACCGGGTAGAAGTTCGGCTGCAGGGTGTAGGACTGGTCGATCGGCTCGCCGTCGACCATCACCGCCGGATCACCCTCCTGGCACGACACCGTCTGCCCGCCGGTGGCGATGACCCTTTTGACCAGATCATTCTCGTCCGGCGGCACGAGGCCCGCCCACGTGCCCAGCTGCTGCAGGCCCGCGATGAGCGGGTTGGAGGAGCGGTTGGACTGGTACTGCGCGTTCCAGGAATCGGTGCCCTCGAAAACGATGGCGTCACCCGGCTCCGGGTCGGAGAAGTAGTAGCTGATCTTTTCCACCGCGATGCGATCGCCCGAGCCGTTGTAGCCGTGCAGCGTCGGCTCCATGGAGGCCGAGGGGATGACGTAGACGCGCCCGATAAAAGTCTGGATGAGGAAGATGAAAAACAAGGTCAGCACGATGACCAAGGGGATCTCGATGTACCACGGGGTGGACTTCTTCTCCCCCTCGCGGCTGGGCGCAACGGAATACGCGCTCTCCTCGCGGGTCTCGGTTTCCGGCGGGCGGTTCTGATCGGTCACCCGGAATACTCTAGCACTAGGGCGCGCTGCCGCAGACATGCGAAAACCCCGCCCTCCGTGTGTCGGCGGGCGGGGTACGCGGCGGCAGTACTAGTACTAGCGGCGCTCCTTGATGCGGGCGGCCTTGCCGCGACGCTCGCGCATGTAGTACAGCTTGGCGCGGCGGACGTCGCCGCGGCGCAGGACCTCGATCTTCTCGATGTTCGGGGAGTGCACCGGGAAGGTGCGCTCGACGCCGATGCCGAAGGACACCTTGCGCACGGTGAAGGTCTCGCGGATGCCGCCGCCCTGGCGGCGCAGCACGAAGCCCTCGAAGAGCTGGGTACGGGTGACGGAACCCTCGATAACCTTCACGTGGACGCCCAGGGTGTCGCCGGGGCGGAAGTCGGGGATGTCGTCGCGCAGCTGGCCTGCGTCTACAAGATCAATGATGCCGTTGCTCATCTCAGCAATCCTTTACGTTTCAGGACAGAGGACCCTAGCGGCTTTTCCCCGAGGGGCGCTCGGCTGGTTCGTGTCACTTACAACAACCCGGGCAATGTTACAGAACCGCCGGTCACTTACCAAATCCCGCCCGCTTCAGAGCCTCGGCCATCGAGCCCTGTGCTTCACGACGCCCCCGGGGCGCCCCACCATTTCGCGCCCGCTTGCCCTTGCCGCCGGATCCCTTGCCGCCGGAAGAACGCCGGGAAGGCGCCGCCGGGTCGTCGTCAAGCCTCAGGCTCAGGCCGATGCGCTGGCGCTCGACGTCGACGTCGAGGACCTTGACCTTGACAACCTGCCCGGAGCGCACCACCTCGTGCGGGTCGCTCACGAAGCGGTTGCTCATCGCGGAGACGTGGACGAGGCCGTCCTGGTGCACCCCCACGTCGACGAAGGCGCCGAAGGCGGCGACGTTGGTGACGGTGCCCTCGAGGATCATGCCTGGGGTGAGGTCGGACACTTCGTTCACCCCCTCCTTGAAGGTGGCGGTGACGAACTCGGGGCGCGGGTCGCGGCCGGGTTTGTCCAGCTCGGCGATCACGTCGGTGACCGTGGGCACGCCGAAGGTGTCGTCGGCGAACTGGTGCGGGTCGAGCCGGGAAAGCACGGCGGAATTGCCGATCAGCTCCGCGGTGGCCAGCCCCGTCGCCCCGGCGATGCGCTCGACGAGCGGGTAGGCCTCCGGGTGCACGGCCGAGGCATCCAGGGGGTTCGCCCCGCCGCGGATACGCAAGAAGCCGGCCGCCTGCTCGAAGGCCTTGGGCCCGAGGCGCGGCACCTTGCCCAGCTCCTTGCGGGTGGTGAACTCCCCTTTTTCATCGCGGTAGTCCACGATGTTTTTGGCGATGGTCGCCGTGACGCCGGAGACACGCTCGAGGAGCGGGGCTGAGGCGGTGTTGAGGTCCACCCCGACGGAGTTGACGGCGTCCTCGACCACCGCGTCGAGGGTCGTGGCCAGGGCCACCTGGTTGACGTCGTGCTGGTACTGCCCCACCCCGATGGACTTCGGGTCGACCTTCACCAGCTCTGCCAGCGGGTCCTGCAACCGCCGCGCGATGGAGACCGCTGAGCGCAGCGAGACGTCCATGTCGGGGAACTCCGCCGCCGCGATCTCGGACGCGGAGTAGACCGAGGCGCCGGATTCGGAGACCACCACGGGGGTGGGCCGCGCTCCCCCGGCCTGCGCGATCATGTCCGCGACCTGGCCGGCGAGCTTCTCCGACTCGCGCGAAGCCGTGCCGTTTCCCACCGCGATGAGCTCCACGCCGTTCGCGGCCGCCAGCGACGCCAGTTCCTGCACCGCCTCAGACCACCGGTTCTGCGGCTTGTGCGGGTAGACGATCGTGGTGGCCAGGACCTTGCCGGTGCCGTCGACCACGGCGCACTTGACCCCGTTGCGGTAGCCCGGGTCGAGCGCGAGCGTGGCGCGCTGCCCGGCCGGGGCGGCGAGCAGCACGTCGCGCAGGTTCGTCTTGAACACCTCGAGCGCGCCCTCCTCCGCCTTCTCCCGCAGCCGGGTGCGGGTGTCCAGGTTGGAGGAAACCTGCAGCTTGGTGCGCCACCCCCAGCGCACCGCCTTGGCCAGCCACGCGCTCGCCCGCACGTCCAGGCCGAAACGGCGGGCGATCATGCCCTCGTAGACCTCGTCCTCGCCCGGATCCAGCTCGAGGGCGAGGAAGCCCTCCGCCTCCCCGCGCAGTAGCGCCAGGATGCGGTGGCTGGGCAGGGTGTCAAAGGGCTCGGAGAAGTCGAAGTAGTCCCGGTACTTCGCGCCCTCGCGCTCCTTGCCCTCCACCGCGGCGACCTTCATCGTGCCGGTGGCGTAGAAGCGCTCGCGCACCTCGCCAACGAGGTCGGCGTCGGTGGTGAAGCGGTCGACGAGGATGGCGCGCGCACCCTCGAGGGCGGCCTTGGCGTCCGGGAAGCCTTCGCTCAGGTAGTCGGCGGCGGCTGCCTCCGGGTCGGCGGAGGGGTCGTCGACAAGCAGTTGCGTGAGCTCCTCGAGCCCCGCCTCGCGAGCGATGTCCGCCTTCGTCTTGCGGCGCTTCTTGTACGGCAGGTAGAGGTCCTCGACACGGGCTTTGGTGTCGGCCTCGGAAATCTGGCGCCGCAGCTCGTCGGTGAGCTTTCCCTGTTCCTCGATCGCGGCCAGGACGGTCTCCTTGCGCTCGGCGAGCTCGGTCAGGTACGTGTTGCGCTCCTCGATGTGACGCAGCTGGGCGTCGTCGAGCCCGCCGGTCGCCTCCTTGCGGTAGCGGGAGACGAAGGGCACCGTGTTGCCGGCGGCCAACAGATCGAGTGCCGCCGTCACCTGTGCCGGGCTGACCCCGAGTTCCGTCGCGATGGTGTCTGCGATGAATGTCATTTGTGCGATTCTAGCCAGCCTCGACCGTGCGCCCCTCCCAGTGCCCCGTCAGCCCGGCCGCCTCCGCCACCGCGCGCGTCGCCTCATCGAGCCCGAGCGCGGTGCGCCCCGTCACGGTGATCTCCCCGCCGCGCACCTCAATGTCCGGCTCGCGGTATCCCGCCTTCCGCAGGCTGCGCCGCATTCGCTTCACGACGTCCCCCGGGCGCCTCACCTCGCCGCGCACCGTGGTGACTACCCCGCGCCCGTAGAGGGCAAAGAGATCGTCCTCGTCGAGCTCAGCGGCCCGGATCAGCTCGGGGCGCACCCGCGCCGTGCGCGCAAGCGCTTGGTCGCGGCGCCACCGCCGGATCCTGGCGTGGTCGCCCGAGGCGAGCACCGCCGGGGCATCGAGGCCGCGCCAGGTCCGCGGGGTGGTGTAGCAGGGCCCCTCCACCAGCCCGGCGGAAAAGCTGTCCTCCTCGTGGCTTTCGGTGTTGCCCAGCACGCCAGGGATCAGGCGCGTGATCGCCTCGGCGAGGACGAGGGCGGCGACCTCGCCGCCGACGAGGACGTAATCGCCGATGGAGACCTCACGCACCCGGTAGCGCCTCTCGGCGTCCTCGAAGACGCGCTGGTCAATGCCCTCGTAGCGCCCGCAGGCGATAACGATGTGCGCTTCGCGCGACCACGTCTGCGCGTGGCGTTGCGTAAACGGCTCCCCCGCCGGGGTGGGCACGAGGAGCAGGGGCTTGTCCGTATCCTCGCCCGCGGCGTCGTACGGGCGCGGCGCGACCTTTTCCACCTCGTCGTGGCGGGGGCGATCGTTGCGGTGCGGGGCCGCCGTGGTGAGGGTGTGGCCGGGGCGCCCGGCTGCGACGTCGTCAAGCGCGGGCCCCCACACCTCGGGCTTCATCACCATGCCCGGGCCACCGCCGAGCGGGGGCGAGTCGACCGATTTGTGTCCGCCGGCGGCCCAGTCGCGCACATTGTGCACGCCGACCTCGATGATCCCCTGCTCGATGGCCTTGCCCACGAGGGCGTGGCGCAGCGGTTCGAGGTAGGCGGGGAAGATGGTGAGGATGTCCAGGCGCAGCTTCGGGCTAGACATCCAGCAACCCCTCGGGCGGGGTGATGGTCAGGGTGCCCTCCTCGAGATCGATGTCGGGCACGAAATCCATGACGAAAGGCACCAAGACCTCTCGGCCCTCGTAGTCGATCTCGAGGATTTTGCGGTTCGGCGCGTCCATGACGCCGGTGACCTGGCCGACCTGCGCGCCTTCGTGAATTACTTTCAGGCCGATCAGCTCGTGGTCGTAGTAGTCCTCGGAGTCCTCCTCGCGCTCAAGGGGTGAGGCGAAGAACTTCATGCCGCGCAGGCTCTCTGCCGCGGTGCGGTCCGGGATCTCGCGGAACTTGATCAGCAGGCGGCCCTTGTGCGGGCGCACCGTTTCTACGGTCAGCGTCTGCTCCTTGGCTGCCTGCGTGCCCGCCAGGGTGGCGCCGACGGCGAAACGCACCTCGGGGACGTCCGTCGTGGACTCGACAACGGCCTCCCCGCGAATCCCGTGCGACTTGATGACGCGGCCTACTTGAACCTCCATGGCAGCTCACTCTACCCGCGCCGCGGACACGGCCCCGAAACGCGCGGAAGGGCCCGCGATACCTCGCGGACCCTTCGGTGCTGGGCGGGCTAACGCCGTGTGAACTAGCGCGGTATGTACCAGCGCCGGCGCCTAGTCCTCCTTGGACTCCTCAGCCTCGCCGGCGTCCTCGGCGCCGTCTTCAGCTTCCTTGGCTTCCGCCTCGGCCGCTGCGGCGGCCTCGGCAGCGGCCTTGGCCTCCGCCTCCTCCTTGGCCTTCTTGCGCTTTTCGGTGATCGCCTCGGCGGTCGGGCCGTTGTTGGCCTCCTCGAGCGCCTTGTTGAACAGCTCGAGCTTGGACGGCTTCTCCTCGGCCACCTTCAGGGTGCCCTCGGCGCCCTCGAGACCCTTGTGCTTCTGCCAGTCGCCCGTGACCTTGAGCAGGGCGAGGACGGGCTCGGTGGGCTGGGCGCCCACGCCGAGCCAGTACTGGGCGCGCTCGGAGTCGATGCGGATCAGCGAGGGCTCTTCCTTCGGGTGGTAGATGCCGATGTTCTCGATGACCCTGCCGTCGCGGCGGGTGCGGGCGTCGGCGACAACCACGCGGTACTGAGCGTTGCGGATCTTGCCGAGGCGCTGGAGCTTAATCTTGACAGCCATGAATGTTCCTTACTACACGTCACCGGGCAGTTCAGACACCCGCCGCGGTTCGGCGGGCCGGTTCAACCCTTCTTCTTTACCCTGCGCGTGACCGGCCGGCCGACCAGATGTGTACAGGACGGACCCGGCGCTAACGCAGTATGATGTCGGTGCTGCTGGGCCCGCCTGGAGGCGCGGCCCGACAACCGCATACACGCTACCGGCCCGCACCTACTTTGCCCAAATCGCCACCCGTCGCACCTCCGCGCGGCCGCCGTGTCGCTCGGGCGTTGCGCGCGGCGGGATTAACTATGGTTTTACCCGCATGGGTATGGTCGGTAGATTCCCCGCGCCGGGGTCTGCCCGGCTGCCTTAAGCAATGCACCACATACAGAATTGAGATTCCCCATGGGCGGTTCCACTCCGCAGCAGCGGTCCACCACGTACCGCTACGACCTCGACGGACTCCGGGGCTTCGCCATTGCCCTGGTCGTCATCTTCCATATCTTCGTCGGTCGAGTCTCCGGCGGCGTCGACGTCTTCCTTCTGCTGTCGGGGTACTTCTTTCTCGGCTCGCAGCTGCGCTACGCGCTTCGCCCCAAGCCGAACCTGAACCCCTGGTGGCCGGTGTGGCGCACCATTCGCCGCCTCGTCCCGGCGCTCGCCTTGGTGGTGGCCGCGACCGCGGTCATGGTGCTCACCCTGACCCCCGGGCTCATGGACGCCGACCTGGCGAAGCAGTTCACCGCGTCGCTGCTCTACTACCAAAACTGGGAGCTCGCCTGGCAGGAGGCGGACTACGCCGCTGCCAGCCAGGACACCTCTCCGCTGCAGCACCTGTGGTCGATGAGCGTGCAGGGCCAGTTCTACTTGGCCGCCATCCTCTTCGGCATCCTGCTGGCGCTGCTGTGCTCACGCCGCGTCCTCAGCCTGGCCGCGACGCGGTGGGCCGCGGTGGCGGTGTTGGCCGTCATCACCGTCGCCTCCTTCGCCTGGGCCTCGCGCCACGGGTTCTTCGGCACCGGCGACAACTACTACTCCACCTTTTCCCGCGCCTGGGAGCTCACGCTGGGCGGGCTGCTCGCCCTTTTGCCCCCCGCAGTGCGCCTGCCGCGCCGCTGGTCGGGGCTTACGGCGGGCCTCGGTGTCGTCGCCATCGCACTGACCGGCGTCGTCATCGCGGACGCACTGGCTTTCCCCGGCCCGCTGGCGCTGCTCCCCCTCACGGGCGCCGCGCTGGTGATCCTGAGCGACGCCGCCAACCCCGTCTCCTCCGTCCTGTCGTCTCGCCCCGCGCGGTGGCTGGGTGAGACGGCGTACGCCCTGTACCTGTGGCACTGGCCGCTGCTGATCATCCTGACCGTCTTCGGCGGGTTCGACACTCCCCCGTGGTGGATCGGCCTCGCCGTGATCGTCCTTTCCCTCGGTCTTGCGCACGTGACGCACCAGCTGGTGGAAAAGCCGCTGCGGCAGCACGCCAAGCGCCCGAAGGCGGACGAAAACCGCGTCCGCACCGGGTGGGGTGTGCTGCGCACCGGCAAGGGCGCGGCACGGGCAGCCGGCGGCACCGTCGTCGCGGCGCTGTCCGCGGGTGTCCTGCTGGTCCAGCCCTACTGGGCGAGCCAGGTCGAGGACGCGGACGCCCCGCTCGATTCCTTCCGTTACCCGGGTGCCCTCGTGCTGCTCGGGGCGCAGGCCCCCGACCTGCCCCCCATGCCCGACCCGGACATCGTCTCGAGTATCTACCCGCCCATCGCCAACGACGGCTGCATGTTCTTCATTGGGGATTCCCCCGAGGAGCTGCCGGATCCCGACTGTGTCTACGGCGACCCGGACGCACCGACGACGATCGTCCTCGCCGGCGGCTCTCACGTCGAACCCCTGGGCATCCCCCTCGACGTGCTGGGCCAAGAGTACGGGTTCAAGTTCATCCCCTTCATCCGCCAAGAGTGCCCCATTGTGGTCTCCTACGACGACTCGGTGGTCTCCGAGGAGTGCACCGAGTGGTCGCAAAACGTGATGGAGGAGATCGTCGATCTCGACCCGGACCTGGTCATTTCCACCTCAACGCGCCCGGAAGGAAGCGCCGGCGGCGCGGAGATGAGCGTGGACGGGGTGCCCGAAAGCTACGTCGAGGTGTGGGACATCCTCGCCCAAGAAGGCATCCCCTTCCTGGGCCTGCGCGACAACCCCTGGTTGTTCGAGCCCGATGGGGAGCGCCTGGACCCGAACCTGTGCCTCTCCAGCGGCGGGACGAACGAGGAGTGCGCCATGCCGCGCGAGGCGGCCTACGAGGACGTCGACCCCGCAGCCGCCTACCTCGACGGCAGCGACAACCAGTGGAGCGTGGACACCTCGCGCTGGTACTGCCCCGAGGACGCGTGCTTGCCTGCCATCGGCAACGTCACCGTCTACCGGGACCAGAACCACATTTCAAACGCCTACGCGCTGTCGCTAGCGCCACTTCTGTGGATGGCCATCGAGCCGGTCTTCCAGGAGCTCGGCGTGGATTACGCCGAGGAGGGCGCCTCGGCAGAGTAAGCGGCGCTACTTGCGCTTCTTGCCGAGGTTCTTCATCGCCTGGTTAAAGTCCAGGTTGTTGAGGTCAATGCCCTCCATCCCGGGGGGCATCTGGCCCTGCAGCTTCTCCAAGTCCTTGGCGCTGGGCATTCCGGGCATAGCGCCGGGCATGCCGGGCATTCCGCCGGGCATCTGGGGTGCGCCGCCGCTGCGGCGCTTCGGCGGCTTGCGCTTGCCGCTCTTGGTCTTGCGCCCCTTGGGCTTCTTCTTCGTCGCCGAGCGCCCCCCGCCCATTCCGGGCATGCCGGGCAGGCCGAACTGGTTGGCCATCTGGCCCATCATCTTCTTCGCTGCGAAGAAGCGCTCGACCAGCTGGTTGACGTCGGCCACGGTAACGCCGGAGCCCCTCGCGATGCGCTTGCGGCGTGACGCGTTGAGGATCTTCGGGTCGTCGCGCTCGGCGGGGGTCATGCCGCGGATGATCGCCTGAATGCGGTCGAGCTGCTTCTCGTCGACCATATCGGCCATCTCGCTCATGGCGCTGCCGCCGGGCATCATCTTGAGCAGGTTGCCGATCGGCCCCATGCGCCGCACCATCAGCAGCTGGTTGAGGAAGTCCTCCAGCGTCAGCTCGCCGGAGCCGAGGCGCTGGGCGGCCTTCTCCGCTTCCTGCTGGTCAAAGACGGTTTCGGCCTGCTCGATGAGGGTGAGCAGGTCGCCCATGCCGAGGATCCGGCTGGACATGCGCTCGGGGTGGAAGACGTCGAAGTCGTCGAGTTTCTCGCCGGTGGAGGCAAACAGGATGGGCTTGCCCGTGACCTCGCGGATGGACAGAGCCGCGCCGCCGCGCGCGTCGCCGTCGAGCTTGGTCAGCACGACGCCCGTGAAATCCACCCCGTCGGCGAAGGCCTGGGCGGTGGTCACGGCGTCCTGGCCGATCATCGCGTCAATGACAAAGAGGACTTCGTCCGGGTCGACGGCGTCGCGGATGTCGCGCGCCTGGTTCATCAGGGTTTCGTCGATGCCGAGACGGCCCGCGGTATCGATAATGACCACGTCGTTCTTGTTCTGACGCGCGTATTCGATGCCGCGCTTTGCGACGTCCACAGGGTCGCCGTGGGAGGAACCCATCTCGTGCTCGTACGAGTCGGTGGATGTGCCGGGGTCCGGGGCAAAGGTGGACACGTTGGCGCGCTCACCGACGATCTGGAGCTGCTGCACCGCGCCCGGGCGCTGCAGGTCGCACGCGACGAGCAGCGGCGTGTGCCCCTGCTTCGCCAAGTGATTGGAGAGCTTGCCGGCCAGCGTGGTCTTACCCGCGCCCTGGAGGCCGGCGAGCATGATGACCGTCGGCGGGTTCTTGGCCAGCCTGAGGCGCCTGGTCTCGCCGCCGAGGATGTTGGTGAGCTCCTCGTCGACGATCTTGATCACCTGCTGCGCCGGGTTCAGCGCGGCCGAGACGTCGGCGCCGAGTGCTCGCTCCTTGACGCGTTTAATGAAGGCCCGCACCACCGGCAGGGAGACGTCCGCCTCGAGCAGGGCGAGACGAATCTCGCGGGCCGTGGCGTTAATATCAGCCTCTGTGAGCTTGCCCTTGCCACGCAGGCCCCCCAAGGCTGTTTGTAGGCGATCGGACAGAGACTCGAACACGGTGGGCACTCCCCTTTGTTGCGTCGATAGGCTAAGAAACGGGCGTTAATTGAACTCGCTACAGCCTAGCGCGTGGGCGGGCCCCCAGGCACATTCCCTGCCTCAGATGGCGGCCTCGTCGGCCTCCCCGGTGCGCACGCGAATGACCCTGCTCACCTCACTGACCCACACCTTGCCGTCGCCGACCTCGCCCGTCCGGGCAGCCGCGACGATGGCCTCGAGCGCGTCGGCTTCCTGCGCCTCGGTGACGAGGACCTCGATCTTCACCTTGGCCACGAAAGAGGAGGAGTACTTCGCCCCGCGATAGTACTCCACGGCGGCGCTTTGGCGTCCGGCCCCCTGCGCCTCCGTCACGGTGATGCCGTGGACCCCGACCGCCTCGAGCGCCCCTCGGACGTCGCTTAGCGTAAATGGCTTGACCACTGCTGTGATGAGTTTCATTGCTTGATCCTTTCCCCTCGGCCGGCTCATGCCCGTTCCGGGGACCGCGGCCTGCTTTTATTTCCGTCCGCGAGGCTCTCGCGCGGCACCCCGCCTGGGCGCATGCCGGGGCCGCCGATGTCGTAGCCGGTCTCGCGGTGGACGGAGTAGTCGATACCAGCGAACTCCTGCTCCCGGGTGACCCGCCAGCCGAGCGTGTGCTTGATGGCCAGGGTGATCAGCCACGTCATCGCCCCTGCGAAGACGATAGCCGCGAGGGCAATCACCGTCTGCACGACCAGCAGGCGCCACCCGTCCGCTCCGCCGCCGGTGAGCACGCCCGTGCCATTGGCCACGAAGGCAAGGCCGATGGTGCCCCACACGCCCGCCACGAGGTGGACCCCGACGACATCGAGCGAGTCATCGACGTTGAGCCAGTACTTCAGACCGACCCCGAAGCAGGCGAGCACACCCCCGCCGAGGCCGAGGAGGAGAGAAGTCACCGGAGTCAACGCCCCTGCCGCGGGCGTGATGGCAACCAGCCCGGCGACGACGCCCGAGGACGCCCCAAGGGATGTGGCGTGGCCGTCGCGAAGCTTTTCGACGCCCAGCCAGCCGAGCATCGCGGCCGCCGCCGCGGCGGTGGTGTTCAGCCAGGCCAGCCCCGCGAGACCCGCGGCCGCGAACGCGGAGCCCCCGTTGAACCCGAACCAACCGAACCACAGCAGCGCCGCTCCGAGCATGACCAGCGGCAGGTTGTGCGGCCTAGAGTTGGACTGCGGGAAGCCCTCCCGCCGCCCCACCATCAGCGCCAGCACCAGCGCGGCCGTGCCTGCCGAGATGTGGACGACGGTGCCCCCGGCGAAGTCGATCGGCGCGACGCGCGCCTCGCCGTTTTCGGTTCCGAACATCCAAGCCGCGACGGACCTTTCGTGGTGGCTGAGCAGGCCGCCACCCCACACCATGTGGGCCAGCGGGAAGTAAACCAGCGTCGCCCACGCCGCGGCGAAGATCACCCACGAACCGATCTTGACCCGGCTCGCCAACGCCCCCGAGATGATCGCCACCGAGATCGCCGCGAAGGTGAGCTGGAAGCAAACGTCGATCACGTTGGCGTAGCCGTTGGCCCCGTCGATGTAATTGCCGTTCGCGTCGACGGTGGAGTTGCGCAGCCCGAAGAACTCGAAGGGGTTGGCCACCACTCCCCCGAGCGACCGGGTTCCGTACGACATGGACCAGCCCCACAGCACGTAGACCACCGCAACGACGCCGAGCGCTGTGAAGGACATCATCATCATGTTGAGCACACTGCGCCGCGAGGACATCCCGCCGTAAAACAGCGCCAGCGCCGGCGTCATGAGCAGGACCAGGCTCGCAGATACAAGCATCCAGCTCGCATTTCCCGATGCCGCCGCGATGTGTTCCGCAGTCATAGCCATCACCTCTTTCAATATCTACCTGTCATTCAATTGGAATGACCGGCTCATCGTAATTCGATAGGTATGGCATATGGAATAGCGGCCGATTGATTGAGATGACAGTCACATGTTCCGGACCGAATAAGTAATCGCTCACGTGAACGAACTTTTGCTTTTTTTTGGCCGCTAAACGGTTGACTATCGCTACTTTGTTCGATACCATAGTAGTAACTCAAACGGGGAACACTAGGGACACTAGGGGGAGCAATGGACACCCACGACGATCCACGGGTGCACGGTGCGCGCATGATCACGGAGGGAGAGTTCCTCATCTTCCACCGCTACGCCGATCCGGCAGAGCCGCTGCTCGGGGCCGACGAGGAGGAAGTCGTCGCGGATCTGATGGCGATGACCAGGCGCAGTAAGAGCTTCATCTACCGGGGCATCCACGGCTACGCCCGCCTGCGCGACCTTCCCGCGCTGCGCGCCCTCCAGCACAAAGAAAAGCTCCTCGACATAGCCCGCCTCGACGCCATTGACCGCACCCTGTCTGTCCTGCCCGAAACCACCACGGCCGAAGCCTGGGCGATCTTCGACACCGCCCTCGTCGCCATGTTCACCCTCACCCGCCCCGGACAACTACTGCCCAGCATCTGGGCCATTACGCGCAAGTTACGCCGGACTATCGCCACGATCGACGCCACCGTCAACTTCAACCCCGTTGCCCGCACGAAGCGTGAAACTGCCCCAACCCCGGCCAACGAGGCCTCCTTCTTCCCCATCCCCCACGAGCACGGCCAGCGCTACGGCGTCGAGCTGGTCACCAACGGCGCCACCATGGCCTGCATCCGCGCCCGCGTTAGGGCTGTCGCCCGCGAGCACAAGCTCAGCCTCGCCGACACCCTCGTGAAACTGCTCGCGGGAGACATCACTACCTCGGTCCAGCCCGTCCTGAACCTCTACGCCCCCGCCACCCCACACGGCTCCATCCACATCGCCGGATTTGGCTGGGCCAACTCGGATGACCTAGAGACCCTCTACGCCCTCTTCGATGCCACCCCGCCGCGGGTAACCAACACCGCTGACGCCGCGGAAAAGCGCGTGGCGGGCTACCGGCCCACCCCAGCGATGGCCGACTATGTGCGGCACCGAGACGGCACCTGCGTCTTCCCCGACTGCCACCAGCCCGCCGAGGCCTGCCAACTCGATCACCGCATTCCCTACGCGCAAGGCGGGGCCACCACCCCGGACAACCTCTATTCTTTGTGCCAAGCGCACCACAATCTCAAGACCGACCGCCGCGCCTTCTACGTCCCCGACCCTCGCACGGGCGACACCATCTGGCTCTTCGCGGACGGAACATGGATCGCCAGTGAAAACAAAGGAATCTTCCGGGAGCAGATCACTCCCACGGCGCCGCGCTGGACAACCCCGATCAGTGATAGGCGCCGCTCCCGCGCCCACCACGCCCGCTTCAATGCGGCCTGCCACACACTGTGCGACCGCTACGACGTCGACGGAGACCTCGATTCCTGCCTCGCCGGAATCAAAAAGCTGGAGCGCGAGTACGGCCTCACCTTCGCGTTCACTCCGGCCCCCGACCCGTCGCTTCCGCCCGAGGCGCCGGTCGAGGAGCCGCCGATCCCCGATCCGAAGGAGCCGCCGACGGCCCCGCTGCCGCCCGAATTCGCTTTCGCCGCCTAGCAAGCGCGGCGTAGGACGCACTACCCGAGCAGCGCGTCGACGAAGCTCTCGACCTCGAAGGGGGCAAGGTCGTCCGCGCCCTCGCCGAGGCCAACGAGTTTCACCGGCACGCCAAGCTCCTCCTGCACCTGGAAGACAATGCCGCCCTTCGCTGTGCCGTCGAGCTTGGTCAAAACGACACCCGTGATGTCCACGACGTCGCGGAAGACGCGAGCCTGGGTGATGCCGTTCTGGCCCACCGTGGCGTCGAGAACCAGAAGCACCTCGTCCACACGGGTCTTCTTCTCCACCACTCGCTTGACCTTGCCCAGCTGGTCCATCAGGCCGGTGGACGTGTGCAAGCGGCCGGCTGTGTCCACGAGGACGACATCGGCGCCCTGGTCCACGCCGGTGGCGACCGCATCGTAGGCGACGGACGCCGGGTCGGCGCCCTCCTTGCCCCGCACCGTCACCGCGCCCACGCGGCGGCCCCACGTCTCCAGCTGGTCTGCGGCCGCGGCGCGGAAAGTATCGGCCGCGCCGAGGACCACAGAGTGGCCCAGGGAGACGAGGACACGAGCGAGCTTGCCCGTCGTGGTGGTCTTGCCCGTGCCGTTGACGCCGACGATGACGATGACGGCGGGTTTGCCGTCGTTAGGCATCGCCTTGAGGGAGCGATCCATCTCGGGCCGCGCCGCCTCAATGAGCGTTTCGCGCAGCATGGCACGCGCCCCCGCCTCGCTGGCCACGCCGCGCTCGGCGATCTTCGAGCGCAGGCTGTCGGTGACCTTCATGGTCAAATTCGCGCCCAGATCCGCCATGATGAGGGTGTCTTCGATCTCCTCCCAGGCGTCTTCGTCGAGGTCGCCCGCAGTGAGGATGCCCAGCAGCCCCTGGCCGATCGCATTCTGCGAGCGCGAGAGCCGGCCGCGCAGCCTGCCGATGCGCCCCGCGGCGGGCACGATCTCGTCGAGATCCTCGCTCGGCTCGTGGTCCTTGACAATAGCGTCCTCCGAGGCAACGGCGCCGTCCTGCCGGGCCTCCTCAGCAACCTCGGCGGTGACCGCCGCGGCAGCCGCCGCCTCCTCGGCTTCCTGCTCGACCTCGCGCTGCTTATCGACGAGTTCCTCGAGCGTGTCCCCCGCCTCCGGCTCGGTCTCCTCTGGATCGGTTTCCTTTGTCTCGACCGGCTCCTCCGGCGTCGGCTCCGCGGCCTCCACGAGGTCGGCGGTTTCCTCGGTCAGCTCCACCTCGGGTTCGGGCTCGATCTCAGGTTCGGGCTGGGCGGAGGCCTCCTCGACGACCGGGTCGTCGGGCGCCGGGGGTTCCGGGGGCACGTTCGCGGCCGCCGCGGCCGAGGCCACCGTGGAGCCCCCGGCCGGCGTGCCGTCGCGGCGTACAAGGTCCGGCTGGGCCTCGGCTTGCGTGAAGTTAAAGCCGCCCTTGGCCTGGTAGTTGCCCGATTTCTCCTGCTGGGTCAGCTCCTTGGGCTCGTCCGTCTTGTCAAAGGAGACGGTCTTCGTCTTCTTCCGGCGGTTACCCGCGACGGCCAGACCCACGATGAGCAGGACGATCGCCACGACCGCAATAATGATCCAGACAATGGTCGTTGTATCCATGGCGTCCATAGTGCCAGCAATGCCCGCGGGCCGCGGCTACTCACCCGCACTCTCGGGGGCGGTGCCCGCGGGACTCATGCGCTGGGAGATGACGCGTGTGACGCCGTCGCCGCGCATGGTCACCCCGTAGAGCACGTTGGCCACGTCCATCGTCGGCTTCTGGTGGGTGATCACGAGCAGCTGGGAGTCCTGGCGCAGCTCCTCCAAAAGCGCGATGAGGCGGCGCAGGTTGACGTCGTCGAGCGCGGCCTCGACCTCGTCCAGCACGTAAAAGGGGCTGGGCCGCGCCCGGAAAATGGCCACGAGAAAGGCCAGCGCGGTCAACGACTTCTCCCCGCCGGATAGCAGGGACAGGCGCTTGACCCTTTTGCCCGGCGGGCGGGCCTCGATCTCGATCCCGGTGGCCAGCATGTCACCGGGCTCGGTGAGCACGAGGCGGGCCTCGCCGCCCGGAAACAGCGTGTGAAACACCGCTGGGAACTCCGCCTCCACATCGCGCCAGGCGTCGGTGAACAGCTGGAGAATCTGGGCGTCGATGTCCTCGATCACGCCGGAAAGGTCCCGGCGCGCGCGGAGGACGTCGTCAAGCTGCGTGGACAAGAAGCTGTAGCGCTCCTCCAGCGCCTTGTACTCCTCGAGGGCGAGTGGGTTGACCTTGCCCAGAGAACGCAGATCCTTCTCGGCCTGGGCGAGGCGCCCCGCCTCGGCATCCTTGTCAAAGTCCTCGCCCGGCGTGTACCCCGCGAGCAGGTCGGGAATGGAGATGCCGAGAGACTCGGTGATCTTCGCCTCCGCCTCGTCGATGCGCACCTGGGCCTGGGAGCGGGCGATCTCGGCGGCGTGCGCCCTGTCTCCCAGCCGCTCCAGCTGCTGGCGTGTGGCGGCGACCTGGCTGCGGGCCTGCTGCGCGCGCGCCCGCAGGGAAGCGAGCTCTGCGGTGAGCCGGTCGCGCTCCACCGCCGCCTGCTCCAGCGCGGCGCCGACGCGGGAAACGACATCGCGAGTGCGGGCAGCGACGACCCCCGCCAGCTCCGCCTGGGCCCGTCGCGCCGCTACCGCCGCGTCGTGGCGGGCCTTGGCCTGGCGCTCGTGCTCCGCCTGTCGGCGCAGCGCGTCGCCGCGCCCGGCGAGAGCGTCGGCCCCCTGCTGCGCCGAGCGCAGCCCGAGGGTGGCCTCCATCTGGACGGCTTTCGCCTGGTTGAGCGCCCCGGCTGCCGCGTCGCGCGCCGCGGTGGAAGGCTCCTGCGGCCCCTCCATATCCTCGACGCGCGCCAGCCTCTCGCGGGTCTCGGCCAGCTCCTCGCGGCACCGCTCAAGGCGGCTCTCCGCCTGCTCCGCCCGCTCGCTGGCGCGTTTATGTTCGGCCTCGTTGGCCTCAACCTGATCATTCAGCCGCCGATGGTCGCGGCGCCATGCCTCGAGGTTCGCGTCGTGCTCCCGCAGGGCCGAGGTCGCCCCCGCTGCGAAGACGCGCGCCTCCTCCGCCGCGAGCTTCGCCCCCTCGAGCGTTCCCGCCAGCTCCTGCACGCGCTCGCGCGCCGCGCGCAGCTCTTCCTCGGCGCGGTCGATCTCTGCGCTGAGCTCAACGGTGCTGGCGCGCCCGGAGCCCGCGGCGACCCAGCCCTCGCCGACGAGGACCCCCTCGCGGGTGACGGCCCGCAAACGCGGGTCGGCCGCGACGATGCGGCGGGCCTCGGCGGGGGTGGCAGCGAGGGCGACGTCGACAAGCAGGCGGGTGACAGCTCCGCGCACCGTGGGGGCGATGTCGATGTGGTCGAGCAGCCAGTCGACCCGCTGGTCGCTGTCTAGGCGCCACCCGGCGCCGCCCGCGGGCTCCACCACGACGGTGCGCTCCGCGGCCTCGAGCCTGCCCACCACGTCGCCCATCTCGCCTCGGCCGACCAGCGCCTCCGCGTACGCGCCGAGTGCGGCGGCGAGCGCAACGGAGGTACCGTCGCGAGCTGTGAGCGCCTCGGCGAGCGGGTCGAAGCCCTCCCCGAGCGCCTCGGCCGCGGCCGCCCGCGGGGTCTGCTCGCGCAACGTCGCGATGCGCGCCTCCAGCGAGAACACCTCCCTCTCCCGCTCGCGCTGCTCGGCGCGCAACTGGTCAAGGCGCTTTTCCGCGGCCTGCGCCTCCCCCGCCGCCCTGGCGTGGGCTTCGTCGAGAGGGGAACGCTCGGCCTCGAGCCCGACGAGCCTTTCCGCCACCTCCCCGACCTCGCGCCGCGCCTCGCGTGCACGCTCACGGGACTCCCCGAGCGCCTCGCCAATGCGGGACAGCTCCTCCTCCGCGGCGGTGACCGCAGCTCGCTGCGACTCCTCTTGCGCGAGCAGGCGCACGACGCCCTCGCGGCGATCCGCTATGGCGCGTACCTGCGCCATGTGCTCGCGCTCCGCCTGGTCGAATTCCTCCTGCAGCTGCTCCACTTCCTCGCGCGCGGTCTCGAGGCGCTCGGCGGCCTCCTCCGCCCCGTCCAGGGCCGCGGCGTACTGCTCGTCGGCGTGGGCGGCGCGCGCCAGGAGGTCCTCCGGGTCCTGACCGCGGTAGGCCGTTTCGGCGCCGGCGGATCCCGCGCGCTCGGCGGCAACGCGCAGGGTCGCGTTGGCGCGCTCGAGTAGGGTCGACAGCTCGAACCACACCTGCTGCGCCTCGTCCGCCCGCGGCTGGACCTCGTTCTGCTGCTCCTCCACCGCGTCCTGGGCAGCGGTGGCCTCCTCCAGCGCCTCCGTGACTTCTTCCACCTGCTCGCTGAGGGCGTTGGCGCTGCGTGTGGCGTCGGAAAGCGCGGTGCGAAGCGTGACCACCTGGTGGCCGGCGAGGCTCAGGCGGGCCTCGCGCAGAGTCGCCTGCACCGTCGCGGCGCGCTTCGCGGCCTCGGCCTGTCGCGCCAGCGGCTTCAGCTGCTTGCCAAGCTCGTCGGTCAGGTCCTGCAGGCGGTCGAGGTTGCCCTGCATCCCCGCGAGCTTGCGCTGCGCCTTCTCCTTGCGGCGGCGGTGTTTGAGCACGCCCGCAGCCTCCTCGATGAAGGCGCGGCGCTCCTCGGGCCGGGACTCGAGGATCTCCGAGAGCTTGCCCTGCCCGACGATGATGTGCATCTCGCGCCCGATGCCCGAATCCGACAACAGCTCCTGGATATCCATCAGTCGCGCCTTGGCGCCGTTAATCTCGTACTCGGAGGCGCCGTCGCGGAACATGCGCCGGGTGATCGCCACCTCGGTGTACTCGATCGGCAGGTGCTTGTCCGTGTTGTCGAAGGTCAGCGTCACCTCAGCGCGGCCAAGCGGCTTACGCTCGCCGGCGCCGGCGAAGATGACATCCTCCATCTTCCCGCCGCGCAGGTTCTTCGCGCCCTGCTCCCCCATCACCCAGGCGAGGGCGTCAACCACGTTCGACTTGCCCGAGCCGTTCGGCCCGACCACCGCGCAGATGCCGGGCTCAAACTTCATCGTCGTCGCCGAGGCGAAGGACTTGAAGCCCTTGAGCGTCAGCGATTTCAGGTGCACCGTTCGGATTCTAGGCCACGGCGCCCCACTTAGGCGGAGCGGGGCTGCGGGGGACTACTTCTCTTCCTTCTCAGCCTTCTCTGTCCTCTCAGCCCCGAACCGGCGGTTCCAGAACTTCGCCTGCCGGGGCCCCGTCCCCGCGGCGGCCTCCTGTACGACCTCCGGCGCCAGGCCTTTGTCAACCGCGTAGGCCATCGCCCGTTGCACCGTCTTCAGCTTCTTCTCGAGGTCAGCGAGGTAGCTCGACTTCTTGTCGGAAAACTGCTCGACGCGGTGGATTTCGCGGATCAGGTGCGACTCGGATTCCTTCCACACGAACCACACGTTGTCATCAGGAGGCAGCGACTCCTGCTTCCGGAGAATGAGCGTTGCCAGCTGGGACCGCGCAAGGGCCTCGACGTTTTCCGGTGTGCTCGCGAGGCTGAAGGCGCCGTAGGTGGACGCCGCCGCCCCGCTCGTGAGGAGAGCACCCGCGGTCATCAGCCCACCGATCATCCCGCCGGGGCCGAAGGAGGCCAACCCGCTGGTCAGCGCCGCGGCCCCCGCCAAGCCCGCGGCGGGGGCAAGGAATATTCCGCTGGCCCCAACCAGGAGCGCCGCGGTCCCCGCCCCCATCACGCCCCATTTCTTTAACTGAGACTTCGCAGAATCCGACAGCGCCTTGTCGGCCTCCCCGCGGGCCTCGAATACCCGCGCGCCGAACTCGCTGCCCAGGTCCATTTCCTTCGTCAGGTCCCGGAATGCTTCCCGCCGCACCTCCTCCTTGACGTCAATCTCGAACGGGGCCAGCACATTCTGCTCACTCAAGGCGACCAGACGCCGGATGGCCTCCTCTTTCGAGGCGTAGCCGACGGGCTGCGGAACCGCGAGGGCACCGTCAGTTCCACCGGGATCCTGGTCGAGCTCTGCCACGAACGGGCTGAGCAGCCGGTTTTCTGCGTCCGCGCGCCGGATCAGGTCGCTGACTGTCCGCGCCTGCACCTGCCGCAGCGCGGCGAAGTAGCGCTCGCGCCTTTCACCCTTCAACCGCTCCGCAACGAAGTGCGCGAAGCGGAGCCCTTCAAGCGCGACCTGCTCCGGCCCGTCCGGGCGCACGAGGGTCTCATTCTTCGCCAAGACAATTTCCTTCGACTTCGAGCCGAATAACCCGTAGCCGACCGCCTCCGCGACCAGCGGGTGGGAAAGATAGCCCTTAGCCGCGTGCGCCGAGACGGGAAGCGTCGGCGTGGGCACGCGTAGATCCAGTATCCACGGGTAGACCGACGCAATACCCCGCAGGGCCGTGACCGGGTCGCTGTAGCTCCAGTAGTTGACCCACCAGGCGACGTTCGCGGGTGGTTCCGCCATCGTCTCTTTCAGCTCCTCGGAGGCGAACCTCGTGCTCGCGAGCGGGCTGCCGATAGTCACCACCCCGGAGATCTCTAGGCCGGGGGAAAGCCGGGGGATCAGGTCCGCCGCTACGACGGTGCCCAGGCTGTGCGCCACGATGACGGCCCGGCCGCGATCTGGCATCCGCCGGACAAGTTCGTGTTGTACGCTGGCCCGAACGGCGGGCCGGGTGAGGTAGTTGTTTGCCTGCTTGAGGTGCTTTTGGATCCGCGCCCGCGCAGCCGCGCCGACCGCAGCGTCCGCCAATTTCGCGCCGCTGCCCCCGGTATGCCGCGCCAGCCGGGCCTCCATCGCCGCGGTGCGCCTCTCAAACTCGCGGCGCTTTCGGGCCCTGTCGTTTTGCGAGGTCACGGACCTTACAGGCGGCATGTCGCGCTCGTCGCCCAGCCGCGAAAGTACGTCAATGTATCGGGGGGAAATGACCTCCACGCCCGCAAGCCGCGGGTAGCCCGCTGCCTCGAGGCCATCGAGAAGCGCCTTGTGCCACTTCTGCTCGGGGTCACCTTTGCCCACCCCGTGCAGGAAGATAAGGTACGGAGTCTCGTTCATCAACGTCCTTTCCCCGACCCCTCTGGCCGGGCCTTCGCTACCGTTCCTCGAAGCCCTGCGCCCCCTTCGGCTGCGCGAACTGCTCCACCACGGTGTCCACCCGGCCCGGGCGCCTCGTCGTCGACGGCTCCTCGCGCAACAGCTCAAGCAGCTTCTCGACGCCACCCCGCTCCCCCTCAGCCACCACCTCGACGCGGCCGTCGTCGAGGTTCTTGGCGTAGCCCGCCAGGCCGAGCTCCAGCGCGCGGGAGCGGGTCCACCAGCGGAAGCCCACCCCCTGGACGTGGCCGTGGACGAATGCTGTCATGCGCGTGGAACTCATGGCGCTCAGTGTAGCGGGGGTGCCACCTCCGGCTGCAGCCTCCACGTTTTCACCCCGACCGCACACAGCGATGTGGTAGTGTTCACAAAAAATTTTAAGGAGGCCACATGAATTCCCTCTGGCTCGCCTTCATCGGCGTGGGCATGCTCGCTGCGGGGTATCTGCTCTACTCCAAGTACCTCGCCACGCGGGTCTACAAGCTGGAGGAAGGCTTCCGCACTCCGGCGCACGCGCTTAACGACGGCGTCGATTACGTCCCCACCAACAAGTACGTATTGTGGGGTCACCACTTCACATCGGTGGCGGGTGCGGCCCCCATCGTCGGGCCCGCCGTGGCCGTGATTTGGGGCTGGCTCCCGGCGTTTTTGTGGGTGACCATCGGCACCGTATTCATCGCGGGCATGCACGATTTCGGGGTGTTGTGGGCCTCTGCACGTCACAAGGGACAGTCCATCGGTACTTTGTCCGGCAAGTACATCGGTGCCCGGGGCCGCAACCTTTTCCTTGTGGTGATCTTCCTTCTTCTTCTCATGGTCGTGGCGGCCTTCGGCGTTGTTATCGCCGGCCTTCTGGTCTCCACTCCCACCGCCGTCATCCCGACCTGGGGTGCGTTGGTCGTCGCACTGCTCATCGGTCAGGCAATTTACCGCTTTCAGTGGAACCTCCCGGTGGTCTCCTTCGTCGGTGTCGTCGCGCTCTACGGGCTCATGGTGCTCGGCGACCGAGTCCCGGTGTCGCTGCCCGAATCGACATTCGGCCTCGCCCCAGAAGCCGTGTGGATCCTTTTGCTGTTCGCCTACGGCGCCGTGGCGTCTCTGCTTCCGGTGTGGGTACTGCTGCAGCCGCGCGACTACATCAACGGCCTGCAACTATTCGTCGGCCTGATCATCCTCTACGCTTCAGTGATCATCACCGCGCCCGCCATCGTTGCCCCTATGGTTAACACGAATCCGCCGGAGGGCACGCCCTCTCTGGTCCCCCTTCTTTTTGTCACTATCGCCTGCGGCGCCATCTCCGGGTTCCACGGCACGGTCGCCTCGGGGACGAGCTCGAAGCAGATCGACAAGGAAACCGACGAGCGCTTCGTCGGTTACTTTGGCGCGGTCGGCGAGGGCCTTTTGGCGCTCGGCGCCATCATCGCAACGACAGCCGGGTTCCAGTCGCTCGCGCAGTGGGAGGAAATCTACAACGCCTTCAACGCCGGCGGTGTCCAGGCTTTCGTGGAAGGCGGTGGCTCCATTATCAACACCGGCCTCGGCATCCCGGTCTCCCTGTCGGCCACCATCCTGGCCACCATGGCCGTCCTCTTCGCGGCGACAACCATGGATTCGGGCATCCGCCTCCAGCGCTTCGTCGTGCAGGAAATCGGTGAAATCATCGGGGCAAAGGTTTCCGCCTTCTGGGCCACCATCATCGCTGTAACTGTCGGGCTCGCCCTGACGTTTTCCACAGGCTCCGACGGCTCGGGCGGAGTCCTCATCTGGCCCCTTTTCGGCACCACGAACCAGCTCATGGCCGCCCTGTCGATGTCCATCATCGCAGTGATGCTGGTCCGGCTTCGCCGCCCGGTTCTCCCCGTCGTCTTACCGCTCCTGTTCGTCCTGATCCTCTCGGTGTGGGCGCTGGTTGTCCAGCTGCGCCAGTTCGTTGAGGCGGGCAATTGGCTTCTGGCCGGACTCGACGTCCTTATCCTCGCGTGCGCGCTGTGGGTCTCCGTCGAGGCGCTCGCCGCAGTCAGGCGGGCGAAGGAGGCCGGCCCGGATCCCGCCTTCGAACCGGCGAGCGTGTAGATGTCGTTTTTGTCCCGCCTCAACGCTGCGCTGCACGAATTCTACGTCGCGCCATACCGCTCGACGTTCGCGCAGGCGCAACGCGAGGAAGACGACCTCTTCTTGCTGCTAATCCTGTCGGAGGCCCTGGGCATCGACAACCCTGCCAGCTTCTATACGCTCGAACTGCTCCCCATCGTCTACGAGGACGTGCACGCCTGGCACGTGCGCATGGGCCTCGACCGATCCCCCTTGGACCACATCCAGTGCTGCTGAACCACCGCCTCATCTTTTTCGGCGGAAAGGGCGGGGTGGGTAAAACCACCCTCGCCGCCGCCACCGCTCTCTCGCTCGGGGACGCCCTACTCGTGTCCACCGACCCCGCCCATAACATCGGTCATATCTTCGGCACGGAGGTCGGCGACACCCCCACCCTCATCGAGCGGGGCGTAAGCGCCGTCGAGATCGACCCCTCTGCGACGACCGCCACGCATATCGCCCGAGTGGAAGAAACGATGCGTCGACTCACCCCCGAGCGACTCCATGGGCAGCTGCGCACCCACCTACAACTCGCATCCGCGTCCCCGGGCACCCACGAGGCCGCGGTGCTCGAACGGCTAGCAGAGGTAATTCTGGAAGGCCAATCGCAATACCAGCATATCGTCGTGGACACGGCCCCTACCGGCCACACAGTCCGTTTGCTGGCCCTACCGGAGCTCATGGGGGCATGGATCGACGGACTACTTGGGCGACGCGAGCAATCAGAGCGATTCGGCTCCCTCGTCCGCGGCCTCGGGGGCGCCCCAGAGCGCCGCCGGGACGAAGAAATCCGTCAGGTTCTGCAGCGCCGGAAACACCTGTTTAGCCGCCTTCGAGAGGCAATCACCGACCCCGAGAGCACGGCTTTCGCCCTGGTCACCGTACCCGAAAGGGTTCCCGTCACGGAGACGCTCGAGCTTGCGCAGACGCTGCGCGCAACGGGCATCCCGCTCGGCGGGCTCTACGTTAACCGCTGCTCCCCCTCCGACCAAGGCCCGCTGCTCGCTTCACGCGCCCGTCAAGAGGAGCAGCAGCTGCGACGCCTTGCGGCGCTGCAACTTCCCCAGCAACGGGTGCCATTGCTGGGTGACGCCTCGCCGCGCGCCCTCGCGCGCCTTCTGGCCTAGTTGTACTTCCTCGGGAGGTTGTGAACGGTGTGAACGAAAAGGGGAAGCCTCCGGTAGAGGTGTAGGTATCCACACGAACACCGATCCGGAAGGCTTCCATGACACACCGTAACGCACCTTTGACCCCGACCGGCAGAGCAAGGATGGTTGAGCTGGCCATCACCCACGGATGGACGCAGCGCCGAGTCGCTGAACGCTTCCAGGTCTGACCAGCCACCGTCAACAGGTGGGTGAGCCGGGCACGCCGTGGCGAAGTGCTCACTGACCGGTCACACCGTCCCCGCGCGTGCCCGCACCAGCTGCCGGTGCGCACCCAGCGCCGCATCATCAAACTGTCAAGCCCCGGGTTAATGCTGGGCTTTCCTGGGCCGGGGGGAGTGACTATGTCTGATCCCTCAGTTTTCTTGACAGTCGAAGATACATCAGGGTGATCGTCAGAGAGTAGATCAGCAGAAAGAGCGCGATGATCATTAGCCAGGATTCTTGTGTCATGGTTTCCTACTTACAGATGGCGTTAGTTGCTCCAGCGCAGCCCAGTGTAGCGATCAGTCCGCAGACCGACGCGCATCCGAGACCGGCCAAGCCATTCACAAACCCCAGTCCAAGGCAGACTTCATAGCAACCAGCAGCTCCACCTGTCCCACAGAGTGCACCCACGCCCCATTCGCAGGCCCCCCGGGTTTGAAAAGTCGGGTCCATCGGGCTGTCCGGCGCGGTGGTGGTATTACCTTCCTTGTCGACATGGCCATGCCACAGAATGAATCGCCCCGGGGATAATGGAGGCCTCACCCCCGCACAACGCGTTCACAACGTCACGGCGAAGTACAGCTAGAACTCCCGCAGCGAGCGCCGGTCCTGCCAGGTGCGGCGCGCGGCGGGGTCGGAGCCGTCCCAGACCTCGATGTTGTCCAGCTCGGGGAGCATGTCCCGGTGGAAAAAGGGGTCAACGCCCTCGCGGCGCTGCTCGTTGTAGTTCTTCAGCAGTTTGATGGCCACGCCGCCGAGCGGCACGATGGCGATGATGTTGATGATGGCCATTGTGCCCGCCATCGTGTCGCCGAGCGCCCACACCAGCGGCACCGAACCGAACGCCCCGAAGAAGACGAAGGCGATGACGCCGAGGCGGAAGACCGTCATGACCGTCTTGGACTCGGTGAAGTACTCGATGTTGGCCTGCGCGAGGTAGTAGTTGCCGATGACGGAGGAAAACGCGAGGAAGAACAGGATGAAGGTGAGGAAGTGCCCACCCCAGGAGCCCACGGAGTCCGCCAGCGCCGCCTGCGTCAGGGCCGCGCCCTGGATGTCCTCACGCCCGTAGGTGATGGCGGGGCCGAGCAGAACGATGAACGCGGTGATGGAGCACACAAGGAGGGTGTCGAAGTATACGCCGAGGGTCTGCACCAGGCCCTGCTTGACGGGGTGGGACACCGACGCGGTGGCCGCGGCGTTGGGCGCCGAACCCTGGCCGGCCTCGTTGGAGAACAGGCCGCGGCGCATGCCCCACATGAAGGCCATGCCGAGCGTCGCCCCCGCAACCTGCTGGAAGCCCAGCGCGTGGCCGACGATGAGAGAGAACATGCCGGGGACCTCGTCGATGTTGAGCACCACCACCACGAGCCCCAGCAGGATGTAGGCACCGGCCATGAAGGGCACGATGACCTGGGTGGCGCTGGCGATGCGGGTCACGCCGCCGAAGATGATGGTCGCGGTCAGCCCGGCGATGACCACGGCGACGATAAGCTTCAGGGTGTTCGAATCGTTATCGAAGGAACCACTGACCGCCTCAACGATGGAGTTGGTCTGGATGGCGTTGTACACAAAGCCGTAGGTAAACGACAAGGCCACAGCGAAGACCACCGCGAACGGCCGCCAGCCCAGCCCGCGCGTCATGTAAAACGCCGGGCCGCCGTAGTAGTTGCCCTCCGGGTCGCGAGACTTCCACAGCTGCGCGAGCGTGGACTCGACGAACGCGGTAGCGCCACCAACCAGCGCGATGATCCACATCCAGAACACAGCGCCCGGCCCGCCGACGGAAATCGCCAGCGCCACTCCCGCGATGTTGCCGGTGCCCACGCGCGAAGCCGCGGAAATGGTGAAGGCCTGGAAGGCCGAGAGTCCCTTGTGCTCGGTTTCGAGCTCGCGGCCCTTCTTGTCCACCACCTTCGGCTTCTCCGAGACCGACCGGAACATATCCGGCAGCAGCCGCACCTGCACGAAGATGGTGCGCAGCCCGAAGTAGAGGCCGGCGCCGAGCAGTAGCCACGGCACGATATTCCAAATTATTCCGTTCAGAGTCTCATCGACGAACGTTGAAGCCTGGTCCATTGCGCTTATATTAGACGTGGATCACACAAACGCCACACTGCGGCCGAGATTTCGTACCGGGCTACCCCCGGTGGGACGCTACAGGGTCTGGCAGGACGGGCAGTAGTGGCTCGAGCGCCCATTGACCACCACGCGCCGCATTTCGGTGCCGCACACGCGGCAGGGCTGGCCGGCCCGGCCGTAGGCGTTGAGCGAGCGCGAGAAGTAGCCCGAGGCGCCGTTGACGTTGACGTAGAGCGAGTCGAAGCTGGTCCCGCCCTGCTCCAGCGCCCGGGCCATGACGGCGCGCGATTCCTCCAAAAGGCGCACCGCGTCGCGCTGGCGCAGCGACTTCGCCCGCCGCGTCGGCTTGACCCCGGCCGCCCACATGGCCTCGTCGGCGTAGATGGAGCCGATGCCGCTGACGACCGACTGGTCCAGCAGCACCGTCTTCACAGCCGACGCCCTGCGCCGCATAAGCCGCGCGACCTCGGCGGCATCGAAGCATTCCTCAAAGGGATCCGGGGCCACGTGGGTCACCGTGGCGGGGATGCGGTGCCCGGCGGCGCGGGGGTCGTCGACAAGCGGGGCGTACTGCCACGAGCCAAAGGTCCGTTGGTCGACGAAGGAGAGCTCGAGCTCGCTTAGCGACGCCCGAATCCGCACGTGCGGCCCCCTCACCTGGCCCGGCGAACCAACGAGCATCTGCCCGCTCATGCGCAGGTGGACGACGAGCGCGGCGTCATCGGAGAGCATCAGCCAGAGGAACTTGCCGCGCCGCCCCGTGCCCGTCACCTCAATCCCGGGCAGGACCTCGGCGAGGTCGACCTCGTTGCCGCGCACGGCGCGCGGGTGGAGGACCTCGACGGGGCCGAACGTGCGGCCCACGGCGTGCTCGGCGAGGCCGCGGCGCACGACCTCCACCTCGGGCAGTTCCGGCACCGGCTACTCCTTGGCGGCCAGGGCGACGGCCTCGGGGTGGTCACGCAGGAAGAACACGGCCTCGCGGGCGGCGTTTTGCTCGGCGGTCTTCTTGTTCTGCCCGCGCCCGCGCCCGCGCGGCGCGCCGGCGATGAGCACGTGCGCGGTGAACACCTGCTCGTGCTCCGGGCCCTCCACGCTCGCCTGGTACTCGGGCTGGCCGCCGCCGAGCTCGGCGACGCGCTCCTGGAGCACCGTCTTCCAGTCGTGGCTGCGCTGGGCCTCGTCCAGCTTCGGGCCGAACAGCCGCAGGATCACCCCGCGGGTGGTTTCGAAGCCGTGCTGGCGATAGATCGCCCCGAGCAGCGCCTCGGTGGTGTCGGCGAGGATCGAGTCCTTGTCGCGGCCGCCGGTGGTCTCCTCCCCCTTGCCCAGAAGGAGGTGCGGGCCGAGCCCGACGTCGCGGGCGACATCGGCGAGCGCGTAGCGCGAGACCACGCGCGAGCGCATGGGCGACAGGTCCGACTCGGGCCGCGAGGGGTAGCGCTCGAACAGCTCGTTGGCCACGGAGAGGCCGAGGACGGCGTCGCCGACGAACTCGAGACGCTCGTTGTTCGGCAGGTTGTCGTGCTCGTTAGCGAAGGAGCGGTGCGTCAGGGCGAGGCGCAGAAGATCTGGTTCGAGGCCGACCCCGAGGCGCTCGATCAACGGGGCGTGGTCGACCGCGGCGTACGCCGCGTCCCAGGCTTCCGGGCCCGACAGGCGCTGCTTGCGGGAGCGCTTCGAGCCGCGGCTCACAGGAACTTCTCCAGCCCGGCCCAGCGCGGGTCGACGAGATCATTGGCCTCGCCCGAGACCCCGTCGGGGGACGGCACGTCGGAGGGGGCGCACTCCGGCTCGCACGCCGGGTTGAACGGCAGGTTCATCCCCAGCTCGTCGACGAACGCCTGCTCGAGGTCGATGGTCGTGCCCTGCATGAGCGGGACCTCGTCGCCCGAGCCCTTGTCCTCCTCCAGCTCCGGGTCTCCCGTGATGGCGTCGCCCTCGGCGGCGAACACGACGCTGACGCGAGAGGTGAATGGCGGGTTGAGCGGGGCGAGGCAGCGGGAGCATTCCCCGTCGAGCGTGCCGGTGGCGGAGGCATCGACCATGACGCTGGATCCCAGCGGAACCACCACGGCTTCCACGGTGACCTCGCTGCCCTCCGGTATCGCGATCATCTCGGGGCCGATGCGAGAGGGCGACGGCCCGACCTGCGTAAAAACAACCGGCGTTCCGTCGCCGCCCAGGGCCTCGGCGACGTCGAACACAAAGGGATTGGTAGCCATAACAGCCACTACCCTACAACGAAAGGGCGCTGCTAGTAATCCGGGTCGTTGTCGCCGCGCTGCTGGCCCGAACGCGGGCGCCGCGCATACTCGCGGCGCTCCGGGCGATCGTAGCGCTCGCCCGAGGCACCCGCGCCGCGGCGCAGCGCGGAGCGGTCCGAGGAGACCGTGCGCAGCACGGCGCTGAGCGATTCCTCGAACTCGGAGAGCTTGGAATCGACGTAGTCGTCGCACTCGGCGCGCAGGCGCGAGGAGTCCGCTCGCGCGTCGTCGACCAGGCGGCGCGCCTCCTCATCGGCGCGGCGGATGACCTCCGACTCGCTGATGAGGCGCTGCTGCTCGGCCAGCCCGGCGTCGACGGCGCGCTCGTACTCCTGGTTGCCGTTATCCACCAGGCGGTCCGCCTCGGAGCGCGCGGAGGCGATGGTCTGGTCGGCCTCCTCCCGGGCGCGCGTGACGGTGCGCTCGGCGTCCTCCTCCGCGGTGGAGACGAGGTGGGAGGCGCGCGATTGGGCGTCGGAAAGCATGCTCTCCGTCTGGTTGTGCACGTCGCGCATGATGCGTTCGGCCTCGTCCTCGGCCTCGGCGACGAGGGAGTCCGCTCGCTCCTGCGCGCCACGCAGAAGCTCGTCCTGCTGGTCGAGGACGTCTTGGGCGTCGTCGACCTCGATGGGAAGGGCGTTGCGGATGTCGTCGAGAAGAGCAAGCACGTCGTTGCGCGGGACCATGCAGTTGTTGGTCATCGGCACGCCATAGGCCTGCTCCACCGTCCGGACGAGTTCGTCGAGGGCTTCAAAAACGCGGTACATGGTGTCCCAGCGTAGTGCGGTTCGGCCTCGAATCGTGGCGGCGCGGCCGGTTAGATCACGCCCTGCGCCAGCATCGCGTCCGCGACCTTCTTGAAGCCGGCGATGTTCGCCCCGACAACGTAGTCCCCGGCGCGGCCGTACTCCTCCGCCGTGTTGCTGGAGACGCGGAAGATGTTGGACATGATCTGGTGCAGGCGCTGGTCCGTGTACTCGAAGTTCCACGAATCGCGCGAGGCGTTTTGCTGCATTTCCAGGGCGGAAGTGGCCACGCCGCCGGCGTTGGCGGCCTTGCCCGGGCCGAAGCTGATCTTGTTCTCGCGGAAGGCCTCGACCGCCTCCGGCGTCGAGGGCATGTTCGCGCCCTCGGCGACGTACTTCACGCCGTTGCTCACGAGCGTGCGCGCGTTTTCGCCGGAAAGTTCGTTCTGGGTGGCGCATGGCAGGGCAACATCCGCCTCGAGGCTCCAGATGGAGCCGTCCTCGTGGAAGGTCGCCCCGTCCGCCTCGTCGACGTAGGTGGACACGCGCTCGCGGCGCACCTCCTTGACGTCCTTGAGCAGCTCCAGGTCGACGCCGTTGGGGGTTTCCACCCAGCCGGAGGAATCGGAGAAGCCCACGACGGTGGCCCCGAGCTCCTGCGCCTTCTCGATGGCGTAGATGGCCACGTTGCCCGAGCCGGAGACGATGACCTTCGCCCCGTCGAGGGACTCTCCGCGCGCCTTCATCATCTCGTCGGTGAAGTAGACGCAGCCGTAGCCGGTGGCCTCGGTGCGCACGAGCGAACCGCCCCAGGTCAGCCCCTTGCCGGTGAGCACTCCCGACTCGTGGTTGTTGGCCAGGCGACGGTACTGCCCGAAGAGGAAGCCGATCTCGCGGCCACCGACGCCGATGTCGCCGGCGGGCACGTCGCGGTACTCGCCGATGTGACGCCACAGCTCCGTCATGAAGGACTGGCAAAAGCGCATGATCTCGGCGTTGGACTTGCCCTTCGGGTCGAAGTCGGAGCCGCCCTTGCCGCCGCCGATGGGCAGGCCGGTCAGGGAGTTCTTGAAGATCTGCTCGAAGCCGAGGAACTTGATGATGCCGAGGTTGACCGAGGGGTGGAAGCGCAGGCCGCCCTTGTAGGGGCCGAGCGCGGAGTTGAACTGGACGCGGAAGCCGCGGTTGACGCGGACCTCGTTGTTGTCGTCGATCCACGGCACGCGGAAGATGATCTGGCGCTCGGGCTCGCAGAGCCGCTCGATGAGACCGTAATCGGCGTAGTGGGGATCCTTCTCCAGGACGATCTTCAACGACTCGAGGACCTCGGCGACAGCCTGGTGGAACTCGGGCTCGCCTGCGTTGCGTTTGAGGAGCTTGTCGTAGTAACCGGCTACTTCCTGATCGATGGAGGACATGCGGTGCACCTTTCTACTGCGGTGTCGTGACGTGGGGGCCGCCAAACAGCAACCCTGTAAACCGAATACCTAACGACTGGCAGGTTTACAACGTCCTTAACAATACGCCTGCACACCGAGCGCGCAACAGGTATCACGAAATATTTGTCCCCGCCCGCCGGACGGGGCGCAGGCGCCACCCCGCTAAAATGCAGCCTAGCTTGAGTTTCTCCCCACAACACGGAAGTTTTTATGACGCAGATCACGAACGAACCGGATCCCTCCCCCACCATCCTCATCGCGCCCGACGCCTTCAAGGGCACCGCGAGCGCCGACGAGGCCGCGCAGTGGCTCGGCGAAGGTATCCGCAGCATCATCAAGGACGCCGAGATCACACTCGTGCCCATGGCCGACGGCGGCGAGGGCACCTCCGAGCTCTTTTCCGGCGAGCGGATCACTCTGCCCACCACCGACGCGGCGGGCCGGCTCACCGAGGCCAGCTACACCTTCGACGCCTCGCGCTCCACCGCGTACATCGACATCTCCGCCGCCTCCGGGCTGCCCGCCGTCGCGGACAACCCCGTGCCGCTGACCGGGGACACCTACGGCACCGGGGTGCTCGTCGCCGACGCGCAGACGCGCGGCGCCACGCGCATCGTCCTCGGCCTCGGCGGCTCAGCCACCGTCGACGGCGGTACGGGCATCCTCGTCGCGCTCGGCGCGCAGCCCCTCGACGCCGCGGGCTACAACCTCGCCCCCGGTGGGGGCGACCTGAAGCGGCTGGCCGACTTCGACACGGCAACCCTCAACATCCCCGCGGGCTCCGTTGACTGGCTTTTGCTTGCCGACGCCCTCGTCCCCGCCACCGGGCCCCGCGGCGCGGCCCGGGTCTTCGGCCCCCAGAAGGGCGCCGGCCCGGACGACGTGGAGGCGCTCGACCAGGGCCTCGCCCACCTCTGCGAGGTCACGGGGGTCGACCCGGCAACCCCGGGCCACGGCGCCGCGGGCGCGGTCGCCGTGGGCATCACGTGGCTGTCGCGCCTGCTCCACGGCACCGACGAGCACGTCCGGGTGGTGCCGGGCGCGCGCCTGGTGGCCGAGATGCACGGGGTGGCGGAGCTACTCGCCCGCGCCTCGCTGGTGGTCACCGGCGAGGGCCGTTACGACGAGCAAAGCCCCGAGGGCAAGGTCGTGTCCACCGTGTTGCGCCTGGCCGGGGAGGCGGGAACAACCGCCGCCGTCGCCGCCGGGACCATCGGCCACGACCTGCCCGAGGGAGTCATCGGTGTAGAGCTCGAGGACCTGGCCGACACCCGCGAGCAGCTGCGCCGCGCGGGCGCCGAGATCGCCGTGCGCTACCTGCGCACCTCCACCATCCAGGGGTAGATCGAGGCCACCTCGAAGCGCTCCTGCTGCATGAGCGCCGCCGGGTCCTTCGGCAGCACGGCCTTCGGGGTGAGTACCCGCGACAGGCCCATCGCCAGCTTGTTGTAGCTGTCCACCCCGCCCGCAGTGATGAGGAAGCGGTGCACGCGCGCGCCCTCGGCCTCCGGGTCGCCGCCGCGATCCGCGCGGTAGACCTCGTGGAGCTGGGCGGTCGTGGAGGCGTCGAGAAGCGGCGGCTGCGCGTGCTCGACCTCGCCCGAAGTGAGCATCCCGCGGCGCACGAGGACGTCGAGGGCGCTCTGGAAGGATGCCGCCACCTGGGGCGCGGCTGAGTCGGGGACGAGGACATCGAACTGGATAACCGGTTGGCTAACAGGCTGGCTAATACGCATGGGCCAAGGCTAAACAATATCCTCGGGGGACATGACCTTCTTCCCCCACGGACACGCCGCGCCTCTGGTGACCATGGCCGACGGCACCGTCAAGCAGATGAACCCCTTTTCGGGGACCGAGGTGTGGACGGTACCCGGGCGCGGCGACCGCCCGCTGTCCACCCCGGTGAAAAACGCCTCTCCCCTGAGCGCGGAGGACTTCACCAACTCCTGCGCCTTCTGCTCCGACAACCACCTGAGCACGCCCCCGGAGAAAGCGCGCCTCGTGCGGGCGGGGGAAGAATGGGTGCTTCGCCACCACCTGCTGCCCGCGCAGCTGGGCGAGGAGCAGGCGGAGTTTCGCCGCGTGCCCAACCTCTTCGAGATCGTCTCCTATGACTACTGGAAGAAGAATTACGGCTACGAGATGCCCGGCTCGCAGCGCGAATGGATGGAGACGTACCTGGCCAGCCCGGCCGGGCGTTCGCACCTGCTCGACATCGCCCGCCGCCGCCTGGGTTCGGCGGCCGAGGGCGCCTCGGAGGGCGAGCTGCTCGATCTCGCGCCCTCCTACTTCGGCGGCGGCCACGACGTCATCATCGCGCGGCGCCACTTCGTCGACGGCGCCACGGACGACTCGCAGCTCGCCTCCTCGGGCACCCTCACGCCTGAGGAGCACTTCGGCTTCATCTCGCTGACCATCGACGCCATGCGCGACCTCTACGACACGAACCGCTACGCGCCCTACGTCGCCGTGTTCCAGAACTGGCTCGCCCCCGCCGGGGCGTCCTTCGACCACCTGCACAAGCAGCTCGTGGCCATCGACGAGCGCGGGGCGAGCAACGAAAGGCAGATCGCCCAGCTGCGGCACAACCCCAACATGTACAACGAGCTGGCGGTCAACTACGCCTTCTACAACAACCTGGTCATCGCCGAGAACGAACACGCGATCCTCACCGCCGGCGTGGGGCACCGTTACCCCACGATGGTGGTCTACTCGAAGTCCGCGGCGGTGGAGCCGTGGCTGCTCAGCGCGCCGGAGGCCCGTAGCTTCTCCGACCTGCTCCACGCCGCGCACGCCGCGACCGGCCCCCTCGTCCCCTGCAACGAGGAGTGGCACCACAAGCCGATCGACCTCGACATCGCCATGCCGCTGCGCGTGAACCTGAAGTGGCGGGTGTCCACCCTGGCCGGCTTCGAGGGAGGCACGAAGATTTACGTCAACACCATCTCCCCGCACGACATCCGGGACAGGATCACCCGGCGCCTTTTCGAGCTGCGCGAGCAGGGGCGTATCGACGCCTCCATCCGCGTCGCCGAGGAGTGCACGCCGGTGCGCAACTGCCTGCGCTACAACCCCTCGGTAAGTTGGGAGGCGGATCCGCACGTCACCGACCGTGCGCACTTCACCCAGACGACCCCCAAGGAGTAAGACACACCCCATGAGCACAGACCCGGGCGCCGCGGTGCCCTTCGCCGAGATCTTCGCCGCCTACGACATCGACGCCGTCTGGCAGCGCCGCCTCTACGAGATCCTGCACTCCAACCCCGAGCTGTCGATGCAGGAGGAGGAGACCCACCGGCGCATCCTCACCGAGCTCGGCCGCTTCGACTGCGAGGTCATCGCGCCGATCGGCCAGTACGGCATCGTCGCGGTCTTCAAAAACGGCGAGGGCCCCACGGTGCTCTACCGCGCCGACTTCGACGGGCTGCCCGTCACCGAAGCGACGGGCGTGTCCTACGCCTCCCACAAGGTCGTGCCGGGCGCCGACGGCAAGCCCGTGGGCACCATGCACGCCTGCGGCCACGACGTGCACACCACGGCGCTGCTCGGCCTGTGCGACTTCATGGACCACACCCGCGAGCACTGGTCCGGCACGTTCATCGCCCTGTTCCAGCCGGGCGAGGAGATCGCCGCCGGCGCGGACGCCATGGTGGAAGATGGGCTGACAAGCCGCGTCCCCCGGCCCGACGTGTGCTTCGGCATGCACGTCATGCCCGGCCGCGCCGCGCAGGTGATGAGCAAGGAGGGGCCCCAGTTCGCCGCCTGCGACTCCATCCGGGTCAGAATCCCGGGGCGCAGCGCCCACGGCTCCATGCCGCACGCCGCGGTCGACCCGACGTTCACCGCCGCCATGATCATCACCCGGATGCAGGGCATCGTTGGCCGGGAGGTCGACCCCGGCGACTTCGCGGTGGTCACCGTCGCCAGCATGCGCGCCGGATCGGCGAACAACATCATCCCCGCCGAGGCGGAGCTCACCCTCAACTGCCGCTTCTACAGCGACAAAACGAAGGCCAAGGTCTACGCCTCGATCGAACGCGTCGTCCACGCTGAGGTCCTCGCCTCCGGCATCACCGACGCCCCGACCATCGAGTACTTCGCCCACGGGGAGCTTCTGAGCAACGACGCCGTGGTGTACAACAAGGTCCGCCCCAACTTCGACGCGGTCTTCGGGCCCGACTCGGTGCGGGCGCCGCGCAAGACCGTCTCGGAGGACTTCCCCACCATCCCCACCGCCTTCGGCGCGCCGTACTTCTTCTGGCTCGTCGGCTGCACGCCGCAGGAGCAGTGGGACGCGGCCGTGCGCGCCGACCGGATCAACGAGGACGTCCCCGTCAACCACATGGCGACCTTCCTGCCGGAGTACGAGCCGACGATCGCCGCGGCCAACAAGGCGGCGGCCACGGCGGTGCTGACGTATCTAGCCGGGTAGGCTCGGGAACCGTTCGACAGCCCCCGAGACCTCCACGACCCTCAAGACGACAGCACACACGGCGACACACGAGGTAGATCATGAACACACCAGCTAACCCGCCGGCTTTTGACTCGACCATCGGCGGCCACATCCGCAGCTTCTCCGGCGCCACCCCGGCCAATTCCACCGTGAAAAAGTTCTGGACGGGCCTGTCCGCCGCGGTGATGGAGCAGCTCGCCGACGACTGGGACGCGACCCGGGCCGCCTACGCGGCCACCCGCCGCCAGGCGTACTTCTCGGCCGAGTTTCTGCAGGGCCGCGCCCTGCTGAACAACCTGACGAACCTCGGCCTCGTCGAGGACGCGAAGCGCGTCACCGCCGAATACGGCCGCGAGCTGGCGGACGTTTTGGAGGCCGAGCACGACGCCGCTTTGGGCAACGGCGGCCTGGGCCGCCTCGCCGCCTGCTTCCTCGATTCCGCGGTGACACAGGACTACCCCGTCACCGGCTACGGCCTGCTCTACCGCTACGGGCTGTTCCGCCAGGAGTTCGTCGACGGCTTCCAGAAGGAGCAGCCCGACGCCTGGAAGGAGACGTTCTACCCCTTCATCGTGCGCCGCGGCACTCAGCAGCGCATCGTGCGTTTCGACGACATGAACGTGCGCGCCGTGCCCTACGACATGCCAATCACCGGCTACGGCACCCGCAACGTGGGCACCCTGCGCCTGTGGGACGCCAAGCCGGTCCACGAGTTCGACTACGACGCGTTCAACCACCAGCGCTTCACCGACGCCATCCTCGAGCGGGAGGCGGTGCACGACCTGACCCGTGTGCTCTACCCCAACGACTCCTCCTTCGCCGGCAAGGTGCTGCGCGTGCGCCAGCAGTACTTCTTCGTCTCCGCCTCGCTGCAGGAGATGCTGGACACCTACGTCGAGCACCACGGCGACAACGTGCGCGACTTCCACTCCTTCAACTCGGTCCAGCTCAACGACACCCACCCCGTCCTCGCCATCCCCGAGCTGATGCGCCTGCTCATGGACGAGCACGGCCTCGGCTGGGAGAAGGCGTGGGAGGTGACCACCCGCACCTTCGCCTACACCAACCACACGGTGCTGCAGGAGGCTCTGGAGACGTGGGACACCGCCATCTTCAAGCAGCTGTTCTGGCGGGTCTGGGAGATCGTCGTGGAGATTGACCGCCGCTACCGCCTGGACATGGAAGAGCGCGGGGTCGACCCCGACACCGCGCACCGCCACTCCCCCGTCCACGACGGCAAGGTGCACATGGCGTGGATCGCGGCCTACGCCTCCTACTCCATCAACGGCGTTGCGGCGCTGCACACCGACATCATCAAGCGCGACACCCTGGGCTTTTGGCACGGGCTGTACCCGGAGAAGTTCAACAACAAAACCAACGGGGTCACCCCGCGCCGCTGGCTGCGCATGTGCAACCCGCGGCTGTCCGCGCTGTTGGACCGCCTCGCCGGCTCCGACGCTTGGGTCACCGACCTCGACCGGCTGCGCGAGCTGCGCCACTTCGCCGATGACGACGGCGTCATGCGCGAGCTGCGCGAGATCAAGGTGGCCAACAAGAAGGCCTTTTCCAACTGGCTCGCCGATCACCAGGGAGAGACGGTGGACCCCGACTCCGTCTTTGACACCCAGATCAAGCGCCTCCACGAGTACAAGCGCCAGCTCATGAACGCGCTCTACATCCTCGACCTCTACTTCCGCATCACGCGGGACGGCGAGCGCGACGTGCCCAAGCGCACCTTCATCTTCGGCGCGAAGGCGGCCCCCGGCTACGCCCGCGCCAAGGGCATCATCAAGCTCATCAACGCCATCGGCGAGCTCGTCAACAACGACCCGGAGGCCTCGCAGTACCTCCAGGTCGTCTTCGTGGAGAACTACAACGTCTCCCCCGCCGAGCACATCATCCCCGCCACCGACATCTCCGAGCAGATCTCCACCGCGGGCAAGGAGGCCTCCGGCACCTCCAACATGAAGTTCATGATGAACGGCGCGCTCACCCTCGGCACCATGGACGGCGCCAACGTCGAGATCGTCGACTCCGTCGGCGAGGACAACGCCTACATCTTCGGCGCCACCGTCGACGAGCTCGGTGAGAGGCTAAGCACCTACAACCCGCAGGCCTGCTACGAGCAGACCCCGGGGCTCAAGCGCGCGCTCGACGCGCTCACCGACGGCACGCTTGACGACGCCGGGACCGGCGCCTTCCACGACATCCGCGGCTCGCTTCTCGACGGCCACGGCTGGGAAACCCCCGACGTCTACTACGTGCTGGGCGACTTCGCCTCCTACCGCGAGACCCGCGACCGCATGGCCCGGGAATACTACGCCGACCCGCTGCACTGGGCGCGCATGTGCTGGATCAACATCTGCGAATCCGGCCGCTTCTCCTCCGACCGCACGATCCGCGACTACGCCACCGAGGTGTGGAAGATCGAACCGACCCCCATCGAGCGCGCCTAGTGTCATTGTCCAACTCCGCTTCACCTGCCCCCGGGCGGCGCCCATGATCCTGCTCGTCGACAACCGGGACTCCTATACCCTCAACCTCGCCCACCTCATCGCCGCCGCGGCGGGTAAAGAGCCCGAGGTCGTGCGCGCCGACGACGTCGCGCGCCTCGACATCTGTCAGCGCGTGCGCGCCGGGGCCTACAGCCATATCGTCATCTCGCCCGGCCCGGGCACGCCGAGCGAGGAGGCCGACTTCGGCGGCTCGCGCGCCGTCATCGAGGCCGCCGGTGACGTCCCGCTGCTCGGTGTGTGCCTCGGCCACCAGGGCCTGGCGTACCTGGCGGGCGCCGAGATCGCCCGGACCGAGCCGCACCACGGCCACGTGAGCACGCTGAGCCACTCGGGCGAGGGCATCTTCGCGGGGCTGCCGCAGGGCATGCAGGTGGTGCGCTACCACTCGCTGCACGTCGCGGAGCACCCGGGGGTGCGTGTGCACGCCCGCAGCGAGGACGGTGTGGTGCAGGCCCTCGAGGTCGTGGGGCGGCCCCACTGGGGCGTGCAGTTCCACCCGGAGTCCGTGCTCACCGAGCACGGCGAGCAGCTCATGCGCAACTTTTTGAGGCTTCGCACGCCGACGTGGGGCCTGGTGCACGAGGCCGTAGATGTCGACCTGGACACCGAGGCCACCTTCCGCGCGCTGAACCGTCGGGCCGGCGAGGGCGCCGAGGCGTTTTGGCTCGACTCCGCCACCGGTGCCGGCCACACCATCATGGGCACGACGGCGGGATCGCTGAGCCGCAGTATCACCTTCGACCTCGCCTCCGGCGGGGACGTTCTGGCGGAGCTGGACGCCGAGCTCGCGGAGGGAATCGACACCGGCTCCGCCCCCGATCTGCCGTTCACCGGCGGCTGGGTCGGCTACCTCGGCTACGAGTGCGCCGCGCTCACGCTGCCCGGCTTCACCCCCAGGCACTCCACCGGCTACCCCGACGCCTGCTTCGTCCGCCCGCATTCCTTCCTCGTCTACGACCACCAGGCCCGCCGCGCGCACATCATGGCGCTCTACCGCGGTGCCCCGGGGCAGGAGGCCACGCGGCTCGTCGATACGCTCCGGGCGTCTCTTCGCACCCAGCCCGACGAGCCCGCACCCGCGCACCTCGGCCCGGGCTCGTGGCGGCTGACCAGCGAGGAGTACCTGAGCCGCATCTCGGCCATCAAGGAGGCCCTGGCGCGCGGCGACTCCTACGAGGTGTGTCTCACCGACACCTACGAGGCCGCCGCCACCGGCACCGGGCTCGACCTCTACTCGCGGCTGCGGCGCGCAAACCCCGCGCCGTACGCCGCCTACCTCGCCCTCGGCGGCATAGAGGTCCTCTCGAGCTCGCCCGAGCGCTTCCTTTGGGTCCGCGGCGCCACCGTGGAGGCCAAACCAATCAAGGGCACCATCCCCCGCGAGCAGCCACCGCAAGCACTGCTTGACGACGCCAAAACCCGCGCCGAGAACCTCATGATCGTCGACCTGCTGCGCAACGACCTCTCCCGCGTCTGCGCCCCCGGCACTGTCGCCGTTCCCGCACTCATGGCCGTGGAGACGTACGCCACCGTGCACCAGCTCGTCTCCACCGTCCGCGGCCGGCTGCGTTCTGGGGCGACGCTGGTGGACCTGGTGCGCGCGGCGTTTCCGCCGGGCTCGATGACCGGCGCGCCGAAGGAGCGTACCTGCGCCATCATCAACGAACTCGAAGCGGGGGCGCGCGGGGTGTACTCGGGCGCTATCGGCTACCTCGGTTTCGACGGCTCGGCCGACTTAAGCGTGGTCATCCGCACGGCCGTCGCCGCCAACAACACCGTGCGCGTCGGCGCCGGCGGGGCGATCGTCTGGGCCTCCGACGCGCACGCCGAGCACGAGGAGATGCTGCTCAAGGCCCGCGCCGTCGTCAAGGGGCTTTCGTGAGCCACTACCTCTGGCGCGACGGGTGGCACCCCGCCGAGCCCGCGGCGGGCGAGGTGGCCTGCGCGGACTCCTGGCGCCATGTCGACGGGCGCGCCCACGGCTTTTCCGCCCACGCGCGCCGCTTCGAGCGCTGCGCCGGGCCGCTGCCGCCCGGCTTCTGGGCGAGCACCGCGCGCGCCCTCGACACGCCGGGGGAGTTCTTCCCCCGCGTCGCTCTCGCCGGGGGCCAGCTCCGCTTGGACATCCGCCCCGCCCCGCCCGCGCGGGCGACGACAGTGCTCGCCCTCTCCGCGGCGCCGGACCCGCGGACCGCACCGCTTATCAAGGGCCCCGACCTGGCCCGTTTATCTGCTTTCCGCGCCCGGCACACCCCGCCCGGCGCGGACGACGTCATCCTCGGCGACTTCGCAGAGACAACCACCGGCGCCCTCGTCGGCTGGGAAGGATCTACCCTCGTCGTGCCGCGCGGGGTGCGGCTTCCCTCGGTCACGCAGGCGCAGGTGGTCGGCCGCGCCCGCGAGAGAGGAATCAGCGTGCGCGAGGGGCGCCTGCACCCCGGCATGCCGCTGTGGTTTCTCAACTCCCTGCACGGCGTCAGCCCCGTCACGTCGATCGTGGGCGACGGCACCAACCGTGCCGTGCCCGCCCAGCCCGGCGCCGCAGAGTGGGCGGCGTGGTGGTGGGCGGGTTTTAGAAGCGCGGGTTAGCCGTGTTGTCGCCCAGTTGGTGCACGTGAATCGTGTTCGTCGTGCCCGCCACCCCGGGCGGGGTGCCCGCCACGATGACCATCGCGTCGCCCTCGTCGTACTGTTCCATGGACAGCAGGATGTCGTCGACGACCTTGACCATCTCGTCGGTACCGTTGACGGGCGGGCAGAGGAAGGTCTCCGCCCCCCACGTCAGAGCGAGCTGGGAGCGCACCTGCTGCACCGGGGTGAACACCAGAAGCGGCAGCTCCGGGTGCAGGCGCGCCACACGGCGCGCTGTATCGCCTGAGGTGGTGAAGGTGACGATGGCGCGGGCGTTGAGGCGGGTGGCGATGTCGTTGGCGGAGTAGGAGATCACTCCCCGCTTGGTGCGCGGGATGTGGTTGAGAGGCGGAACGAAACCCGTCGACTCCGCGACCCGCACGATGCGGGCCATGGTGCGCACCACGTTGTGTGGGTCCACGCCCACCGAGGTCTCGCCCGAGAGCATGACGGCGTCCGCGCCGTCGAGTACCGCGTTGGCCACGTCGGAGGCCTCGGCGCGGGTGGGGCGGGAGTTCTCAATCATCGAATCGAGCATCTGCGTTGCCACGATGACCGGCTTGGCGTTCTCGCGAGCGATCTGGATCACGCGCTTTTGCACCAGCGGGACCTGTTCCAGCGGGATCTCCACGCCCAGGTCGCCGCGCGCGACCATGACGGCGTCAAAGGCGAGGACGATGGATTCGAGCGCCTCGACCGCCTCGGGCTTCTCCAGCTTCGCGATGACGGGCACGCGGCGGCCCACCTCGTCCATGATCTCGTGGACGAGGTCGATATCGGAGGGCGAGCGCACGAACGACAGAGCGATCAGGTCAACGCCCAAACGCAGCGCGAAACGCAGATCCTCCTTGTCCTTCTCGGACAGGGCGGGCACGGAGATGTTCATCCCGGGCAGGGAAACGCCCTTGTTGTTGGACACGGGGCCGCCCTCGGTGACCACGGCCACCACGTCGTTTCCCTCGACGGCGGTGACGCGGAGGGCGACCTTGCCGTCGTCGACAAGCAGGCGATCGCCAGGCTTGGCGTCCTGCGCGAGCTGCTTGTAGGTGGTGGAGACTCGATCGTGGGTGCCCTGGACGTCGTCGACGGTGATGCGCACCTGCTCACCGGTTTCCCAGTACGTGGAGCCCTCCTCGAAGCGGCCGAGGCGGATCTTCGGCCCCTGCAGGTCGGCGAGGATACCCACCGCGTGACCGGTTGAGTCGGTTGCCTCGCGCACCCAGCGGTAGTTCTGCTCGTGGTCCGCGTGGTCACCGTGCGAGAAGTTCAGCCGCGCGACGTCCATGCCCTCGCGCACGAGCCCGAGGATTGCTTCTTCACTGGCCACCGCGGGCCCAAGAGTACAAACGATTTTGGTTCTTCTATCCACGATCTCCCACCCTAGTGAGCTCCGGCGTTATACGGTTCCGCCGCCCAAGCTACCCGGCTCCGCGGTGGCGCGCTCGCGGTTGTACTTCGGGTCCACCTCCTGCGGGGTCTCTCGGCCCCGGCGCAGGCGGAAGAACACGATCAGAGCGACGATGAGAAGGATCGCGCTCACCCACGTGTTCACGCGCAGGCCGAGGATCATGTTCGCCTCGTCCGCGCGCATGAGCTCCACGAACGAGCGCCCCAGGGCGTAGCCCGCCACGTAAAGGGCGAACACCCTGCCGTGGCCCAAGCGGAAGCGGCGGTCCGCCCAGAGCAGCAACGCGAACACCAGGATGTTCCACACCATCTCGTAGAGGAAGGTGGGGTGTACGCTGGCGATGACCTCGCCGGTGGAGCGCCCCGTCAGCGGGGCGTAGGAGCCGTCCGGTCCGACGCGGTAGTAGATGTCCAGCGCCCAGGGCACGTCCGTGGGCCGGCCGTAGAGCTCCTGGTTGAACCAGTTGCCCAGCCGCCCGATGGCCTGCGCGAGGATGACGCCGGGCGCGGCCGAATCGAGGAAAGGCCCCAGCGGGAGATTTTTAAAGCGAAACAGCAGCCACACCGCGAGGGTCCCCAGCGCGACGGCGCCCCAGATACCCAGCCCGCCGGCGGTGACGTTGAAGGCCTGCCACGGGTCCCGGCCCGGCCCGAAGTACTTATCCCAGTCCGTGATCACGTGGTAAAGGCGCCCGCCGACGATACCGGCCGGGATGACGACGATCACCGCGTCCCAGACCACGTCCGGGTTTCCGCCCCGGGCCTTGTAGCGGCGCAGGGTGATCCACAGCGCCACGATGATGCCGGCGATGATGCACAGGGCGTACGCGCGGATCGGCAATGGACCGATGTACCAGACCCCTTGCGGCGGGGAGGGGATGTTTGCCAAGATCGTCGTTTCCACGCCCCATAGTCTGCCTCACCGCGGCGACACTCGGCGAGCGGGGTCGCGAATGGGGGCGGATCAGGACCGCGAGGGGCACGCGGGGTGCTGCCCGGCGGCGGCGAGGCGGCGCGTCGCCGCGCAGATATCCTCCTGGCTCATCACGGCCTCGGCGGCAAGGACGGCGTCGGCGCCCGAGGCCGCCGCGTCGATAAGGTCTCGGGCGTTTCTCACCCCGCCCAAGCTGATCTTGAGCACCTCCGTGGGCAGGCCGGGCGCGATATCGGCGAAGGCGTGCCGGTTCAGCGCGTTGGTGTCAAAAGTCCACGAGTTAACCGCCACGATGGTCGCCCCCGCGCGCAGCGCCCGGTCCGCGTCCTCCGGGGTGCGCACCTCCGCCATGACCTCCATGCCGAGGCTTTCCGCCCTGTCGATGAGCGCCTCGAGGCGGTGCTGGTCCAGGATCCCGACCTGCAGGGGGATCATGTCCGCGCCGAAGCAGCGGGCCTCGTGGATTTGGTACGGGTCGACGATCACGTCACGGCACACCACGGGCAGGCGCACGGCCGCGCGGGCGGCGGCCATGTCGGCGAGGGAGCCGTCGAAGCGCAGCCGCTCCGTCTGGCAGGCGATCAGGTGTGCCCCGCCCTCCTCGATAGCCGAGGCGACGTCCGCCACCGACTGCCCCGACGCGGAGAAAGGCGCGGTCGGCCCGTGTACCGGGGAGGTGCGCTTGATTTCCACAATCACCCCGCACCCGGAGCGCAGCAGGGCCCCTCGCGCGTCGCGGGTGGGCTCCATCTCGCGGGAGCGCGCCTTGATGTCGCGAAAGGACACGCTGGCCTCGCGGCGGGCGACGTCGCGAAGGACAGCGTCGACAACGCTGTCAACTGCCTCCGTGGCCGGCATGTGCACCCCTCCCATCAGCGAAAACCTGAGCGTGCCCAGCGGGGTCCGGACACATGGGTTACACCCAGCGTATCCGCCGCCGCGGCAGAGGCGAAATCGAGGGGGCTTCTAGCTGCGCGTGCCGGGCCGTTCCTCGGGGTCCGTGTAATCCGTGGGATCAAGGTCCGCCTCCAAAGCGTCCCACATCACCCGTCCCGAATCGGGGCTGGCGGACAGGTCGCGCCCGATCTTCTCCCGGCGCACCGTTTCGCGTTCGTACTTGTTCAGCTTCGCCGAATCGGTGCCCGGGCGAAGCACGATCAGCACCGCGCCGGCGAGCGCGAGCACGCAGCCCAGCAGCATCAGTGCCGGGTTGACGACGTTGACGTCCAGGCCCGTGATCTCCGCCCAGCTCGGGATGGCGTCCGAACGGGACTGCAGGTCCTCGTAGCCCGCAGTGAGGATCGTGTGGGCGCGGTCTTCATCCGGCCCCTGCACCAGCAGGCGCAGGGGGGCAACCGCCGCGGCTGCGGCGGCCAGGGCGGCGACGACTCCGACGAGGCGCCGCCCGAGACGTCGTAAAGCAAGCGCAGCGATCGCCGCGACGAGAAGGAGCACGGACACGGCGGAGGCCTCCGTCGACCAGAGGGCGCCGCTGATCTCGGCCTCGCCGCCGCCTGCCCGGTCGTCGAAGTAGGTGGCCGTCATCCAACTCAAGCGCGTGAAGATGACCACGATGAGCCCGCCTGCAGCGACGAGGGCCGCGCCGACGCGCGAGGGGCCCCGATCGGCGCGCGTGTTAGGCATGGCCGCCCCCTTCGAGCAGGACGTCCGCGTCGAAGCAGGAGTGATCGCCCGTGTGGCAGGCCCCGCCGACCTGGCGGACCGTGACCAGGAGCGTGTCCCCGTCGCAGTCGAGGCGAACGGCCCTGACCTGCTGCGTGTTCCCACTGGTCAGGCCCTTGATCCAGTACTCGTCGCGGGAGCGGGAGTAGTAGGTGCCGCGGCGGGTGGCCAAGGTGTACGCCAAGGCGTGATCATCCATCCACGCCATCATGAGCACGTCGCCCGATCCCTCCTCCTGCACGATCGCGGGGACGAGGCCCGCGCTATTGCGCTTGAGCCGGGCCGCGATGGCCGGATCGAGCTCGTAGTCGGCGGGGTTGTCCGGGGCCTGGGGGTGGTCCTGATTGTGCCCGCGCTCGGCGCCGCTTCCGGTTGGCGGTGTCTGCATCGTCATCGCACTTCCTCCCCCGCCTCGCGCAGGGCGTTTTTGACCTCGCTGATCGGCACCTCCCCGAAGTGGAAGATAGAGGCCGCTAGGACCGCGTCCGCCCCAGCGCGCGCCGCCGGCGGGAAGTGCTCGGCGGCCCCCGCGCCGCCCGAGGCGATCACGGGCACGCTCACCGCCTCGCGGACAGCCTCAATGAGCTCGATGTCGAAGCCCGCCTTCGTGCCGTCGCCGTCCATGGAGTTCAGCAGAATCTCCCCCACACCCAGGGACTCCCCGGTGCGCGCCCACTCGATGGCGTCGATGCCCGCCGAGCGGGTGCCGCCGTGTGTGGTCACCTCAAAACCGGAGGGCTGGGGCCGCGAACCGGGCTGGACGCGGCGGGCGTCGATGGACAGCACAATGCACTGCGCCCCGAACTCCTCCGACAGCTCGCGCAGGAGCTGAGGGCGGGCGATCGCCGCGGTGTTCACGCTGACCTTGTCGGCGCCGGCCAGCAACAGCTCACGCACATCGGCCGCGGTGCGCACCCCGCCTCCCACCGTGAGCGGGATAAACACCTGATCGGCGGTGCGGCGCACCACGTCCAGCATCGTGCCCCGGCCCTGCCGGGACGCCGAGACGTCGAGGAAGGTCAGCTCGTCAGCGCCCTCCGCGCCGTAGCGCTTGGCCAGCTCCACGGGGTCGCCCGCGTCGCGCAGGTTCTCAAAGTTAACGCCCTTGACCACGCGCCCCTCGTCCACGTCCAGGCACGCGATCACGCGCACGGCAACTCCCACGTCAGGCACCGAACCTTTCCACGAATCTTGTGCGGGCAACCGGGCGCCCACGGGGCGCCCAGAGTTACTTTGAAGCGATGGACTTCATCGTACTCAGGGCGATACGGTGGGCCCTCCTCGTCCCGGCGATCGCCCCCGGGGAGTCCATCGTCCACGGCCCACCGCCCGGGTCGGTCACCACCGCACCGGCACTGCGCGCGAGGAGCACCCCGGCGCAGTTGTCCCACAGATGCGGAGAGAAACTCACCGCCGCCTGGTAAATGCCCTGCGCGACGAAGGCGAAGTCCACGCCCACCGAGCCCGAAATGCGCGGGCGCAAGTTCGTCTCCGCCAGCGTGGCCATGACGCCGAGGCGCACCTCGGCCGGGTAGTTCTCCGAGTCCGGCGAGCGCACCGAGCCGACTCCAACCTGAGCGGCTGCGGTGCTGTCCTCGCTGAGCTTCGGCAGGGCTGTGCCGTTGAGGTGAACCGGGCCGCCGTCGACGGCGGTCAGGTGCATGTCCAGAAGCGGCGCCTCGGTCACAGCGACGATGGGCTGGCCCCGGTGCAGCAGCGAGACGAGGATCGAGCAGTTCGGGTTGCCCGAGGAGTAGTTCGAGGTGCCGTCGATCGGGTCGACCACCCAGCAGGCGCTCTCGTTGAGGTCGCCGCCCTGCTCCTCCCCGTAGACGGGGATGCCCGTCGCGGCAGTGAGCCTGTCGCGCAGCAGCGTCTCGATTGCCACGTCGGCCTCCGTGGCAAAGTCACCGCCGCCCTTGAACAGCGCGGGGGCCGCCCCGAGGTGGGAGATGAAGATCCGGCGCGCTTCCGCCACGACGTCTTCCGCAATCTCGAGGTAGCGGGCCGTGGAATCCATAAAGACACCTTACCCCTTCAGCCCGATATATAGGGCCATTTTATGTGTTTCCGCCCTACCGGGCCTGTTCCAGGTGCCGCAGCGCCTCGCCCAGCGTAAAACGCTGCTCGTAGAGGGCCTTACCGATGATCGCGGAATCAATCCCTTCCTCCGCGTAGCGCGCAACCTCGGCGACATCCTCCAGTGAGGAGATACCCCCCGAGGCCGTGACCAGCGCGTCCGTCGCCGCGGAAACCTCGCGCAGCAGCTCGATGTTCGGCCCGCTCAGGGTGCCGTCCCGCGACACGTCAGTAACGACGACCCGCGCGCAGCCCGCCTGGTCGAAGTACTCGAGCACCTCCCACAGGTCCCCGCCGTCGGAGGTCCAGCCGTCGCCCCTCGTGCGCCACTGCCCGTTGTCTTCGCGCACCGCGAGGTCGACGGCGACCTTCTCGCCGTGGCGGCGAATCACCTCGGCGGCCCACTTTGGGTGGCGCAGCGCCGCCGTGCCGATATTGACGCGCTTCGCGCCCGTGGCCAAGGCTCGCTCGAGCGAGGCGTCGTCGCGGATCCCCCCGGTGAGCTCGACGTTGATGTCCACAGCCCGCGTGATCTCCGCCAGCAGCTCGTGGTTCGACCCGCGCCCGAAGGCCGCGTCCAGGTCGACGACGTGGATCCAGGCGGCCCCCTGTTCCTGCCAGTTCAGCGCGGCCTGAAGCGGCGAGCCGTAGTTTTTTTCGGTGCCGGCCTCGCCCTGGCTGAGGCGCACCGCCTGCCCTTCAACGACGTCGACCGCGGGAAGAAGAGTGAAGTCCATGGCAACAACCCTATCGGAGCGTGCGGACCCAGTTCTCGAGCAGCCCCAGCCCCGCCTCGCCCGACTTCTCGGGGTGGAACTGCGTCGCCCACAGCGGCCCGTTTTCCACCGCCGCCACGAAGCGGCTCTCGCCGTGCGCGGACCACGATACCTTCGGCGCCGCGATGAACTCGTCGACCGGCATCTCCCAGCTCTGCACACCGTAGGAGTGGACGAAGTAGAACCGCTCCGCCGGGTCGATGCCCGCGAACATCGCGGAGCCCGGCGCGACATCGACCGTGTTCCACCCCATGTGGGGTAGCACGTTCGCGCGCAGCTTGTCGACGCTTCCCGGCCACTGCCCCATCCCGGAAGCGTTGACCCCGTGCTCCGCGCCGCGCTCGAACATCACCTGCAGCCCCACGCAGATGCCCAGGACCGGGCGCGAGCCCGCGAGCCGCTGGCCGACGATCCGCGGTCCGTTCACCGCTCGCAGGCCCTTCATGCAGGCGTCGAAGGCGCCAACGCCGGGCACGACCAGCCCGTCGGCCTCCACGGCTACCGCGGGCTCGCGGGTGACCTCGATCTCCGCGCCGACGTGCTCCAGGGCGCGCTGCGCCGAGCGCAGGTTACCGGCCCCATAGTCAAGGAGCGCGACACGAGGGCGGGAGGTGGGCGAGCCTGTCGTCATAGCTGGCTAGTTTAGCGCCCGCCGCGCCTGTAAATGCGCGGGGCCTGCACCGAGCGCAGCCGCACGGCGAGGTTGTCCACCTCCGCAACGCGGTGGCGGCCCAGGAAGCGGTCCGAGCCGGTGATGGCAACGCCGGTGAGGATCACGGCGCTGGCGATGGCGTACATCCCGCCCATGGTGACGCCGCCGAGGATCGCGCCGTAGACGAGGGAGCCAATCCCCGTGCCGGAGTCGTAGGCGATGTTCCACATCGCGCTGGCCTCCGAGGTCTTCGATTTGGGCAGCCGGTAGAACAGCTGGGTCAACGACTCGTTCTGCACCGCCCCGAAGCCGGCGCCGTACAGCACGATGGCGGGCACCAGCCACCACACGGACAGGTCGGCGACGACGACCAGCGCCGTCAGCGCGATGCCGGCCGCGGCGATGACCTGGAAGGGGATCATCACGGTGCCGGGGGTGCCGCGGCGGTCAAAGGTTACGCCGGCGTAGTAGCGCGCCCCCATCGCCGCCAAGTTGAGCACGGACAACAGGGCGCCCGCGAAGGTTGCGCCCGCGGCTGGGTCGATCTCGCGCACGCTGACGGGCAGAAAGTTCGTCACCGCACCGTAGGCGGTGGTGACGAAGGTCAGGGCGAGCATCGGCACGGCCACCAGGCGCCACGTGGGCACGTGCACGCCGGTCAGCTCCCCCTCGCCCTCAGGTTCGTTCTCGATGGTCGGGATGAGCATGCACACCGCGAGGCCGACCATGCCGATGCCGGTGGCGATGAGGAAGACGAGGGGGTAGCCGATCCGCTCCGCCAGAGCCAGCCCGAGCGGCAGCGCGACCATCTGCGATCCCCCGACGCACACGCCGAAGATGCCCGTGGTGCGGCCCAGCAGCCGGAGCGGGACGAGCTGGGCGATCATGGCGGCCTCCGCCACGCTGAGCGCGCCGAAGCCGACACCCCGGATGAGGCTGACCACGACGACGATGGCGGCGTCCATCCCCGCGAGGAACCCCAGCGCCGGGAGGCCGAGCAGGAGGGAGGCGGCCACGATGACCGCGCGGTAGCCGAAGATGCGCAACACGCGCGGCATGAACACCTGGGTGATCACGGTGGAGAGCATGAACAGCCCGGTGCTCGCGCCGGCGAGCGTTTCGGACCCGCCCGAGTCAAGGACCGCCGTGGGCACGACGGGCAGAAGAAGCGCCCACGCGCCGAAGGCGGCCGCCACGGCCACGAGTGTCGGTATTAAACCCCTGGCCTGCCAAGGGTTAGTTACGGATTCCACTTCCGCGGGAGTGAGCACACCCGCGGCGCGTCCCTGACGCATGTACCACCCTTTCTCCGGTTGTGTGTATAGATCCCTTTCTTCTCGGACGCTGCGCTGCGCCCTACAGCGCACCCTTCGTTGAGGGTACGCCCTGAATATCCGGGTCGCGGCCTACAGCGGCGCGCAGAGCGCGGGCCACGCCCTTGTACTCGGCCTCGCTGATGTGGTGCGGGTCCCGGCCGTAGCGCACGTTTATGTGCAGCGTGACCCGGGAGTTCGCCGCGAAGGTCTCGAAGAAGTGGCGGTTGATCACCGTGGCGTAGTGGCCGCCGATGACCTGCCACTGCATGTGCTCGGGCTCGCCGTTCATGACGAAGTAGGGCCGGCCCGAGATGTCCACCACGGCCTCAACCAGCGTCTCGTCCATCGGCAAAAGGCAGGAGCCGAAGCGGCGGATCCCCTTTTTGTCCCCGAGGGCGTCGCTCAGCGCCCAGCCGAGCGTGATGGCGGTGTCCTCGATAGTGTGGTGGGCATCGATGTGCGTGTCACCTTCGGCGCGCACCGAAAGGTCGAAGGCCCCGTGTGTGGCAAACGCCGTGAGCATGTGGTCGAAGAAGGGCAGCCCGGTGCTGATCTCCGAGGAACCGGAGCCGTCCAGGTTGATCTCCACAGCGACGTCCGACTCGGAGGTCGCGCGGCGCGCCGCCCCGATCCTGTCAGCCATGCCTCGTCTCCTTTCCGGTTCTTGTCTGTACGGTTTTCGCCTCTGCTGCGGCTGCGAGGAAGGCGTCGTTTTCCTCGTCGAGGCCGATGGTCACCCGCAGCCACCCCGGCACTCCCACGTCGCGGATGAGCACCCCGCGATCGAGGAAAGCCTGCCACGCTGCGTGCGAGCTTTCAAAACGCCCGAAAAACAGGAAGTTCGACTCGCTCGGAACCACCTCGTAACCCAACTCCACCAGGGCTTTTTCCACGCGCACGCGTTCGCGCGAAAGCCTTTCGACGGTGGCGAGAGTCTCACCCGCGTGCCGCAGCGCCACCCGCGCCGCCGCCTGGGTCAGCGAGGCGAGGTGGTACGGCAGGCGCACCAGCATAACCGCCTCGACAAAGGCGGGGGCGGCGACGAAGTAGCCCAGCCGCCCGCCGGCGAAATCGAAGGCCTTGGACATGGTGCGCGAGACGACGAGTTTCGCCGGGTACTCGCGCAGCAGGGTCACCGCCGAGGGGGCGGCGGAGAACTCCCCGTAGGCCTCGTCCACGATCACGATGCCGGGGGCCGCGTCGAGGATACGGGCGATCCCCTCCAGCGCAGTGACATCCCCGGTGGGGTTGTTCGGGGTGGTGATGAAGACGACGTCCGGGCGCTGCCTGGTGATCTCCGCGACGGCGACGTCGATGTCGATGCGGAAGTCACTACCCCGCGGCACCGCGATGAACTCGGTCTGGGTGCCGGCCGCAAGCAGCGGGTGCATGGAGTAACTCGGGGTAAACCCCATGGCGCTTCGCCCCGGCCCGCCGAAAGCCTGCAGGAGCTGGTGCAGCACCTCGTTGGAGCCGTTCGCCGCCCACAGGTTGTCGCGGGTCACCTCCACCCCGGTGCGTTCGGCGACGTAAGCGGCGAGGTCGCCGCGCAGCTCTCGCGCGTCGCGGTCCGGGTAGCGGTTCAGCCCCGGGGCGTGGGCGGCCACCTCGGCGAGGAGGTCCTCGATGAGCTCCGCCGAGGGCGGGTAGGGGTTTTCGTTGGTGTTGAGCGCCACGGGGACGCTCAGCTGCGGGGCCCCATAGGCGGAAGCACCCCGCAGCTGTTCGCGCAGGGGGAGCTCGCTGAGCTGCGTCTCGACGGCAAGGGTGCCGGGCTGGAAATCCATCTACTCCCCCTTCCCGGCAGCGTCGGCGGTGCCGATGCCGCGCGCCTTGATCGCCTCGCCGTGCGCGGGCAGCTGCTCCGCGGCGGACAGCGTGATGATGTGGGGGCCGACCTCCTCCAGGGCGGCGCGGTCGTACTCGATCACGCTGACGGGCTTGAGGAAGGTGTGGGTGCTCAGCCCGGGCGCGAAGCGCGCCGTGCCGGAGGTGGGCAGCACGTGGTTGGACCCCGCCGCGTAGTCGCCCAAAGGCACTGGCGAGTAGGGGCCGACGAAGATGGCACCGGCGTTGGTGATGCGCTCGGCGACAGCGCGCGGGTCGCGGGTGTGGATCTCCAGGTGCTCCGCCGCGTACGCATTGGCTGCGGCGATGGCGGTATTGAGGTCGTCGACAAGCACGATGCCCGACTGTTCCCCGCCGAGCGCGGAGCTGGCGCGCCCGGAGTTCAGGGTCGCCGCCGCGGCGCGCTCCACCTCGGCGCGCACGGCGTCGGCGAGCTCTGCTGAATCCGTGATGAGTACTGAGGCGGCCTGCTCGTCGTGCTCCGCCTGGGAGACGAGGTCGGCTGCGATGAGGGCGGGGTCCGCGGTGGCGTCGGCGAGCACCGCGATCTCGCTCGGGCCCGCCTCGGCGTCGATGCCGACAACCCCGTTGACCACTCGCTTCGCGGCGGCGACGAAGATGTTGCCCGGCCCGGTGACCTTGTCCACCGGCTCGAGTTCGTGCGCATCGTCGCCGTAGGCCAACAGCGCGACGGCCTGGGCGCCACCGATCGCCCACACTTCGTCGACGCCCAAAAGGGCGCACGCGGCGAGCGTGGTCGGGTGGGGCCAGCCCCCAAACTCCTCCTGTGGCGGCGAGGCCACGACCATGGACCCCGCCCCCGCCTCCTGCGCGGGGATGACGTTCATAAGCACGCTGGAGGGGTAGACCGCCTTGCCGCCCGGCACGTAGAGCCCGACGCGCTGGACCGGCACGAACACCTCGGTGACGGTGGCGCCGGGGCGCAGCTCGGTGGTGTGCGAGGAGGGCTTCTGCGCTGCGTGCACCGCGCGGATCCGTGCAATCGCCTCGTCCAGCGCCGCGCGCACCTCGGGGTCCAGGGTGTCGACGGCCCGCTCGATGACCTCCGCGGGAACGCGGACCGACGCGGGGCGCACCCCGTCGAACTTTTCGCCGTAATCGAGCGCCGCAGCGGCGCCGCTGCGGCGGACCTCCTCGACGATCGGGTGGACGTCCGCCAGTACCGCGTCGACGTCGACGCCCCCGCGGGGCAATGCCCTGCGCAGCTCGGAGGTTGTGGGGGTGTGACCCCTTAAGTCCGTTAGTTTCAGCATCGCGTCCTCCCGCGGTGGTCAGGCGTTCTCGCCGCTCGTGTGCAGTGCTTCTCGCGCAACCGGTGTCCGGCAGCTTTCTTTCCCGCCGCCATTCTAAGTCTCCGCCCCGACACGGGGGTGATCAGGGCCTGACCACCCAGAATGGGCCGGGTGCGCGCACGCTGTGATGGCGAGAGGGGGCGGGCTTCCTTAAACTCGAGCGCGAACATGAACCGAGCCAGGTTTGTGGGTTTCGGTTCCCCGGGCGTGTTCGGCGCGCGCTTCCCGCGCGGGCCGAACACGCCCGGGAGGAGTCCGAGGGCAGTGACACCGAAGACAGTGGCTCCAAAGACAGTGGCCCCAAAAGACAAGGACAGGCTCAAGGAGGCGAGCGATGGCCGGGCACAGCGCCGCGAACGGCCCCGAGGGTATCGGAGAGCACCCCAGCGAGGTGACCCTCGAACGCGTCGCCGCCGCGCTGCGGGGCCTCGGCTTCGAGGCTCTCGAGCAGCCCGACAGACTCGTGGTGCCCGCCAGCTCGTACATCGCGACCCTCTGGATCAACCACGCGAAGCCGCTCATGCTCGTCGCCGACTACCAGGAGCGCATTCCCGTCGACTTCACGCACGGCACGGCCCTGGCGCGCTTCATCAACGCGTGGAACCACGACCGCTTGGGCCCCACGGCCTCCTACCGGCTCACCGACGCGGGCGACCTGGCCGCGCACCTGCGCACGGGAGTCCGTATTCGGCACGGATTGAGCGACGAGCAACTGGTCCGGGACATCAGCGCTGCCCGGGACGACATGCTCGCCTTCTCGGCGGAGGTGAGGCGGGAGTTCCTCGCGGCCGAGTACCGCCACCCGATCCCGCCCACACTCGCCCGCGCGCAGGACCTCGAGGCGCTCGTCGGCGTGCACCCTTCGGCCCGGCACCTGCCGCGCGGCGGGGAGCTCGACGTCACCGGTGCCCCGGAGGAGTTCACCCCCTCCGCCGGCCCGCACGGCGGTTTTACCTGCCAGGAGGTGGGTATCGAACACATCGAGGAGGCCTTCGACGCGCTCGGGTTCACCTACGACCTCATCGACGACGACATCCTGGCCACCAGCATCAACAACGTCCCGTTCGGCGCCTGCATCGACGGCGACAGCCACGCCCGGCTCACGGCGATGTGGGATTCCGGCAAGGACGCCCGCACCCACTTTCTGCCCATGTGGCTGATGTGCAACAGCATCAACGAGAAGACTGCCGGCCTGCGGGCCTACCTCCACGTCTCCGAGATGAGCCTGCACGTCCACGTGGAGACGACCTGCCTCATCATCGCGGGCCTGACCCCGGAGCAGCTGCACACCTGGGTGATGACCTCCCTGGTCTCCATCCTCGGGGCGGTCGACGCGATCAGCCGGCAGAGCCAGGGCACGACGGCCGTGGACTGGCCATCCCGCGGCTAGGACCACCAGCTAGCCCCCACCAGCTAGGCGCGCACCGCCGCGCTCCCCTGCGCGTCCGGCTCCACCTCTGCTGTCGGCTCGTTCTTCGGCGCCGGGGTAACCAGCGCGAGGACCCAGTAGGCCAGCGCGGAGACGAAGGGCGCGCACAACCAGGCCACGCCCGGTTGCAGCGGCGGCACTAGGCGCAAGCGCGCCCCGTCGACCAGCTCGCCGTGGCCGGGGCTGTCGGAGACGAGCCCCGCGGTCCACGACCCGAAGGTGTGCACCGCGAAGGCCCCCGCGGCGGCGGCCACGACCACCCACGCCATCGCTGCGAAAGAAACAGCCCCGCCGGAGCGGGCGTAGGCCACCAGCGCCACCGCCAAGCCGAGGGCCGCGGTGAGGATCGCGAACCACCCGACGGAGGAGAACTCGACGCTGTCCGGGCTCAAGACCCGGTCGACGAGCACCGCGTCCTGGCGGACTACCGCCTCGTAACCGGGGCGAAACACACCCCACAGCGCTCCGATGAGACCGCCGGCGAGGAGGGAAAACACGAGAAGGCCCGCCCCCGTTGCAATACGTCGGGCGGGCCGAAAGGCTAGCTGCACAGCTTCCAGCGCCCGTCCTCGCGCTCGAAGATCTGGGTCTGCGTCTGGGTCCCGTTTGCGTTCGTCGCGGTGACCGTGGCGGAAGCCCTGTTGCCGTCCACGCGGACATCGTCCACCTTGACATCGGTCGCAGGCAGGTCGATGGCTTGGCCAGCCTGCTGTTGCAGGCGTGCGGCGTGCTCCACCTCATCCAGGGTCAAGCCCATGCGGTCAATCTCCGCCTGGATCGGGTCTGTGACCTTGTCGCAGGAGTTCTCCATGAGCACACGCGTCCACTTGTCATAGCTCGCCGGGTTCATCGCCGCGTGGACGGTGCGCTGCATCTCGTCGCGGTCCGCGTCGGCGCCAGGCCCGCCGCTGGTGAGTGGCTCGTGCACCGGGATCGTCACGTCGCCGTCCTCGAAGGGGTTGAACAGGGTCGGGGCGGCGGCGTTTCCGCCGGCGGCAGGTGCCTGCTGCCCCTCCGGCTTCGGCTCGCCGTTGCCCTCGGCGGCGTTGCCCCCGTCCCCTTCGCCTTCCGCGGCGCCGTCGGGGTTATCCGCGGCCGCGGACCCCTCCGTGGAGTCGGACGCGGGCGACGCCGCCGTGGACAGACCGCCGGAGGCGGACTCCTCCTCCTCGGAGCCGCAGGCGGCCACGCCGAAAGCAAGCGCGGCGACCGATACCGCCGCAGCGACGGCGCGGGGAGAGCGGGCAGAAAGCAACACGGTAGATCTCCTTTGCAGGTCTTCGGGACTACACCCAGTGATGACTCAGGACAGTCAACAACCACAAACTGGCCGGCCCGTGATTCACCAATACTAATCAACTGAGCGCTTGCTGTGAAAAAGGGTGTGCAGGAGCGAGGGCGCGGGCTGCGTTAAGGTCGGACACCATGCAGCTTTCCCGGGGCGCGATCGGCGCCGCCGCCCTTTCCATTCTCGACGAGTACGGGCTTGCCGACGTCTCCATGCGCCGCGTCGCCTCCGCCCTCGGCGTCGCCCCGGGGGCTCTCTACTGGCACATCGAGAACAAGCAGGAGCTCATCTCCGACCTCGCCGCGCTCATCGTCGCGCCGCTTGTCGACGCCCCTCCTCCCCCACCCCACATCGCCTGCGCGCGCCTGCGCGAGGCGCTGCTGCGCCACCGCGACGGCGCGGAAGTGGTCATCACGGCCGTCTCCCAGCCGGGCTCCCCGGTGGCCGCGCAGCTGTCGGCGCTGATGCGCGATGCTGTCGACGGGGCGGCCGCGGGGGCGTCGTCAAGCGATGCCCGCGCCGCGGCCGAAGGCTTGGTCTACCTGACCTTGGGCGCGACCTACGTGCACCAGTCAGCCGCGCAGCTGGCGGAGGCGACCGGCGGGGCGGACCGGGCTGGCACCCCCGGGCCGGGGGCGGACGTCGAGCGCGCCGTCGAGCTGCTCCTGACGGGCATGAGGTCGGCTCCCGGGGGGATTTCCGATACGATAAACCCCCATGACTGACCTCAACGCCGCACCGGAAACGACGTACACCGTCTGGCCCGGATCTTCCTACCCCCTCGGGTCCACCTACGACGGCGCGGGGACCAACTTTGCTCTCTTCTCCTCCGTCGCGGAGAAGGTGGAGCTGTGCCTCATCGACGACGAGGGCGCGGAAACCCGCGTCCCCCTCGAAGAGGTAGACAACTTCGTCTGGCACGCCTACCTGCCCGGAGTTACCCCCGGGCAGCGCTACGGCTACCGCGTCCACGGCGCCTGGGACCCCCACAACGGGAAGCGCTGCGACCCCACCAAGCTCCTCGTCGACCCCTACGCCCGCGCCTTCGACGGCGAGTTCGACCAGCACCCTTCGCTGTTTTCCTACGACATCCACGCCGACGAACCCGGCGCGGGGCGCAACGAAGATGATTCCCTCGGCCACACGATGCTCTCCGTGGTCATCAACCCCTTCTTCGACTGGGGGGATGACCGCAACCCCAACATCCCCGACGAGGAAACGATCATCTACGAGTGCCACGTCAAGGGGATGACGCAGACCCACCCGGACATCCCGGAGGCGCTGCGGGGGACCTACGCGGGCATGGCGCACCCCGCGATGATCGACTACCTCACCGACCTCGGCGTCACCTCCGTCGAGCTGCTGCCCGTCCACCAGTTCCTCCAGGACGACCGGCTGCGCGACCTCGGCCTGCGCAACTACTGGGGATACAACACCTTCGGCTTCTTCGCCCCGGAGAACAACTACGCGTCCTCACGCACCCCCGGCGACGCCGTCTCCGAGTTCAAGGGCATGGTCCGCGCCTACCACGAGGCGGGCATCGAGGTCATCCTCGACGTCGTGTACAACCACACGGCCGAGGGCAACCACCTCGGGCCCACGATCGCCTTCCGCGGGATCGACAACGAGGCCTACTACCGCCTCGTCGAGGGCAGCAAGTACCACTACATGGACTACACGGGGACCGGGAACTCCCTGAATGTGCGCGACCCCCACTCGCTGCAGCTAATCATGGATTCGCTGCGGTACTGGGTCACCGAAATGCACGTCGACGGCTTCCGCTTCGACCTCGCCTCGACCCTTGCGCGCGAGTTCTCGGACGTCGACCGCCTGGCCACCTTCTTCGACCTGTGCCAGCAGGACCCGGTGGTCTCGCAGGTCAAACTCATCGCCGAGCCGTGGGACGTCGGCGAGGGCGGCTACCAGGTGGGCAACTTCCCGGCGCTGTGGAGCGAGTGGAACGGCAAGTACCGCGACACCGTGCGCGACTTCTGGCGCGGCGAGCCCTCCACCCTCGGCGAGTTCGCCTCGCGCTTGACCGGCTCCTCCGACCTGTACCAGCACAACGGGCGCCGGCCTACCGCCTCCATCAACTTCATCACCGCCCACGACGGGTTCACCCTTAACGACCTCGTGTCCTACAACGAAAAGCACAACGAGGCCAACGGGGAAGACAACAACGACGGCGAGAGCCACAACCGCTCGTGGAACTGCGGCGTCGAAGGCCCAACCGACGATCCGGAGGTGGCGCAGCTGCGGGCCCAGCAGCGCCGCAATTTCCTCACCACGCTGCTGCTGTCCCAGGGCACGCCGATGATCGCGCACGGCGACGAGTTCGCCCGCACGCAAAACGGCAACAACAACGTCTATTGCCAGGACAACGAGCTGGCCTGGATGAACTGGGACCACCTGGACGTCGCGGAGGAACTGCACGACTTCACCCGCAGGCTCATTGCCATCCGCAAGCGGCACCCGGTGTTTCGCCGCCGCCGCTTCCTCGAGGGCGGGGCGCTCGGCTCCGACGTGCGCGGGCGCGAGATCGCCTGGCTGGTGCCCTCCGGCAAGCTCATGACCCAGGAAGACTGGGACTTCGCCTTCGGCAAGGCGTTGATGACCTACCTCAACGGCGAGGCGATCTCGGAGGCGGACCGGCGCGGTCAGCGCATCCGCGACGATTCCTTCATCCTCATGTTCAACGCGCACTTCGAGGACATCGAGTTCACCCTGCCCGACCAGACCCTGGGCGCCAGGTGGGAGGTTCTCATCGACACCACCGAGCCGCTGGGCTACCCCGCCGAGAAGGAAAACATTGCCGCCGGCGGCACGAAGGTCGTGCCCGCGCGCTCGACGGTGGTGCTCAAGCAGATTGAGGGCCCGGTCTTCGACGACGGGAAGGACGACGGGGAGGACGACGGGGAGCCCGACCCCGCCCGGTAGCATTCGAGGCAACCGGCCCAACCGTTCACAGCGTGCAATCCTCAGGAGCAAACAACGTGATTACAGCCCACGGCGCGACCCTGTCGGTGACCAATTCCGCCCTGGTCATCGCCCCCACCCCGCTCGAGGCGGCGCTGCGGGGCACCACCGAGCAGCGCAGCGTGCCCATCGCTGACATTTCGGTGGCCGAGGTGACGCGCGAGGCCGACGCCTGGGACCGCGGCCTCGTCGAGCTCACCCTGCCCGATGGGGCCCTGCGTATCGCTTTCTCACCCGGCGATGGGGAGGGCCCCGCGCGCCTGCTTTCGCTTCTCGACGCCGCCCGTCGCGGCGACGCCCCCGAGCACGCCTCCCCCACCGGCCGCGCCGGGATCCCGGGGCTGAGTTTCGTCGGCGTCGACGTGGAAACGGCGAACCAGCGCTGGGGTTCCATCTGCCAGATCGGCGCGGTCAAAATTGTTGACGGCGAAGAGGTGGAGCGCGCCAGCTGGCTTTGCACCCCGCCGGAGCCTTACGCCGAGTTCGACCCGTTCAACGTGTCCATCCACGGCATTACCGCTGACGACGTCGCCGACGAGCCGCCGGTGGCGCAGCGCATCGACGAGCTCGTCGACTTCATCGGCGACCTGCCGATTGTGGCCCACAACGCGCAGTTCGACGCCTCCGCATTGCGCGAGGCCTGCCTCGCCGCGGGACGCGAGGTTCCCTCCCTTCTGTTCGGCTGCACCCTCGCGCAATCCCGCGCCGCGCACCTCGACGTGGTCAACCACAAGCTGCCCACCCTTGCGGGCCATTTCGGGGTGTCGCTGGATAACCACCACGATGCCTGCGCCGACGCCGTCGCCTGCGCCGGCATCATGGTCGAGCTCGCCCGCGCAGCCGACCACTCCGGTTCCCTGATGAGCTTTGTCCACGACGCCGGTTTCGCCCTCGGCGCTATCACCGCCGAGCGCGTCACGCCTGTGCTGCGGGACCGCTCCGGCGCCGCGCGCGCCCTCCAGGCCGAGGCGGCCCAGCACAACTCACTTGACGCCGTTGCGGACGCCCTCGCCATTCCGCGCGGCAGCAACCAGACCGGCACCGGCGCGGGCGACGCGGAACGTTCTGGGGGTTTCGGGAGCTCTGGCCGCCGCCAGCCGGCCCCCTGGCAGTCCGTGGCCACGCCGGACACCGTTCCCGAGCCCGCCGAAAACGCCGACCCGACCTCGCCCCTGTACGGCCAGAACGTGACCTTGACCGGGGAGTTCGAACCCTACGACAAAGGTGCTCTGTGGGAGGCCATCGCAGCCCAGGGCGCGACGGTAGGCAAGAACGTGACCAAGAAAACCACCGTCTTGGTCACCGGCGAATGGGCGACGATGACCTCCAAGGAAAAGCGCGCCCGCGAGCTCCGGGACAAGGGCCAGACAATCGAGATCTGGCCGGCGGAGAAGCTTTTCGACGCCCTCAACCTCGACCAATAGGTCCCCAATAGACGCGGGGAACCGGCGTGCACCCGGGTGCGTCTAAGAGGGTATGGCCCCTCTCATCACCCAGTTCACCCCGCGCCTTGCACACAGGGCGGGAACCGCCGCGCCCTTCGGGCATCCAACGTTCGCCAAGTCCACCGCCTCCATCACGCTTTCGCCCGGGCTCGCCTGCGTGCTCGCCCCGGCCGACGATCCCTCCGGGCCCCCCGCCACCCACCAGCAGATCGGCGCGGCGGGCCTGACGGTGCACCAGGCGTGGAACGCGGCCGCGGCTCACCTGCGCAGGGCCGCCGGCGCCGGGGGCGGGGACACGCTGGAGTTCTGGGTCCGCGACGCACGGGTGGCCCTCGGCGCCGCTGCCCCGCCCGGCCTTGAGGTCCGAGGGGAAGCTGCCCCGTGGTGCGCGCACCCGCAGTTGTTCGCCCCGCTGCACTCCCACTTCACCGAGGTGCTGCGCCCGGCCCGCGGCCTGCTCTACGTCTCGCGCGACTGCCGCGACCTGTTCGTTTTCGACGCCGCCGACGCCGACGTCGGCCGCCTGCAGGGCCTGCCGGGTGTTCCCCGCGCGGCGGTTTTTGCCCGCTACTCGCTGGGCTTTCCTCTCGCCATTGCGCCGGGCGCGGCGCCACCCGAAAAACCGGGCAAGGCCCGATTAACTAGGGTTGCGTAGGTGTAAAGCACCCGAGAACGGGATCTAACGAAGGGAAACGGAGGACCACGCCATGCGTCGCCCAATCACCTCGACCTACCGCCTACAGCTGCGGGGGCCCCACGCCGACCCGGCGGGGCGGCGCTTCGGCTTCGCCGAGGCCACCCAGGTCGTCGACTATCTGCGCGACCTGGGCGTCTCCCACCTGTACCTCTCCCCGATCTTCGCCGCGGTGAAGGAATCAAACCACAACTACGACGTCACGGACCCGACCCAGGTCAACCCCGAGCTCGGGGGAATCGAGGGTCTGCGCGAACTGGCAGCGGCGGCGCACGAGGCCGGTTTGGGAATCATCGTCGATATCGTGCCGAACCACCTCGGGGTGGACACCCCCCACCTGAACAGGTGGTGGTGGGACGTGCTCAAACACGGGCGCGACTCCGAGTACGAGATGTACTTTGACATCGACTGGCACGAGGACAACGGCGCCGCCGGCAAGCTCGGTTTGCCGGTGCTAGGCAGCGAGGGGGATGAAGAACGCATCCAGCTGCTGCACCTCGACGCGATCGGCGAGGACGTCCTCGCCTACTACGACAATTACTTCCCGCTCGCCCCTGGGTCATACGAGGGGTTGGACGACGACCCGCTTGCCGTCTACGAGCGCCAGCACTACCGGCTGATGTACTGGCGCGACGGGGTGATCTCCTACCGCCGGTTTTTCTCCGTCAACGGGCTCGCCGGGGTGCGCCAGGAGGACCCGCTGGTCTTCGAGCACACCCACCGAGTTGTACGCCAGCTCATCGCCGAGGAGCTCATCGACGGCATCCGCGTCGATCACCCGGACGGGCTCGCGGAGCCCTTCGGCTACCTCAGCCGCCTGCGCGACCTCGTCGGCGAGGACCGCTGGCTTGTGGTGGAAAAGATCCTCGGCGTCGACGAGCCCCTCGACCCGCGCCTGTCCGTTGACGGGACAACGGGCTACGACGCGCTGCGCGAGCTCGACGGGATCTTCGTCGACCGGGCGGCCGAGGACGCGCTGAGCATGTTGGCCCTGCAGCAGACGGGCTCGACCTGGGATGAACGCGCCATCGACGCTGCCGAGCACCAGCTCAAGCGCGACGTAGCGCGCAGTGAGCTGGGCGCGGAGATCCGCCGCCTGACGCGCGCGATCCGCCGGGATAACTTCTCCACCGCCGGCTCGACCGTCTCCGATGACGAACTCACCTGGGTCGTCATCGAACTGGTGGCGGCGATCCCGGTCTACCGCGCGGATTACCTATCCATGTCGCGGGTGACCTCGTCGGTGATGGCGGAGATGGCGCGGCGTTTTCCGTCGAGAAGCGATGCTCTCGATCTCATCTCGGCCGCGCTTTTGGCCAACGGCGAGGCCGCGACCCGCTTCGCCCAGGTCTGCGGCGCCGTGATGGCGAAGGGGGTCGAGGACACCCTGTTTTACCGGGCCTCCCGGCTTGTTGCGCTGCAGGAGGTCGGCGGCGCCCCCGGCCGCTTCGGCGTGTCGGCCGCGGAGTTCCACCTTTTGCAGCAGGAGCGCGCCAGGCTCTGGCCGCGGGCGATGACCACGCTGACCACGCACGACACGAAGCGCAGCGAGGATACCCGCGCGAGGATCATCGAGATCACCGAGCTCCCGAACGAGTTCGCGGAGCTCGTGCGCCAGGTCGGCGCCATCGTCCCCGCCCCCGACGCCGCCGTGGGCCACTTCCTGCTGCAGAACCTTTTGGGGGTGTGGCCCCACGACGGTGCCATCACCCCCGCGCTGCGCGAGCGGCTGCACGACTACGCCATAAAGGCCAGCCGGGAGGCCGGGACGAGCACGACCTGGTTCGACCAGGACGCATCCTACGAAACTTCCGTCACGGACTGGGTGGACGCTCTGCTCAACGGGCCGGCGACCGGGCTTATCACCGACTTCGCCGCCACGTTGCACCGCGGGGCGATCCAGGTGTCGCTGGGCCGCAAGCTACTACAGCTCGTCGGCCCCGGCATCCCCGACACGTACCAAGGCCAGGAGTTTTTCGACCTTTCCCTCGTCGACCCCGACAACCGTCGCTTCGTGGACTTCACCAACCGCGCCCAAACCCTCGAGCTGCCCCCAAGCCTCGACTGCCCGGCCGCCGACGGCACGCACCCGCGCCTGGCGGAGCAGATCGACCGCGCGAAGCAGCACGTCGTACGCGAGGCGCTTACGCTGCGCCGCGAGCACCCAGGCGTCTTTCTTACCGGCGGGTACCAGCCCGTCTTCGCCGAGGGCGAAGCCGAGGCGCACCTGGTGGGCACGGCGCGCGGGGACGCGGAGCTCAGCGTCATCGCCTTGGCCACCCGCTACCCGCTCCGCCTCGCCGCGCGCGGCGGCTGGGGCGAGACGACCGTGGCGTTGCCGGAGGGGCGGTGGACGGACCGACTCAGCGGACGCACCTACGAGGGCGTAGCGCGCGCCGCTGACATTTTTGCCTCCCTGCCCACCGCCCTGCTCGTCTCCGAGCGCCTCTCCGGGCCCGAGGCCCTGTAGGGGGCCGGGGATGAGCGACGGAACCGTCCCCGACGCAGTCATCGCGCGGCTCGGGTCCACGTACTTCGCGTGGCTGGACGCACACCCGGGGATCGACACGGCCTTCCATCAGGCCCTCGCTGAGCTGCTCGCCGACGCCGGCGTCAACTTCGACAGGGTCGACGTGCGCATCAAGTCGTGGCCGTCGATGAAGGCGAAGGCCCGCACGGTCCGCGACGGCGCCCCCGCCTACCCCGACCCGTGGCACGATATCCGCGACCTCATCGGCGCTAGGATCACCGTCTTGCACTCCACCGAAATCCCCACCGTGCTCGACCTTGCGGCGGGTCAGTTCGAGGTGCTGCGCAGCGTGGACAAGGCGCAGGAGACCCGCGTCGCCGGCGGCTTCGGCTACGGCTCGCACCACCTCGTGCTGCGGGTGCGGCCGAGCTCCGAGGGTTTAGAGGACTACGCGGGTGCGGTCTTTGAGCTGCAGGTGCGCACCGTCTTGCAGCACGCGTGGGCCGAGTTCGAGCACGACATCCGCTACAAACGCGCCGGCGGCACCGAGCCCGACCCTCAGGTGGACCGGGCCTTTACCCTCGCGGCCGGGCTCATCGAGCTGGCGGACCAGCAGTTCGACCAGATCTCGGCGGTGACCTATCCGGAGCACAAGGTGGATACCGGGGTCGACGCCGAACTCACCCCGGAGACACTGCCCGGGGTGCTCACGGTGCTGATGGGGACCCGCTTTCCGCTCTCGCGCCCGGAGGACTACCGCTTCCTCATCGAGCTGCTGCGCGCGCACGACATCGACAACGTCGCCCAGCTGGCGGAGCTGACCAACGCCGCCGACGTCGACGCAGTCTCCTCTGCGCTGAAATACGCCTTCGCGCCGGGGCAGGTGCGCATCGTCGACGACCTTCTGCTCAACCGCTTCGGGGAAGACCACATCGCCCGCACGGCGCGATCGGGCAACCGGCCGAAGCTGAGGCGCGACCGGCTGCGCAGGCGGCTGGCGGGGCTGCGCTCTGGGCGCAGCTAGCGCCGCCCCTGCAGGCGGTCGATCGCGCGCCTGTCCTTCTTGGTCGGGCGCCCCGCCCCCCTGTCGCGCTGCGGCAGGGAGGCGAGGATCTCCCGCGGCGGGGGTGGCGGGGAGGTGTCGATGTACATGGTCCGCGCCACTGGGGCGCCGACGCGCTTCTTCGGCGTGCCCGTAACCTCCAGCTCGAGGTAGCGGTGGTCCTTCCACACCCGGACATGGTCCCCCGGCACGACCTGCGCCGCTGGCTTGGGCGCCTGCCCGTTGAGCTTGACGTGTCCCGCGCGCACCGCCTCGGCGGACTGGGACCTAGTCTTAAACACGCGGACCGCCCACAGCCACACGTCGATGCGGACCGCGCTGCCCTCGCCGTCACTCATCGGCGGCTAGTACTGGTCGCGGTGGTTGACGATCTTCTGGACCTTGTTGTAGTTGGTCCAGCCACCCGCGACGGCGGCGATCAGGCCGAGCAGCAGGATAAACCACGAGCTCGTGAGAATAGCCAGCACAATCCCGCCCCCGAGACCGGCGCCGACCCAGATGGCGGCGTTGCGGGAGTAGCGGCGGACGTCCTGTTTGCGCTTCTCAATGGGGTTGTTCGGGCGCGGCTGCATAGTCATGCGGGTAATTTTAGCCGCTTAGTCCTCCACCCACGTATACGTGGGCCCGGCGGGATCGGCGAGCTCGGCGCTCCCGCGGGTCGCGGCGGCGATCCTCTCGCGCACCCGCGGCAGGTGCGCCGGGTCGAAGGCGAGCGTGTAGCGCGCCACCGCGCCGTATTCCACCCCGAGCACCTCGATTCCGGCGGCGCGCAGCTCGCCCTCAACCCGCCCCGCGTCCGCGTGCGGCAGGTCCACTACCCCGACTCGGCGCGGCTTGCGCATCACGCGGGGCACGTTTTCTAGGGCCTCGCTTATCGACGTCGAATAGGCGCTGACCAGGCCCCCGGTGCCGAGCTTGGTGCCGCCGAAGTACCTGGTGACCACCGCTGCGACGTCGCACAGCCCCGAGCCCCGGAGGGTCTCGAGCATGGGCGTGCCCGCGGTGCCGGCGGGCTCGCCGTCGTCGGAGGAGCGCTCGACCGGCTGCGCCCCATCGACTCGGTAGATGTAGGCGCTGCAGTGGTGCCGCGCGTCCGGGTAGTCCTCGCGCGCGGCGGCGATGAAGGCGCGCGCCTGTTCTTCGGACTGAACCCTGCCGATCCGGGCGATGAAGCGTGAGCGTTTGACCTCGATCTCGTGCTCGACGAGCTGCCCCGCGCGGGGCAGCTCGTAGGGCGCGCACACATCAGTCATGGTGGACCACACTTTACCGCTGCCTCGGTTGCCGCTCGGTCGTGGGCTTCCATAATCTGGTGGCTATGTCTACCCCCGCAAGATTCGAGATCTGGGCCCCCTACGCGCACCGGGCGCAGCTGGCAGTGGACGGCGCCGACTACACGATGCTGCGCGACGAGGCGCGCGAGGGCTGGTGGTACGCGGACCCGGCCTTGATCACCCCGGCGGCGGGCCAGCGCTACTGCTACCGCCTCTTCGACGGCACCGACTGGTCGAAGCCCCTGCCGGACCCGCGCACGCGGGCTCAGCCGGAGGGCGTGCACGGGCCTTCCGAGGTGGTTGCCACCAACTTCGAGTGGGGTGACGCAGCGTGGCGCGGGCGCCAGCTGCGCGGCCAGGTGATCTACGAGCTCCACGTGGGTACCTTCACCCCCGCCGGAACCTTTGCCGGGGTGGCCGAGAAGCTGGGGTACCTCGCCTCCCTCGGCGTCACCGCCATCGAGATCATGCCGGTCCAGCCTTTCGGGGGCACCCGCAACTGGGGCTACGACGGCGTGGACTGGTTCGCGGTGCAGCACTCCTACGGCGGTCCGGTCGAGCTGAAAAAGCTCGTTGACGCCGCCCACCGCGCGGGGCTGTCCGTCTTCCTCGACGTGGTGTACAACCACTTCGGCCCCGACGGCAACTACAACGGCCTGTTCGGCCCCTACACCACCGCCGGCAACACGGGCTGGGGCGACGTGATCAACCTGTCCGGCCCCGGCTCGGACGAGGTGCGCTCCTACATCCTCGACGCGGTGCGACAGTGGCTCGACGAGTTCCACATCGACGGGCTGCGCCTCGATGCCATCCACTCCTACGACGACCGGCTGGCGTACTCCATCATGGAGGAGATCCGCGCCGTGGCGGACGACGTCGCCGCGGGGACCGGGGTCCCGCGCATCATCATCGGCGAGTCGGATCTGAATGACCCGCGCATCATCAACGACGAATCCGTCGGCGGCTACGGCTTGAGCGCCCAGTGGGTCGACGACATCCACCACTGCATTCACACCCTCGTCAGCGGGGAGCGCGGCGCGTACTACGTCGACTACGGCACCATTGAGATCCTCGCCTACACCCTGGCGCACGGCTACCGGTTCCGGGGCGGCTACTCGCAGTACCGCAAGCGCCACCATGGCCGCCCCCTGGATCTGGCCGCCGTCCCTGCCTGGCGCCTGATTACCTACACCACCACCCACGACCAGACCGGCAACCGGGCGAAGGGCGACCGCCCCTCCCAGAACCTCACTCCGACGCAGCTGGCGCTCAAGGCCGCGGTGGTGCTGTTCTCGCCCTTTACGCCGATGTTGTTCATGGGAGAGGAGTTCGCGGCCCGCACGCCCTTTCCCTTCTTCGTCTCGCACACAAACGACGAGCTAAACCGGCTGACCCGCCAGGGCCGCTTCGACGAGTTCGCCCGCCTCGGCTGGCGCCCGGAGGACGTGCCCGACCCGGCGGAGGCGGCCACCTTCGAAAGTGCCCGGCTTGTCTGGGACGTCGACGAGACCCAGGACGAGATCTTCGAGACCTACCAGGCGCTGATCGGGCTCCGCGAGCAGTACGGCCTAGCCCGAGAGGACCTGCGCGAGCTGCGCGTCGAGCACGGCGCGCAGTGGCTGACGATGGGCTACGACGATATTGTGCTCGCCGCCAACTTCAGCGGCGACACCGTGCGGGTACCCGTCGGGGGCACGCTGGTCTATTCCTTCGGTGACCCGCAGGTGGGCGCGGAGTCCACGACGCTCGGGCCGTGGGAGTTCGCTATCCTCGCGCCGGCTGCCTAGCTGGCCACGATGAACTCGTACTCGTCGGTGCCGGGCATGAGCCTGCGGCACTCGATGGGCGAATCCTCCATCCGGCCGAGCAGCGGGTCGAGGTCGCTGGCGCGGCTGAGCTCCACGCCCACGAGCGCGACACCCGTTTCGCGGTTGTTCTTCTTCAGGTACTCGAACAGGACGATGTCGTCCTCCTTGCCTAGGATGTCGGTGAGGAAGCTACGCAGCTGCCCCGGCTCCTGCGGGAAGTTCACCAGGAAGTAGTGCTTCAGGCCGCGGTGCACCAGGGAGCGCTCCATCACCTCCGCGTAGCGCAGCACGTCGTTGTTGCCCCCGGAAATAACGCACACGACGGTGCTGCCCGGCTCCAGCTTCACCCCGCTCAGCCCGGCGACGGACAGGGCCCCGGCGGGCTCGGCGATGATGCCCTCGTTCTGGTAGAGCGCAAGCATCTCGGTGCACACCGCGCCCTCCTCGCTGGCGATTAGGTGGGTGCGCCCGAGGTTGCGCTCGATGATCTCGTACGGGAACGCCCCGGCGCGCTTGACTGCGGCGCCGTCGACGAAGGGGTCGATCGCTTTCAGGGTGACCGGGCCGCCGTTTTTCACCGCGGCGGCCATCGAGGCCGCGCCCGCCGGTTCGACGGCCACGACGGAGGTACGCGGGGACATGTCGGCGAGGTAGGAGACAATGCCCGCGGCCAGCCCACCGCCGCCGACGGGGACGATGACGCTGTCGAGCTCACGGCCCAGGCCGGTCAGCTGCGCGAGGATCTCGGCGGCGACGGTGCCCTGGCCGATGACGGTTTCGCGGGCGTCGAAAGGCTCGATGACGGTGGCTCCGCGCTCGGCGGCGTCGTCACGCGCGGCCTCGGCGGCCTCGTCGAAGGTGTTGCCGGTGACGACGAGCTCGATGTTGTCCCCGCCGTGGACACGGATGCGGTCGCGCTTTTGCTTCGGGGTGGGCTTGGGCACGAAGATTTTGCCCTTGATCCCCATGGCGCGGCACGCGTAGGCGACCCCCTGGGCGTGGTTGCCGGCGGAGGCGGCGACGACGCCCGCGGCCTTTTCCTCCTCCGTCAAGGATGCGACGTTGTAGTAGGCCCCGCGGATCTTGTAGGAGCGCACGTCCTGCAGATCCTCGCGCTTGAGGTAAACCTCAAGGCCGTACTGCTGCGACAGCCGCGGGCAGTACTGCAGCGGCGTGGGCTCGATCACCGTCGAAATCCTCGCCTGAGCTGCCTGAATATCGGCCGCGTGGACCTCTGCTGTCGACGGCGGCGTGTGGGGCTCGTTCTGCGGTGTCGGCACGGCTGCGTTCATGCTGAATCAGTGTAGCCCCTGCGCCCTCGGCCCTTCGTGTTGAGACTTCTCGTGCAGCCAGATCGCGTGGTCGAACTCAAGGAGAGTTGCGGTGCACGCGCCCTCCTCGGCGAGCGTCTCGTAGACGTCGACGAGGAGGCGGCGGGCCTCCCGGCTGCTGACCGTCCTGCCGACGGCCCGGGAGACGAAACCCACCAGGCGCCGGTCTGCCTTGAGCCCGGGAACCCCCATGAGCATGAGGAAGTACTCGGCGGTGACCGGCCCGCACCCGTAGACGCCGCTGTACGCCCGGATGAGCGCTGCGACCCGATCCTCGTCGGGCCGACGCGAACCCGTGGGGTAGGCGAAGGAGCGAAGGTCGGCCGCGGTCTCAATATTCACGTCGCGGAAGCGCCGGGCGACCTCCCGCGCCGCGGCCGCCTTGGTGGTGCTTCTCGGTCTGCCGGGCGCGACGCGGCCGGCGCCCATGGCCTCGATGACGACGCGCTCGTCCAGGTGCGCCACGACGCTGAGGGAGTCTGTGCTCATGCCGCGTTCGTGCAGCCCATCCCTCAGGCCCGCAAGGCCAGCCTTCACCCCACTGTAGTGGGAGCTCATGCTGTAGACGGCATCCCACAACGCGATGCCAATTTCGTGCGGCCAGCCTCCCTTGTAGCGGGTGAACAGCTCGTCGTCGATGCCTTCTACGGCCGTCCTCGTGAACGCGAGGTCACCAGTTTCTCGTTCCACGGGGAGTAGCCTAGCCCAGGATCCCGGCGCCCAGGTTCGCCTTGAGGTCGCCCATCAGGTTCGCTGAGCGCTCAACGCGCAGGTGGTCGCCGAGCACCATGAGCTGCTCCTGGTCGCCGTGGACGAGGTTGAGGTAGACATCCGAGTCCCCGGGGTTGGCCACGAGGACGTCCTTGAGCCTGCGGACGTTGTCCAGGGTGCACTGCTCGGTGCGCAGCGTGAGCCGCAGCGGCAGGCCGGCGCCGTTGCCCGGGCCGAGCTCGGGAACCTTGACGTCGTCGCCGAACAGGCTCATGCGCTCGTCGCGGATGGACACGTGCGCCTTGACCAGGATGATGTTGTCCTCCACAATCTGCGGGGCGACCAGCGCGTAGACCTTGTTAAACAGCAGAACCTCCACCTGCGCACCGTGATGGTCCTCGATGGTCACGATGGCCCACGGCGAGCCGTCCTTCTTAGAAAATCGCCTATCGACGCCCGAAATGAGGCCGCCGATGGTCACCTCCGCGCCGTTGCGCATCTCCCCGGACAGGATGTCGGTCAGCTGCGTGTCCGTCTGCGCGTCGAGTGCCTCCCCGAAGCCGTCGAGCGGGTGGCCCGAGACGTACAGGCCGAGCATCTCGCGCTCCAGCGCCAGCTTGTGTTTGCGGTCCCATTCGTCCTCCGGCACCTCGAGCGCGAACGCTGCCGAGGCCTCGCCTTTACCGCCGCCGAGGCCGGCGAAGAGGTCGAACTGCCCCTTGTCGGCCGCCTTTTTCGTGGTCAGCACGGAGTCCACGGCGTCTTCCTGGATGAGCATGAGGCCCTTGCGCGGGTGTCCCAGCGAATCGAAGGCGCCGGCCTTGATGAGCGACTCCGTGATGCGCTTGTTGCACGGCAGCAAGTCGATCTTGTCCAGGTAGTCGGAAAAGCTGGTGAACGCGCCCTTCGCCTTGCGGGTGTCCTTGATGGACTCCACCACCTCGGCGCCGACGTTGCGCACCGCGGCCAGGCCGTAGCGGATGTCCTCGCCGACGGCGATGAAGTTCTCCTCGGATTCGTTGATGTCCGGCTGCAGCACCGAAATGCCCAGGTGGCGGCAGTCGGCGAGGTAGATGGCGGACTTGTCCTTCTTGTCGCCCACTGAGGTGAGAAGCGCCGCCATGTACTCGGCGGTGTAGTTCGCCTTCATGTAGGCCGTCCAGTAGGACACGAGCGCGTAGCCCGCGGCGTGGGACTTGTTGAAGGCGTAGGAGGCGAAGGGCTCGATTGTGCCCCACAGGGCGTCGACGGCGTCCTTGGAGTAGCCGTTGGAAAACATGCCCTGGGAGAACTTCTCGTACTGCTGCGCCAGCACCTCGGGCTTCTTCTTGCCCATCGCCTTGCGGAAGCCGTCTGCCTCGCCGGCAGTGTAGTTCGCCACCTTCTGCGAGATCCTCATGATCTGCTCCTGGTAGACGATGAGGCCGTAGGTTTCGTCGAGGATCTCCTTCAGCGGCTCCTCGAGCTCCGGGTGAATCGGGGTGATCGGCTTGCGCCCGTTTTTGCGGTCGGCGTAATCCCAGTGCGCGTTCACGCCCATCGGGCCCGGGCGGTAGAGCGCCAGCGAGGCGACGATGTCGTTGAAGCCCGTGGGGCGCATGCGCTTGAGCAGGTCCTGCATGCCGCCCGAGTCCAGCTGGAACACGCCGAGTGTGTCGCCGCGGGAGAGCAGCTGGTAGACGGCGGCGTCGTCGGTGTCCAGGCCCTCCAGGTCGAGGGTTTCGCCGCGGTTTTTCTTCACGTTCTCCAAGGCGTCGCCAAGCACCGTGAGGTTGCGCAGGCCGAGGAAGTCCATCTTCAACAGGCCGATCGCCTCGCAGGCCGGGTAGTCCCAGCCCGTGATGATGGCGCCGTCGGCAGGCCGCTTCCACATCGGGATGTGGTCCATCAGCGGCACGGAGGCCATGATCACCGCGCAGGCGTGCACGCCGGCCTGGCGCACCACGCCCTCAAGCCCGCGGGCGGTCTCGTAGATCTTCGCCACGTCGGGGTCCGTCTCAATGAGCGAGCGCACCTCGGCGGCCTCCGCGTAGCGCTCGTGCTCCGGATTCGTGATACCCGACAGGGGGATGTCCTTGGCCATCACCGCCGGCGGCAGCGCACCGTTGATCCGGTCGGCCATCTGGAAGCCTGGCTGACCGAAATGAACGCGGGCGGAGTCCTTGATCGCCTGCTTCGTCTTCACGGTGCCGAAGGTGATCACCTGGGCGATCTTGTCCTCGCCCCAGCGCTCGGCGGCGTAGGTGATCATCTCGCCGCGGCGGCGGTCGTCGAAGTCGATATCGATATCCGGCGCCGAGGGGCGCTCCGGGTTGAGGAACCTCTCGAAGAGCAGCCCGTGCTCCATCGGGTCGATGTTCGTAATGGTCAGCGCGTAGGCCACGAGCGAGCCTGCCGCCGAGCCGCGGCCCGGGCCGACGCGGATCCCGATCTCGCGGGCGTGCTTGATCAGCTCGGCGACGATGAGGAAGTAGGAGGGGTAGCCCTTCATGTCGATGACGTCGATCTCGTAGTCGGCGCGCTCGGCGTACTCGGCGGGCACCTCCTTGCCCTCGAAGCGCTCGCGCAGCCCCTTGTGCACCTCCTTGCGCAGCCACGTCGTCGGGGTCTCCCCCTCGGGCACGTCCGCGATGGGCATGCGGTCGTGCGGGTGCTCCTCCCACAGCTGGCCGTAGTCGCCCACCCGCTCGGCGATCCACAGCGTGTTGTCGCAGCCGTCCGGGACCACCGTGTCCCACAGCTCGCGCATCTGCTCGGCGGACTTGATGTAGTAGCCGGTGCCGTCGAACTTGAAGCGGTCGGGGTCCATCAGCGTCTTGCCCGTCTGCACGCACAACATCGCCTCGTGCGACGGGGCCTGGGATTCGAGGACGTAGTGGCAGTCGTTGGTGACCAAAGGCGGCAGGCCGAGCGCCTCGCCGATGCGCAGCAAGTCGTCGCGCACGCGGCGCTCGATGTGCAGGCCGTGGTCCATCAGTTCGAGGAAGTAGTTGTCCTTGCCGTAGATGTCCTGCCACATCGCGGCGGCCTCGAGCGCCTCGTCGTACTGGCCCAGCCGGAGCCTCGTCTGCACGTCGCCCGAGGGGCAGCCGGTGGTGGCGATGATGCCGTCGGCGTGCTCGGCGATGAGCTCGGCGTCCATGCGCGGCCACTTACCCAGCTGGCCCTCGTAGGAGGCCAGCGACGACAGCTTGAACAGGTTGCGCAGGCCCGTGGCGTTTTCCGCCAGCATCGTCTGGTGCAGATAGGCGCCCGAGGCGGAGACGTCGTCAGGCTTCTGGTCGGGGGTGCCCCACAGGACGCGCTTCTTGTTGAAGCGCGAGCCCGGCGCCATGTAGGCCTCGATGCCGATGATCGGCTTGACGCCCGCGTCGACCATCCTGCGGTAGAACGCGTTGGAGCCGAACATGTTGCCGTGGTCGGTCATCCCCACGGCCGGCATGCCCTGGCGCACGACCTCCTCCGCCAGAAGATCCACCTTGGCCATGCCGTCCAGCATGGAGAACTCCGTGTGGTTGTGCAGGTGGACGAAGGAGGATTTTTTGGCCATGCGGCTCATCTTATCCGCCCCGTCAACCCGCGCCGCGGGCCCGGCCTACTCGTAACGCAGGGCGTCGATAGGCTGCATCTTTACGGCTTTCGACGCCGGGTAGGCGCCGAAGAACACGCCCGTGATGAGGGAGAAAGCCAGCGAGAAGAGCACCGCGCCCAGCGGCGGGTAGACGAAGGCGTCGAAAGACGCGGTGGCGATCATGCCAATCACCCCGCCGAGAACAACACCGATGATGCCGCCGACGAGGCAGACCAGCATGGCCTCCACGATGAACTGCGTGCGGATGTCCGTGTTCGTCGCGCCGAGCGCCTTGCGCACGCCGATCTCGCGGGTGCGCTCGGTGACGGTGATGAGCATGATGTTCATCACGCCGATGCCGCCGACCAAGAGCGAAATGCCGCCGATGGAGGCGAGCACCTGCGCGATGATATTAAAGACGCCGGTGAGCTGCTCCAGCCCGGCCGACAGGTCAAGCACGGTGATCTCGAAGTTCTCGTTGCGCTGGTACCACCGGTCGAGGTAGGCCTGCAGGTCCTGCTGGAACGCGGCCGGGTCCTCCTCGGCGCTGGACTGCACGGCGAAGGAGTCGACGTACTCCACCGGCGACCCGAGCCGGTCCGCGGCGGGCAGCGGGATGTAGGCGTCGAGCGGCTGGCCCCCGGCGACGAACTGGGCGGAGTCGTTGCGATCTTCGAGCACGCCGACGATCGTGAATACCGCCGTCTGGCTGCCGACGTTAAGGTCGATCCTCTCCCCGAGCGCGCCCTGGGCGTCGCCGCCAAACAGCTCGTCGATAAGAGATGGGCTGACGACCGTGAGCGGGCGCTGCCCCTGGATGTCCTCGGGGCCGAGCGCCCTGCCGAACTCCACGTTGAGGTTGCGCATGCGGAAGGAATCCTCGAGCACCGGGTAGACCGTCGCGTTGCCCTCCTCTTGGCCGTAGGTCGCCGCCGCGTCCAAGGTCAGCGCGTTCGGCAGGTCGACGCCGGTCACGCGCGGGCCGAAGTGATCGCGCAGCTCCTGGAGGTCGTCCATGCTCACCATGTCCTCCTCCTCGGGGGTCGCCAAACCACCGAAGGCCGCGAAGGGGTCCTCCTCCGCCTGCGCGTCCGCGCGGGGGTGGACGGTGGCGATGTGGCTCATCGCCCCGACACCCTCCAGGCTGTTCAGGACCTGCTTCTGCAGCCCGGAGCCGAGTGTCATGATGATGATCACGGCCATGATGCCGATGATGATGCCCAGCAGGGTCAAAAGGGAGCGCATCTTGTTGGCGTTCAGGCTCGCCGCCGCGAGCCTGAGGGATTCGCGCAGGTTCACTGGCTCTCACCTGCCCGCGCCGCCGCCTTCGCCGCGGCCCCCTCTGGGGTGCGAATGTTACTGATGCGCCCGTCCATCATCTCGACCACGCGCCCGGTTTCTTCGGCGAGGTCGGGGTTGTGGGTGATGAACACGATGGCCTTACCCAGCTTCTGGTTGAGCTCGTGGAACAGGTCCATGACCAGCCGCCCCGTGGCGGAATCCAGGGCGCCGGTCGGCTCGTCGGCAAGCAGCAGGTCGGGGTCGTTGGCGAGGCTGCGCGCGATGGCCACGCGCTGCTTCTGGCCGCCGGAGAGCTCGTTGGGGTTGTGGTTGAGGCGATCGCCCATGCCGACGCGCTCGAGCAGATCAGCGGCACGCGCCTCGCGTTCCTTCTTTTCCACCCCGGCGTACATCATGGGCATGGCTACGTTCTGGAGGGCGTCGATACGCCCGATGAGGTTGAAGTTTTGGAAGATGAACCCGATGTTGTTGCTGCGGTAGGAGGCCAACTCGTTGTCCTCCTTGGCGTAGACGGGCTCGCCGTTGAACGCGTAGGCGCCCTCCGTGGGACGGTCGAGCATCCCGATGAGGTTCATCAGGGTCGACTTGCCGCAGCCGGAGGGCCCGACGATGGAAACGAACTCGCCCTGCTCGGTGTGGAAGTCGATGCCGTGCAGGACCTGGACCTCGCTCGGCTCGCCGGGGTTGTAGGTTTTGACGATGCCGCGCATGTCAATCAGCAGGCCGGTCGAGGCCATGTCCGAGGCCATGTCCGCGGGCGTATCGGGGGTGAGCGAATGCTTCACGACGCCCCCTACTCGCCCTGGCCAGCGTTATCGCCGCCTGCCTCGTCCACCTGGGACGGGTCGAAGTTCGGGTCGGAGATCTGCACCGTTTCGCCCAGCCGGTCACGGTACCTGTCGGGCCAGTTGATGACGATGTCCCCGGGCTCAAGGTCTCCCCCGGTCACCGCGATGTCGACCTCGTTGGCGGTGCCGGTTGTCACGGTGCGCTCCTCGACGGTGCCCTGCGTCGCGCCTTCCTCGCCGTCGTCGGTGGCCAGAACGAGGATCTTGTCGTCGTCGTAGATCGCGTCGCGGGGGACCATCAGCGCCTCGGGGGTCTCGTCCGTGATGATCTCCGCGCGCACGGACCCGCCGAGGAGCAGGCCCTCCCTGTCGCCCTCAACCTCGATCTCGATGGGGAAGCTCACGCTCCCCGTGCGGGCTGCGCTCGCGCCCTGCTGTTGCTGCTCGGGGTTTGCCGGGCCCTGCGACCCGACGGGGGCGATCCGGCGCACCTTGCCGGTGAACTCCTTCTCGCCGGTCGCGGTGGAGGTAAAGCGCACACGGTCGCCCGTTTTCACGCTGGCGATGTCGGCCTCGCGCACCTCCGAGTGGATAAGCAGGCGAGAGTCGTCGGCGATGGTCAGGATGCGCCCCTGCGGCACGTCACCCACTTGGACATCCACGGTGGCGACGACGCCTGCCATGGGGGCGTAAATCGTGCTCTGCTGCACCTGGTACTCGAGGGTGCTATCGGTTCCGATATTGTTCGCGGCCTGGGCCTGCTGCAGCGCGCTTTCCGCCTGGGCCTGGAGCTGCTGGCTCTCCTGCTCGGCCTGCGCCTGCGCCGCCTGGAGCACCGCCTGCGCCTGCTGCGCTTGCACCGCCTGCGCCTGCTGCGCCGCTTCTTCCCCGCCCTCCGCGGGCGCGATCCCCACGGTTTGGCCCTGCTCGTTGGAGGCCAGGATCATCGGCGCCGGGGCGCCGGGCGCGCTCGCGGCGGCCTGGGCCTCGGCCACCTGGGCGCGGGCCGCGCTGATGGCGGGGTGCGTCCCGTTCTGGACCTGCGCGGTGTGCGCCGCGAGCTGGTCCCTGGCCTGCTGGTAGCCCTGCGCCGCCTCGGCCTGGGCGGCGGCCGCCTGCTGGCGCTGCTCGGCCAGCTGACGCTCGAGAGCCTCCGTGTCCATCTCGGCAAGGAACTGCCCCTGCTCGACGCGGTCGCCGGCGGCGACGGCGAGCTGGATGACCTCCGACTGCACCGGCGAGGTAATGCTGGTGGAGCGGATCGGCGCGATGTTGCCGTTGACCACGATGCTGTTGGTGACGTCGCCCACCTCGGCCACGGTGTAGTCGCCGGCGCCCAGGCCGTCCGCGACGTCTCCCCCTCCGACGCCGCACCCGGCGGCGAACAGCGCTGTGGCCGCCACCCCCGCGGCGCAGGCCATCTTCACTCGTAGCTTCAGGCTCGTGCCTCCTGCGCCACACGAGGGCGCGGAGGTGAGTGCGTCACTGGAAGGGTGCACCGCTTCTCCTCACAGACTGGTGCGCCGCCGACCCCTGCCGGGCCCGTGCGTTGCACTCGGACATAACGGGCGGAAGTATACCCCGTCCCGGCGTGTTTTACCCCCGGCTTACCCTGACGGTGTGGGAACGATGGCGAAGGCCCCCCACACTGCGTCGGGCGGCAGCGCCTCCACCGCGGCCACCCCGGTGCGCTGCGCCACCTCGCGTGCCTGGCGGCCCGGGGCGTACATGACCGCGCCCACCACGCTGCCCGGGTCCACACCGGCGCGCGCGGCGGCGCGGGCGAAGACCTCGGCGCGCCCCTCGTCCCCGGTAGGTTCGGGCACGGGGCGCGCCGCCTGCCCCTCGAAGACGGCGGCGTTGACGCGGCCGACGCCTTCCAGCGCCGCCGCGGCCTCGGCGGGCCCGGCGCCCGGCGCGAGGGTGACCAGGGCGAAAACCGGCTCCTCGGCGGGGGCCCAGTCCAGCGAGTCGGCGGCGCGCCGCGCGTACTCCTCCCACGTCTCGCCCGTTTCCCTCCCGAGCTGGTCCCCGGCGGGCACGGGCGGGACCTGCACGCTCTCGCCGAGCGCCACCAGCCCCGCGACGCCGATCACCACCGCCGCGGCTGCGCCGATGACGAGTTTCACGCCCGCAAAACCTCGAGGGCACGGGCGAGATCGTCCGGGTAGGGCGACTCCACCTCCATCCACGTCGCCGAGCGCGGGTGCGTGAAGCCCAGCCTGGTGGCGTGCAGCCACTGCCGCGTCAGGCCGAGGCGCTTCGCCAGGTTCGGGTCCGAGCCGTACATCGGGTCACCCGCACAGGGGTGCCCGGTGGCGGACATGTGGACGCGGATCTGGTGGGTGCGGCCGGTTTCCAGGCGCACCTCGAGCAGGGAGGCCTCGCGGAAGGCCTCGATGACCTCGTAGTGGGTCACGGAATTGCGCCCGTCGGCGGTGACGGCGAACTTCCACCCGGCGGAGGGGTGGCGCCCGATCGGGGCGTCGATGGTGCCCACGATCGGGTCGGGCAGGCCCTGGACGACGGCGTGGTAGGTCTTTTCCACGGTGCGCTCGCGAAACGCGCGCTTGAGCACGGAGTAGCCGTGCACGCTCGCGGCCACGACCATCACCCCGGAGGTTCCTACGTCGAGGCGCTGGACGATGCCCTTTCGTTCGGGCGGGCCGGCGTCGGGAAGCTCGAAGCCCATCGCCTCGAGCCCGCCGACCACGGTTGGGCCCTCCCATCCCAGGGTGGGGTGCGCGGCGACGCCGACCGGCTTATCGACGGCAATCACGTCCGCGTCGGAGTAGATGACGCTCATGCCCTCGACGCGCTCGACCCGCGGGCGCGGGGGCGTTTTCGGGGCGGGCAGCGTGGCTTCGAGCATTGCCCCGGCGCGCACGCGCTCGGACTTCTGGACCTCGGTGGCGTCGACTAGCACATCCCCGTCGGCGATGATCTCGGCGGCGAGGGCGCGGGAGATGCCGAAGATTTTGGCCACGGCGGCGTCGACACGCATGCCGTCAAGCCCCTCGGGCACGGGCAGGGCGCGGAACTCACCGGTCATGGTCGGACTCCCCGAGGAAGAGAGCGAGGACGAAGATGACTACTCCGACGGTGATCGCGGCGTCAGCGAGGTTGAACACGGCGAAACCGCCCACCGAAATGTAGTCGACCACGTGGCCGAACCAGAACCCGGGCGGGCGGAACAGCCGATCGGTGAGGTTGCCCAGCGCCCCGCCCGCGATGAAGGCGATTCCCGCGAGCTCCAGGCGGTGGGAGATGTGCGGGGCGGCGATGAGGGCGCCGACGACGAAGGCCAGCTGGAGGGTGGTAAATAGCCAGGTCGAATCCTGGCCCATGGAAAAGGCCGCGCCGGGGTTAAACAACAAGAGCAGGCGGAACCAGTCCCCGATGACGGGGACGGGCTCGCCGGGCTCGAGCGTGGTCACCGCGATCTGCTTGACCACCTGGTCGACGGCCGCGATCGCGAGCATTACCGCCGCGACGACCGCCAGCCTCCGGCCCTTCCCACTGCGCGACGCGCCGCGCACCTTCTGTTCATCCATCGCCTGTTTACTGTAGCCGCTCCCCGCCGCGCTGCGCCCCATGGCGGCCCCACGGTGGGGCTCCTGGTGGGCCGTCACGGTAAGTTCGTCGTGTGACTATCCCCTCCGTGCCCCGCCGCGCCGCCTTCGTTGTCCTCCCGCTCTTCGCCCTCGCGGCGTGCGCCGGGCCGGGGCCCGACCCGCTGGAAGGGGTGCCCGCCTTCGCCGTCGAGCAGCCGACGATCAGCCTGATCGACGCCGGGGACGACCCCCGGGAGCTCACCTTCGACGTGGGGGAGCTCGAGCAGGCCGAGACGAGCGTCGCGGTCGGGCGCGGGTTCGCCCAGCAGGTCGTCGCCGCGGAGGACGTTGAGCCGCAGGCCCCCGCGGACGCAAGCGCGGAGGCCGTGACACTGCCGCTCGGCGTGAGCGCAGGCGAAGCGCCCGCGCCCGGCGCGGACGAGGAACCGGCGCAGCGCCTCGTGCACCTCACGGTGGGCGCCCCGGAGGGCCCCGCCGAGGATATCGGCAGCGCCGAGGGCTTCCAGATGTCCTGGCGCGCCGCCGCGAACGGCGCCGCCTCCACCCTCAGGCTCCTCGCGCCCGAGCAGTCGACGCAGCAGGCCAGGCAGGAGGTGGAAAGTGCCCTGCTCACGCTGCTGGCCACCAACGTCGTCTTCCCCGAGCAACCGGTCGGGGTGGGCGGGTCGTGGAGCGTGGAAGCGCGCGTGACCGGAGCGGACGCGATGCAGCGCACCACGACCTACACCGTGGCCGCCATCGAGGGCGACCGCGTCACCCTCGACGTGGACGTCGCCGAGCGCCCCTCGCGCGAGAGCGTCTCCATCGACAACGAGATCGCCGGCGAGCTCGACGGCGAGAGGCTGGCAGTCGAGAGCGCGGAGACGACCGCGCAGGGCCGCATCGAGGTGGAGGCCATGCTGCCGATCCCCGTGGCCGGGAAGATCGACACCACGACGCGCGTGGTCTACGCGGGGCCCGACCCGGTGCGGCGGGTGGTCCAGGACATCACCACGACCCTCGAGTACGGCACGTAGACTCTCTGCATGGTTGCTCCGCTGCACATCGGCCTCGACGGCGTCTCCTTTTCCTACCCCGGGGGCCAGCGCGTCCTCACAGACATCTCCTTCGCCGTGCCCTCCGACTCGGTGACTGGCCTGATCGGCGAAAACGGCGCGGGCAAGTCCACGCTCCTCTCGCTTGTCTCCGGGGCGCTCACCCCGGATAGCGGCACGATTATTTCCCCTCCTGTGACCGGTTTCATCCCCCAGGAGACGGACCTCCCTTTTACCGCCCCGGCGTCGCAGCTCATCGAGAGCGCGGTGGCGCAGCTGCGCGACATCGAGGCGCGGATCACGGAGCTGTCCGAGCGCATGGCCACGGACCCGGTCGCAGCCGATGAGTTCGACCGCACCTTGGCGCTCGCCCAGAACAACGGGGTGTGGGAGCTCGACGCGCGCATCGCCACCGTCTTGGCGGGCCTGGGCCTGGCCAACGTGCCCCTGTCCACCCCGCTCGGGGAGATGTCAGGCGGGCAGCGCCGGCGCTTCGCCCTGGCCACCCTGCTGCTTCGCCCCGTCGACGCGATGGTGCTGGACGAGCCGACGAACCACCTCGACGACGCCGCGGTGGACTTCCTCGTCGGCGAGCTCGCGGATTTTACCGGCCCGGTTCTGGCTGCCAGCCACGACCGCTACTTCCTCGACGCCTCCTGCGACGGGCTCGTCGACCTCGACCCCGGCCTGGGTTCCGAGGGCGGCTACGGGGAGGATACCCGGCAGGGCACGCGCTTTACCGGCTCCTTCACGGACTACCTCGCCGCCCGCGAGGCCCGGCGGCGCCGCTGGGAGGCGGACTACGCCGCCCAGGAGCACGAACGCGCCCGGCTGGAAAAGGCCGCGGACGTCGACGCGAGCGAGGTCTTTCACTCCCAGGAGAACAAGACCGAAACGCGCAGCGCCGCGAAGTTCTACGCCGACCGCGCCGCGAAGACCGTGGGCAGCCGCCGCCGCTCCGCCGAAAACCGCCTCGCCGAGCTCGACGCCCGGGCGCTGCCCGCCCCGCCGAAGCGCCTGGAGTTCCAGGGGCTGCCGCCGAGCGCGACCGCGAGCCTCGGGGTCCCCGCCGTCGTCGCGCGCGACCTTGCGGTCGCCGGGCGCCTCGAGCCGCTGAGCATCAAGGTCCAGCCCGGCCAACAGCTCCTGGTGGAGGGGCCGAACGGGGCCGGCAAGTCCACGCTTTTGGCGATCCTCGACGGCAGCCTGCGCGATTACGAGGGCGAACTGGTCATGCCGGAGGAGATGACGGTGGCGCGCCTCGCGCAGGACGACACCTGGGCGGACCTGAGCCGCACGGCTGCCGAGGCCTTTGCGCGCACTACGCCGGAGGGTGTGCCCGACCTCGTGGAGATGGGCCTTTTGAACGAGAAGCAGGCGGCCAGCCCTCTGGAGTCTTTGTCCTTCGGGCAGCGCCGCCGCGTCTCGCTCGGCATCATCCTGTCTTCCCCGCCGGACCTGCTGCTCCTCGACGAGCCCACAAACCACCTCTCCCTCGCGCTTGCCGAGGAACTGGAGGAGGCGCTGGTGGACTTCCCCGGCACCGTGATTATCACCAGCCACGACCGGTGGTTGCGCCGCCAATGGCGTCGGCGCGTGGAGTCCCGGGACTCGCGCGCCAGGATCCTCACGCTGTCGACGCTGTGGACCAGCGAGGTCTGGCGCGACGAGCGCTAGAGCTGCGGAGCCGGCGCCTGCTCCCCGGCGGGAGCGCCCTCGGCGGGGGCCGACTCCTCGTCCGCCGGCGCCTGGGTGCGGCACATCTCGGGCACCTGCTCGGGCGGCACGGTGTTGGTCACCAGGGTGCAGGCCCAGGACTGGGAGAGCTTCCAGGTGCCGTCCTCGTAGATGAACTCGACGTTTTCCGCCAGCTGCGACTGCTGGTCCGGGGCGGTGAAGTTAACGGTGGCCAGCGCGGTGTTCGGGGAGTAGCCGGGCAAAACGGGGTCCACGACCTGGAAGTTGGCGCCGGATTCCTGCTGCGACTGCGCCATGACGTCGAAAAGCTCAGGCGCGGTCTCGCCGCCCTGGACCGTGTTCACGCGCTCCTCGATGGGCAGGTTCGGGTCTGTCGCGCGGACGAGGACCGCGTTGAGCTCCGCCGCAGTGGGCAGCTCGGCGGCCGGGGCCTCGGCGGCGCTGCTGGAGCCGGAGGTGGTGGGGGTGGAGTCTGCGGCGCCGTTTTCGCCTTCGTCGTTCGAGCAGGCGGCGAGCGTCACTGCGGCTCCGAGCGCGGCGAGCGCAGCAGTAAACTTCTGTGCTTTCGCGGATTTCACGGTTTCTCCTTGTTCTCCTTGAGCTCTGCGGGGCACCGGCGGGCCGGTTTCCATCCGGGCTAAGGTTACCGATGTCGAAAGATAAACCCCAACCAACAAACCGATATTCGCGTATTCATGACTATTCCCCAGCAACCTGGAACCTTCGTCCTCGTCATCGCCACCGGCGGCACCATCGCCTGCACCACCGACCCGGACACGGGCGCGCGCACCCCCACCCTGTCCGGCGAGGAGCTCGTCCGCGCTGCAGACCCGCTGGAAACGGTCCGCGTCTACGACGCCGCCCAGCTCGATTCCTCGTCCATCGGCCTCGGCGAGATAGACACGCTCGTCGACCTTGCTCGCCGGGCGCTTGCCGACGCCCACATCGGCGGCATCGTCATCACCCACGGCACGGACTCGATGGCGGAAACCGCGCTCGCGCTCGACCTGTTCCACGACGACCCGCGCCCCATCGTGCTCACAGGCGCCCAGCTGCCCGCCGACCACCCGTCCGCGGACGGGCCGACGAACCTGAAACGGGCGATCTCGCTGGCCGCCGACCCGCTCTCGCGCGGCCAGGGCGTCATGGTCACCTTCGGCGGCGACACGCTCGCCGCCCGCGGCCTGCTCAAGCGCGACACCACCGAAAAGCGCGCCTTCGCCTTGACCGCCCCACTCCCCCTGCCGCGCCCCACCCCGCTCGCCCCCGCCCCGCTGGCCGGGGTGAACGTACCCATCCTGCGGGCCTGGCCCGGCGCGGACGGCGAGCTCGTCGACCTCGTGCGCGCGGCACACCCGGACGGGATCGTGGTGGAGGCGCTCGGCTCGGGCAACGTCTCGGCCGGGATGGGCGAGGCTCTCGGGCGCGTGCTCGACGCCGGCATTCCCGTCGTGGTGGCCACCTCCGTCCCCTTCGGGGAGGTCACCTTCGACTACGGCGGCGCCGGCGGCGGGTCGAGCCTGGGCGAGCGCGGCGCGCTGCCCGGCGGCTGGCTCCGCGCGGGCCAGGCGCGCATCGCCCTGGCCGCGGCGCTGGCGACCGGCGCGGAGCCCGCGCTACTGCTCGGCGTCTAGCGTCTGGCCGAGCCAGTCCTGCCAGGCCAGCGACTCGATCGGGTCGCCGGGGGCGAGCAGGGGGTCGGCGGCGTCCAAGGTGACGGTTGTGCCCGGACCCGTAGCCCGCGTTTCAAAGCGGACCGTCACCCGTCCGTGGCCCGCGCCCTGCACCCAGCCGTGGCCGTGGTCGGGGTGATACACGTCCTGGGTGGGCCGCCACTGCCCCGCGGCGCGCGACGGGGCGGGCTCGACGTGGACCTCGGCGTCGACCTCGTGGTCGCTGACGCCGCTTTCGTAATCGGCCTGCTCGGCGCGGCGGGCGGCGATCTGCCTGTCGAGTTCGGGGAAGAGGACGTCTTGCAGTGACTCCTCCAGCCCCGAGTAGGATACCCCGACCAGGCGGATCGGGCCGACCTCGCCGGGGTAACGCACCAGGTTGAAAGCGGTGGCGCGAAGGGTGTCTGCGTCGTCGGTGGCGTAGGGCAGCGTCGCGGAGCGGGACTCGATGCGAAAGTCGGCCATGCGCAGCTTGACGCTGACGGTGCGCGCCCCGCGGCCGTCGCGAAGCAGGCGGCGATGTGCCTCGGCGGCGGCGCGATCGAGCGCCGCGTCGACCTCGGCGGTGGTGGTCAGATCGCGCGGGTAGGTGTGCTCGGCGGAGATCTGCTTTGCCTCGGCGCGCGGGGCGACCGGGCGCTCGTCGACTCCGCGGGCAAGCTGCCACAAGTGGCGGCCCACCACCCCGCCGAGGGCGATCTCCACCTCCTTTTCCGACAGCCGTGCCAAATCCCCGATCGTCTCCACCCCGGCGGTGGCCAGCTTCGCCTGCGTCACCGGGCCCGCGCCCCACAGCTCCCCCACCGGCAGCGGGTGGAGGATGTCCAGCTGCTGTGTGTGCGGGATAATGAACACGCCGTCCGGTTTGGCCAGGCCAGAGCCGATCTTCGCGTACTGCTTGCCCGAGCCGGCGCCGATCGACGACGGCAGCCCCGTCTCCTCCTTGATCGCGGCGCGCAAGGAATTGGCCCAGTCGCGCACCTCATCGGGCGTTGCCCCGGCGAGCGCGCTCGGCTCCATGTAGGCCTCGTCGATGGACAGCTGCTCTACGGCATCGGCCTCGACGTGGCGGGCGATGACCTCGAAAACTCGGCGCGAGGCGGTGGAGTAGACGGCGCGGCGTGGTTCCACGAGCACCGCCTTCGGCCCCACCAGGCGCGCCGCGCGGTGGGTGGGCATGGCCGAATGCGCCCCGTAACGGCGGGCCTCGTAGCTCGCGCCGGCGACCACCCCCCGGCCCGAGACCCCGGCGACGAGCACCGGCCTGCCCCGAAGCGTGGGCCGCGTGAGCTGCTCGCAGGAGGCGTAGAACGCGTCCATGTCGATGTGCAGCACCCAGCGAGTCATGGTCACCAAAGCTATCGCGGCTGCCCGCCTGCCCTAGGAGTTTCTCGCCACGGAGGCGGAAACGCCCTCGACGACCTCGTGCTCGAGCGCTTCGCCGGTGACCACGTCGAAGGACGTCGCCAGCGTCTCCGCGGCGATGTGTTCGGCGTGCTCGCGAGCCCAGTCCTGCTTGTCTGCCGGGACGCTGAGCACCACGCTGATCCGGTCGGACACGGCGAAGTCCTCGCTCTTGCGGGCGTCCTGCAGGCCGCGGATCACGTCCGCGGCCCACCCCTCGGCCTCCAGCTCGGGGGTCACCGTCGTGTCCAGCACGACCAGGCCGTCTGTGCCGCCCTCGCCGGTCACGCGGGCGGTGGATTCGGGGTTTTCCGCAACCAGGCGCTCGGTGTAGAGCTCCGGGGTGAGCACGATGTCGCCGTCGACGACGACGTTGTCGCCCTCGCGCACGTAATTGCCCGCCTTGACGTTCTTGATCGCGCGCTGCACGTCGCGGCCCAGCTGCGGGCCGGCGACCTTCGCGTTCACCACCACCTCGAAGCTGCCGGCGGAGTCGACGTCGTCGGTGAGCTCGACCTCCTTGACGTTGACCTCGTCGCGGATGGTGGAGGCGAAGTCCGCCAGTGAGGCGGAGTTCGGCAGCGCCACCGTGAGCTTCGGCAGCGGAAGGCGGTTGCGCAGCTTGTTGGCTTTGCGCACGGAGCTTGCCGCGGAGCACACCGCGCGGGTGGCGTCCATCGCGCTGACCAGGTCGGCATCGGCCGGGAGGTCGGCGGCCGAGGGGTAGTCGGCCAGGTGCACGGAGCGCCCGCCGGTCAGGCCGCGCCAGATCACCTCGGAGGCGTAGGGCAGAAGCGGGGCCACGACGCGGGAGACGACCTCGAGCACCGTGTAGAGGGTGTCGAAGGCCGCCGGGTGCTCCTCCTGGCCCGCCCAGAAGCGGTCGCGGGAGCGGCGCACGTACCAGTTGGTCAGGGTGTCGGCGAACTGGCGCACTTCGTCGCAGGCGTCGGCGATGCGCGTGCCCGCCAGCGCCGCGTCGACTCCGGCGACGAGGTCGTGGGTCTTGGCTAGGATGTAGCGGTCGAGCACGTTGTCCGAGCCTGTGGACCAGGTGGCCTCGGCCGAGGAGTAGAGCTGCAGGAAGCTGTACGCGTTCCACAGCGGCAGCAGCGCCTGGCGCACCCCCTCGCGGATGCCCTGCTCGGTGACGATGAGGTTGCCGCCGCGCAGGATGGGCGAGGACATGAGGAACCAGCGCATGGCGTCGGAGCCGTCGCGGTCGAAGACCTCGTTGACGTCCGGGTAGTTGCCCTTCGACTTGGACATCTTCAGCCCGTCGTTGCCCAGCACGATGCCGTGGGCGACGACCTTCTTGAAGGCCGGGCGATCGAACAGCGCCGTGGCCAGCACGTGCTGGACGTAGAACCAGCCGCGGGTCTGGCCGGAGTACTCCACGATGAAGTCCGCCGGCTGGCGCGCGTCGTGCTCCTCGACGTTGTCGAAGGGGTAGTGATACTGCGCGAACGGCATGGAGCCGGACTCGAACCAGCAGTCGAGGACGTCGGGCACGCGCCGCATCATGGACTGGCCCGTCGGGTCGTCCGGGTTGGGGCGCACCAGCTCGTCGATGTAGGGGCGGTGCAGCGAGGTGGGGCGCACGCCGAAGTCACGCTCGAGCTCATCGAGTGAGCCGTAGACGTCCACGCGCGGGTACTCCGGGTTGTCGGAGACCCACGCCGGCACCGGCGAGCCCCAGTAGCGGGTGCGCGAGATGTTCCAGTCGCGCGCGCCCTCGAGCCACTTGCCGAACTGCCCGTCGCGGATGTGCCCGGGGATCCACTCGATCTGCTGGTTGAGCTCGACCATGCGATCGCGCACGTCGGTGACCTTCACAAACCAAGCGGGCAGCGCCATGTAGATCAGCGGCTCGCCGGAGCGCCAGGAGTGCGGGTAGGAGTGCACGATGGTCTGGTCCCGCAGCACACGCTTCTTCGCCTTGAGGTCACGGATGATGTCGCGGTTGGCGTCGAAGACGAGCTTGCCTTCGTACTCGGGCACGAGCGAGGTGAACTTGCCGTCGGCGTCGACCGGGATCACCAGGTCGATGCCGTATTCCTGCGTGGTGGCCATGTCGTCCTCACCGAAGGCGGGCGCCTGGTGCACGATGCCGGTGCCGTCCTCAGTGGAGACGTAGTCCGCGACCAGCACCATGAAGGCGTTGTCTTGGTCCGCGAAGTAGTCGAAGACCGGGGTGTATTCCAGGCCCTCAAGCTCGGCGCCGCGGAAGGTGGAGACAACGGTGGGGTTCTCGCCGAGCTCCTTGGCGTAGGCGCCGAGCAGGTTGGTGGCCAGCAGCAGCTTCGCGCCGACGAACTCGGCGGCGCCGTCGGTTCCGACCTCGACGAGGGAGTACTCGATCTCCGGGCCGACGGCGAGCGCGAGGTTCGACGGCAAGGTCCACGGCGTGGTGGTCCAGGCGATCGCGGCGGCGCCGTCAAGTTCCGGGTGCCCGCGCCACGTGTCCTGGGCCGGGAATCCCTCGCGCGCGCCCGTCAGCGGCAGGGTGACCGTCACGGTCGGGTCCTGGCGGTCGCGGTAGGAGTCGTCGAGGCGCGTCTCCTGGTTCGACAGCGGGGTGTGCTCCGCCCAGGAGTACGGCAGGACGCGGAAGCCCTGGTAGATCAGCCCCTTGTCGTAGAGCTCCTTGAACGCCCACATGACGGACTCCATGTACTCGAGGTCCATCGTCTTGTAGCCGTTGTCGAAGTCGACCCAGCGGGCCTGGCGGGTGACGTAGTCCTCCCACTCCCCCGCATACTGCAGCACGGAGGTTGCGCAGTACTCGTTGAACTTGTCCAGGCCCATGGACTCGATCTCGCCCTTGTCCTTGATGCCGAGCTGCTTTTCGGCCTCCAGCTCGGCGGGCAGGCCGTGGCAGTCCCAGCCGAACACGCGCGGAACGTGGTAGCCCGACATCGTGCGGTAGCGGGGCACGATGTCCTTGACGTAGCCCGTCAGAAGGTGGCCGTAGTGGGGCAGCCCGTTAGCAAACGGGGGGCCATCGTTGAAGACGTATTCCTCGCCGCCTTCGCGGTTGCTTAACGACGCCTCAAAGGTCCCGTCCTTCTGCCAGTACGAGAGCACCTCGCGTTCCATATCGGGGAACTTCGAGCTGCCGCCCGTCATATCCACCTTGGGGTAAACGCCGCCGACGTCCGACATCTTTTCTCCTTCACTCACGGTTGTGTCCACGCTGGTGCAGGGACGCGGCCCGGGCCGCGCGGTACCACCCTGCTTGGGGCCTTGGACGGACCCCCGCTTCATTTGTGGTGAAGGAAGTGACGTCTCCCCGTAACGTCCGGTTCTACTGGGCCGCCCCGTTTTAGGGCTGCTGTTCTTCCGGAAACGCTCCCCGGTGATGGCCGGATCGATGCGTGCTCGCTAGATGCGGTGTCTAGTGTAGTCCACCGGCACGCGGGCGTGAAAGGCTCCCCCGGCCGGACGGCCGGGGGAGCCCACCTCCCAGGCGCTAAGCGCCTACTTGTCCTCGTTGCCGCCCGGGGCGAAGGTGCCGCGGGTTTCCAGCTCCTCGAGCTGGGACTGCAGCAGGGTCTTCAGGCGCGTGCGGTACTCGCGTTCGAAGGTGCGCAGCTCGCCGATGCGGTTTTCCAGGGCGGTCTGCTGCTGCTTGACCGTGTTCATGATCTCGGTGTGCTTGCGCTCCGCGTCGCTGCGCAGCTTCGCGGCCTGCTCCTCCGCCTGGCGGATCTGCGCCTCGGCGCGAGAGTTGGCCTCGCTGGTGGTCTCGTCGGCCTTGCGCTCTGCGTCGCTGACGAGCTGCTGGGCGCGGGACTCCGCCTGCTCCGTGGTCTCCCTGGCCTTCTTCTCGGCGTTTTCGAGCTGGGTGCGGGACTGGGTCTCGGCGTCCTGGATCTGGCGCTGCGCCGCGCCGCGTGCCTCGTCGAGCATGGAACGCGCCTCGGCCTGGGCCTCGGAGGTGAGGCGGTCCGCCATCTCCTGCGCCATGCCGAGGACCTTAGCGGCCTGGACGTGGGTGTCCGCGGTGGCGTCACCGGCGGACTGCTGCGTGGCGGGCTGGGCCCCGTCTGTCTGCTGTGCGGACTGCTGGCGGGCCTTGTCTGCCGCCTCGTTGGCCTCCTTGCGGGCACGGGTGGCGTCCTCCTTGGCGGAGCGAGCCTCGTTCTCCGCACGGGTCTTCGCCTCTTCGGCCGCGCGCAGCTTCTGCTCGTAAGTGGAGCGCAGCTCCTGCTCGATCTCCTTGCGGATCGCGGCCTCGTCCACGCCGCTGTCGCGGACCGGCGCTGCGGCGGCGGGCTGGCCGCCCTTGCCCAGCTCCTCGACGCGAGCGCGCAGCTCGTCGTTCTCGTCCTGCAGCTGCGCAAGCGTGTCCTCGACGAGGTCGAGGAACTGGTCAACCTCGTCCTCGTTGTAACCGCGCTTGCCAATCGGCGGCTTGCTAAAGGCAACATTGTGCACGTCTGCTGGTGTGAGCGGCATTAGCGATCCCTTCGTGTTGTCCCACCCGTTGCCACGGGTGCGCGAGCGAATCCCAGCGTGTGGGAAATGCCCAGACAGTTCGTTGTATTTTCCTTATTGAACAGAGAGTGTAGCCGAGACAACCCCGCGCTATGTGTATTTATACCCTCAATATCGACCGGAGGGTGAGCCCAGCGCCACAAAACGCGTTTCCCCTGCCCCCGGCGCTTCCTGCTTACAGGAAGGGCATGACAAGGAAGACCTGCGCAAGTACTTGGGCAATGGCCAGGATAAGAAAGAGGACAATGACGCTCACGTCCAGGCCCACTCCCCCGCTGAGGCGAAGCGGCGGGATGAGGCGGCGCAGCGCCATGACCGGCGGGTCGGTGACCACGAACATCGCCTCCGCCACCACCATGAACCACCGGGGCGGTGCGAATTGCTTCGAAAACGACTGAATCATCTCGACGATGATCCGGATCACCACCACCGTGGTGTACAAGCCGATGAGTGCGCAGATAGCTGCTCCAAACAATGCCACGCGGCCAGCCTACAGCCCGCCTGACCGACTGGGATAACCGCGTGCCGGGCGGGCGCCACCGCCGGGCAGCCCGCAACACGCGAAAAGGCCAGCAGCTCGTAAGCTGCTGGCCTTTTGACCGGCGCCTGACGCACAAGCCGGTCACGCACACGCCCCTGAAGCAAAACCCCTAGCGCAGGCGCGCGGCGCGCTGCAGCTCAGAGGAGGTAAACGGGGCGTTTTCCGGGGTGATGGCGAAGACCCGGCGCCCGGTGTCCATCCCGCGGGTCAGGTTGTGCATCCGCCCGCGCAGGGCGAAGCACAGCCCGGCGGCGAAGTCCACGAGGCGCTTCGCGTCGGCGGCGTCGAGGTCGCTCAGGTCCATAATCACCGCGTCGCCGTCGCGGAAGGGCTCGCCGATCTCCTTCGCGTCGTTGTAGCTGCGCGGGGTGGCGGTGACGATCGCGGGCTCCAGGGTGCGCGTGTAGGTCCCGCGGTAGTCGTGGCGCGGGGCGGCCTCGGAGTAGGGGCGCTGGGGGGCGCGCTCGTAGGCGGTGGAGCCGCCGTCGGTGTAGTCGTCGTCGTCGTAGTAGGCGGGGTCCTCGTTGTAGGCGGCCTCGTTGTAGTTGTACGGGCCGAGTCCGAAAAATTCCTTCGCGGTGCCGAAGATGGACATGTTTTTGCTGCTCCTGGGGTCGTTTTCGGGGTGGCGCCGCAGCAAGCGGCGGCGCGGGGAATCACATCGCTGTTAGCCTACGGGCCGCGGCCCCAGCACCCCGGTTCCGACACGCACGATATCCGAGCCACACGCGATTGCCTTCTCAAAGTCGCCCGACATCCCGGCGGACAGGACGAGGTCTCGGCCGAGGGAGGCGGCGTGGGCGTCGGTGATCTCGCGGGCCCGGGTGAACACGGGCACCGGGTCGGCGTCGAGGGGCGGCACCACCATAAATCCGGCGAAGCGCAGGTGCTCAGACTCAGCCACAGCCGCGACCACCTCGTCAACCCCGCCCGCCGGCACTCCCCCGCGCGCCTCGTCGCCGTCGGCGGACAGCTGCACGAGGCAGGGCAGGACGCCGCTTTCGCGATCCCCGCGCTCGAGGGCGAGCGCCATCCCCCTTTCCAAACCGCGCGCCAGCTTGACGGAGTCCACGGAGTGGACCTGGCTTGCCCAGCGCGCCACGGAGTTGGCCTTCTTCGACTGGATCTGCCCAATCATCGCAATGCCCACGTCAACTCCGCCCTGGGCGAGGTGCTCGGCCTTCGCGCGGGCCTCCTGCTCGCGGTTTTCTCCCACCAGGTCGATGCCCAGCCCGGCGAGGATCTCGATGTCCTCGACTGGGTGGAACTTGCTCACCGGCACCAGCCGGACACTGCCCGGCTCGCGCCCCGCCTGCGCTTCCGCCGCCGCAATGCGCTCGCGCACTGCCTTTAACCGCGCCGCGATCTCGTCCGTCCTGCTCATCTTCGTCTACCCTTCCTTTCGTGTCGTGCCCGTCAACCAAATCACTCCCGCCTGGCGCCCCGTCGTGCCGTCGCGCCGGTAGGAGAAAAAGTCCCCGTCCGTGATGGTGTCGCGCGGGTCCGCGTCGACATGCGTGACGCCGAGCTCGAACAGCTGCCGCACGATCCCTGCCCGCACGTCGAGGCCCGGGCTCCCCTGCGCCGTGCGCGTCATCGAGCCGGGCAAGTGCTTTTCGACGTCCCGGGCCATCTCCAGGGGGACCTCGTAGCTGCTCCCGGCCGCGGCTGGGCCGAGCAGCGCCGTGATCGTCCCCGGGCTGGCGCCGCGGCTCACCATGGCCTCGACCGTGCGCGCGACAATCCCGTTGCGCGCGCCAATGCGGCCCGCGTGGGCGGCGGCGACGACGCCGGCGCCGTGGTCCGCGAGCAACACCGGGGTGCAATCGGCGACCAAGACGCACAGGGCCAGGCCGGGCGTGGTGGTCACCACGGCGTCGGTGGCCGCGACGGGGCGCTTTTGCGGGCCGTCTACGAAGGTGACGTTGTTGGTGTGCAGCTGCTCCATCCACACGAAGTCCTCCGGGGCAAGGCCCACCGTCGCGGCGAGGCGCCGGCGGTTCGCCGCGACGGCCTCGGGGTCGTCGCCCACGTGGTCGCCGAGGTTGAAGGAATCGTACGGGGACGCAGACGCCCCGCCCGCACGGGTGGTGAACACCATGCGGACGGGGCGGTCCTGGACGGGGGTGCGCTCGCGTGCGGATGTCATGACCCCCACCCTAGCGAGCGCTCCCCGCGCCAAGCGTCAGCGCAGGAAATCCGGGACGTCGACGTCGTCGTCCTCCCGCGCGCGGTCGGCGCCGTCGCGCCCGGAACGGGTGAACAGGCCGGAGCTGCGCTCCTCATAGCGGTGGCGCGGCTGGTACTCCTCGTGGCGCTCCTCCTCGGCCGGGGCTGCGCTGCGGTCGTCGAAAAGCGAGCCGCGGGCGGGCGCCGGGGTCGGGGACTCGGCGGCCTGGCCGTTGTCCGCGGCGGCGTTGTCCTGCTGGCCGGAGGCGGACTCGGGGCGCGCGTTGGCCTTCTCGTCGAAGCCGGTGGCGATGATGGTCACGCGCACCTCGTCGCCGAGGTTGTCGTCGATGATGGTGCCGAAGATGATATTGGCGTCGTCGTCGGCCTTCTCCTCCACGATGGAGGCGGCGTTGTTGACCTCCATCAGGCCGAGGTCGGATCCGCCCGCGACGGAGATGAGCACGCCCTTGGCGCCCTCCATGGTCGTCTCCAGAAGCGGGGAGTTGATCGCCTGCTCGGTGGCCACCATCACGCGGTTTTCCCCGCGCGCCGAGCCCACGCCCATGAGGGCGGAGCCCGCGTCGGCCATCACGGAACGCACGTCGGCGAAGTCGACGTTGATCACGCCGGGGATGGTGATGAGGTTCGTAATACCCTGCACGCCGTTGTAGAGCACCTCGTCCGCCGCCCGGAAGGCCTCCATCATCGACAGCTCCGCGTCGCCGAGCTGCAGAAGGCGGTCGTTCGGGATGACGATGACGGTGTCGCAGACCTCCTTCAGGTTCTCGATGCCCTCCAGCGCCTGGCGCGTGCGGCGCTTGCCCTCGAAGGAGAACGGGCGGGTGACCACGCCGATGGTCAAAGCACCCATCTTCTTGGCGATCCCGGCGACGACCGGGGCCGCGCCCGTGCCGGTGCCGCCGCCCTCACCGGCGGTGACGAAGACCATGTCGGAACCCTTCAGGGACTCCTCGATCTCCTGCTTGTGATCCTCGGCGGAGGTGCGCCCGACCTCCGGGTTCGCGCCCGCGCCGAGCCCGCGGGTGGCCTCGCGCCCGATGTCGAGCTTGGTGTCGGCGTCGGTGAACAAAAGTGCCTGCGAGTCGGTGTTGACCGCGACGAACTCAACGCCCTTGAGCCCTTCTTCGATCATGCGGTTGACGGCGTTGACGCCGCCGCCGCCAACACCGACGACGCGGATCATGGCGAGGTAGTTGGCTGGAGAGGTCATGGAGAGATTCTCGCCTTTCAGGTACGTAGAACTTTTTCGGGAACAGTAAGCAGGCTCATGCGCAGCATGCAACGCTTCCCCATCATGGGCCACGAAACGCCCAAAGCCCGGTTTTTGCCTCGGCGTGTTGCAACCCTAAACCTTCACTTTAGGGTTGTGACCTGGGCTTTCGCGCTAACGCACCGTCACCAGCTCGGGGTTGGACACGTTGAACTCGCTGCCCTCCCTGTGCACCACCGCCTCCAGTGCGCGAGCCTTGTTCTCGTTGTCCTCGCTGGCGCCCCACACCACCGTGCGCTCGTCGCCAAGAGTGAGCACGAACGTGTGGGGGCTGCGCGCCTCGATGGAGGCGACCTGCCCGCGCATTTCTTCGCTTATCGACGTCACGATCGACACCGCGTCCCTGCGCACGCGCTCGTCCTGCAGCGCCGAATCGGCCAGGCGCACCGCCCCGGGCGGCGGGTCGCCCACGGTGAACGCCTCGCCCTCGGTGTCGATCAGCTGCGTCCCCTCGGCGGTCTCCGTGTAGGCGACGGCGACGTACTCGTCGACGGCGACGGTGATGGTGGAGGGCCAGTCGCGCCCCACGGTCGCGCTTTTCACCCACGGCAGCCCCGCCACCCCGGAGGCGGCCTGGTGGGCGTCGACACGCGCCATCGGCGTACCCTCCTCGATGTTCGTCGCGGCGGCGACCTCCTCCTCGCTGAGTTGGCGCGCCCCCTCGACCTCGATCGAGCGCACGGGCATCGCCGGGGTGAAAGGCGCTGCCACCGCGGCCGTGAGCGCCCCTACGACAACCACAACGACGGCCGCGACCGCCCAGGTTCCCCCGCGGCGCGGCGCCCGGCCGTCGTCCTCCTGCTTGTTTGCGGACTGCCTGTTTGCGGACTGCTTGTTTGCGGACTGCTTGTTTGCGGACTCTGCCGGCATTGCCTCACCCCTCCTGCGCCAGCGCAGAGAGGATCTCCTCGGCGAGCATGGTCACGGTGCCGGCGCCCATCGTCAAAACTATGTCGCCGGGGCGCGTGAGCTCGCGCACGGTCGCCGGCGCCGCGGAAAAGTCCGGTTCGTAGCGCACCTCGGTCGCGGTCCTGTCGATGCGGTCGGTGATGATGCGCGAGTCCATCCCCTCCACCGGGGTCTCGCGGGCGCCGAAGATGTCCAGGACAACGGCGGCGTCGGCGCGCGACAAAGCGGCGGCGAACTCGGCCGCGAACTCGCGCGTGCGCGAATACAGGTGCGGCTGGAAGCACACAACCACCCGCGCGCCGCCGCCCTCCGCCCGAGCCTTCTCGCGCGCGGCGCCGAGCACGGCGGCGACCTCGGTCGGGTGGTGGGCGTAGTCATCGTAGACGCGCGCTCCGGCGAAAGTGCCCTCGGCCACCTCGCCCTTGAACTCGAAGCGGCGCCGCACGCCGGTGTACTCGCTGAGCCCCGCCGCCAGGCGCTGCGGGTCGGCCCCCGCGCACGCCCCGGCCAGAAGCGCCGCCACCGAGTTGAGCACCATGTGGTGCCCCGGCACGGACATCGAGTACTCGACCCGCCGCTCGGCCCCACCCACGGCCAGGTCAACCCGCACCTGGGCCGGCCCGCCGCAGTGGGCCTCCTCGGCGATGATTGCGCCGGCGGGCACGTCGGGGCAGACTTCCGCCGCGGCGGCGGTGCCGTAGCCGAGTACCGTCACCCCGCGCTGAATCGCCCGCCTGCCGCACTCGACGGCGTGCGCGTCGTCGAGGCAGACCACGAGCGTGCCGGATTCCGTGACGCGGTCGGCGAAGTCGTCGAAGACGCGGAAGTAGGAGTCCGCGTCGCCGAAGTAGTCCAGGTGGTCCGGCTCGATGTTGGTGATCACGGCGATGTCCGGCGCGTAACGCAGCAGCGAGGCGTCCGATTCGTCCGCCTCCGCCGCGAAGATGCGGCCCTGCCCGTGGTGCGCGTTCGTCCCCGCGCGGTTGAGCTGGCCACCGATGGCGAAGCTCGGCTCCTCCCCCGCCGCCTGCAGCGCCACCACGGCCATGGAGGTCGTCGAGGTTTTCCCGTGCGTTCCCGCGAAGAGCACTTGGGTGTAGCCCTCCATCAGCTCAGCGAGCAGGTCGGAGCGGCGCAGGACCGGGATGGCCTCCGCGCGGGCGCGCGCCAGCTCGGGGTTGTCCTGCGGGATCGCGGCGAAGCTGGTCACCACGGCCGTCGGCAGCTCACCCGCCAAGTCGAGGTTGTCCGCTGCGTGGCCCACCGCGATCTGCGCCCCCCGCGCCCGCAGCGCGCGCACCGGCAGGGAATCCTTCACGTCGGAGCCCGTGACTACACTGCCGCGATCGAGCAGGATGTGCGCCACCCCCGACATGCCGGAGCCGCCGATGCCGATGAGGTGAACGCGGGCAAGATCGACGTCACTGCCGGGGTGATTCATGTTTTCGGGCGCTCCTTCGCAGGGCTTGTTCTCAGGGCTTGTTCTCAGGGCCGGGCGGGTTGCGTACGACACGCGATTCTAGTGGGCACGCGCGGCGCGCACGACGCGGGTGGCAAGCTCGCGGGCGACGTCTCCGGCGCCCGAGCTATCCAGCGCCTCCTGCATGCGCGCGCGTTTGCCGGGCTCGCCGAGAATGCTCGTCACCGCTGCGCTCAGCGCCTCCGGGGTGAGCTCGGAGTCGTCGATGCGCACCGCCGCGCCGAGGTCGACGAGGTGGGCCGAGTTGAGCCCCTGCTCGCCGTTACCGTGCGGCAGCGGGATGTAGATCGCCGGGATCCCGGCCGCCGAGTTCTCCGCCACCGTCATCGCCCCGGAACGGCACACCACGAGGTCAGCGACGGCGTAGGCAGCCTCCATGTCGTCGATGTAGGGCACCGCCGTGTAGTGATCGTGCGCGGCGGGGGCGTCGTTCTTGCGCCCATAGGCGTGCAGCACCTGCGCGCCCGCGGCCGTGATGGCCTCCACCGCGCTGGCCACGGCGCTGTTAATGCTCACCGCGCCCTGGGAACCGCCCGTGACCAGCACGGTCATGCGCTCCGGGTCGAGGCCCCACGTGCGGTAGCCGCGCCGCGCCTTCTCCCCATCTGCGTCCTCACCCACTCCGGGGCGCACCGGGATACCGACGGTCTCGCCCGGCATACCCGAGCCCGCGACGGCGTTGAGGCCAACCCCGCCGAGGCGCACTCCAAGCTTGTTGGCCATGCCGGCCAGCGCGTTGGTCTCCAGCACGAAAAAAGGCAGGCGCAGCGACGCCGCCGCGATGTACGCGGGGGCCGCGACATAACCGCCGGTTCCGAAAACGACCTGCGCGCCGGATTCGCGCAGCACCCGGCGCGTCTGCCGCACCGCGCGGGCCAGCTTGAAGGGCACGCCCGCCAGGCGCCAGGGCGCGCCCCGCGGCACCGGGACCGGGTCGATCAGCTCGAGGGCGAAGCCGCGGGCCGGCACGATCGTGGTTTCCAGGCCCTTCTCGGTGCCCAGAGCGGTCACGGTGGCCCCGAACTCGTCGCGCAGGACCTCCCCGACAGCCAGCGCCGGTTCGATATGCCCGGCGGTTCCGCCGCCGGCGAGGACGACGCTGAGCGGGCCGGAGCCGTCGTGCACCTTGTCAGCGGCGTCTTTGTCCGCTGGATCTGCTTCTGCCATGTCTGGAGTACTCCTTTTCGTGTGCAGCTAGCCCGCGCGGCGGGCGTCGGTCGGGTCCCAGGATCCGCGCGGCGCGGGCTGGGGCCGCGGGGCCGTGCGGGCCGGTGAGGCAGGGCGGGCGCGGGTCGCCGGGCGCCCGGCGGCGGCGGTGGGGCGTCGAGAAGCTTCGCTCGGACGCGCGGTGACGGGGGTGCCAAAGCGCGCCTCGCGGCGAGAGCGCGCCCCCCGCCCGCTTTCGGCGCGGCGCGCTGCGCGGGACTGCCCCGGGGTGGTGGGCTCGCCGATACCGAGGAAGCGATCGAAGGCAGGCCGGCCGTAGTTCTGCATGGCGGACACCGCGTCGGGTTCGTGGCGGGCGATGGAGGCCAACACGCCCATGGAGGCGAGCGTGATCACAGCGGAGGTACCTCCGGCGGAGACCATCGGTAGCTGGATGCCGGTCACCGGCAGCAGGCCCACCACGTAGCCGATGTTGATGAAGGCCTGCGAGACCACCCCGGCTGCGAGCGAGGCCGCCATGAGCGCCTGGAACTGGTTCTGCGCGCGACGCGCCGTACGCAGCCCGAAGTAGCCGAGCAGGGCGAACAGGGCGATCACGAGCGCACCTCCCCACAGCCCGAGCTCCTCGCCGATCACCGCGAAGATGAAGTCGTTGCGCGCCTCAGGGAGGTAGAACCACTTGGCGCGGGACTGGCCCAGGCCGACGCCGAGCAGGGAGCCGTCGGCAAGCGAGAGGAAGCCCTGGTGCGATTGGAAGGCGACGCCGCGCGTGTCGTCGAAATGGCCGAAAAGCGCGTCGAAGTAGACGGTGAAGCGGTCGGAGCGGTACCCGCCGGAGACGAAGACAACCACCAGCAGGCTGATCGTGCCCACGATAGCTGCGCCCGCGATGAAGGCCTTGGAGATCCCGGCGAAGATGAGGATGAGGCCCGCGACGATGGCGAAGGAGACGGCCATGCCGAAGTCACGCTGCGCCGCGATGAGCCCGAGGCACAGCGCCGCCACCGCAATGAAGGCGACGAAGCCGTTATTTGGCTTCGACGGGCGCCGGTAGTCCTTGTTTGCCAGGGTCTTCGCCCCCCACACGGCGATGGCCACGCGGGCCAGCTCGGAAGGTTGCAGCCGCAGCGGGCCGAGCGCAATCCAGGACTGGGAGCCCACCTCGTCCCCACCGATGCCGATGCCGGGGATGAGCACGAGGATAAGCAGCACGACGGCAGCGGCCATAACGACGTCTGCGAACCTGCGCATCACCTCGGGCGAGACCTTGAGCATCACCCAGAACAAAAACAGCCCGAAGGCGACCATGAGGCCCTGGCGCAGTGTGGTCGCCCAGACGCTTGACGACGCGGCGAAGCTCGACGCCATCGACGAGCTGGTGACCATGACTATTCCGAGGCCCGCGAGCACCAGAACGACGGTGCGGATCACGGTGTAATCCAGCAGCGGACGCGCGTCCATTGCGTCGTTGAGGCGACGCTGGGCGGCTGCAAAACCACCCTCCTGCGCCCGCGCGGGGCCTGGCTGCTGAGCTGCGTTTCTGCGGGGTTGGTACTCCCGCGCACCGCGCGTCACGGTCATGGCCACCGCCCTTTCTCCTCGTTCGCCCCAGAGCTCACTTCAGACACATTAGCCACAATAGACTGTGGGGCGGTAGCTCCGGGCGGAGCAACACGGCTCGCGTTAGGAGTGTCTCATGGCGGCGGCCGCAAAGTAGTCGCCACGCTGGGACATGCCGGAAAACATGTCGAGGCTGGCCGCGGCGGGAGCCAGCAGCACCGTGTCCCCCGGGCGCGCCTGGGTCGCCGCGAAGTCGACGACCGCGTCCATCGCCCGCGCTGGGTCCGCCTCGTCCGTCACCCACACGGGCACATTCGGGGCCAGGCGCCGGAGCGCCTCGCGCAGGATCTCCCGGTCCGCCCCGATTAGCCCCACGGCCCGGAACCGGTGGGCGTGGGCGCGCACCAGGTCGTCGACCTCGGCGCCTTTGAGCTGCCCGCCGGCGATCCACACCACGGTGCCTGCCCCGGCGAGCGCCGAATCGGCCGCGTGCGGGTTGGTCGCCTTGGAGTTGTCCACCCAGTCGACGCCCCCCGCGGAGTGCACCACCGCGCCGCGGTGGCCCGCCACTCGGTAACCCGCCAGCCCTGCCCTGATCCGTTCGGGGTGCACGCCCTGGCTGTGGGCCGCCGCCGCCGCGGCAAGCGCGTCGTAGACACCGGCCGCGCCGGCGGGCTCGATGCCTGCCGCGCTGGCCAGCTCGACCTCTTCCCCGCCGCGCCTGGCGACGATGGCCTCACCCTTGATCCCGACCTGGTTCTCCCCCGGCTCCGCGAGGGTGAACCCGATGACGTCACCGCGCCCGCTCTCGCGCACGAGGCGCGCCACCTCGGCGTCGTCTATCCCGGCCACCGCGGTCTCCGCCCGAAGCAGCCGCGCCTTGTCGTGCGCGTACGCGGCGAAGGAGCCGTGCCAATCGATGTGGTCGGCCGCGAGGTTGAGCAGCACCCCGGCCGTCGGTCGCAGCTCGCGCGACCAGTGCAGCTGGAAGCTCGACAGCTCCGCTACCAGCACGTCCACGCGCTCTTCCGACAGGAGCGCGTCGCTGACGGAGAGCCCGATGTTGCCGCAGGCCACCGCGTCCAATCCCGTGTCGCGGGCGGATTCGGCCATGATCGCCGCCAGCATTCCCGTCGTCGTGGTTTTCCCGTTCGTGCCCGTCACCGCCAGCCACGTCCGCGGGGCGCCGAACACGCCCGCCCGGTCGAGGCGGAAGCACAGTTCCACGTCGCCGTAGACCTCCAGCCCCGCCTCCGCCGCGGCGCGCAGCAGTGGCGTGTCGGGGCGCCAGCCGGGGGAGGTGACCACAGTGGAAAACTGACTGAGCGCGCGCTCCGCCTCGGCGGTGCTCATCGCCTGGGCCTGCGTTTCCTGCGCCACGGCGGCGAGGTTGTCCGCGTTATCGTCGGCCACGCTGAAGGCAACGCCGAGCGCCGCGAGCAGCTTGGCCGCCCCGCGGCCGGAGACCCCCGCGCCGGCGATGAGAACGCCGCGGCGCAGCTCGGCGGGCACGTTGTCCGGCGCCATCGCGATCCGGCCCCCCATCAGCCCGCCGCCCCGCTCAGCGAAAGCCACTCGCCATAGAACACGGCCACGCCGAGCGCGCCCGCCATAGCGGAGAGGATCCAGAAGCGGATGACCACCGTTGTCTCCGGCCACCCGCCGTTTTCAAAGTGGTGGTGGATAGGGGCCATGCGGAAGACTCGCTTGCCGGTGGCGCGGAAGGAAAGCACCTGGATAACCACGGAGGCGGCCTCCAGCACGAACAGCGCGCCGATGATCACCATGAGCAGCTCCGTCTTGCTGGTCACGGACAGCCCCGCCACCAGGCCGCCGAGCGCCAGCGAGCCCGTGTCACCCATGAAGATCTTGGCCGGGGAGGCGTTCCACCACAGAAAGCCGATGGTGGCGCCGAACCCGGCGGCGGCCAGAGTGGCCAGGTCGAGCGGGTCGCGCACGTCGTAGCACCCCGGCCCCGGCGCGGCGGTGCAGGACTGGCGGAACTGCCAGAACGTGATCGCGGTGTAGCCGGCCATGACGAAGGCCGTGGCGCCGGAGGCCAGCCCATCCAGCCCGTCGGTGAGGTTCACGGCGTTCGACCAGGCCGCGAGCAGGATGTAGACGAAGACCAGGAACACGATGGTGCCAATCACGCCGCCGACCGCTGCGAAGTCGACGATGTCCATGTCGCGCACGAAGCTTAACGACGTCGAACCCGGCGTGAGCCCCTCCGCGTTGGGGAACTGCAGGATGAGCAGCCCGAAGATGAGCGCGATAGCCAGCTGCGCGATCAGCTTCGCCGTTTTGTTCAGCCCGAGGTTGCGCTTCATGAACAGCTTAATGCCGTCGTCCGCGAAGCCGACGCCGCCGAGGGCCAGCGTCAGCCCCAGCACGATCCACCCCGAGGCGGTGAAGGCCGCGTGCCCGCTAGCTAGTGCCCACAGCCCGGCGGCGACGTAGCCGAGGGTGATGCCGGCGAGGATCGCTATGCCGCCCATGGTCGGCGTGCCGCGCTTCCGGGCGTGGGAGGCCGGCCCGTCCTCGCGGATCTCCTGGCCGAGGGCGCGGTGGTTGAAGTACCGGATGAGGACGGGGGTGAGGAAGATAGCGACGAGAAAGCTCACTATCGCGGCGATGATGATCTGGACCATGTGCGTTAATTACCGTGTTTTTCTAGCGGGCCCGCCCGGCGCGTTCGGCGGTTGTGCCCGGCTCAGTTCTGTTGATTCTTGCCGTCCCTAAGGTTATGCCCCGCGAGAAGCTGCTCCGCAACTCCCCACAGCCCGGCGGCGTTTGACGCTTTGACCAGCACAACGTCGCGTGCACTGCGCTCGTACCAGCCCTCTACCCCGGCGGGCGGGGCCGCCAGGATCGACCGGACGCGCGCGGCTGCGTCGTCGACCCCGCTGGCGGTGGACGTCGCAATGCCCCGGGCGCGGGCCTGCTGGACAAGCGCGCGCATCGGTTCCGTCCGCCCCACCGCGACGAGGTGGGTGACGTCGTAGCGGGCGAGCTCGTCGCCGAGCTCGCGGTGCGTGTCCACTGCGTTGCTGCCGAGCTCGTTCATCTCCCCCAGCACGGCGATCGAGCGCACCCCGGGGCGCGCAGCCGCGGTGTAGCCGAGCGCGGCGATACCGGCGCGCATCGAGTCCGGGTTGGCGTTGTAGGCGTCGTTGATCACGGTTACCCCGTCGGCGCGGGTGTGGACGTCCATGCGGTTGACGGAGACACCGTGGGCGCCGCTGAGCGCGGAGGCCACCGTCGCGGCGGGCACGCCGGATTCAATGCCGACGGCGGCGGCGGCCAGCGCGTTGGAGACCTGGTGCGCGCCAAAGACATTCAGGCAGACGCGCTGCGGGTCCTGACCCGGCGAGTGCAGGGTGAAGCTGGCCCGCGCGACGTCGTCAAGCTCGATGTCCGTGGCATAGTAATCCGCGTCCTTCGACTGGGTGGAGAAGGTGACCACGCGGGCGCGGGTGCGCCGCGCCATCCCGGCGACGAGGTCGTCGTCGGCGTTGAGGATGGCAACGCCGCCCCGCTCGGCCTCGGGCAGCGCTTCTACCAGCTCGCCCTTGGCCTGCGCGATGTTCTCGCGCGAACCGAACTCGCCGAGGTGGGCAGAACCGACGTTGAGCACCACCCCGATACGCGGCGGGGCAATCTGGGCGAGGTGCGCGATGTGACCAATCCCCCGCGCGGACATCTCCGCGACGAGGAAGTCGGTCGTCTCAGTGCAGCGCAGCACGGTGTAGGGGTGGCCGATCTCGTTGTTGAACGAGCCGGGCGGGGCGACCGTCTCCCCCGCGGTGGACAGCACCGCGGCGATCAGGTCCTTCGTCGACGTCTTTCCCGCCGAGCCGGTCACACCCGTAATAGAAAGGCCGCTGTTGCGCGTCAGCTCGCGGGCGACGTAGGCGGCGAGGGAGGACATCGCCGCGACCACCGCCGCGACGGAGCCGTCCTTGTCGTTGGCGGCCAAATCGGAATTATCGCCCGCGCGCCTGTCCACCCGCGGCACGATGACGGCCGGGGCCGCCACATCGCGCGCCGCGAGCACCGCCACCGCGCCCTGCTCCACGGCGGCGGGGGCAAAGTCGTGTCCGTCCGCGCGCGCACCGCTGAGCGCCACAAATAGCCCGCCGTCGGCGATCTTGCGGGAGTCGAACTCGACAAAGCCGCCCACCACGGCGTCCGGGTCCGCGTGCTCGTTGAGCGTGCCGCCGGTGATCTCCGCGATGGTGCGGAGCTTAAGTGGGATCATGGTCGCCTTCCTTCGCTGCCCTCGTGTGTGTGTTCTCTCGTGCTCGCCCCGCCGGAATCAGCGCCACCGGAATCGCTATGTTCACCGTAACCGGAAAGCGACAGGGCCCGGCGCATTTCTTTCCTGTCGTCGAACGGGTGCGTTGTCGTGCCCACGATCTGCCCGACCTCGTGGCCCTTGCCCACCACGATCACCGCGTCTCCTGGGCGCGCCCAGGCGATCAGCTCCTCGATCGCCTCGGCGCGCGATTTAGACTCCCGGATCTCCGCGTTCGCCCCCGCCGCGGCAGCGCCTTCGATAACAGCCGCGCGGATTGCCGCGGGGTCCTCGGTACGCGGGTTGTCGTCGGTAACAATGACCAGGTCGGCCCGCTGCGCGGCCTCCCGGCCCATGAGCGGGCGCTTCGAGGCGTCGCGGTCGCCGCCGGCTCCAATGACGACCCCGACGCGCCCGGCGACCTGCCCGCGCAGCGTCTCAAGCGCAGCCGCGACCGCCGCCGGCTTGTGCGCGTAGTCAACCACCGCGACGAAGTCCTGGCCCGCGTCGATGCGCTCCATGCGCCCCGGCACCGCGGCGTTTTCCAGCCCGGAGACGAAGCGCCCCACGTCCACGCCGGCGGCGTGCGCCATCGCCGTGGCGAGCGCGGCGTTGGCCACGTTGAACGCGCCCGGCAGCGGCAGCGTCAGCTCGTAAGCGGCGCCCGCCAGGGTCAGGCTGATGTGTTGGGCACCGGCCGGGGTGACGTCGAGAAGCGTCGCGGAGCAATCGAGCACCGCTTGGCCGCGCGTGCCCACGGCGAGACCCTCGCCTGCCCTGTCGAGCATCCGCTCGCCCCACGCATCGTCGACGCAGACGACGCTGCGGGCGGCGTGGACGGGCGAGGCCGGGTCGAAAAAGCGCGCCTTCGCCTCGAAGTAGTCCTCCATCGTCGGGTGGAAGTCAAGGTGGTCCTGGCTGAGGTTGGTAAAGCCCGCGACGTCGAAGAAACTGCCGTCCACGCGCCCGAGGCTCAGCGCGTGGGAGGACACCTCCATCACCACGTGCGTCACCCCCTCGCTCAGCATCTGCGCGAACAACGCCTGCAGGGTGGGTGCCTCCGGCGTGGTCAGACTCGTCGGCACGTCGCGCCCGCGGATGCGGGTGCCCGTCGTGCCAATCAGCCCCACCTCGCAGCCGGCGGCGATCAGCCCCTGCTCGAGGAGGTAGGTCGTGGTGGTCTTGCCCGAGGTGCCCGTCACTCCGAGCAGGGTCAGGCTTTTCGACGGCTGACCGTAGACGCGCGCCGATACCCTCCCGAGCACGGCGCGAACGTCCTCGACGACGAGGACGGGCCGCTTCTCCCCGGCCTTGGCCAGGATCTCCCGCCCCGCCGCGTCTGTGAGGATGGCCGCGGCCGCGGACTGCGCCGCGTAGGTCGCGCCGTGGACGCGGGTGCCCGGAAGCGCTGCGAACAGCCCGCCCGGGGCGGCCTGGCCGGAGTCGAGGCTGACCGAGCTGATCTGCAGGTCGGCAGCGTCCTCGCTCACCACCGCCCCCGCCTCAGCGGCGAGCTGCCCAAGGGTGGGGGTTACGGCACTTGGGGTCGACTTCACGTTCCACTCTCTTTCCGCAGGCTTAGCGTTCCTGCAACACGTACGGTTCGGCAGGCGGGCTCTGGGGCAGATTCTCCCGGTTGATCAGCCAGCCCGCGATCTCGCGGAACACCGGCGCCGTGGTCTGGCCGCCCGCTCCACCCGGAAGGGGCCCGCGCTGCGGCTCGTCGAGCATGACGGCGACAACAAAGCGCGGATCATCGGCCGGGGCGACGCCCGCGAAGGTGATCCAGAACTCGCTTTGAGAGTACGCCCCCGTCTCTTCGTTGACCTTCTGGGCCGTCCCCGTCTTTCCGGAGAGCTGGTAACCCTCGATGTCGCTTCCTTGGGCGGTTCCCGAATCTATTCCCGTCGGGTCTTCCTGGAAGGTGGCGCGGAACATGTCGACAACCGTGCGGGCCGTCTCCTCGCTGACCACGCGGGTGCGCGCGGGCTCCTCCTGGGGCACGTCGTTCCCGGCGGCGTCGGTGACCTTCGCGATAATGCGCGGCTCGATGCGTTCGCCGCCGTTGGCGAGCGCCTGGTAGACACCGGCCATCTGCAGCGTGGTCCAGCTCATGCCCTGACCAATAGGAAGGTTGGCGAAAGTTCCGCCGGACCACTGCTCGAGCACGGGCAGCAGGCCCGGGGACTCGTTGGGCAACTCCACTCCCGTCGTCTGCCCGATGCCGAAGCGCTGCAAGTACTCCCAATACTTCTCCTCGCCCAGGCGCTGCGCGATCTGGAGCGTGCCCACGTTGGAGGACTTCCCGAAGATCCCGGCGGTGGTGTAGGGCACGACGTCGTGCGCCCACGCGTCGTTGACCGTCACCCCCGCCATATCGATCGAGCCCGGAACCTGGTGGACCTCGTGCGGGTCCGTCACCCCTTCCTCGATCGCGGCGGCCGCGGCGATGATCTTCGCCACCGAGCCCGGCTCGTAGGGCGCGGACACGGCACCGTTCTCAAAGTCGCGCCCCTGCTCGAGCTGCTTTTCCACGTCGTTGTTGGGGTCGATGGTGTCCGTGTTCGCCATGGCCAGGATCTCGCCTGTCCGCGCGTCCAGGACAACGGCCTCCCCGCCCTTGGCCAGGGAGTTTTCCTTCGCCTGCTGGATGGTCTGCTGCACAAACGTCTGCAGGTCCAGGTCGACGGTGAGCTGGATCGTGGAGCCGTCGACCGCCGGGACCGCGTCGCGCAGCGTGCCGGGAATGGATTGCCCGTCGACGGAGACGTCCTCGGTGGAACGCCCGTTGATGCCCGTGAGCACCGAGTCGCTGGAGGCCTCGAGACCGAACTGTCCCTGCCCGTCCATGGAGACCCGGCCCAGAATGTTCTCCCCGATCGCACCGTTCGGGTACTGGCGGATTTCCTGCAGGTCGGCGGCCACGCCGTGGAAACGCTCCGCCACCTCCGCGGCCACGTCCGGGTCCACATTGCGCACGAGGATCTCGTAGTTCGTCTCGGCGTGAAGTTTGTCCAAAATGTCCTTCGCGCTCACGACACCGCTTTCGCCCGGCTTCGCTCCCGTGTCCTCGTCGGCGTCATGTTCCGTCCGGGCCGTGGAGCCAGAGACCTTTTGCTTCTCCTGATCCGCCTCCGCGATCATCACCGGGATCTCGTTGGCCATGGTGCGCAAGACGTCCTCGACTCGGGCGTCAATCTGGGCGTCGATAGCCTCCCGGGAGACGCCAGCCCTGCTCATCTCGGCCGCCTGCTGCTCGGCCAACTCGCGGCGCAGCAGGACCGGGGAGACCGTCAGCGAGCGGGCCTGCATGGTGTAGGCCAGCTCGTTGCCGGAGCGGTCCAGGATGGGGCCGCGCCGCGCGCGGTCCTCGTAAATGCGTTCCCTCTGCGCCACCGCCTGTTGCTGCAGCTCCGGCGCCCACACCACCTGAACCCAGGCGAGGCGCCCGACCAGGACGGCGCCAACAACAACGAAGGCCGCCGCGATAAACCTCGCGCGGCGGTGCGTCACCTTCTTCTGCGGCGCTGGCCCGGCACCGCTGGCGCCCTGCTCGCTGCGCCGGTGCCCCGGGTCGCGAGGTTGTCTCGTGCTGCTCACGGCCCGCATCCCACCTTCTTTGTCGTCCTTGTCGTCTCTGTAGTTGGGCGTTGTTTTCGCGCCCGGCTCGCGCCCTTATTGTGCCCGCCGCCCCGCGCCGCAGCGGGAGCGCCACACGGCCGCGGCGAAAACTCCCCCGCCTAGCGGTCGCTCGGTACGTTCGGCGCGTACGGCGCCAGGTTCCTCGGAGCGGTGTTGGCGGGAGCCGGGGTGTCCTCCGGGGCGGTGTTTTCCGGTGTGCTGTTTTCCGGGGCGCCGCCGCTTCCGAGCACGTTGCCACCCGGCACGGAGGTCAGGTTGTCGCCGAGCCGACGCGTCGCGTCCCGGTCGCTTGTCGCCCCGTCGGCTCGGGTGGGGGCACCGTTGACATCGATGATCTCCGTCGCCGCCTCCGGGTCGGCCGCCCGCTCCTCGTGGACCTCACCGGCCTCGTCGACCGCGAGGATCCCCGGGTGGCCGGGCACCACCATCCCGGCCTCGGCCGCGCGCTGGGCGATCTCCCCGGCAGAGCTGACGTCCTCGAGGTCCCGGTTCAACGACTCCACCGCGGCCTGCAGTTCGCGTTCACGCGACTGCAGCTGCTGGATAGTGAAGGACTGGCTGGTCGCGAGACCCGACAGCGCCATCGCGCAGACAACTCCCGCGATGAGTAGCAGTACGGCGGCCGCGGAGAGGGTGGACACCTTCTTTTTCGCGGCCCCCTGGACCCCGACGCGGCGGCCACGCACTGAGACGACCTGCTGCGATCCCAGCCGTCCGCCGCGCGCAACGCGCGGGGTGTGCGGCGCAACACGCCGTCCACCCGGCTGCTGCGTCGGCGCGCCGGTGCGCGGCCTGCGGTGTGGCGCCGCGGGACGTGTCAGCGTGGCCGTCCCAGACCGTGCCCCGGCGGTAAAATCCCGGCTGGCTCCCATGTGCGTGCCTTTCTCTTCGTGGTAGTTCCCGCGTGACGTCATTGCTCTTCCTCCGCACGCTTTTCGACGCCCCGCACCCGCACAGAAGCAGCCCTGGGGTTCAGGGCAATCTCCGCGTCGGAGGCCTTTTCCGCGCCGTTTGTGATGGAGCGGAAACGCGGCGCGGTGCCCGGCAAGTCGACGGGCAGGCCCTGTGGGGTCGTGGACGTGGTCAGCCGCGCGAACGCGGATTTCACGATCTTGTCCTCGAGCGACTGGTAGCTCATGAACACAGCCCTGCCGCCGACCCCAAGCAGGCCGGTGATGGCCGGAATCACGTTTTCCACCGCCTCGAGCTCCCGGTTGACCTCCACGCGCAGGGCCTGGAAGGTACGCTTCGCCGGGTGTCCGCCGGTGCGGCGGGTCGCGGCAGGGATGGCGTCGTACAGCAGCTCCACAAGCCTGCCGCTGCGCTCAAAGGGTTCTTTCTCCCGCTCGCGCAGGACCGCCGCGGCGATCTTTCCCGCGAAGCGTTCGTCGCCGTAGGTTTTGAGCACCCGCGCGAGGTCCCCGTGGCTGTACGTGTTCAAGATGTCCGCCGCAGTCTGTCCCTGCGTCGGGTCCATGCGCATGTCCAAGGGCGCGTCAACGCTGTAGGCGAACCCGCGGTCCTCGCGGTCGAGCTGCATCGAGGAGACACCGAGATCAAACAGTGCCCCGGCGACGCCGTGCTCGCGCACGGTGTCGAAGGCGTGCCCGTCCGCCGCGGCTGCCACACTCCCGATCTCGTCGAAGCGCGCCCGCACGGGCACAAAACGTTCGCCGAACTCCGCAAGCCTCTCCCCCGCCTCACGCAGGGCATCGGGGTCCCGGTCGACGCCGATCACGTGCGCTTCGGGGAAAACCCGCAAGAAGTGTTCGGTATGGCCGCCGGCTCCGAGGGTGCCGTCCACAATCACGGCCCGGGGGCCGTAGGCGGCAACCGCCGGCTCGAGCAGCTGCGCCATCCTGTCTCGCATGACGGGAACGTGGCCGCGGTTGGCGTCTATGCCGTAGTCCATGTCGGCGGGCTGCGCGTCGCCGCTGTCCGGTCTGGTCATGTCTTCCACCCCCTCCGCCTAGCGTTCGTCACCGTCAAATTTGCGTATTCCTTCAACCAGCGCGTGGCCGGGGGAGCGCATAGAGCCCTGCCCGGAGCGGCTGTTCTGATGTCGGGGAAGTACACCAGAACGCTTCTCGCCCCGGACAGAGTCCGTACACGCTCTCCGTCAGTAGTCAGCCGTCCGCTCGGCGGGTAGTCAGCCCTAGAGCAGACCGGAGAGAATGTCGTCGTCGTCAGCGGCCGCGAAGGCGGCCTCCGTTTCTTCTTGATATGTGTTCCAGGACTCGGCGTCCCAGATTTCGAGAAAATCGACCGAACCGATGACCACGCACTCCTTGCTCAGGCGTGCGTACTCCCGGTGCGCCGGCGACAGCGTGATGCGACCGGACCCGTCAAGCGTCTGCTCATCCGCGCTGGCAGCCAGGTTGCGGATAAAGGCACGTGCCTGCGGGTTCGTGCGGGACACGGCTGCGGCCTTGCGGGCGCGAGCCGCGAACTCCTCGCGCGGGTACACCGCGAGCGAGTGGTCCTGCCCCTTCGTCACCATCAGCCCGTCCGCCAGCTCCTCGCGGAACTTGGCGGGCAGTGTCAGGCGCCCCTTGTCGTCGAGCTTGGGAGTGTAGGTTCCCAGGAACATCCGGAGCCCACCTTCCTTCCACTCACCGACTTCGGTTGTTCAGTTTTCTCTGCGCCGACGCGCCGTGACACGTAGTCAGGATGCCACCACGTTTCGCCGCTGTGCCCCACTCTAACCCACTTTCCCCCACATACGCCACATCTGACCCGATTTTTTCTTGCCCGCGCCCGAAAAAAGCAGGTCAATAGCGAAAAACCGGTGGGGGACACGCCCGGAAGCCCAGCACACCACCCCCGCGTGGCCGGCCACGTACCTTTCCCGCCCAAAATTACTAATTCCGCCAACCTGCGCGAACGGTAGAAACGCGTGGCACTGGGCACGTACAACAACCCGCTCCCCCTCCAGTACGGGCAACTGTGGGGGAAAGTGGGAGACCCATCGAGCCCGTACGCGGCGCTGACGAACTCAGCATTCAGGCACAAAAAAACGCAGCCCCACTGGGGCTGCGCTCCACACGCGGCGAAAAACGCCTAGGACTCGAAGCGGCGGCGGAAGTTCTCCTCCATCGACGTCGCGCGCGGGGAGGATTTCTTTGCCCGCGCAGCTCCCGGCCGCTCGACCGGCCCCTGCGCCGGGGCACGCAGCGCCATGATCCCGCCGACGAGCATGACGATAAAGCCGACCACGCTTAGAGCAATCAGCCACATGCTAACTGTCGCCAACGCCACACCCCCAATGAGGAGGACAAGCCCCAGGACAATGACGGCGACGCTGCGCATGGTAAGCCTTCCCGTGCCACCGCCGACGGAGCTCGAGCCAGCATCGGGCATATTGCTGGCAAACGAGGGATCCTCGGCGAGGAGGGAACGCTCAATCTCTTGCAACGCGCGCTGTTCCTGCTCCGAAAGAGACATTCTTTACTCTCCTGCTCTACGTGGGGGGTGTTATCCGGGACTACTTGTTTCAACGCCCGAACACTGCCGAATGTTCCCCGCCCACAAACCACTACGCCACCAGCATTGCACCAGGTTGCGCCGCCGCGTAGAAATCCTCCACGGCCTCGAGAAACTGACGCACGAGCGACGGCGCCGGAGCGTCCGCGATTCCGGAGGCCACCCGGGCACGCAGCGCAGAATACGCGGAGAGGCGCCGCGCCCACGCCTGGCCGAACTCCCCGGTAAGCGCGAGCTTTTCCCACGCACTGCTGGGCAGGCGCTTGCGCTTGCGCAAGGCTGGAGAATCGGCGCAGACCGCACCCGCGACCCGCAGGGCGGCGCGGTAGCCGTACTCGAGGGCGAGATCATCGGCCCCGCGGGAGGCCTCGGCCCGCGCCCGCACAAGCAGCTCGTCCGCCGCAGCGAAGAACCGGCCGCTCTTGGCCACTCCAGATCGCGTGGTTGCCGAAATGATGCTGCTCATCGCTTCCTCCATTCCATGTGTTCACCATGTGTTCGTGCCCGCCTGACCCAAACGATGACTTCACGTTAAAACCCATGTTCTACACCACCCCCCTCGCATATCGAACACCTGTTCTATTGTCGTATTCGGGGGAAACACGCCCGGCGGGGAACCCGGCGTGGTTCGATGGGGGCTATGAACTACTCGATCCGCCGGCTCTCCGGCCAGGAGTTCGCCTTGCTTGCCCCCACGCTGGTGGACATTTACATCGCCGCAATGGGCTACCCCGCTTCGATCCGGCGCCAGCGCATCGACGTGTGGAGGGGCGACACCACCTGTCCCGGTTTCACCGGGGTCATCGCCGTCAAAGAGTGCGTCGACGAGAGCGTCACCGGGAACTCACAGCCGGAGCGCGTCGTCGGGGTGGCCTACGGGTTTTTCGGCACCCGCGGGCGGTGGTGGGACCAGCAGCTCATTCGCGGGCTAAAGCAGGCGGGCGCCCTGAACGCCAGCGCGGCGACGATGCTCGACGACTACTTCGAGGTCGCCGAGGTACACGTCGAGGCCGCCTGCCAGGGCCAGGGCATCGGGCACCGTCTTCTCGCCGAGCTTTTGCGCGGGGTGCCCTCCAGCTGGGCGCTTCTGTCGACCCCCGAGGTGGCGCAGGAGCGCAACGCCGCCTTCGGCCTCTACCGCAAGCTTGGTTTCGGCGACGTTCTGCGCGACTTCATCTATACGGGGGATAGCCGCCCCTTCGCCGTGCTGGGCCGCAGGCTGCCCCTCGACGGGCCGGGGTAACCTGTTAGGCGTCAACCGCTTCACACCCCGCCGTATGTAAGGAGCCCCGGTGAGCCCCTCCCCCACCCCGTTCGATCCCGGCCTCCCCCTCGCGGACGTCCCGGGAGCGGTAGAGCGGGAGCTCCGGGCCTTCTTCGAGCGCCGCCTCGCGGAGGTCGACGCCATCGGGGCGCCGGTGGTTACGGCCGCGCTTCACCTCAGCGACTTCGTCCTCAGCGGCGGCAAGCGGATCCGTCCGCTGTACGGGTGGGCCGGCTTCGTCGGCGGTGGCGGCCTCGAACGTAGCGCGGAGGACCCGAAGCGGGTTCTCCGAGCGGTGAGCGCGCTGGAGCTGATCCAGGCGTGCGCCCTCATCCACGACGACATCATCGACTCTTCCGATACCCGCCGGGGGCGCCCGACGGTCCACCGGGCCGTCGAGGCGGAGCACCGAGCCCGCGACATGGGCGGAAACGCCGCGGAGTTCGGCCGCAATGTCGCGATCCTCGCCGGAGACCTCGCCTTGGTGTGGGCCGACGACATGTGGCGCGAATCCGGCGTCAGCCCGGACGCTCTCGCCCGTGCGCAGGACCCGTGGCGGGGCATGCGCACGGAGGTGCTCGGGGGTCAGCTGCTCGACATCACCCTCGAAGCCACCGGCGACGAGTCCATTGAGCTGGCGAACAAAGTCAACAGGTTTAAGACGGCCGCCTACACCATCGAGCGGCCCCTCCACCTCGGCGCCGCCGTGGCCGGGGCCCCCGCCGCCACCATCGAAGCCTTCCGCGGCTACGGCCGCGATATCGGCATCGCCTTCCAGCTTCGCGACGACCTCCTCGGCGTCTTCGGTGATTCCGCCGTCACCGGCAAACCCGCCGGCGACGACCTCCGCGAGGGAAAACGCACGGTTCTGCTCTCCCTCGCCCTCGAGGCGCTGGATCGCTCCGACCCCGCCGCCGCCGCCGAGCTGCGCGCCGGCGTCGGCTCAGCCACGGACCCGAGTGAGATCGATCGTCTGAGCTCGATCATTCGCGTCAGTGGCGCCGTTGAGGGCGTCGAAAAGCAGATTGCGGAGCTGACCACCTCGGGCCTTGCCCACCTCGAAAAAGCGGGGGTGACCGGCCCCGTGGCCGAGACCCTTCGTGAGCTGGCAATCAGGTCAACAGCCCGCCGTGCGTAGCCCGCTTCTTCTGGGGACGATCGCCACAGCGCTCGTCGCGCTTGGCTCCTACGGCGCCGGCGCCACGCGCACGCGCGGCGGTGTCATGCGTGAGCTCGGCCTCGGCCACCTCACCTTCGGCCACGGCCGGGCCCTGTCCGACATCACTTTGACCTGCGGAATCGTCCTGCTGATCGCCGCGTGGGTCCTACTCGGCCACGAGCTGACGCGCGGCCGCGCGGGCTTAGCCACCACCCGACGCGCCACGCTGGCTTGGTCCGCGCCCCTGCTGTTGTCCGCCCCGATCCTCTCCCGCGACGTGTACTCCTACCTCATGCAGGGAGCAATGCTTCGCGACGGCTTCGACCCGTACACGGAGGGCGCCGCCGTCAACCCCGGCCCCTACCTGCTGGAGGTCTCCCACGACTGGCGCAACACGACGACCCCGTACGGGCCGCTGCACCTGGGGATCGGCAAGCTCATCACCACCGTCGTCGGTGACAACGTCAGCGCCGGGATCGTGGCCTACAAGCTACTCAGCCTCGTCGGCTTCGCCCTGATCGCCTACTCCGTGCCACGCCTCGCGCGGCGGATCGGGGGCAACCCCACCCTCGCTGTCTGGCTCGGTGTGACCAACCCCCTCATGCTCCTACACCTTCTCGGCGGCATGCACAACGAGTCCGTGATGGTCGGGCTCGTGTGCTGTGGCCTCTACCTCTGCGCCGGCGCCCGGTTCTTCACGCCCGGCATCGCCCTCATCGGGCTGGCGGTCTCCCTCAAGGCCACCGCGGCGATTGCGCTGCCCTTCGTCGTGTGGATGATGTACCACCGCTACCGCTCGTCCAGCGCCGGCCTGTGGGCCCGGGTGGGCGTTTTCCTCGCCGTCGGCGCGTGGTCGGTGGCGGTCTCCTTCGCCGTGGTGAACCTCATCACAGTGGTGACCGGTTCCTCGTGGGGCTGGGTGGCGGAAATCTCCGGGAACTCGAAGGTGGTCAACCCCCTGGCCGGGCCCACCCTGGCGGCAGACCTGGCCACCCCCTTCATCCAGCTTTTCGACGAAAACTTCCCCTACAACACGGCACTCGCGCTGACGCGAGCGGCGGGGACAGTACTCATGCTCGCGGGGCTCGTGGCCACATGGGTGGTGTTCCGGCCCCGCGGGAAGGCCACGAACCGCCGCGCCATCATGGGCGCGACCCTCGCCTACGCCGTCGCCTTTGTCACCAACGCCGTGACCCTGCCGTGGTACTACGCCTCGGTGCTGTCCACGGCGGGGACGTTTCACCCCCCGGTGCTGGCCAAAAAGCTTCTCGTCTTCGCCTCCGTCTTCGTCGGCCTCGCTTTTACGGGCGGGGGAAACCACCGTCTCTACGAGCTATGGTTCGTTCTCCTCGCCGCAGCCGCCGGATGGGCGGCGGCGGTGTGGGTCTACCCCAAAGCGCCGGACGTGACCACTCCTAGAAGGCCATCGCCTGGGCGCGGCGAATCACCTCGCGGGCACCGTGACCGTGCAGCGCGTCTACCGGGCGGCCCGGCAGGGAGTCGTCCTCGGTGAAGAGGTACGCGAGGATCTCCTCGTCGTCGTAGCCGCCGTCGTGCAAAACCGTGATGGCGCCCGAAACGAACTTGGAGGTCTCCCCTTCCTCGCCGAGGAGGACACGGGGGACGTATTTCACGCCGTCGCGGCGGTACATGAGCAGTTTGTGGGCCCCGACGAGGTCGTGGATGCGGGTCACCGGGACGCCGAGATACTCGGCGACCTCGGGGAGGGTGAGCAGGGGTTCGTCGGCAAGCAATGCGTCGAGCCCGGGTCCTGCCGGGGACGCGGAAGAATCTGCGTAACTCACGCCACCATCGTACCCGCGTTGGCGTGCCGGTCTGGGTGTCGGCCATACTGGACGCCATGACCACGCTCGGAGTCGGAGACCTTCTGGATGACCGCTACGCCATCGACCGGCCGATCGCCCGCGGCGGGATGTCTACCGTTTACCGCTGCGTGGACACCCGCCTCAACCGCGAGGTCGCGGCGAAGGTGATGGACGAGCGCTACGTCAACGACCACGTCTTCCGCGACCGCTTCCGCCGCGAGGCCGAGGCCATGGCGCAGCTGACCCACCCCAACCTGGTGACCGTCTACGACTATTCCTCCGGCGACGAATCCGGCCAAGTGTTCCTTGTCATGGAGCTCATCACCGGCGGCACTCTGCGCGAGCTGCTCGCCGAGCGCGGCCCCATGCCGCCCCACGCCGCAACCGCGGTCATGCGCGAGACCCTCACCGGGCTTGCGGCGGCGCATACGAAGGGGATGGTGCACCGCGACATCAAGCCCGACAACATCCTCATCAACAGCGACCACGCAGTAAAGCTGGCCGATTTCGGCCTCGTTCGCGCCGCCGCCGACTCCACCCACTCCACGGACCAGATCGTCGGCACCGTCTCCTACCTCTCGCCCGAGCAAGTCGACGGCAGCCCGATTACACAGGCTTCCGACGTCTACTCGGCGGGCGTCGTCCTTTTCGAGCTGCTCACCGGCACCACCCCGTTTAGCGGCGACACCCCGCTCGCGCACGCCTACGCGCGGCTGCACGGCGACGTCCCCGCGCCCTCCACCAGGATTGAGGGGGTGCCCATGCTTTTCGACGAGCTCGTCGCCACCGCCACCGCCCGCAACCCCCGCGAACGTTTCCTCGACGCCGGCGAGTTCCTCGCCGCGCTCGACGACGTCGCCTCCGAGCTCGACCTGCCGCACTACGTCGTCCCCGTCCCAACGAACTCCGCCGCCAACCGGGCCGCGGCACACCCGACATCCCTCACGGCTTCGCCCGCCGAGCCGCCTACCCGCACCTACGAGCAACGGCTCTTCCCCACCCCGGACGCACCCGCTCAGGAGTTCCGCGCCGTCGACCCCGCGAACGAGGCGCCCACGCGGGTTGCGCCAGCGGTGCCCGACCGCCCAGCACCCCCGGAGGCCCCGGCGCCGCGCCTCGCTCCCCCGAAACCCGTCAGCAACCGCTCCGGGTTCGTCTTCGCGGTGTTCCTTCTCATCTCGGCCGCCGCCATCGGAGCCGTCCTCGTCGGGGCCTGGTGGTTCGGCTCGGGGCTCTACGACCAGCTGCCGAACCTGATCGCCAGCTACGCGTGGTAGCCGGTTAGCCCGTTAGTAGCGCAGCATCTCGGCGACGAGGAACGCCAGCTCGAGTGCCTGCTCGGTGTTCAGGCGCGGGTCGCAGGCTGACTCGTAGCGGCCCGGCAGGTCAACGTCGGTAATGTCCTGGGCTCCGCCGAGGCACTCGGTGACGTTTTCGCCGGTCAGCTCGATGTGGATGCCGCCGGGATGGGTGCCCAGGCGGCGGTGAACCTCGAAGAAGCCCTGGACCTCGTCGATGATCTTGTCAAAGTGGCGCGTCTTGTACCCGTTCGACGCGGTGAAGGTGTTCCCGTGCATCGGGTCGGACTGCCAGACAACCTTGTGCCCGGATGCTTCGACGGCGCTGATCAGCGGCGGGAGGTTGGTGCGCACGTTTTCGTGCCCCATGCGGATCACCATGGTCAACCGCCCCGGCTCGAAGTTCGGATCCAGCTTGTCCGCGTAGGCGACGGCCTCCTCCGGCGTCGCCGAGGGGCCGAGCTTGATTCCGACCGGGTTGTTGATCAAGGCGGCGAAGTTGACGTGGAAGTCCTCCAGCCCGCGGGTGCGCTCGCCGATCCACAGCTGGTGGGCCGACAGGTCGTAGAGCTTGGTCTCGCCCTGACCATCCTCGGCGAGGCGCAGCATGGCGCGCTCGTAGTCGACGAGCAGGGCCTCGTGGGTGGCGTAGATCTCCGCGGTGCGCAGCTGGTCGTCGTTGACGCCGCAGGCGCTCATGAAGGCGAGCGAGCGCGAAATCTCCTTCGCCAGCGCCTCGTAGCGCGCCCCAGCCGGAGAGTTGGCCACGAACTGCCGGTTCCAGTCATGGATGTTGTGCAGGTCCGCGGTGCCGGAGGCGGCCAGAGCCCGCACGAGGTTCATCGCCGCGGAGGAGTTGGCGTACGCGCGGACCATGCGGGCCGGGTCGTGGCGGCGCGCCTCGGCCGTCGGCTCGACGCCGTTGACGATGTCGCCGCGGTAGTTCGGCAGACCGTTGGCGTCGAGATCGGAAGAACGCGGCTTGGCGTACTGGCCGGCAATGCGCCCCGCCTTGATCACGGGAACGGACGCGCCGTAGGTGAGCACTGCCGCCATCTGCAGCAGAGTGCGCACGTTGGCGCGGATGTGGGGTTCGGTGTTGGACTCGAAGGTTTCGGCGCAGTCCCCGCCCTGCAACAGGAAGGCTTTGCCGAGTGCAACGTCGGCAAGCTGCTGCTTCATGGCTTCTACCTCGGGGGCGAGGACCACGGGCGGGACCGACTCGAGGATCTTGCGCACGGCGCTCGCTTCGTGCTCGTCCCAGGTGGGTTGCTGCTTGGCGTCGCGGGCGATGACGTCCTGGAACTTCTCGTTCAGGTCTCCGGGCAGCGGCGGAAGATCCGGCAGAACACTCTTCGGGATATCGATAGTCCAACTCACCCCTATATTTCTATCACGCCCGGAGCAGGGCGGATACCGCAGGGCTGCGAAATCTTCCGGATTGCGGAATCAGTGTCCCGTTGGGTGGGCGGCTCTGCCCTTCTTGTCCAGCGGGAGCGCCCGGGCGCATGCCTCGAACTTCGCCCTGTTGTGGCGGGCGTCGACGAGGGCGTCGTGTACCCCCTCGGGCGCCGGGGGAAGCTGGGGGCGCCCCGCCATCTCCCAGTACTGCTTCAACTCGCGGGTGAACCGGGGCAGCTGCCGCGGCAGCCCCGCCATGTCCCCCCAGAGCTGGGCGAGGACCACGTGGTCGTAGGCCCCCACCCACGCCCACAGCTCCGGCGCGGAGCCGGAGGAGGTGAGAAACTCCAGCACCTCGTCGCGGATGGCGCGCGCTGGTTTCCACGCCATGCTGTGCGGGTTCGGCAGCTTATCCAGGACGTTCTTGCGCACCCACTGGTTCGCCCGGGTGGCGTCGAAGTCCGTCGACACCGCGTAGTATTCGCGCCCATCTTCGGCGACGATGCCGATAGAGACGAGCTCTATGGTGTGCCCGTCCTCGATGAACTCGGTGTCGTAGAAGTAGCGCACCCTAGCTGCTCCGCGCCGGCTCGTCGACCTCTGTTTGGCCCCCTGTTTGGACCCCGGTTTGGGCCGCCTCGTCGGCATCGTCGTCCTCGTCATCGTGGCGCGGCCAGAACATGACGGCTGCGATGCCGAGCACCGCCACTGGCCCCACCACGTTGACGTAGAAGCCTGTCTGAGAAGCGACGAGGAATGCCACGATAAACGCGGCGGCCAAGACAATACGCGTAACGAGATCCCGATCCATGAACCCGATCCTAATTCAGCCCTAATTCAGCGCTGCTTCGGCTCTGCACCCGCGGGGTAGCCCCGTCCCTCCTCGAGGGACTTCTTCACGTCCGCAGCGTAGACATCCACGTACTCGTAGCCGGACAGATCCGCCAACTGCTGCATCACGAAATCGGTGAAGGGGCGCATCACCTCGCGCGAGGCAGGATCAAAACCGTTCTCCCGAGCCCACGCGTGGGGGTCAATCGCCTGCCCGATCTTCATGCGGACCCTGCGCGGCCGGGGAATCACCGTACCGATCGGGTTGGCGTTGCGCGTCCCGATCATCGCTGCGGGCACCACTGGTGCGCCGGTTTCCATGGCGATGCGCGCCATGCCCGTCTTGCCCTTGTAGACGCGCCCGTCGGGCGAGCGCGTGCCCTCCGGGTAGATGCCGAAAAGCTTGCCCTCGCTAAGCACGCGCTTGGCCGCGGTGACAAGCGCCTCGCCCGCGCCCGAATCGGAGCGGTCGATGGGGATCTGTCCCACAGAGGAAAAGAAAAACCGCTGGATGGCCCCGCCCACGCCGGGAGAGGTGAAGTACTCCTTCTTCGCCGGGAAGGTCAGCTGCCGCCACACCATGAGGGGCAGGTAGAAGGAATCCATAACAGCCTGGTGGTTCGACACAATAATCGCGGGCCCGGTCCGGGGGATGTTCTCGTTGCCCTGAATTGTCGGGCGGTTCCACAGATAAAGCGGCGGGCCAAGTGTCGCTTTGAAAAACACGTACCACTTGTTCGTCATCCCTGCAGTCCCCTTTCCCGGGCCAAATCAGCGACCCCGATCATACCCGCGTCGGCGCCGAGCTCCGCGCACACAACGCGCGCCGCGGGGCGATAACCCGCCCCGACGATACCGTGGGCAAACTCCTCGCGCGCGTCGTCGAGGAAGAGGTCGGCGTCCCGGCTGACCCCTCCGCCCAAGACGATCAGCTCGGGATCGAGCACGTCCGCTACGATCGACAGCCCCTTCCCGAGCCAGCGGGAAAAGTCGGCGACAGCGGCCACCCCAAGCGCGTCTCCCGCCCGCGCCGCCCTCATCACGTCGCGGCCGTCGGCGCGCTTATCCACGACTTTGCGGTACAAAGCGCTGCCCTTGAAGCCGCCCTGGCCCGCAACCTCCAGCGCCGTGTCCACCAGGGCGGTGCCCGAGGCGTAACGCTCGAGGCACCCCTGTTTCCCGCAGGAGCACACCCTCCCGCCCGGGACGACCGTGAGGTGACCGAATTCCGGCGCAGTGCCGAAGGAGCCGCGGTAGATCTCGCCGCCGTGCATGAGCGTGGCGCCGATGCCCGTGCCCACGGCGAAAAACACCCAGGTCCGCGCCTCGCGCGCGGCGCCGAAGCGGTACTCGCCCCACGCCGCGGAGTTCGCATCGTGTTCGAGGCGCACGGGAAGCCCCATCGCGTCCTCGAGCTCCGCACGCACGGGGCGGTTATCCCGCCACGGAAGGTGGGGGGCGAAGCGCACGATCTCGCACTCCGGGTCGAGGAAGGCGGCGACAGCTGCGCCCACGGCGCCGATCTCGTAGTCCGCCTGCAGCTCCTCGACGATGCAGGCGATCGTCCGCACCAGCTCCGCCTCCGTGTGCGCGGTGCGGGCCTCGCGCCGCGCCACGATGCGACCCGCCGCGTCGACCGCTCCGGCCCTGACGTTCGTCCCTCCGATGTCGAAGCCGACAGTCAGCGCCCCCGCGTTGCGCGGGTGGTCGGGGTTTCGTGACATAGGCACCGAGTTTAGCCCTCGGTTCATTCCTCCCCGTTGATAACCCGGAACAAGCGGTCTCCGAGCTCGCCGCGCCCAAAGTGCTTTTCGACGAAGCCCGGGCCCGCCTCACCCATCTTCACGCGCCTGGCCTCGTAGCCCAGAAGCGAGGCCACCGCGTCGGCCAGTGCGGCGGTGTCGCGGCCGTTAACCACGACCCCGCTGTCGGGCCCCACGGCCTCCGGCGCTCCGCCGGAATCACCGGCCACGACCGGCACGCCGCACGCCTGGGCCTCGAGGTACACGATCCCCAGCCCCTCTGTGTCGAGGCCCCAGCCCCGGGTGCGCGCGGGCATGGCGAAGACATCCGCGGCCGCAATGACGTCGCGCAGCCGCTCGCTGTCCACAGCGCCGGTGAAGGTGACGGCAGCTCGGTGCTCCGGGGCGAGCTGCTCCGCGAGGCGGTGCAGGCGCCGTCCATACGGGCCGGACCCGACAATGGCGAGGTGTGTGCCGTCGACAAGCGAGCGAATGCGTGGCAACGCCCTGATGAGCTGGTCCTGCCCCTTGCGAGCGACGAGGCGGGAGGCGCACACGACGAGCGGCGCCCGGCCCACCCCGAGCTCAGCTCGGGCCGCCGCGATGCGGTCGGGCGGTATCGGGCGGAAGAAATCCGTATCGAGTGCGGAGGGCACGGCGACAAAGCGCGGGTGCGGCCCGAGCGCGCGACCGAAGCGCGAGAGCGTGTAGCGCGAAATGTAGGTGACCACGTCCGCGCGATCGCCGATGCGGCGCAGCGCCTGGCGGGCTCCGGGCAGCATGGACCAGCCGACCTCATGGCCGTGCGTCGTGGCCACCACCCGGCTCGCCCCGGCCTCGCGGGCGGCCGCACCCAGCAGCGCCAGCGGGGCGGCCGCGCCGAACCAGACGGTGTCGATGTCGCGCTCGCGGATGATGCGCTGCATCTCGCGGCGCACGGCCGGGGTGGGGAGCATCACCGATCGCGGCCAGCGGATCACCTCGTAGCCGCAGGCCGCGTCCCACAGGCGGGCCGCCTCCGCGTCCTGCGTGGAGGCAAAGACGACGAGCCCGTCCTGTCCGGCCCGCTCGACCAGTGCGGCGGCGTAATCCCTCAAATACGACTGAATCCCGCCCACAGTGGGCGGGAAGTCGTTGGTAACCAGCAGCGTGCGCATCAGTAGCGCACGGCGCCCTGGACTGGCATGGAGTTCAGCGGCACGACCTGGACGGGGATGCCGTAGTCGGAGGCGTGCACGACCTGGCCGTTGCCGATGTACATGCCCACGTGCGTCACACCCGGGTAGTAGCCGATGATGTCCCCCGGCTGCAGCTGGGACACCGGTACCGGGGTGCCGCCGGCGAGCTGCGCCTGCGAGGTCCGCGGAATCGACTTGCCGTTCTGGCTGTAGGCCCACACCATCAGGCCGGAGCAGTCGAAGGCGGAGGGGCCGGCGGCCCCCCAGCCGTAGGGCTTGCCCACCTGTGCCAGGGCGGCACCGACGACGCCCTCGCCGGCGCCCGGCAGAAGATCAGGCACCTCGATCGGGTTGTTCTTGTTTTCCCAGCGGGCGCGCTGCTCCGGGTTCAGGGCGTTGATCCGCTCTTCGACCTGGCTCACCTTCTCGTCGAGCTCGTCGCGCTCGCGCTCCAGCTTCGCGCGCTTGGAGTCAAGCTGGTTGCGCTGGAACTCGGCCTCGGCCACAGCGATGTTCGCCGCCGTGGCGCGCTCGGCGGCCTCGTCGTTCGCCTGCCGCAGGGCGTCGAGGGTGCGGTCCGCGTTGCGGGAAACCGCACCGAGGTATGCCGCGCGGTCGATGAACGCCTGGGGGTTGTCCGCCCCCAGGCTGGTGATGATGGTGTCCGCCGTGCTGGTCCGGTTCGCAGACGCTGCGATGGTGTCAAAGGCCTCCCGCTTGGACTCGCGGGCGGCGATCGCTTCCTCCGCCTCGGTCCGGGTCCGCTCCACCCGGTCGCGCAGCTCGCCGAGGCGGCCCTCCGCGCTCGCGATCTCGTCCTCAATGCTCTTGAGTTCTTCGCTCTTTCCGGTGGCCTCCTGCGAGAGGGTTTCCACCTCGTCGATCAGAGCGTCCACGTCGTCGGCCCGGGCTGACACGGCCACGGAGCTGACGACGGTGGCCCCGAGAGCGAAGGCGGACACCGTGGCGCGTGCGGCGCTGTGGCGGGGTCGGAGGGAATGCTTGCCCACTGAGTCCTCTTTCACATCCTGGGCCGTCGCGGTTCGTCGCGTTGATACGGCACCATCTTTACAAAACCGTTATCTCAATATAGTCCATTCTCGGCGGGAATCAAGTGACCATAAAAAACCGCTTTGACCAGCCAAAAATGGCGAAACCCGCCCAGCCGGACATCCGGGGGCGGGTGGAGCGCCTCGAGCTAGAAGCGCCTAGAAGCGCCTAGAAGCGCACAGCCGAGTGAACCGGCATCATGTGCAGCGGACGCTCCCCGACCGGGGTGCCGCTGTTGAGCGCGTCGATGATCTTGCCGTTGCCCGCGTAGATGGCAACGTGGGAGGCGCCGCCGTAGTACGCGACGATGTCACCCGGCTGCAGCTGGTCCAGCGGGACCGGGGTGCCCGCGGAGGCCTGAGCCTGGGAGGTGCGGGGGATCGCCTTGCCCGCCTGAGCGTAGACCCAGGAGGTGAAGCCGGAGCAGTCGAAGGCGTCGGGGCCGGAGGCACCGTAGACGTAGGGAGCGCCGATCTTGGTGCGCGCAATCTCAACGATGCGCTCGCCCGGGGTTTTTGCGCTCGCCGCCGGGGCGGGAGCGGACGCGGGGTTCGCCGAAGCCGGAGCGTTGTAGTTCGCCGTGCCCTGCTCGGCCAGGGAGGGGATCCACTGGGTCACGCCGGGGATCTTCTCGATGTGGGGGACGTTCTCGATCCCCTGGACCTCGACCGAGTAGTTCGTGTTCGGGATCCGCACCTCGGCGGCGTTCGCGGCAGGGCTCAGCAGGGCCGCACCCGCGGCGACGGCGGTCGCGGTAGCGAGGTTGCGGGTCACGGTCTTGTTCTGGCGGCGGTGTTTAGCCACTGACTTTCTCCATATCATCTCAGTCGCCTACCGGGTTAGCTGTCGGGTTGGGCCTGAGAGTCGGCCCTGGTGCACTCCGCGGCGATCTACCGCCGCCCTTGCGCCCCATTCACCCCAGGGAGTGGCCTCGTGGCCGTCGTGGTTCCCCGGCTCCCGCCCTTCGAGCGGGATTCGGCTATATGTCCTTGTGCGAATCGCGTCCGACTATGTCGTCGCAATGTCTCGGTAAGATTACGAAACGGATACGGCTCTTGTCCAACGCGACACCCGTTATCGCACCGTTATTTTGCCGCAGGGCCATTTCGCCGTAGAAAGTTGCCCGGTTCCCGCCGCGAGTCCAGCTCGCTTACCGACGCCAAAAAGGCGCCCTGAACACGCCATACGCACGCTCGCACGGGCACCTCACAGTTGGGTCGTGCCGGGCCGCCCGCCCACTACAGGCCGTATAGTGATTTACCTCACATCACGAAAAGATCACGAAAAAACCCCTCCCCGGCACCGGGGAAGGGCACTTTCTTAAGGCGCTCGCCTTAGGTGGCGTTGCGGTCGGAGGAACCCTTGGTCTCCTCCAGAGCGCGTACGGTTTCGGTCTCCTCGTGGTGCCGGCGACCCTCCGCGTCGCGGACGCGCTCCGTGACATCCAGCTCGCGGGAGCTGAAGGTCCCGAGGGTCTCGGCGTCGGAGTAGCCGAGCTCGTTGAGCTGCTTCGGCACACGCGCGCCGGCGTACTCCAGCGGCACGGGGTGGCCTTCCTCGTCCACCGGGCCGAGCGGCTGGTGAATCTCGACGAAGGCGCCGTTCGGCAGCTTCTTGATCACACCAGTCTCGATGCCGTGCTCCAGCACCTCACGGTCGGAGCGCTGCAGGCCCACGCAGATGCGGTAGGTGATGAAGTAGGCCAGCGGGGGCAGCACGATCAGGCCGATTCGGCCGAACCACGTCATGGCGTTCAGCGAGATCTCGAAGAAGTGGGCCACGTGGTCGTTACCGCCGGAGATGGTCAGCAGCAGGAAGAAGACGATGCCCATCACGCCGAGGCCCGTGCGCGTCGGCACGTCGCGGGGTCGCTGAAGCAGGTTGTGGTGGGCTTTGTCGCCGGTGACCTTCTGCTCGATGAAGGGGTAGGCGAACAGGAGGACGACCATGATGCCACACATCAGGGCGACCCAGAAGGCGCCCGGGATGGTGTAGTTGCCCAGATACAGCTCCCACGCGGGCATGACACGCGCAGCGCCGTCCGTCCACAACATGTACACGTCCGGCTGCGAACCAGCAGACACCTGTGAGGGGTTGTACGGCCCGATCGTCCAGATGCTGTTGATGGTGGTCAGGCCCGCCATGCCCGCGAGAACAGCGAAGACGATGAACATGTAGGCGATGGCCTTGACGGCGAACACCGGCAAAATGCGCACGCCCACGACGTTGTTCTCGGTACGGCCCGGCCCCGGGAACTGCGTGTGCTTCTGGAACCACACCAACAGCAGGTGGGCCGCGACCAGGGCAAGGATGATGCCCGGCAGGACCAGCACGTGCAGGATGTAGAAGCGGTCCAGCATCAGGTCGGACGGGAAGTCACCGCCGAAGATCGCCCAGTGCATCCAGGTGCCAACGATCGGGATACCGACGATGATGGCGGACATGATGCGCAGGCCCACGCCGGAGAGCAGATCGTCGGGCAGGGAGTAGCCGAGGAAGCCCTCGGCCATGCCGAGCAGGATGAGGGTGACGCCGATGACCCAGTTCGCCTCGCGCGGGCGGCGGAAGGCGCCGGTGAAGAAGATGCGCATCATGTGGGCGAACATCGCCATCATGAACATCAGTGCGGCCCAGTGGTGCATCTGGCGAACGAAAAGCCCGCCGCGCACGCCGAAGGAGATGTCCAGGGTGGTCGCGTACGCTCGCGACATCTCCACACCGTTGAGCGGGAGGTAGTCACCGTCGTAGATGACCTTGGTGATGGAGGGGTCAAAGAACAGCGCGAGGTAGATGCCCGTCAGCAGCAGCACGATGAAGCTGTAAAGCGCCACCTCGCCGAGCATGAAGGACCAGTGGGTCGGGAAGACCTTGTTCAACTGGGGCCGCAGGGCCCCGGAGATCGTGTAGCGCGAATCAACGTTGTCCGCGGCTTGTGCAAGTTTAGTGCTCATTAGGACTTACGCTCCCAGAATGCCGGGCCGACGGGCTCAATGAAGTTTCCGTTGGCAACGAGGTATCCGTCTTCGTCAATCGTCACAGGCAGCTGCGGCAGCGCGCGGGCGGCGGGCCCGAAGACCGGCTTTCCGTAGTGCAGCGCGTCGAACTGCGACTGGTGGCACGGGCACAGGATGCGGTTGGTCTGCGCCTCATAGAGCGAGGTGGGGCAACCGATGTGCGTGCAGATCTTGGAGTAGGCGTAGTAGTCGCCGTAGTGGAAGGACTCCTGGCCTTCGCGCTCGATGACCTTCGCCGCATCATCCGAGCGGAGGCGGATGAGCATGACGGCGTTGCGAGGGCCGTGGATGGAGTGCATGTGGTTTTCGTACACGTCGCGCTCCGCGTCGTACTCGACTCCGTCGTTGACGTCCTCCGGGTAGAGCGGGAAGACCGTCTCCATCGACGCCGCGGCGAGGTCCTCGGGGCGCATGCGCACCAGGCGGGACACGCCCGCCGTCGTGTAGTGCGACCCGCCGGCGCCTTCGTGCAGCTCAGCGATCGCGCCGGTGTCGCGGCCAAGGTAGATCTTCTGGCCCTGGTCCGCCAGCGTCCAGCCGTGGGTCCACAGGGTGCCGTCGCCCTCGTAGCCGAGCTCGTGGCGCGGGCGCCACGGGTCCTTGATCAGGCCGCCGAGCGGCGCGGCGATCATCAGGCCGCTCAGGATCGCCGAGGTGCCCAGCAGCCCCTTCAGCGCGGTGCGGCGGCCGAGGGTCGACGTCTGCCAGGCGTCGTTAAGCAATGCCGTCGTCGTGCGTCGATCGAGCTCGCTGGAGCGGCCGTCGTGACGGCGCTGCACCGAGATCTCTTCGGGGATGAACTTCTTCACGTACTGCACAGTCGCGATACCCAGCGAACCGAGCCCCAGCATGGAGGTCAGGCCGAGCAGCGGGGTGTACGCGTTGTAGATCGCCAGCCCCTCGTCGCCGTGGAAGCGCGGCTCCCACGGCCAGAACAGGTACACGGCGAGGAACGCGATCCCGGAAATCACCGAGATCGTCAGCCAGATACCGATGCCGCGCGCCGCCGCCTTCTCCCGCGGGTCGCCCTCGACCGGGTAGCGCTCCTTGCGGAACGCGACGGTGACGTCGTCGAGCTCCGTGCCAAGCGCCGCGAGCTCGGCGTTGTTCATCTTGTCCAACTCAGCGTCGGTGTAGTTCTTCTTCTCTTCGTTGCTCATGAGCGCGATCCAATCCAGATAGCAGCGGCGGCGACAAGGGTGATGCCGATGACCCACATGGCGATACCCTCGGAGACCGGTCCGAGGCCGCCGAGCGCGTAGCCCGCCGGGCTCGGGGTCTCCTTCGACGACTTGATGAAGGCGATAATGTCCTTCTTCTCATCCGCGGTGAGCTGGCGGTCCGAGAACTTGGGCATGTTCTGCGGGCCGGTCAGCATCGCCTGGTAGATCTCCTGCTCGTTCGCCGGGTCCAAGGTCGGCGCGTACTTGCCGGAGGACAGCGCGCCGCCGCGGCCGGTGAAGTTGTGGCAGGAAGCGCAGTTGAGGCGGAAGAGCTCGCCGCCGCGGGCGACGTCAGCCTCCTGGATCTGGCCGTCGTAGTTCTTCCCGCGCAGCGACTCCATCGCGACGGACCCGTCCGGGTCGTAGACGATCTCCGGGCCGCCACCGTTGGCGGCAACGTAGGCGGCCATGGCGAGCGCCTGGGCCTCCGTGTAACGCGGGCGCTTGCGCTCGGCCTGGGCGTCGTTGGACATCATCGGCATGCGACCGGAGTTGACCTGGAAGTAGACCGCACCTTCACCGGTACCGATGAGCGAGGGCCCGCGATCCTGCACGCCCTGCAGGTTCGCGCCGTGGCAGGTAATGCAGGCGCTCTCGTAGAGGTCCTTGCCCTCCTGGATGAGCGCTTGCTCGTCACGCTGGGCCGTAGCCACCTGCGCGTTGGGGGCAAGCGCCGTGGCTAGGAAACCGGCGCCGGTCAGGCCGAACGTCAGCGCGGCGGCGCCGGCGACGGTGCGCCGGATTTTGCGGCGGCTCCGCGTCTTCTTTGGGGTGTTTTCCATCTTCTTCCCTTTAGCGACTCGTGAGGAATATGCGAAACGACGACTATCGGTGGCTCAATGAGCCCCAGCGACCTCGCTCGTTACTGGACGAGGTAGAGCGTGACAAACACGCCGATCCAAATGACGTCGACGAAGTGCCAGTAGTAGGAGGTGGCCATCGCCGCGGTCGCCTGCGCCGGGGTGAACTTCGCCTTGGAGATGCGGAGGAGAATCACGCAGAAGGCGATGATGCCGGCTGTCACGTGCGCCATGTGGAAGCCCGTGATGATGTAGAACATCGAGCCGTACACACTGGCCTGCGGGGTCACGCCATTGAGCACCATCTCGGCCCACTCGAACGCCACGAGGCCGAGGAACACGACGCCAAGCGCGATGGTGACCCCGAACCACTTGCGAAGACCGAACACGTCACCACGCTCCGCCGCGAAGACCCCGAACTGCGAGGTCACGGAGGAGCTAATCAGGACGATGGTGATGACCAGGCCGAACAGCACGTTGAGGTGCTCGGTCTGGTGCTCCCAGTCCCCAGCGGTCATGCCGTTGGCGCGCGACGTGAAGTACATCGCGAACAGCCCGGCGAAGAACATCAACTCTTGGGCGAGGAACGCAATGGTGCCCACGCTGACCATGTTCGGCCGGTTCAGCATCGGGACACGCCCTTGCGGCGTCGCCATACCTTGGTTAGAAATTGCGGTCGTCACGCATGTCAGTATCGCCTTTTTTTACCTGGAAGTCATCTCAAACACCCCCGTCACCACGCTGACTTCACGCCAACAACCTGCCCTTTTGGCCCTAGCAGATAGCGCACAAAAATTTTTCCAAAACGCCGGGAACTTTTTTCACGCGCTTTACGACGTCCATCACCGCAGGTCACAACAGTCTCCGCGCAAACCTTTTTCGGGGCGCTTACTCACGGCCGCGATCCCTGGCCGCGCAGCGCGCACAGGTTGCTTTACGCCGACGGTTTTCCTGTGAGGAGAGTCACAGATAAATGCGCCCCGTTCCCCCTGGTTGCCAACTTTCGGTTGACCCCCTTCTTCGGCGCGGCCCTTCCGGAACACGGCACGCCGCGCCTGGGACACAGCGCCGGCTCCCCCCCCAGCACCGGCGGTGCACCGCCGCTAAGGCGCAGCAAAAAACCCGCCACCGGGCGCTGGTGGCGGGGTAAGGCGCGTGGGGCTTAGTGCTTCTCGCGCGGGATGCTGTACTGCATGTTCAACTGCGTGCCGGTCCAGATCAGCAGGACGGCGCCGATCGCAGCGAGCCACAGCTGCCAGAACGCGAGCCCAAGGCCGAGGAAGAACACGGCACCGGACATGGCGAAGGGCCAGATGGAGTGCGGGGAGAAGAAGCCGAGGACGCCAGCGCCGTCCTCGATCTCCGCCTCCTCCCAGTCCTCAGGCACGATGTCCATGCGACGCTCGGTGAAGTCGAGGTAAACGGCCATCATGAAGGACAGAGCCGTGGCGAGAATGAGCGCGACACCGCCGACCCACTCGACGCCGAAGAGGTAAGCGTCGTCGCCGATCCACGCCGTCGACATGATGTAGAAGACACCAATCAAGAGGAGGAAGGTGCCAATGGCGTAGAAGACTTTAGATCCAGTTCCCATTGTCCAGTTCTCTCTTTCTTAGACGTTGGCGTTCGGGTCGGTGTAGTTCTCGCCGTCGCGGGTACCCGTGCGGTCGGAGTTGAACGGGCGGGTAGAGGTCGCGTACGGCTCCTGGCCGATGGACTGCAGGGCCTCGGCGTTAGTGGCCTCCGGGTTGTTGATGCGGAACTCGATGTAGTCGCGGAAGTCGTCCTGGGAGACCGCCCGGACCTCGAAGTTCATCATCGCGTGGTAGGTGCCGCACATCTCGGCGCAGCGCCCGACGAAAGCTCCCTCCCTGTCGATCTTCTCGATCTGGAAGGCGCGCTCCTGCTGGTTGTTTTCCGGGTGGGCGTAGGCGTCGCGCTTGAACAGGAACTCCGGCACCCAGAAGGCGTGGCTGACGTCGCTCGAGGCAAGTCGGAACTCGATCGGCGTATCGGTCGGCAGGACCAGTACCGGGATCTCGTCGGTCGAGCCGAGGGTCTCGATCTCGTTGAAGTTCAGGTAGGAGAGGTCACCGGCAGAGGCTCCGTGGATCGGGTTCGCGTTCTTCACGCCCTCCGGGTCGTACTTGGTCTCCTCCGCCAGAGCCTGGCGCTCGGAGTCGGTACCAACGTAGGGCTGGCCATTCGGCGCCAGGTTGGGGCCCACCTCGGCGTAGCCGAACTTCCAGTTCCACTGGAAGGCGGTGACATCGACAGTCACCTCCGGGTCCTTGTCGCGGGCTGTGACCGCGGTCTGCGCCTGCACAGTGAAGAAAAAGAGGACGAAGACGATAACGATCGGGATGATGGTGAGCACCAACTCGAGCGGCACGTTGTACTGCAGCTGCTTCGGGAATTCGTCGTTGGTCTTCTTCGCCTGCGCCTTGGCGTTCCACTTGAAGATGGCAACCAGGAACAGCACCCACATGATGATGCCGACGATCCAGGCAACCAGCCAGACCCACACCCAGAAGTTGTACACCTGGGTACCTTCCGGGGTCACCGGGTTAGGCCAGCCCATGTCCAGCACGCGCGCCAGGGCGTCCGGCGGGGCGACCTCACAGCCCGAGAGGGTAAGGCCCCCGAGCAACAGTGCGCCCGCGGCGCCGGCCTTTTTGGCAAAGCTGCGGTTGTTCACCTTGTCCACGTGTGTCTGCCTTCCTGTCCACACCTAAAAACCATCGAATGCCCATACTCGTGGCAGGAACATTCCTCCTCCGTCAGAATAGTTCATTCAACCCGCCACGTCGGAATTCCTCTCCGCCTCCATTGACGCGCGAGAAACGCGCGGGGGCGTATCGACGCCCCCGGGGCGTTCAGCGGGGACTTCCCTGCGGTTTATGCCGGTGCCGCAAGCGCAACGTAAGGCACATCACATAGCGGCTACCCTCTGGTCATTCTAAAGTTGGCCCCCTTTCGGGGACCGGCTAAAGGTGGAAAGGAAACGCCGGTGTCCGGTTCGCGGGCAGCGTGTTGAGAACCCTATTGTTTAAGGAATCACCCGCGCCCTTTATAAGAGGAGAGGTTTTTCAACAATGTGCGGTCTTCTCGCGATGCTCGCCGCGTCCGGTGACGGCTCCGACTACGTCGCTGCCGTCGAAAAGGCGCTGCCCTGCATGTACCACCGCGGCCCAGATGCCGCCGGAACCTGGAACGACAACGACGCCGTCTTTGGGTTTAACCGGCTGGCGATCATCGACATCGAGCACTCCCACCAACCCCTGCGCTGGGGTCCGGAGGATAACCCGCAGCGCTACGCGCTGACCTTCAACGGAGAGATTTACAACTACGTCGAGCTACGCGAAGAGCTTGCCGGCGCCGGCTACACCTTCACCACCAGCGGGGACGGCGAACCGATCCTCGTCGGCTACCACCACTGGGGCGCCGACGTGGTCAACCACCTGCGCGGCATGTTCGGCTTCGTCATCTGGGACACCGAGACGCGGACCATGTTTGCCGCGCGCGACCCCTTCGGCATCAAACCCCTCTACTACGCCACCACGACGGCAGGCACCGTGTTTGCCTCCGAGAAGAAGTCCATCCTGGAGATGGCGCCCCACATCGGTCTCGGGCTGGACCTTGACCACCGCGCGATCGAGCACTACGTCGACCTGCAGTACGTCCCCGAGCCGGAGAGCCTGCACGCTGAGATCCGCCGCGTCGAGTCCGGCTCCACGGTCACGCTCTCCCCCGGCGGGGAGGTCACCTCCGAGCGCTACTTCACCCCGCACTTCCGCACCGCCGCGGTCCCCGCGGACCGGGAGGAGGAGCTCTACGCGAAGATTGCCGGGGCGCTCGAGGATTCCGTCGAAAAGCACATGCGCGCGGACGTCACCGTGGGCTCCTTCCTTTCGGGCGGGATTGATTCCACGGCCATCGCTGCGCTCGCCAAGCGCCACAACCCCAATCTCTTGACCTTCACCACCGGCTTCGAGCGGGAGGGGTATTCGGAGGTCGACGTGGCCGCCGAGTCGGCGGAGGCGATCGGGGTCGAGCACATCGTGAAGATCGTCTCCCCGGAGGAGTACGCCGAGGCAATCCCGAAGATCATGTGGTACCTCGACGACCCCGTAGCCGACCCCTCGCTCGTGCCGCTGTACTTCGTCGCCCAGGAAGCGCGCAAGCACGTCAAGGTCGTGCTCTCCGGCGAGGGGGCCGACGAGCTGTTCGGCGGCTACACCATTTATAAGGAGCCGCTCTCGCTCGCTCCCTTCGAGAAACTGCCCGCCCCGCTGGCCAAGGGGCTCAACAGGCTCAGCCGCGTCCTGCCCGAGGGAATGAAGGGCAAGAGCCTGCTCGGGCGCGGCACCACCCCGATGGAGGAGCGCTACTACGGCAACGCCCGCTCGTTCAACTTCGAGCAGCTCCAGCGCGTCCTGCCGTGGGCGAAGCGAGAATGGGACCACCGCGAGGTCACCGCGCCGATCTACGCCGCCTCGACCCACATGGACCCGGTGGCCCGAATGCAGAACCTGGACCTGTTCACCTGGATGCGCGGCGACATCCTGGTCAAGGCGGACAAGATGAACATGGCGAACTCCCTCGAGCTGCGCGTGCCTTTCCTGGACAAGGAGGTCTTCGAGGTCGCGCAGACCATCCCGACGGAGCTCAAGATCGCCCACGGCACCACCAAGTACGCCCTGCGCAAGGCCATGGAGAAGATCGTCCCAGCCCACGTGTTGAACCGGAAGAAGCTCGGCTTCCCCGTCCCGATGCGCCACTGGCTCGCCGGCGACGAGCTCCACGGGTGGGCCCGGGACACGATCAACGAGTCCGAGACGGGCGACATCTTCAACAAGAAAGAGGTGCTGAAGATGCTCCAGGAGCACCGCGAGGGCTCCAGCGATCACTCACGGCGTCTGTGGACGGTGCTCGCGTTTATGGTGTGGCACGGCATCTTCGTGGAAGAGCGCATCGACCCCCGCATCGAGCGCCGGGACTACCCGGTCAAGCTCTAGCCGGGGCACCCACACATGCGACACCCCCGCTGCGCCTCCGTGGCGCGGCGGGGGTGTTCTCGTCAGGACGCGGCAGCGGACCTTAGTTGAACGAGTCGCCGCAGGCGCAGGAGCCACCCGCGTTCGGGTTGTCGATGGTGAAGCCCTGCTGCTGGATTGTGTCCGCGAAGTCGATCGTCGCGCCCATGAGGTAGGGCACGCTCATCTTGTCCACAACAAGGCGCACCCCGCCGAACTCGTCGACCTTGTCTCCGTCGAGCTCGCGGTCGTCGAAGTAGAGCTGGTAGCGCAGACCGGCGCAGCCACCGGGCTGCACTGCGATACGCAGCGAGAGATCGGTCGCGCCCTCCTGGTCCAGCAGGGCCTTCGCCTTTGCGGCGGCGGCGTCAGTGAGCGTCACGCCAGTTGCGGAAGTCGGTGCAGTCATAAAAACTCCTTGCCTACGAATGGGGCCGCTGGGAACCAGGGCCAACGTATCAGCGGCGATATGGCCGTGTGCTTTTCCGTATACGTAAAGACTACTCCTCCCGCGGGAGGAGGTCGACGGCCCGCCGCGCTGTAGGGTGCAACGTTCCCGCCCGCACCCGTATTCCCGCCGCGCACGGGGCAGCTTGTAGCCTTGGGGGCGTGAAACTTCCGTGGAAGAAAACTGATGCGTCCACAGGCCCTGCCGAGGCGGCGCCCGTCGAGCAACCGGTTGAGGAACCCGCCCCGGTGCTTCCGAAGGGCTACACCCCACCGAAGGGCCGCCCCACCCCCACGCGGCAGGAGCAAGAGATCAAGCGCGGTGTGCGCCGCGACCCCGACGCGCTCACCCCCGCCCAGCGGCGCCAGCGCGAGAAGGAACTGAAACAGAGCCTGCCCAAGGAGGAGTGGAAGGCCTACAAGCGCAAGCGCCGCGAGGAGGCTCGAGCGGCCAACAGGCAGGTGCAATCGCGTATCGACGCCGGAGACGAGCGCTACCTTTTGGAGCGCGATAAGGGCGAGGTCCGCCGCTTTACGCGCGACTGGGTGGACGCCCGCCGCTTTGCCAACAACTACGTCATGCCAGCCACCCTGGTCATGCTGCTCATCCTGCTTCTGTCCACCGTCTTCCCCCGCGCCTCCGCCGTACTTTCTTTGGTGACCATGTTCTTCATCATCGCCATCTTCGCCGAAGGCATCACTATCGGCGTGCGGGCGAACCGGGCGGCGCGTGAGCGCTTCCCCAATACGACGGAGACCGGCTTCGGCTTGGGGCTCTACGCCTTTTCCCGGGCTACCCAGCCGCGCAACTGGCGCTCCCCCAAGCCGCGCGTTGCCATCGGGGACGCCATCTAAGGCGGCGCCCCAGGCAGCACCGAACTATTACCGTCACGTGGAAAGGGCCAATCGGTGACCGAGTTCTTCTCCCCCGTTGATTCCCCCAACGGCGCCGTTTCGGCGCGCGTCACCGCCCTGCTGCGTACCACGGTGCGCGGCAGGGCGCTCGGTCGGCTCGGAGAGCTCGGCGCGTGGGTCGCCGCCTGCCAAGGCTCCGACGCGCCGTCCCCCTTCCGCCGCCCCCACGCCCTCATCGTGGCGGCCAATCACGGCATCGCCGCCCGCGGGGTCTCCGCACACTCGCCGGAATCAGTCGCCGCCCAGGCTGAGGAAATTTCTTCCGGGGCAGGCCCCGCGAACGTCGCGGCGCGCGCCGCGAACTGCTCCATCACGCTTGTCGACGACTGGCTCGCCCGCCCGTGCGGATCCATCGACGTCGAAGACGCCATGACGCCGGAGGCCTTCGCCGCCGCGCTGGCGCGCGGCCGGGATCTCGCCGACAACGCCGTCGATTCCGGCGCTGACCTCATCCTCCCCGGCGAGATCGGCGTGGGCAGCACAACGGTCTCGGCGGCCCTGTACGGTGTGTTCACCCGAACGGAGCCGGTGCTCGCCGTCGGCCGCGGCAGCGGCATCAACGACGAAGTGTGGAAGGTCAAAACCGCCGCGGTGCGCGACGCCATGTTCCGCGTCCGCCGGTTCCGCCACGACGTCGCGGGCGTGCTCACGGCGATCTCCTCCCCCGACTTCGTGGGCTTGGTGGGGCTCATCGCCCAGTCGGCGGTGCGCCGCACCCCGCTGCTTCTCGACGGCCCCTACGTCACCATGGCGGCCTACGTCGCCGAGCGCCTCGCCCCCGGCACCCGGGAGTGGCTGGTAGCGGCGCAGCTCAGCGGCGAACCGAGCCACCGCGCCTGCCATAAGGCCCTCGGGCTCAACCCAATCCTCTCCCTCGACGTGGCCACCGGGCAGGCGGCCGGGGCGCTTCTCGCACTGCCCGTCGTCAACGCCGCCGCCGAGATGGTCGGCGAAGAGGTCGCCACGCTGGGCGCCTAAGGGGTTGGCCGGGCCTTAGGCCTCCACGAGCGTTGTGTTCCACCCGTGGGTGTCCTCGGCCTCGCCCTGCTGGATCGCGCGCAGGCGCTCGCGAAGCTGCATGGTCACCTCACCGGGCTCGTTGTTGTTCACGGTGAACTCCCCGTCCCTGCTCAGCACGCGGCCGACGGGCGTCACCACGGCCGCCGTCCCGCAGGCAAGCGTTTCCGTGATCTCGCCGGAGGCGACGCCCTCGCGCCACTCGCTGACGGTGATGGGGCGCTCGTGAGCTTCGTAGCCCAAGTCGCGTGCGACCTGCAGAAGCGAGTCGCGGGTGATCCCCGGCAGCAGGGAGCCGGAGAGCGAAGGGGTGATCACGGTGGCGTCCGAGCCGCTGCCCTGGATGAACATGAGGTTCATCCCGCCCATCTCCTCGATGTACGTGCGCTCGATGGCGTCGAGCCAGACCACTTGGTCGCAGCCCTTCTCCTGCGCCTGCGCCTGAGCAAGAAGGGAAGCTGCGTAGTTGCCGGCGAACTTCGCGGCACCGGTGCCGCCAGGTGCGGCGCGGACATAGTCCTCGGAGATCCACACACTGACCGGGCTGACCCCGCCCGAGAAGTAGGCCCCGGCGGGGGACGCGATGACGTAGTAGGTGTACGTGCTAGACGGCTTGACGCCGAGGGTCTTTTCCGTGCCGATCATGAAGGGCCGCAGGTACAGCGAGGCCTCTCCCCCGGCGGCGGGGACCCAGTCGCGCTCCACGTCCACCAGCTGGCGCAGCGACTCGACGAAGAGTTCCTCCGGCAGCTCGGGCATGGCCAGGCGCTGCGCGGAGTCGCGCATGCGCCGCGCGTTGCTTTCGGGGCGGAAGGTCGAAATGGAACCGTCGGCGTGGCGGTATGCCTTCAGCCCCTCGAAGATGGCCTGCCCGTAGTGCAAGACGTTGGTGGCGGGGTCGAGCGTAATGGGCTGGTAGGGCCTCACCTGCGCGTTGTGCCACCCATTTTCTGCATCCCAGTCGATCGAGACCATGTGGTCGGTGAACTCCTGGCCGAAGGCCGGGTTGGCTAGGATCTCCTCGCGCTGCTCGGGAGTGCGCGGGGTGGAGGTTCGGGTCAAAGAAAACTGTGGCGAGGTCATGGCGGTAACAATACTCCTCGCCCGGATCGTGGGATAAGGGTCCCAAACTTGAACGTGCCCGCGTGCGGCGGCGCAGGGTAGCGTGGGAGGAACTATGTGTCCCCTAACAAGGAAAGGCGTGAGTTCATCCGTGAGTGCCACCCCCTTCGACCTGTCTTTGCCCGCCCGCGGTGAGACGGTCGACCTCCAGTTCGTCACCGCCGCGGCCTCCGACCCCGGGGCCGTGCTGATCCCGGTGTCCAAGGGCGATGACGGCCTAGAGCTTCCCGTCACCGCGCTCGGATCCACCGGGCTGCTGGAGGCTTTCGAAACAGTCGGCGCAACTGGCGCACTCGGCGAGGTCACGCGCGTCGCCCACGAGGGGCGCCTCGCCATCGCCTTCGGTCTCGGCGACTCGGAGGACATCGAGGCGGACATTGTCCGTCGCGCGGCGGGTTCGCTTGCCCGCGGCCTCAAGGGCGTCGAGCGCGCCACCATCACCACAGAGTTCGGCCTCCGCCCCATCGTGGAGGGCCTGCTTTTGGGCGGTTACACCTTCACCGGGCAGAAGACGCGTACCGAGGCGGAGGCGCAGCCGCCCCACATCGACGTCGTGGGCGAGGAATCCTCGCGCGCGGAGTTCGACCGGGCCGTCGTGGTCGCCGAGTCCACGCTGCTGACCCGCGACCTGGTCAACACCCCGTCGAACGTGCTGTACCCGGAGAGCTACGCCGGAATCATTTCTGAGGTTGCGAACCAGAGCGGGCTCGACGTCGAGGTCTTCGACGAGGGGCACCTCGCCGAGAAGGGCTTCGGCGGCCTCCTCGCGGTGGGCACGGGCTCTGCGCGCCCACCGCGCCTCGTGCACCTGTCGTGGCACCCGGCGCAGGCGGAGACCTCCGTGGCCTTGGTGGGCAAGGGCATCACCTTCGACACCGGCGGAATCTCGTTGAAGCCGGCCGCGAAGATGTGGGACATGATCTCTGATATGGGCGGCTCGGCGGCCATCGTGGGCGCGATCAGCGCCGCCGCGCGCCTCGAGGTTCCGCTGCGTATCGACGCCTGGCTTCCGCTCGCCGAGAACATGCCGTCTGGCACCGCCACACGTCCGGGCGACGTCATCACCCACTACGGTGGCATTACCTCGGAGGTTCTCAACACCGACGCGGAAGGGCGCCTCGTGCTTGCCGACGCCATCGCCCGCGCCAGCGAGGACGCCCCCGATTACCTCATCGACACCGCCACACTGACCGGTGCCCAAATGGTCGCCCTCGGCGCGCGCACCGCCGGCGTCATGGGGTCGGAGGGCTTCCGTGACCGCGTCGCCGAAATCGGCCGCGGCGTCGGCGAAGCAGGATGGGCGATGCCACTGCTGGAGGAGCACGAAGAACAGCTGAAATCGCCCGTCGCGGACATCCGCAACATCAGCGACTCCCGGGATGGCGGCATGCTCTTCGCAGGCCTCTACCTGTCCCGCTTCGTCGCGGAGGGAACGCAGTGGGCCCACATCGACGTCGCCGGCCCCGCCTGGAACTCCGGCTCCGCGTGGGGTTACACCCCGAAGCGGGCTACCGGCGCCCCGGTGCGCACCATCGTGGAGACGCTGACGGAGCTGTCGCGCTAGCTTAATCCGCTGAGTCAGCCGTAGGGGTTCTCGCCGCGCTCGAAACGGGCGCGGCGCTTCTTCTGCTCGGCCCGCCTGCGGAGGATACGGTCTCGCTCCATCCGCTTGCGCATTCTCTCGGGGTAACCGGTCTCCTCGACGTCGTAAAGCGAAATGCCCAGCAGCTTGGCCACGGCGTCGATTCCCTTGGGCCCGCCGATGCGGCGCCTCGTGAACTCGCCGTTTTCATCGACGAGGACTACCGACATCTCGTTGACCACCGTTTCGGGCTCGACAAAGCCCTCGACGAACACCCTTCCCTCGACCCACTGCTTCAGGTAAGCGGCATCGTCGCTGCGGATCGTGTCCCCGGGGGCGCGCGGAGGTTTCAGCGAGGAGGAGTTCTTGCGGTTGCCGAAAAGGTTGAACACCTCGCTCATCATACGGAACGCGCTTCCCCGGAGCCCCGACAACCCGGTTGACTTCCTGCGGGTTCGCTTCCCGCGAGGTGTCTGCGCCCCGCCCTCAACACGACCCGGGGTTAGCGGGTACTCTAAGGCCTTGTAGCTTCCGCTTGGAAATGAACCCGTGAAAACAAACCGAGGAGACAAGAAAGACATGGCTCACTCCGTAGAGATGCCCGAGCTGGGCGAATCGGTCACAGAAGGCACCATTACCACGTGGCTGAAGTCCGTCGGCGATACCGTTGAGGCCGACGAGCCACTGCTCGAGGTCTCCACCGACAAGGTCGACACCGAGATCCCCTCCCCGGTTTCCGGCGTTCTCCTGGAGATTAAGGCCGAGGAAGACGACACGGTCGACGTCGGCGAGGTCATCGCGATCATCGGTGAGGAGGGCGAAGAGGCCGAGGCGTCCGGCGACGATTCTGACGCAGATTCCGCAGAGGATACTGCCGGGGACGACGAAGAATCCGCAGCCGAGGACAAGGATGACGAGTCCGAGAGCGAGCCGAAGAAGAAATCGAGCGGCTCCGCCACCGACGTCGAGATGCCCGAGCTCGGCGAATCCGTTACTGAAGGCACCATCACCACCTGGCTGAAGTCCGTCGGCGACACCGTCGAGGTCGACGAGCCCCTGCTCGAGGTCTCCACCGACAAGGTCGACACCGAGATCCCCTCCCCCGTTGCCGGCACACTCGTTGAAATCCTCGCGGAAGAGGACGACACCGTCGAGGTCGGCGCCGTCATCGCCCGCGTTGGAGATGCCGACGCTGCGGAGGAGTCGGACGCGTCCGAGGAGCCGGCGGCCGAGGAGACCGCCGACAATGATTCGGAAAACAAGGAGTCGGAAAATAAGGAGTCGGAGGACAAGTCCGAGGAGACCAAGGAAGCCAGGCCGGAGCCGAAGAAGAAGTCCGCCGGCGCCTCCACCGACGTCGAGATGCCCGAGCTCGGCGAGTCCGTCACCGAGGGCACCATCACTACCTGGCTGAAGTCCGTCGGCGACCTCGTCGAGGTCGACGAGCCCCTGCTCGAGGTCTCCACCGACAAGGTCGACACCGAGATCCCCTCCCCGGTCGCCGGTACGGTCCTTGAAATCCTCGCGGAAGAGGACGACACCGTCGAGGTCGGCGCCGTCATCGCCCGTGTTGGAGATGCCGAGGAGGCCGAGGAATCGGACAGCCCCAAGCAGGACGAGCCGGAGGAGTCTGAGGCCGAGAAGTCCGAGGCCGACAAGGACGCGGCCAAGGAACCTGAGAAGAAGGAGCCTGCGGAGAAGAAGGACGCGGAGGACAAGCAGGACGAAAAGAAGTCCGGCAGCGACGAGAAGGTCCCCTATGTGACCCCGCTCGTGCGCAAGCTGGCGGAGAAGCACGGGGTGGACCTCAACGCGATTGAGGGCACCGGCGTGGGCGGTCGCATTCGCAAGCAGGACGTGCTCGCCGCGGCCGAGGGCGGATCCTCTGAGTCGGGCTCCACGCAGGAGGCGTCCTCCTCCCAGCCGGAGGAGAAGGGCCCGCGCGCCAACTGGTCCACCAAGTCGGTCGACCCCTCGAAGGAAGATCTGATCGGCACCACCAAGAAGGTGACCCGCATCCGCGAGATCACGGCCTCCACGATGGTCGACTCGCTGCGCACCACCGCGCAGCTGACGCACGTCCAGGAAGTCGACGTCACCCGGGTCGCCGAGCTGCGCAAGAAGGTCAAGCCGCGCTTCCAGGAGAAGCACCAGGTCAACATCACCTACCTGGCCTTCTTCGTCAAGGCGGCGGCCGAGGCGCTCGTTTCCCACCCGAACGTCAACGCCTCCTTCAACGCGGAGGAAAAGGAGATCACGTACCACTCCGACGTGAACATCGGAATTGCCGTGGACACGCCGCAGGGCCTGCTCGTCCCGGTGATCAAGAAGGCGCAGGAGCTCAACCTGGCCGAGATCGCCAAGGCCATCGCGGACCTGGCCGACCGCGCACGCAACAAGAAGCTGCGCCCGGACGACATCGCCGGCGCAACCTTCACGGTCACCAACATCGGCTCCGAGGGCGCTCTGCTGGACACCCCGATCCTCACCCCGCCGCAGGCCGGTATCCTTGGCACGGCCGCGATTGAGAAGCGCCCCGTCATCGTCACCGAGGACGGCATCGACTCCATCGCGATCCGCCAGATGTGCTACCTGCCGTTCACCTACGACCACCAGCTGGTCGACGGCGCGGACGCAGGACGCTTCGTGTCCACCATCAAGGACCGCATCGAGGCAGGCGACTTCGAATCGGACCTCGACCTGTAGGCGATTTCCCCGCCTCATGAGGTGACCCGGCAGCAAACGCTGCCGGGTCACCTTTTTTGCGCCGCGATGTCCGGCGGGCCGATACACTGGAATGTGAATCCACCCCCGCGACGCAAGGAGTACGTCTTGGATTACATTTCCCGACACATCGGCCCCGACGCCGACGAGCAACAGGAGATGCTCTCGACTCTGGGATACGACAGTCTGGAGGCGCTGGTCGATGCTGCAATGCCTCCCGGGATCAAGGCCACGAAGCCGATCTCGCTGCCGGCCCCGCTCAGCGAGGCCGAGGCACAGAACCGTCTGCGTGAGCTGGCGGGCAAGAACACCGTCCTCAAGGCCTTCTACGGCCAGGGCTTCTCCTCCACACTCACCCCGCCCGTCATCCGCCGCGGTGTCGTCGAGGACGCCGGCTGGTACACCGCGTACACCCCGTACCAGCCCGAGATCTCCCAGGGCCGCCTCGAGGCGCTGCTCAACTTCCAGACCATGGTCCAGGACCTGACGGGGCTTGACGTGGCCAACGCCTCGCTTCTCGACGAAGCCTCCGCCACCGCCGAGGCCGTCGGCCTCATGTCGCGCGCCGTGCGCAAGGGCCGCCGCGTGCTTCTCGACGCCCGACTCCACCCCCAGGTCATTGCCGTCGCGGCGGAGCGCGCCCGCGCCATCGACCTCGAGGTCGAGGTGGTCAACCTCGCCGACGGCGTCGTCGGCGAGGACCTCGTCGGCGCCGTGCTGGCGTACCCGGGCACCGAGGGCGACATCACTGACCCGCGCCCCGTCATCGAGGCCATCCACGAGCGCGGCGGCCTGGTCGCCGTCGACTCCGACATCCTCGCGCTGACTCTCCTCGAGGCGCCCGGCGCCCTCGGCGCCGACATCGCGGTGGGCACCACCCAGCGCTTCGGCGTACCGCTGTTCTACGGCGGCCCGCACGCCGCCTACATGGCGGTGGCCGACAAGCTCAAGCGCCAGCTGCCGGGCCGCCTCGTCGGCGTCTCCGTCGATGCAGAGGGCTACCCCGCCTACAGGCTGGCGCTGCAGACTCGCGAGCAGCACATCCGCCGCGAGCGCGCGACCTCCAACATCTGCACCGCCCAGGCGCTTCTCGCGGTCACCGCCTCTATGTACGCCGTCTACCACGGCCCCGAAGGGCTGAAGGAGATCGCCCGCGCCGTCCACGACCGCGCGAGCCGCTTCGCGGACGCGGTCTCCGAGGGCACCGTCGTCCACGACAAGTTCTTCGACACAGTCACCGTCGAGGTCCCGGACCGCGCCACCGAGATCAAGAACTCCCTCGCTGAGCAGGGATACCTCGTGCGCTCCATCGGCTCCGACAAGGTCGTGGTGAGCTTCGGCGAGGACACCTCGGACGAGGACCTCGAGGTGCTCGCCCGCGCCTTCGGCGGCGAGGTCTCCTCCGAGGCCTCCGCACGACTGCCCGAGGCGCTCGTCCGCGAGACGGAGTTCCTCACCCACGAGGTGTTCAACACCATCCACTCCGAAACCCAAATGATGCGCTACATCCGCGAGCTGGGCGACAAGGACCTCGCGCTGGACCGCACCATGATCCCGCTGGGGTCGTGCACGATGAAGCTCAACCCCACCGCGGGCCTCGAGGCCATCACGTGGCCGGGCTTTGCCAACGTGCACCCGTTCACCCCGGACGAGTACGCGGAGGGCTGGCTCGAGCTCATCGGCGAGCTCACCGACTGGCTCGTCGAGCTCACCGGCTACGCCGCCGTGTCCGTCCAGCCCAACTCCGGCGCCACGGGCGAGCTCGCCGGGCTGCTGGCGATCCGCCGCTACCACGTCGCCAACGGCGACAACGAGCGCGACATCTGCCTCATCCCCGCCTCCGCGCACGGCACCAACGCGGCGTCCGCGACGCTGGCCAACCTCCGCGTCGCCGTGGTCAAGACCGCGCCCGACGGCTCCATCGACATCGAGGACCTCGACGCGAAGCTGGAGAAGCACGGCGACCACGTCGCGGCGATCATGCTCACCTACCCCTCCACGCACGGCGTGTACGAGGACACCGTGCAGACGGTTGCGGACAAGGTGCACGCCGCCGGCGGGCAGGTCTACATCGACGGCGCAAACATGAACGCGCTGGCCGGCATCGCCCGCCCGGGTGATTTCGGTGGCGACGTCAGCCACCTGAACCTGCACAAGACGTTCACCATCCCCCACGGCGGCGGTGGCCCGGGCGTCGGCCCGATCGGCGTCGCCGAGCACCTCGTGCCCTTCCTGCCCGCGGACCCGCAGGTCTCTCGCGAGGAGGCCGGGGCGGAGATCCCGACGGGCGAGGGCGTTCCCATTTCCTCGACAACCTACGGCTCCGCCGGTGTACTGCCGATCTCCTGGTCCTACCTCGCGATGAGCGGTGCGGAGGGCCAAAAGAGCGCCACCGAACACGCCGTGCTCAGCGCGAACTACCTCGCCCACGAGCTGCGTGACTCCTTCCCGGTCCTCTACACCGGGGACAACGGCCTCGTTGGTCACGAGTGCATTCTCGACCTCAACGGCATCGCCAAGGAGTCCGGGGTGACGGCGACGGACGTCGCGAAGCGGCTCGTCGACTACGGCTTCCACGCGCCGACCCTCGCCTTCCCCGTGGCCGGCACCCTCATGGTCGAGCCGACCGAGTCCGAGGACTTGGCGGAACTCAAGCGCTTCGTCGAGGCGATGCGCGCCATCCATGCCGAGGCGCAGGAGATCATCGACGGAAAGATCGAGTACGAAAAGTCCGTCGTGCACAACGCGCCGTACACCGCGCTGAGCGTCTCCCGCTCGGAGTGGCCGTACGAGTTCAGCCGCGAGCAGGCCGCCTACCCGGTCGAGGGGCTGATCCACCGCAAGTACTTCCCGCCGGTGCGCCGCATCGACGAGGCTTACGGCGACCGCAACCTGGTCTGCTCCTGCCCTCCGCCGGAGGCCTTCGACATCGAGCCGGAGCCCGTCGAGGAAGTCGACGTCACCGTCAGCGAAGAAAACAAGAAGTAAAGGAACCCACATGCCAGAAACACCCCTGCACGCAGCACACGAGAAGCTCGGCGCCTCCTTCACCGATTTCGGTGGCTGGACCATGCCTCTGAAGTACGGCTCCGAGCTCGAGGAGCACCGCGCGGTGCGCAACGACGTCGGCATCTTCGATCTGTCCCACATGGGCGAGATCGAGGTCACCGGCCCGGACGCCGGCGCGTTCCTCGACTACACGCTGATCTCCTCGATCTCGAAGCTGAAGGTCGGCAAGGCGAAGTACTCCATGATCGTCAACGAGGAAGGCGGCATCCTCGACGACCTGATCTCCTACCGCCTGGAGGACAACCGCTTCCTGGTCGTCCCCAATGCCGCCAACACCGAAACCGTGTGGCTCGCCTTCCAGGCGCGCGCGGAGAACTTCGATGTCGAGCTGCGCAACCGCAGCGTCGAGATCGGCATGGTCGCAGTCCAGGGCCCGCGGGCACTCGAGGTCATCGAGCCGCTTCTCGACGCCTCCCCCGCCGACCTGTCCTACTACTCGGCGGCTGAGATGAAGCTCAACGGCGTCGACGTCATCGTCGCCCGCACCGGCTACACCGGTGAGGACGGCTTCGAGCTCTACGCCAGCTTCGCCGACACCCCGACGGTGTGGGACGCCGTCGTGGGCGCCGGCACGCCCTGTGGTCTCGCCTCCCGCGACTCTCTACGCCTCGAGGCAGCCATGCCGCTCTACGGCCAGGAGCTGACCACCGACATCACGCCGGTGGAGGCTGGGATGGGGCGCGCCTTCGCCAAGAAGGAGGCCGACTTCGTGGGCAAGGACGCCCTCACCGGGCGCGAGGCCTCCGTGGTCATCGCTGGCCTGACCTCCTCCGAGCGCCGCGCTGCGCGCGAGGGCGCCGAGGTCTACCTCGGCGAGGAGAAGATCGGCGTGGTCACCTCCGGCCAGCCTTCGCCCACCCTCGGATACCCCATCGCACTGGCCCACCTGGCGCCGGATCGCGCCGAGGTGGGAACTGACGTCGAAATTGACATCCGCGGACGCCGCTATCCGTTTACTATCAGTGAGACCCCCTTCTACACACGAAAGGATGCCTAAGCCATGGCACTGAACGAGGACTTCTCCTACACCGAGGACCACGAGTGGATCAACTCCACCGCCGACGCCGCAGTGGGCTCGACCGTCCGCATCGGCATCACCGACGTCGCCGCCGAGCGCCTCGGTGAGGTCGTCTTCGCCGACCTGCCGCAGGTCGGCGACGAGATCACCGTGGGCGAGACCTGCGGTGAGATCGAGTCCACCAAGTCGGTCTCCGACCTCTACGCGCCGGTATCCGGCACCGTGACCGCCGTCAACGAAGCGATCGACGGCAACTTCGAGGTCATCAACAACGATCCCTACGGCGAAGGCTGGCTCTTCGAGGTCGAGGTCAGCGAGGTTGGCCCGCTGCTGACCGCGGCCGAGTACGCCGAGCAGAACGGCCTCTAAGAACGGACTAAAGTGTGGGGTATGACTGCCCCACGCGATCCGTTCTTCCCCGCCGACCTTTCCATCCGAGCCTCACAAGCGCCGCTCGACGTGCGCGATGTGGGGCTCGTGGACTATGAAGAGGCGTGGCAGGTGCAGGCCGACCTGGCTGCCAAACGCGGCCGCGACGAGATCGGTGACACCGTCCTTGTCCTCGAGCACCCCTACACCTACACCGCCGGCAAGCGTACCCAGCCCTCGGACATGCCTGACGACGGCTCCCCCGTGGTCCAGGTCGACCGCGGCGGGCGGATCACGTGGCACGGCGAGGGGCAGCTCGTGGTCTACCCCATCATCAGGCTCGCCGAGCCGGTGGACGTGGTCGACTACGTCCGCCGCCTCGAGGAGGCCATCATCGCCACCGTGCGCGGGGCGGGAGTGACCGCCGCGGGGCGTATCGACGGCCGCTCGGGCGTGTGGGTCCCCTCCACTGCCCCGGCTAGCGACCCGGCCGCCCCGTCGCGCGACCGCAAGATTGCTGCACTGGGCATCCGCATCACCCGTGGAGTCACCATGCACGGGCTGGCCCTGAACTGCAACAACACCTTGGAGGCCTACGGCCACATCATCGCCTGCGGGATCGACGACGCGGACGTGACCACGATGAGCCTGGAGCTCGGCCGCGACGTGCCCACCTCCGAGCTCAAGAAGCCGCTTATCGAACACCTCGACAGCGCCCTCGCCGGCGAGCTGGCCGTTGCCGACCACACCTTTGCGTCTGCGCCCGATCCTTCCAAGGGCCTGCGGCGCAGTGATGTCTAGAGGATGAGGGGATGTCGGGGGATTTCCCGGCGTGCTCGACTCTGCTTGACACGCCAGCTACGGTGGAAGTGTGACTGTTGCACCAGAAGGCCGCAAGCTCCTCCGAGTGGAGATGCGTAACGCCCAGACCCCCATCGAGCAGAAGCCGCGCTGGATCCGCAACGCGGTAAAAACCGGTCCCGAGTTCGAGGACATGAAGAAGCGTGTGAAGGGAGCCTCCCTTCACACCGTGTGCCAAGAGGCGGGGTGCCCCAATATCCACGAGTGTTGGGAATCCCGCGAGGCAACCTTCCTCATCGGTGGCGCGAACTGCTCTCGGCGCTGCGATTTCTGCCAGATCAACTCCGCCAAGCCGGAGCCGCTCGACCGCGGCGAGCCGCAGCGCGTGGCCGAGTCCGTGCGCGAGATGAACCTCAATTACTCCACCATCACGGGCGTCACCCGCGACGACCTGGAGGACGAGGGCGCCTGGCTCTACGCCGAGGTCGTGCGCAAGATCCACGAGCTGAACCCGCACACGGGGGTAGAGAACCTCACCCCGGACTTCTCGGGTAAGCCGGACCTGCTCCAGGAGGTCTTCGAGGCCCGCCCGGAGGTTTTTGCCCACAACGTCGAGACGGTGCCGCGTATTTTCCGCCGTATCCGGCCCGCGTTCCGCTACGACCGCTCGCTGGACGTCATCCGCCAGGCGCGGGACTTCGGGCTGATCACCAAGTCGAACCTCATCCTCGGTATGGGTGAGACCCGCGAGGAGGTCCTCGAGGCGCTCCAGGACCTCGTCGACGCCGGCACCGACATCATCACCATCACCCAGTACCTGCGCCCCGGCCCGCAGTTCCACCCGATCGAGCGCTGGGTGAAGCCGGAGGAGTTCATCGAGTACCGCGACGCGGCCTACGAGATGGGCTTCGGCGCGGTCATGTCGGGCCCGCTCGTGCGCTCTTCCTACCGCGCGGGCAAGCTCTACGTGGAGGCGATGAGGCACCGCGGCCTCGAGCTGCCGGAGAACCTGCTGCACCTGGCGGAGACCTCTCAGGGCGATACCGCCCAGGAGGCCTCGACCCTGCTGAACAAGTATGGTCCCTCCCAGGACACCCCCGTGGTGACGCGCTAGTTTTCTCCCCCACCGCTTAACGAAGCGCCCCGCTGCCGGTTACCGGCGGCGGGGCGCTTCTGTGTGTGCTGGGCGGCTAGCTCAGGTCGGTGCCGCCATTGACCATCATCGGCCGGTCGAGGACGACCTCCGGGATCTTGAAGGCGTCAACGAGCACCTCGGACCAGGGCCCGAGCGAATCCACCAGGTCGTTGATCGCGGCCTTCGCCGCCTTGAGGCGGCCGGACGGCAGAACGTTGTGCTCCTGGTACCAGTCGGCGTAGGTGGTAATGGTGTCCAGCACGAACAGGTGGCGGACCTGCTCGAAAACGGCGCGTGCCGGGGAGCCTTCGGGCAGCTCCTGCTCCGTCTCGATCATGGCCTGCACCATCATGCGGTCACCGTAGGCCACCGCGGCCGCCAGCAGGTGGTCCTGGGCGCGGTCGATGACCTTCGCGGCCTCGGCACGCTCCATCTTGCGGGCCACCTGGACGCGGCGGACCAGGGAGTTGAGCACCTGCTCCTCGCGCGTTTGGACCACTCGCAGCTGGGTTTCGGCGTCGAAAAGCGAATCCGTGCCGGTCACTCGGTCCTGGAGGGACTGGACGCTGGCGGCGATGCCGGAACGGCGGGTGAGGATGTCGCCGACGTTCGCGGCCACGAAGCGGGCCATGCCGAAGGGGGACATCTCGGAGACTTCCTTGCCGTAGGCCGTGAGCAGGTTCTTGCCCACGAACTGGCGCAGGATGATGTCGTCGCCCTCGAAGGTGGTGAAGATGTCCACGTCGGCACGGAACGTCGTCAGCAGGTTCTCCGACATGAAGCCGGCGCCGCCGCAGGTCTCGCGGCACTCCTGGAGGGTGGCGTTGGCGTGCGTGGAGGCCGTCGCCTTGAAGATCGCGGCGAGCGACTCCATCTCGCGGTCGGCGCGGTCCTGCTCGTCGCTCGGCTGCGCGGGGTTCCAATCGCCGTTGATCTGCGCGTTGGTCTGCTCCTGGTAGCGGTCGAGCAGCTTGTTCTGGAACACGGCCAGCGCGTAGGACTTCGCCAGCGGAATGAGCAGGCGGCGGCGGTGCACGCGGTAATCGATCAGGCGGGATTCCTGGCCCTCGTCGCCCGCCTCGAACTGGCGGCGGACGTTGGCGTATTTGACGGCGATAGCCAGCCCGGCGCGGGTGGCGCCGGCGGCCGAGGCGCCCACGCCGAGGCGGCCGCGAACGAGGGTGCCCAGCATGGTGAAGAAGCGGCGGTTCTTGGACTTGATCGGGGATGTGTAGGTCCCGTCTTCGGTAACGTCGGCGAAGCGGTTGAGCAGGTTCTCGCGCGGGACGCGGACGTTGTCGAAGGTGATCATGCCGTTGTCCACGCCGAGCAATCCGCCCTTGTGGCCGTGGTCGGTGCACGTGACGCCCTCGACGGGGGATCCGTCGTCCTCCCGGATGCGCACGATGATGCAGTGCACGCCCTTCGATTCCTCGGAGTCCGGGGTGTAGAGCTGGGCGAAGACAGCGGCCCAGCGGCCGTCGCGCGCCGCGTTGCCGATGTAGGCCTTCTTGGAACCCGGGGTCGGCGAGTTAACCACGAATTCCTGGGTCTCAGGATCGTACGTGGCAGTGGTCTCGATCTGCTGCACGTTGGAGCCGTGGCCGATTTCGGTCATGGCGAAGCAGCCCAGCATCGACAGGTCCATGGCCCCCTGCGCGAACTTGATGTGGCGCTCGGTGCCGAGCGCGTCGACGGCGCCACCCCAGAGGCCGAACTGGACGCCGGACTTGATGCAGGCGGAGGCGTTGATCTGCGCGATCAACTCGAGGGAGGACACACCCGCCGCGACCTCGCCGTCGCCGCCGTTGAGCGGCGAGAAGGACCCCTGAATGTTGCCCGAGGCGGCGATGGCCTGGACGTTTTTCAGGTTGTTCTCGCGGATTTCCTCCAGCGTGCCGTCGATCTTGGGCAGCAGGTCCGGGTTGTTCAGCAGCGGGCGGACGGATTCCTTGCGCGCCTTGTAGTTGCCGTCGAGAATATCCGCGAGGTCCGCCACGGCGGAGTGGTCCGGGATGGACGGCAGGGCAGCCGGCTGGTTCTTCTCCGGCTTCGCCTGGGCCTTCTTCTGGTCGACCTTAGTGCCATCGACGTGGTCCGTGACATCGGTGGTAACGGCCGCGGAAGTGGTGTCGGTGGTGTCCTTGGTGGGGGTAGACATAGTGTCTCCTTTCGGGGGTTGACGCGTGTGTTACAGGCTTAGCGCTCGATGATGGCCACAACGCCCTGGCCGCCTGCGGCGCAGACGGAGATGAGGGTGCGCCCTCCTCCGTTGTCCACGAGGTTCTTCGCGGCGCTGGCGAGGATGCGCGCGCCCGTCGCGGCGAATGGGTGCCCGGCTGCAAGGGAGGAGCCCTTGACGTTGAGCTTGGAGCGGTCGATGGGGCCCAGCGGCTTATCCAGGCCGAGGCGGTCGCGGCAGTAGGCGCCGTCCTCCCACGCGGCGAGGGTGGCCAGGACCTGGGAGGCGAAGGCCTCGTGGATCTCGTAGAAGTCGAAGTCCTGCAGGGTCAGGCCGTTGCGCTCGAGCAGGCGCGGCACGGCGTAGGTCGGCGCCATGAGAAGGCCGTCGGGGCCGTTGACGAAGTCGACGGCGGCGATTTCAGAGTCAACGATCCAGGCCTGCGGCTCCAGGCCTCGCTCCTGCGCGTAGTCCTCGGAGCCGAGGAGGACGGCGGCGGCGCCGTCGGTCAGCGGGGTGGAGTTACCGGCGGTCATGGTCGCGGTGCCGCCGTGCTGGATGGCGTCTTTCTTGCCGAAGACGGGCTTGAGCTTCGCCAGCTTCTCGACGGTGGAGTCGGGGCGCAGGTTGGTGTCGCGCTGCACGCCGAGGTACGGGGTGATCAGGTCGGTGAAGAAGCCTTCCTCATACGCCTTAGCCAGGTTCTGGTGGGAGGCCGCGGCGAGCTCGTCCTGGGCCTCGCGGGAGATCTCGAACTCGCGGGCGGTGATCGCCGCGTGCTCACCCATGGACAGCCCGGTACGGGGCTCGCCGTTGCGCGGCTGGGCGGGGGCGAGCTGGCTGGGGCGCACCGAGCCGAGCAGCTTCACCTGGTCGAGGGGCTTTTTCGCCTGGGACGCCTTGATCAGGGTCTTGCGCAGATCGTCGTTGACCGCCAGAGGGGCGTCGGATGTGGTGTCGGAGCCGCAGCCGATGCCGGATTCGATACGGCCCAGCGCGATTGCGTCCGCGACCTGGATCGCGGAGGTCAGGCTCGTGCCGCAGGCGTGCTGCAGGTCGAACGCGGGCGTCGTGGGCGCGAGGGCGGAGCCGAGCACGGACTCGCGGACGAGGTTGAAGTCGCGGGAGTGCTTGAGCACTGCGCCGCCCACGACGGAGCCGAGGCGCTCGTCCTGCAGGCCGTAGCGGGCGACGAGGCCATCGAGGGCCGCGGTGAGCATGTCCTGGTTGGAGGCGTCTGCGTACTCTTTGTTGGAGCGGGCGAAGGGGATGCGGTTACCGCCGAGGACGGCGACCTTGCGGGGCTGGTTCACGTGCGCGTTCCTTACTTGTTGGGGCAGGTCATGGGTGGTCTGCGGGGACCCGAGGATAACCGGAAGTGATGGATACTCGGTGTACCGTACATTACAGTTATCGTTGTACCGTAAGCTACATCACGAACGAAACAAATTCGTAGTGTTAACACTATTCTACGGGATTTGTCTCGTCCGTTAAGACGTTGTCCAAGACCTGTCTCACAACCCCACGCTAAGGAGAAACACGTGTCCAAACAGGGCCTCCTGGAAAAGCTCATCAACTCCCCCCTTGCGGCTAAGGCCGGTGTGCCGCAGGGCTTCCCGCTGCGCCGCTACAAGCAGGGCGAACCCCTCCTGCACGGCCCGGTCGTCGTCGGCGGAAAAGGCCGCCTGAGCGAGGCGCTGACCGCCGCCCTGGAGGGGCCCTACAAGCTGCTCAAGGCTGAAGCCGACACCCCCCGCGCCGGCATCGTCTTCGACGCCACCGGGATCACGGCCCCCGAGCAGCTCAACCAGCTCCACGAGTTCTTCCACCCGCAGCTGCGCAAGGTGGCGGACAACGCCCGCCTAGTTGTTGTGGGCACCACGCCCGAGCTCCTCGACGACGCCGACGCCCGCATCGCCGCCCGCGCGCTAGAGGGTTTCACCCGTTCCCTGGCTAAGGAGATGCGCAAGGCCGCCACCGTGCAGCTCGTCTACGTCGACCCCGCCGTTAGCTCCGAGAACTTCCAGGGAGTCGAGTCCACGCTGCGCTTCTGCCTGTCCGGCAAGTCTGCCTACGTCGACGGCCAGGTCATCCGCGTCACCGCGGCTGCGGCCGAGGCGCCCGCTGACTGGGAGAAGCCTTTGGCCGGGCGCCTCGCAGTGGTCACCGGCGCCGCTCGCGGCATCGGCGCCGTCATCGCCGAGGTTCTGGCCCGCGACGGCGCCAAGGTCATCTGCATCGACATCCCGCAGGCCGGCGAGGGCCTGGCCGCGACCGCGAACAAGGTGAAGGGCACCGCCCTACCGCTCGACGTCACCGACCCCACCGCCGCCGAGCAGATCGCCCGCCACGCCGAGGAGCGCTACAAGCAAAAGGTGGACGTGGCGGTCCACAACGCCGGCGTGACCCGCGACAAGCTTCTGGCCAACATGGACGAATCCCGCTGGAACATGGTGCAGTCCATCAACCTCGTCGCCCCGGTTCGGATTACCGAAAAGCTCATCGAGCTCGGCGCGCTCGGCGAGACGCCCGCCATCATCGGTGTTTCGTCCACCTCCGGCATCGCCGGCAACCGCGGCCAAACCAACTACGCCACGACGAAGGCCGGCATCATCGGCTTCGTCGACGCACTCTCCGGCTCCGTCGCTGAGCTCGGCGGCAACCTCAACGCCGTCGCCCCCGGCTTCATCGAGACCGACATGACCGCCGCAATGCCCACCGGCCCCCGCGAGATCGGCCGCCGGATCAACTCGATGCAGCAGGGCGGGCGCCCCATCGACGTCGCTGAGGCCGTGGCCTTCTTCGCCGCCGGCGCCTCCACCGCCGTCAATGGCAACACGCTGCGCGTGTGCGGCCAGAGCATCCTGGGGGCGTAGGGCCGTGAGCACCGTAAACAGCCTCAAGTACGAAACCCTGGGCGCGATCCCCGACCTGCGCTCGGTGACCCGCAAGATCATCGCGGGCATGCTCCCCGTCGTGGGCACGACGCACGTCGCGGAGAAGGACCCGGCCTCGCGCCTCGAGGTGCGCGGAGTCACCGTCAGTGCCGCCGACCTCGCCTCCTACACGCGCGCAACGGGCCTGCGCCTGGGCAACGAGCTCCCGCCGACCTACCCCTTTGTCATCGGTTTCCCCGTCACGATGGAACTGATGAGCCGCGCGGACTTCCCCTTCGCCCCGACGGGTGCGGTCCACGTGGCCAACGTCATCGAGCAGGAGCGCGCGCTACGGGTCGACGAGACCTTCACGTTCCGCATCCACGCCGATAACCTGCGCCCGCACCGGAAGGGCCTGCTCGTCGACATCGTCACCGACGTCTTTGTCGAGGGCGAATCCGACAGCGAGCCGGTGTGGACCCAGCGCGCGACCATGCTGTCCAAGGGCGCGAAGTTTGCCAAGTCCGCCCCAGTCAGCGTGACCACACGCGGTCTTGACGACGCCCGTTCGTTCGACCGGCCAGAGGTTCCTGAAGTGGCGGCCAACGCACAGTGGACATGGACCCGCGACAATGTCCGCGCCTACGTCAAGGCGTCCGGCGACGCCAACCCGATTCACACCTCGACGCTCGGCGCGAAGGCGTTTGGCTTCCCGGGCGTCATTGCGCACGGGATGTTCTCCGCCGCCTCCGTGCTTTCCCTGCTGGAGGGCACTCTGGGTGGGCCGCTGCGGTACACGGTGGAGTTCCATCAGCCGGTCGTCGTTCCGGCGCGCGTATCCGCGTGGGCGCTGGGCGATAGCGAGGGAGCTCCGGCTGGCGCAACTAGCATCGAGCTGCGCAGCGCCTCGAAGCCGGAAAAGCTTCACCTGTACGCGCAGGTCGAGCGCCTTAGCTAGCACGTCCCCCACTCCACGTTGGGGGACCCTAAGTAAGCGTACCCTTTGTTAGTGTACGCTTACTCGCGTGTTTGAGCCCTCCTTTACTACTCCAGACGTCTTCGATCCGGGCCACCGCTCCTACCCCGCTGACGCCGAGCAGCGATACCGCGGCGCGGGGTACTGGACACGCGACGCGTTCGCCGACTTCCTGCCGCGCGCCGCGCGCTCGTTCGCATCCCTTCCCGCCGTGACCGGTTTTACCGCCGCGGGCAGCTACGAGTCGTGGACGTACCGCGAGCTCCACGAGCGGGCGTCCCGCGCGGCCGCGCGCCTATTCGCCGCAGGCGTGCGCGAAGGCGACCGGGTGATTATCCAGCTGCCCAACATCCTCGATTACCTCGTCGCAGTCTTTGCCATCTTCGAACTCGGCGCTCTGCCGGTGTTCGCGCTTCCCGCCCACCGCCACGCGGAGCTCGCGCATTTCGCGCAGTCCGCTGATGCGTCGGCCTTCATCACAACGGGTCCGTGGATGGGATTCGACCACCGCGGTCTTGCCCGCGAGCTGCGCGTCGCTCACCCTGACCTCAAGGTCTTCATCGCAGGTGAGGACCCCGCGGAGTTCACCCCATTCAGCTGGGACGATGCGCCAGACATTGCAGTCCCGCACCCCACCCGCCCGGAGACGTCGGTCGCGTTCCTGCAGGTGTCCGGGGGCACCACGGGCGTACCCAAACTCATCCCCCGCACCCACGCGGACTACCTCTACTCCGTGCGGGCCAGCGCGGAGATCTGCAACCTAGACACGACAACCCGAATGCTCGTGGTCCTCCCCGTGTCCCACAACTTCACCATGAGCTCCCCCGGCGTCCTCGGCGTGTTGATGGCCGGCGGCAGCGTCGTCCTTTCGCGCACGCCGGACCCCTCGACGGCGCTGGGGCTCGTCGCCAAGGAAAAAGCGACGATGACCTCCGTCGTGCCGCCGCTGCTCATGACGTGGCTGGCGCACGCAGATGCGATCGGTGCCGACCTGTCGAGTCTGAAAGTCATCCAAGCGGGCGGCTCGAAGCTGCCGGAGGCCGCTGCGCGGCGTGTGCCCGAGGTCTTCGGGTGCCGCCTACAGCAAGTGTTCGGGATGGCCGAGGGCCTGGTCAATTACACGCGCGACGACGACCCTGCCGACATCGTGGCCACCACGCAGGGCCGCCCCATCAGCCCGGCCGATGAGATCGCAATTCTTGACGACGCCAACCGCCCCGTCCCCGCCGGCGCCCCCGGGCACCTGTTCACGCGCGGGCCATACACCATCCGCGGGTACCTCAACAACGTGGACGCCTCCAGCTTTACCGAGGACGGCTTCTACAAAACCGGTGACATCGTGCGCCAACTGCCGTCGGGACACCTCGTCGTCGAGGGACGCGCCAAGGATCAGATCAATCGCGCTGGTGAGAAGGTCTCGGCCGAGGAGGTCGAAAACCACCTCGTGACGCACCCGGACATCATGGATGCCGCCGTCGTCGCTGTCGCCGACGAGCGCCTCGGCGAGCGGACCTGCGCCTACATCATCTCCGCACGCGAGCTGACCCACGCGGACGTGCGTATCCACCTGAAGAAGCGCGGGGTGGCCGCCTACAAGATCCCCGACGAAACCATCGTCACCGACGCTTTCCCCGTCACCGGCGTGGGCAAGATCAGCCGCCGCGAACTGCGCTCGGCACTGACCAAGCACTCTGCACTCCACAGCTAGAAAGGACCATTCCCCATGGCGTTAACCCGTTCCGCCATCCTGACCGACATCGCGCGCGCCCTCGGCGTCGACGACAACGCCGTTGACCCTGCTGCCCCACTGGAGGACCAGGGCCTCGACTCCCTCGGGATCGTCAACCTGGCCGAGAAGTGGCGCAGCGCTGGCGAGGACGTGGACTACTTCGACCTCGTCACCTTGCCCACCGCCGACCAGTGGATCGAGCGCCTCGCCAGTGATTAATCCCGAGCGCCTCACGAGCGCGAGCCCCGAAGAGATCACCCAGCTTTACGACGAACTTGCCCCCGGGGACCTGCCCGCCTGGAACACGGCGACCAACGACGTCACCTTTATCTACCGAGTCCCCGGCGCGCCCGCCGGTGTGGGCGTTCACCTGCGCATTAACCGGCTGACGGACAAGGCAAACTTCCCCCGCGGGGTCATGCACCGCGTCCCCGGCACCGACGTGTGGGTGCTAACGCTCAACATTTCGCCCACGCTGCGCGCAAGCTACGGCTTTTCGACATTCACCGGCCCCGCTCCCACCCACACTCCGCCCCCGGGCTTCGGCGCCCCGCCGACGAAGGCTGACCCCTTCAACCCCAGCGGTACGGCGCACACCTCGATCCTGGCCGGCCCGTATGCCCCGGCCCAGCCCGAATGGGAGGCTGCGGACGCCGAGCTTTCCGGAAGCGTCAGCAAACGCGCCTGGGACAACCTCGGTGGCAAACCGGTGCACCTGTACGTCCCTCCCCGCCCGGCGCGGTCGTTGCTGCTGCTCACGGACGCGGAGCGGTGGCTCGGCGACGTCTTTGTCCCCCGCGCCCTCGAGCGCGCGGGCGGCCCCCTCGGGGAGGTGGCTGTGGTGGGCGTGGGCAACGTCGATAAGAATGATCGCCTCGCCTCGCTGGGGGAAAACCCGGCGTTCATTAGCGAGCTCGTTGAGGGCGTCGTGCCATGGGCCCGGCGCGAAACGGGTGCCACTGGGCCCACGATTTTCGCCGGTCAAAGCATGGGCGGGGTCACGGCGATCGCGGCCGCGCTGCGCCACCCCGGCGCGTTCGATGGCGTCATCGCGCAATCGCCCTCCATGTGGTGGCAGCCCGGGCAGCGCCCCTCGCCCGCTCTGCTCGGCTCCACGACGCGCGACTACCTGCCCCGACTCGCCGATTCCCTTCCGTCCGATCCGCGCACCCGCATCGCGTTGAGCGTCGGAGCGCAGGAGAACGCAACCGTCGCGCACGTCGCGGGGCTGGAGCTCTACCTGCGCGCCCGCGGGTGGAGGACGCGGCTCACCATCGAAGACGGCGGCCACGACTACGCGTGGTGGCGCGGAGATCTTCTTGCCCAGCTGACAACCATGATTGGACCACACGGTGACCACAGCAACACCAGCAACTGAGGCCCAGTCGGCCTTCTACTTCGCGCAGGTCCTCGAACCGGGCTCGGCCACGCTGCAGTGCGCGGAACTGCTCGCCTTTGACGGCGAAATCGACCCGGACAAGCTGCGGCGGATCATCGCCGACGCCACCGAGCGGCTCGTCCCGTGCACGCATGAGTTCGTGCCGGCGGGCGGGGGGATCGTCGCGAAGAAAACTGCCGAGCGCCCCGACATCACCGTCGAACGGCTCACCGCGGCGCCCGCAGGTGGAGTGGAGCAGTGGGCGCGCGAGCGCATCAACGTGCCCGCGCTTGTCGACGCCACCCGGCTGACGCCCCGTGAAACCTCCGGCCACATCATTGCGTACGTGCCGGACCAGGGGTGGGTGTGGCTGGCCCGGTTCCACCACATTGTTGGCGACGGCTTTGCGCTGCACCTCTTCGTGCGCTGGGTGGCGGAGTCCTACCGGCTGGGCGGCCTCACGGACGGGCCGTTCACCTCGCAAGAGGACGCCCTCGCGTCCGGTTCCAGTGCGGTGCAGAAGGACGACCAGGAGTTCTGGTCGCAGGTGGAGATCGACACCGACGTCGCGCGCCTCAACCCCGGGCGCGTCACCGGCCCCAACGCGCGCGTGCTGCGCACCGTGGCCAGTATTGGGAGCGACGAGCGCCGCGCTCTGCGGGGCATCGCGCGCGCGGTCGGCGTGGGCGAAGCGGACGTGCTGGGCGCCATTGCTGCCCACTACGTCTCGACCGCCACCGGCAGCGCACGCGTGGTGTTGGCCGTGCCGCAGATGAACCGCCGCATGGGCAGCCCGCTCACCCCGCTCGACCCGGTGGTAACCGCACCTCCCGTCCCGATGGAGATTCGCCGCGGCGAGACGGTCGGTGAGGCCGCCCGCGCGTTCGCGGAGGTCAGCGCCGAGCGCCGCCAGCACGGCCGCTACCCGACGGAACGAATCCGCCGCGACCACGGTGTATCGCCCGGCGTGGCCCTGACCGGGCCAAGCCTCAACGTGCGGCCTTTTACCGCGCGTTTCGATTTCGGTACCGCGACCGCAACGCTTACGACGATATCCGTCGGGCCAATCGAAGACGTGGAAATCATTGTCCAAACAGGTGCACAGGGTGGCCTCGACGTGATCATGATGTCGCACGACGACCCGGCGCGGGCGGGACTGCTCGCTACCCACGCGCAGCGCCTGGCACGCGGGCTCACTGGCCTCGCCCGCTCGCGGTCGGGGGCAGAGTTGCCGTGCGCTGCACTCCAATTCTTCGCTACCGCGGAGCTTGCGCCGGTCATCGACATGAACAGGACCGATCACCCGTTGCACGCGCAACCGAACACGCTGACGGGTCTGCTGCGGCAGCGTCGGGGCGTCGAAAAGAACTCTGTCTCCCCTGGCCTGATGTGGCGCGGGGGCGCGCTGACGAGGGGCGAGATGTGGGATAACGTCGACGCGGCTGCCGCGACGCTTGCCGACGCCGGAGTGCGCGCCGGTTCCGTTGTCGCCGTGCGCATCGACCGCAGCCCAGACCTCCTTCTCGCCGTCGCAGCAATCGCCTCACTCGGTGCGACGTGGTGCCCGATCGCGCCCGACCTCCCCACTGCCCGGGCCGCAGAGATGCTGCGGACAAGCGGGGCGTCGTTCGCGGTCGAGTCAAGCGGCGATTTCCAGCTGCGAGTCTCGCGCGAGGGCGACGGCTCCGGTGAGGCTCGCGAGCCGCAGCCGCACAGCGCAGCCTATGTGCTGTTCACCTCTGGTTCCACGGGTGCGCCGAAGGCTGTTGTCGTGCCCCACCGCGCGCTCCTCAACCGCCTGGAATGGATGGCAAAGAACTACCATCTGGGCGCGGGCACGGTCGTTGCGCACAAGACACCCTCTACGTTCGACGTCTCTGTCTGGGAGATGCTGCTGCCCTTCACACACGGCGTGACCGGTGCGGTGTGCGGGCCGACCTCACACCTCGACCCGCAGGAACTCTTCACCGAGCTCAGCGAACTCGGTGTCGAAGTCTGCCACTTTGTCCCCTCCGCCCTGGCCAGTTTCTTGGCGTACCACCGTCTGAACCTTCCCAGCTCCGCTTTGCGTGTGCACACGGTCTTTACCTCCGGGGAAGCACTGGGCGGAGACACCGCTCACGCAGCGCAGGAACTTCTTCGCGCCCGCGTGGTCAACCTGTACGGGCCCGCGGAGGCAGCGATCGACGTCACCGAGTACGTGGTCACCGGCCACGAGGACTCGATCCCGATCGGCCGGCCCGTGTGGAACACGACCGCGTGGGTTCTCGACCCCGCGGGACGCGTCGTGCCCCCTGGTATTACGGGCGAGCTGCACCTGGGTGGCGTCCAGCTAGCCACCGGTTACGCGGGCCGCGACGACCTCACCCAGGAGCGCTTCCGCATCCACCCCGTCTGCGGGCGCCTCTATTCGACGGGCGACCTCGCCCGCGTCGGTGACGACGGGCAGATCTACTACGACGGGCGCACGGACTTCCAGATCAAGCTGCACGGGCAGCGCATTGAGCCCGGAGACATCGAGGTAGCCGCCCGCCGCATCGCGGGCGTTGACGACGCCATCGCGGTGGCGCGCCGCGTCGCCGGTGACATGCAGCTGGTTCTCTACGCAGCCACGGGCTCATCCGGGGTCACTGCCGAGACGATCACCCGTGAGCTACGCAGCGCCCTTCCGGCCTACATGGTGCCCGCCTTTGTCCTGCTTATGGACCAGCTACCGGTGTCGCGCAACGGAAAAATCGACCGCGCCGCGCTGCCGGAACCCACTGCTCCCGCTGGTGCCGCGCTTCCGGCCACGGCGGCCGAGCGCGCTATCGCCGAGGCTGTAGCAGCGGTGCTCGGGGTTGACCCGGCACTGGATCTGGACCGCAGCTTCTTCGAACTGGGCGGGACGTCGCTGACCGCAGTGCAGCTTACAGCGCGGTTGTCGGACACAGGCCGCACCGTCTCCGTCGCCGACGTCTTTGCGGCGGGAACGCTGCGGGCGCTGGCCGGGGCCGAGGAGGACTCTCCCGCCAGCGCGTACGACCGGTTGCTGGAGCTCAAACCGCACCGGGACGACTCGGTTCCGCCCGTGGTCGCCCTCTACCCCGCCGGCGGGTTGGGCTGGTGCTACGCGGGCCTCGCGCAGTTCCTCGCGCCCGGTCGCGGGTTGTTTGCGGTGCAGGCGCCGGCGCTGACCGGGGGCGTTGCGGGGGCGTCGATAAGCGATGTTGCTCGCGACGCCCTCTCCCTGCTGCCCTGGGACGAGTTCGACGCCGTGGGCTGGTCCGTAGGCGGCGTAATTGCGCAGGACATGGCCGCCGCGGCGCCGGAGCGCGTGCGCCGACTCGTGCTGATGGATTCGTACCCCGCCCCGCTGTGGGCCTCGCGGCCTGCCCCGACCCATGCGGAGCTAGTGCGCGGGCTCGCGGCAATGGCCGGGGTCGACACGGATGGCGAGGACGCCGAGGATGTGTATCGGGCGATCGCCGAGTCCCGCTCGCCGCTCTCGCGGCTAGACGAGGCGACCCGCAGCACCGTTTTCACTGAGATGGAGCGCAACGCCGCGCTCATGCGTTCCCACGAGACGAGCCAGACGTCGGTGCCTGCCGTGCACCTGCGTGCCACGCGCAACCCGGAGCACATGCCGGCCCAGTCGTGGGAGCCGTTTGTGGGCGGGCTGGAGCTGGTGGAGGTGGAGACCACCCACCCGGGAATGGTCGCCTCCGAGACGTTCCAGTTGGTGGCGGAGCTTTTGGACTAGGCGGAGCGCAGGGAGCGCAACGCGTCGTCCGTGCTGATGACGCGCCCTGCCCGCTGGGCCACCCAGCGTGACGCTGCCTGGTGGTCGGCAGCGGTGAAGTCAGCCACCGCGTCGTGGACCAAGAAGGGCTGGATGTCCTCCATAAACGCGACGACGGCCGTGGTTTTGATGCCGATGTCGGCGTACACGCCCGTGATCAGCAGCTGGTCGCGGCTCAGGGCGCGGAGGCGTTCGCGCAGATTAGTCTTTGCAAAGGCCGAGTAGCGCCACTTGGTCAGCACCGTGTCGCCAGCAGCGGGGGTGAGCTCGTCGATAATGCGTGCAGCCTCGGGTTTTCCCGTCATGCCGGGGCCCCAAAAGTCGCTCACAAGGGCGCGCTTCTCCGCAGGCTGGTCCGAGGGCTGGGCGGTGTAGAAAACCGGAACGTCGCGGGAGCGGGCCTCGTCGAGAAGCAACGCGATCGCGGGGATAACCGCACCCATGGGTTCCTCGTTGGCCGAGTAGGGGGCGATGAAGTGCCGCTGCATGTCGTGGACAAGCAGCGCGCATCGCTGCGGGTCAAGCGGCCAATCGACGTGCGACGCCGGAATGTCGCGGTCAAGGGGGTAAGCGATTGCCGTGGGCAGAGAAGTAGCCATGATTCCTTTCCGGTTTTTAGAAAGCGTTTTAGACAGCAGCGCGCTGCACGGCGCGGATGATGGTGGATAGTTTGTTGTGCGTCTCCACGTACTCGGCGCTGGGGTCGGAGCCGGCGATGATCCCGGCCCCAGCCCAGGCGGTGACGTGGCGCGCCTCGTAGAGCGCGCAGCGCAGCGTGACGGCCCACTCGCCGTCGCCGGCCGCGTCGCAGTAACCGACGCTGCCCGCGTACAGTCCACGCGGTGTCGGCTCAATGTCCGCGATGGCGTCCACGGCCTTTTGCGTAGGTGTCCCCGCCACCGCGGGGGTGGGATGCAGCAGGCGGGCGATGGTGAGCACGTCCATACATTTATCCCGCAGCGTCGCACTGATGTGCGTGCCGAGGTGCCACATCGAATCCGTGGCGGTCAGTGTGGGCTCCGGCACCTTCACGTCGACGCAGTACGGCGCCAGCGTGTCGGCGATCATCTCGGTGACATAGCGATGCTCGCGCAGGTCCTTCGCGGAAGCGAGAAGTCCCTCCCCCAGCTCGCGGTCTGTCGCCGGGTCTGGGCTGCGCCCGATGGATCCCGCCAGCGGATGGCTGGTGAGGTGCACACCGCGTTTGCGCATAAGCTGTTCGGGGCTGGCCCCGACGATCGCGCTTTCGGGCCCCGTCGGTACCGAGAACACGTGGGCGGCGGGGTTCGTTCCCCGCAGCTCGTCGATGAGCTGGTCCCAGTCGAGGTCACGCTCGACGGTGGTGCTCACGGCTCGCGCGAGCACCACTTTCCGCAAAGCGACGTCCGCCCCGATGCGGCGGATCGCGTCGGCAACCGCCCCCTCAAAACCATCGCGGTCGAAGGTCTCCGGCTCGATGTTTGCCCCGCTCGTCTCCCGGCGGCGGGTGCGGGCCGCGTCGCAATCCCCCGCCGCCTGGCCGGTTTTCTCTGCGACGCAGACCCCCTCGCGGCACACATACAACTGGTCAGGCGAGCCCTTCTCAAAAGCCAACGCGCCGACGACGGTGCGCCCCGGCACCCACGTTGTTGCCGGGCGCAGCGACGAGGCGGGGGCGCTGACCTGCACGGCCGGCGAGTCGTAGTAGAAATCGCTATTACGCATGCAGCGTCGCCCCACCATCCACGTAAATCTCCTGCATGGTCACGTGCGCCGACGCCGGGGTGGCCAGGTACAGCGCGGTGCGGGCCACGTCGGCAGGGTCGGCGATCCTGCCGAGGGGAATGCCCAGGCGAGCAGTCTCGAGGTTTCCTTTCACGACGTCCCGCTCCCCCGCCTCCGGGTCATCCCCCCAAAAGTCCCGCTGCATCTGCGTCATCGTCGAGCCGGGGCAGAGCACGTTGACCCGAATGCCGTGCCGCGCCACCTCGAGGCCCAGGGTGCGGGCAATGTACGACGCCGCCGCCTTGGAGGCGCCGTACCCACCGAAGTTGACGCGCGGCACGCCCGCCGCGTTCGACGCCACGGTCACGATCGCGCCCGGCGTCGACTGCTCAACCATCAACGCCGCGGCCCGGCGCACCACATTAAACGCACCCGTGGTGTTAACCTCCATCACCCGGCCCAGGTCAGCGGCGGTCGTCTCAAGCAGCGGCTTGGTCAGCAGCACCCCCGCCGCGTGCACGCACGCTGTGAGACGCCCACGCTGCGCAATGGAGGACACAAGCTTGTCGATGTCCTCCTCCCGCGCCACGTCACAACCATGAGCCCCGGTCAGGTCACTGCGCACCACCTCGTCGAAGTGTCCCGAGGCCTCGAGGGCGTCGGCGATCGCCGCCCCGATGCCACCGGCAGCACCGGTGACGAGGGCGCATGTTGTCTCCAGCTGTTGAACCATGCTTGGTTGTCCTTTCTGTAAAAGTGAGGAAATGTGAATCGTGTTGGGCTCACCCACTGTCGCGGGGAAGAACAATGGGACGGCCAGTCTCCGGGTCTGCAAGGACGGAGCATTCCAAGCCGTAGACACTGCTAATGAGCTCTTCGGTGACCACCTGTTTCACCGGCCCCTGAGCCGCGATCGCGCCGTTGCGCATCACAATCAGATGTGTGGCGTAACGAAACGCCAAGGTCAGCTCGTGCAGCACGGCGACGACCGTGCGTCCCGCGCGCTGCATATCGCGAGCCAGGTTAAGTACCTCCACCTGATGCGTGATGTCGAGGTATGTCGTTGGCTCGTCGAGAAGCACAATGGGTGTGCTTTGGGCAAGCACAAGCGCGAGCCATACCCGTTGGCGCTGTCCACCGGATAACTCAGCGACAGGACGGCCCGCCAGACCGCCAACCCCGGCTTGGCGCATCGCGGTGCTGACGGCTTCCTCGTCCTCACGCGACCACTGTCGCAATAACCCCTGGTACGGGTAGCGCCCCCGGGCTACAAGGTCGGCAACGACGATGCCGTCGGGCACAGTGGGCGCCTGCGGCAGCAGGCCGAGCTGCCGCGCTACCTCTTTCGGTTTGTACTCCCCGACCGGCCGGTCGCCCAGGTAGACGGTTCCGGCACGGGCCGGCACCATCCGCGCGAGCGCTTTGAGCAGCGTCGACTTTCCGCAGGCGTTGGGCCCAACAATCGCGGTGAATTCGCCGTCGGGAATCGCGACGGAGAGGTCCTCAATAACAACGCGGTCGCGGTATGCCACCGTGAGGTTCTCGGCGCGCAGTGATGTGGACACAGTCGTAGTTAGCGTCATGAGCTTTTTCTCCATTCGTGGGCAAGAAGCCAGATCAGATAGACGCCACCAAGTACCCCGGTGACCACTCCCACCGGCAGTTGAACTGGGGCGAACGCGCGTTGCGCAATCACATCGGACGAGGCGACCAGCAGAGCGCCGACAAGCGCAGAGCCGCCAAACCCAACCCCCGGGGCGCGCGCGATAAGGCGGGCAAGCTGCGGTGCAGCTAACGCCACGAAAGAAATCGGGCCCGCCGCCGCGACAGCTACAGCAGAAAGCGCCACCCCAACCGCAATGAGCTCACGCCGCCGCTTTGGGACGTCCACGCCCAGGCCGCAGGCCACCTCGTCACCGGCGAGCATGACGGTCAGAGGACGCGCGAGAACAAGCGACAATGGCACGAGCACAGCCAGCGCGATGACGAGGACGACGACAGGGGGCCAGGTGACGGCGTTGAACGACCCGGCCAACCAGATCGCACTTTGCTGCGCTTTGTCGAGTGACGCACGCACAACAAGCAAGTGGTTAACGGCACGCAGCGCGAACGACACACCAACACCAATGAGGACGAAGGTGATGCCACCCAATCCAGTACTTGTCGTGCTGCTACGGGCCAAGGCAAAGACGAGCGCACCCGTGACGCACCCCCCAGCGATGGCGCCGAAGGAGATGAGGACGGGGGTGGCGTCGAAAAGCATGATGGCAATGACGGCGCCCGTTGCCGCACCCGTTGTAAACCCTGTGATGTCGGGGCTGCCCAGGGGGTTGCGGGTAACGTTTTGGAAGATAGCTCCCGAGATTCCCAGGGCTGCGCCCACGAGGAGTGCCGCGATGACGCGGGGGGCGCGCAGCTCCCGCACGAAGTAGCTGGCTAGCGCGTTATCTCCCGTGCCGACAATCGCGCGCAGCGTGTCTGCGACGCTTAATGGGTAATCGCCAATCATGAGGGCGACGATGGCCACAGCTGCGCAGGCGAGACCGATGATTACGTTGACAGCAAGTGCGCGACGGGGGACGCGGAGGCACGCGGCGCCCACGCACACGGTGATATAGGTCGTCACAATGCCTCCACCTGGCCCCGGCGGACGATGGCCACGAAAAGGGGCGCGCCGACCAGCGCGGTAACAATGCCAGTTTGAATCTCCTGCGGGTAGACCACAACGCGAGCGAGGATGTCAGCCGTGAGCAGGATTGCAGGCGCTGCCAGCGCAGAAAACGGAATCACCCAGCGCTGATCGGGACCGCACACCCACCTCGCGAGGTATGGCACGCCCAGGCCCACGAACATGATCGGACCGGCGGCAGCGGTGGCCGCGCCTGCCAGCAGGGTGACCGCCAGCATGACGGTGGAGCGGGTGCGCCGGATGTTGACGCCGAGGGCGGCACCGTGGTCGTCGCCAAGCGCAAGTGCATTGAGAGCGGGCCCGGATGCGACCGCAAGAATAAGGCCAACCGCAATAAAGCCTACGACCGCGCCGATGACGGGGTAGCCACGGTTTTCCAGGCTGCCGGCAGCCCAGAAGCGGAATTCGTTGAAGACGTTCTGGTTGGACAAGGAGACGAATTCGACGAACGAGGTCACCGCCATCGACACGGCCACCCCGGCGAGGGCAAGACGCGCGGGCGTTGAGGAGCGCCTGGCTAAACCGCCCAGCACGTAGACGGCCACGGATGCTGCGGCTGCCCCGAGGAACGCGAACCAGACGTAGAACCAAATCGACGCCACACCCGCGACCGCGACCGCCACCACGACAGCGAGGGAGGAGCCAGCGTTGACGCCGAGGATGCCCGGGTCTGCCAAGGGGTTGCGCGTCAGCGCCTGCATGAGCGCACCTGCAACTCCCAGGGCAGACCCGATCACAACAGCGAGGACGGTGCGCGGGATGCGGTGTCCTTGGATCACCGTGGCACCGGCGGAGCCATCGGGGCGGATGATGTAGCGCCACGTATCGGTAAAGCTCATCATGTTCGAGCCCACCATAAGAGACACGCACATCAAGGCAGCAAGAGTAACGACACAGGCGAGCAAGCCCGCCGCGCGAGAACGAGTATGCATCTACGACAAGTCGCGGTGATGCGCACCCACCGCTGCGAACTGGGTGGTTTCATCGCCGAAGTCGAACGGGTCACCGGCCTGAGCGCCTCGTGGGTCACGGAAAACGACACCTCGGCGCGCGTCCTGCTCGCGGCGGTTGATGTAGATGTACCCGCCGACCGCCGAGAGGCCCACGATGAGGATGGACGCAGCAAACGCGATGCCCAGCCAGGGCACCTGACCCGCGACCAGCCCCGAGGCTGCGTCGTACTCGTCGGGGTCGAAGAAGGGATCGGACAAGCTCGCCGCATTGTTCGACGTGGAGTTTCCCGCCGCGGCCAGCTTGTTGCTCCCGCTCGTCGAGGAGGAGCCACCGCTTGACGGCGCCCCACTAGCGCGCGACCCCGAAGCCGTCGAACCGGTTGAACCCGTCGACCCTGAGGCCGTCGAGCCTGATCCTGACGCGGAACCGGTGCTCGCTCCCCCGCTTGCGACGACAACGACTCCTTCCTCATCGCTGGTGGTTCCCGAGGCGCCGCTGCCGGAGGCCCCCGACGTCGTACCGCCCGTTGTCGTCCCGGTTGTAGATGTGGTGTCCGTCCCCGACGCCGTATTCGACGCCGCGTCCGCCGTGGTGCCAGACGCAGAGGTGACGACGAACTCGGGGCTCTTGTTGGAGTATCCAATTGTTCCATCCCCGCTGGGTGCCGTCGTCGATGCGAGGAAGCGGAACGTGTGACCGCCGGCGGACAACCCGCACGGTAGGTTGACGCTTCCCGATGCCTCCCCTGTCGAGTTCGCTTTGGCGCGGGCGACAACACCCGAGCCCTGCACGGAGTCGTCGTAACCTTGGCCGAGCCCGTCATCGATCTTGACACTGACAACTTCGCCCGCCGGAAAGCCACCGACGACGAAGCTGACGGTGCCGCAGTCCTCAACGGTGAAAGGGTTGACCTCGGAGTATGTGCCCGGGGTGTTGGTACTCGCGCCGCCCGAGGGGAGCCCAGCGGCCAGGGGTGCGCACAGCGATGCGAGCGCGACGGTAGCGCACGCAGACGCGACGCGGATAGAAAGTTTCATTCTCTTGAGTCCTTAGATAGTGGGGCTAGAGATTGCGGGTGCGCTTCCACGCATAGGTACCAAGGCCGCCTACCGCGACAAGTGCCAGCGACATCACGATGAGCGCCCAATCGCCGCCGCGCATCACGCTCGCGGACTGCGCTTCGTACGCCGTGGGCAGCACGTTTGCTTCTTCCGCCTCGCTGGCGGTACCGAAGTCCACGCCGCTCCATCCAATGAGCTGCTTCGAAGCACTCGTCATCGAGAACTTGTGCACGCCCTCCCCGAGCGCGGAGACGTCGACAGCAATTTGCTTCTCTGCGTTGAGCTGAACCCAACCGAGTTCCTTCGGATCCGGGCTGTACACGTGCACGAATGCCCAGCTGTTGGCGTCGGCCTTCGGCACGGTCAGCGTGAGCACGCCGCCACTCAGCGTCCCTTTGACACCACCCGTATTGGAGTTGGTCAGCTTGTCCGCCGAATCCACCGGTGCAGAAGGCGTGAAGTCAGGCTTCCCCGGAGCATTCGAGCTTGTCGACGCCCCCGCGGCCCCCGTCGACGATCCCGCCGAGGAAGCTGTCTTACCCGACCCCGCAGCGACGGGTTCTGCGGCCTTCGCCTGCGTCGCAGCCGCCGCTGGAGAGCGATACAGCGTCGTCGTGCGTTTGGCTCCAGTTGTGGATGTCGCCGACGCAGCGGTCATAGTCGCAGTGGTGCTCACGGCCGCCTTCGCTGACGTGACCGCCTTGTCGAGGGATTTGACCTGGCTCTCGAAGTCACCTAGGGCCGAGATGATGCCGGAAGCACCATCGGTGTCCGATGACTCGTCCGTCAGGGTGATCCGCCCCCAGCCCAGCAGCTTGCCGACGTTGCCCCGGCTGCCATCTTGCGCCGTAATCACAACGGGCCCGCTGGGAAGCGCGGACTTCTTCGGAATGGTGTACCTACCTTGAGCATCGGCTTGGTACCAGGTCGTTCCCCAGACAGGCCGTTCAGATCCGTCAGCGGTGTAGGCGTTGAAGTACGCCCAGTGTCCTTCTTCTGCCCCGGGGTTGGTGACGACGAGATCGCTTCCCGTGTCCTCGACTGTGAGACCGGGTTCGCCCGTGAGATCGTCTTGGACGTTGATCGGATCGGGGACGCCGTTCGGTGCGTAGTTACCGATGACGAAGGTGGTGTCTTGTCGGGTCTTGGGCGGCACTGAGCCGGTCGGATCGCCCGTTTGGAGGGTTCCAGTAAGGAATCGCAGCGTGTGAGCACCCATACCCAAAGCGGGTTGTGAACCCCGTGGTTCCGAAGTCGTACCGTCCGGCAAGACCATGTTGATGTCAAAGTCACCAGTCTTCGGATCCGGCCGGATGATCTCCCAGATCGTTCGGTTCGTGTGAAGGTTGTCGTTCAGGCGGGAGATTTTTCCCTCGTCGATTTTCACACCGATGACCCACGCGGAGTCCTTTCCCGCTGTACACCAGCCTTTGCCTGTGACGTGCAGGGTGCCGTCGGCGCTCGACGTTTCTGCAACTTGGTAGGTCGGCTTGTCCACTGAGGGCTGACAGCCGGTCGTCTCGGCTGCGAGGGCAGGCGCAGCGAAAAGGGGCGAGGTCGCAACCGTGAGAGCCGCGGCCGCTGCGGCAGAAACTTTCCGTGGGCGGGTCATGAGAAGGCGTCCTTTCAACCGGGCGAAAAGCTAGAGAAGGGTCGACTGAATGTCGTCGAGAATGCGGTTCATCAGCAATGGCCCGCCGGTGGACATCCACACGGTGCCGTCGACAGGAATGATGTGCTTTTCCCGGTAGGCCGTGAGGTTGGTAAAGCCGGCAATCTGCTCTGCGGAGGACACCGCGGCGCGAGATGCATCAACACCGGTCTGCCCGCCCGCATTTTTGTTGTTCACGCTGGACCCGCCAAGGGTGCCAAAGAACATGAAGTCGGCATCGATGTCGGCCATGTTTTCGCTGGAGACGGGAACCGAGTGCCCTGGTCCTTCGCGGTCCTGGCTTGCGGGGCGCTTCAGTCCGACATCCGTCAACGCCCTTCCCGCAGGCTGTTCTTTGAGGATGAGGGACGGCGATGATCCTTCCCAACGCACGATCGAAAACGTGGAACCACTGTATTTATCCAACTTTCCGGCCAACCCATCGGCTTTTTTCTCGTAGTCCGAGATGATCTTCTCGCCCTCGCTCTTCTTGTTCACCGCATCAGCGACCAAGGTGAAGTTGCGCTTCCAATCTCCACCGGCGTAGCCCGTGTAGACGACGGGGGCGATGTGCTCGAGGGCTTCAATAACGGGCGGGTTGTTGTTCACGGAGGTGCCGTCGATAAGAATGAGGTCCGGGTTCGCCGCACCGATCGCCTCGAAGTTAGGCTGCCCGACGCTGCCCATCACGTCGATAGAGCCCGCTTTGTCCTGCAGATATGCGGGGGCTCCGCTTTGACCGCGTCCCGCGACGATGCCTACCGGGGTCACCCCGAGAGCAAGCAAACCGTCGACGGTAGGCTCCGATAGCGCGACGACACGCTGAGGATCCTCGGGCACCGTGACAGACTTGTCGTTGACGTCTTTCACCTCGCGGGTCGCGCTCGACCCCCCAGAGGGTGACGAGGCGCTTGCTCCCTCCGTGCTGCTGCAGCCGGCCAGCCCGAGGGCGCCGGCGGTGATCAGTGTTGCGAATTTCAAAAAATGGCGCCGAGAAGTGCTCACGTGTACTGTCCTTTCCCGGCCCAGGCCGGCAAACGATGGAAGTGGATGGAAATGAGGGCTCGCCGGGTTCACCGGCGATGAACACGGACCTGCCCGCGGACGTCGTGGCTCCGCGCGCAGGGCAGTTTCACCACCCCCGCCAGACACCGGAGGTCGGTGACCGGCGGGCGGCCGTGCCCCTGTGGCTACAGGCCGAAGATCGACAGGATCGCCTTGACGATGCTGGAGATCGTCGAGTCCACACTGCTGAAGACGGTGCGGATCAGGGAGAAGAAACCGTCGGGCTTCGAGCCAGAGCTTTGCGACGGCGCAGTCGTCGTCGGTGCAGCCGGCGTGGTGGTCACCGGGGTGGTCGTTCCGGGTGTCGTCGTGCCCGGGGTGGTCGTTCCGGGTGTCGTCGTGCCAGGCGCGGTGGAGCCCGCACCCTTGGCGGCAATGCGGGAGATGGTGTTCTTGTCCGTGGCCGAGGAGTCCGACACGGTCCCCGACTTATTCACCGCGTAGACCACGCCCGGGGCGCCCGGATCAACGTGGTTGACGGAGTTACCGCCCGGTGCCTGTCCCACTAGCGCGTGGCTATCGGCGCTGATGACGGAGATGGTGTTCGTGTTGAAGTTGGACACAAACACCTGACGAGTCTTCGGATCGAACGCGGCATTGATCGAGCCCGCGCCCGTGGCCACGTCGCCGACGACCTTCTTCTCGTCGACGTTGTAGATCAGGGTGTTCCCCGTGCCCTGCGACGCAATGTAGAGGTTGCGTTCCTTCGGATCGAATGTCACACCCGAGGCGCGGCTGACCTTGTCGGCGGGCAGGTCGTAGACGGTGGTCTTGTTGCCGTCGCGAAGATCGATCTTCGCCGCCTTCGGCTGCGTCAGGGAGATGGTGAACAGCTCACAGGTCTCCTCGTTGAGGTGCAAAGACATGGTGTTGCCAAAGTCTGCAATCTCAATTGGGTTCTCATGGGTCAGGGTGGTGCCGTCAAAGACCTCGAGACGGTAGCTGTTGCCCGCCGCGATCGAGACATACGCCTTATGGGTCGCAGGGTCTACGACGATATCGCGCGCATGGTTGGCTGAGCCAGCGTCGAAGACCTTGACCAAGCTCAAATCGTCTGCTTCGTAGACGGACACCGTGTTCTGGCGGGTATTTGTCACCCAGACGTAACCCAGCTCGTCGTCAAGCCCGAGCCCGTAGGCTGCGACCTTTTCGCCCGTGGTGGACCCTTCAACGCCTGCCGCATCGGCCTCTTTCTTCACCTCAAGCGTGTCTGCATCCAACTTGATCAAAGAGGAATCGGTGATCGGAGGACGCCCGACAGCGCGGGACACGAAGATAGCGTTTTCCTTCGCGGAGTAAACGGTCTGATACAGGCCAGACTTGACATCCGTGGTGGTGATGTCGAAGTTCTCTGTGCCGGAAATTTCGTTGGACTGGCGGATCGAGTAGCCCGTCTCTTCCGTGAAGCTCGTTCCGTTGACGGAGTAGGTCACGGAGATCGCGGAGTTAAGTAGCTTCGTGTCGTTGGGAATCTTGACGCCCGCGAGGGTGGCTTTCCCATCCGCGGCGGAAGCCGTCCCGGACCACAGGCTCGTATCCCCTGCCTTCACCTCGGTGACCTTGGTGTCTGCCGAAAGGTTGGACACCGTCACGTCCTGGGTCGACCCGAGGAGCGCGTACGTGCCGCGCACGCCGTTAGCGAACGTGGCAGAGGCAAGCCCGGTGGCAGGGGCCGTCGCGGTGTGAGTGCCGTCGGTAAGCGCGATGGTCTTGGCCACACCCGCCGGGAACAGGCCATCGGTGACAGTGACGTCGGAGGTGAGCGCGCCCTTGTCGTCCGCCGTGGCATTCTTCAGCTCGACGGCCTTCCCGTCGATGGTGGCGGTCACCTTGGTGGACGGGGTGAAGCCCGATGCCGTGACCTTAACCGTCTGGGATGTGCCATTGCGGGTGACCGATGCCGCCGCCTGGGAGCCATCCTGCTGTGCCGGGGTCGTCGGAGTCGCTTCCTGCGGCTTCAGCGTCCCCTTGGCGACGACCTCGAACCAGGCGTACTTGCCGAGGGATTCCTTGCCGTCGTCGGTTCCAGCCAGGTTGCGCACCCAATACCAGCCCGGTGCAAGGTTTTCGGGCAGGCGGAGCGTGGCGTCGAACGTCCCGTCTTTGCCGGGCAAGTAGTCGACCTCGCCGCCCTTGTGCTCGAAGGTTACGACCCCGCCAACCACGTTTTGGCTGGTGGCCCCTGTTTGGTCGCCGAACGCAAGGTTGGGGTCTTGCGCATCATTCAGTTTGAAGCTCATCGCGGCGTAGGTTCCGTCGGACGTTCGGTCGAAGTAGCCCTTGCCGTGAACCGCGATCAAGCCGCCCGGTTCGCCCTTGGAGGCCGTCAGCGTGCCCTGGCCATTGCCAGCCACACCACCCCTAGGTTTGAGCTTCAGTTTATCCAGCACATCCGAGGGCGGGGTCTGCGCCTCGGGGGCAGCGACGTATTCGCCGGAGACGGTGGTCGTCGCTGCGATGGGAGCCGCAGTGACGGTCGTAGTGGTCGCCACCTGCACACCGGTGACGAGGATGCCGGCGGAAACAAACGCGGCAATCGCGCGGCGGCCCGCCAGCGCGTGAGAGGAACGAGTCATGGGAACCCTTCGAGGTAGAGGAAGTAAGGTCTGCCTTAGTTAGTTCAGCCTTGCATTGGTAATGTTAGCCTTCACTTTGAAGTAACTCCAGGGGCGATTACAAATCCGTCAAAAGTTGGGTAATGCCTGGAAAATACACCCCCATATGGGGTAGTTCGCGAGATCATGGCGCCTTAAAAGTGCGAAGTGTCTCGGTTGGTTCGGCTCCACCACGTCACTTAGAGTGGAAAACATGGCGAATTCCAAGGACAGCGCGGGTGGCTCCACGAAGAAAGAGCTGCGCGCCGCGAAACGCGCTCAGCGGAAAAATACGACCAACCAGGTGTGGCAGGCGTTTAACCTGCAGCGTAAACGCGACAAGAAGCTCATTCCCCTAATGCTTTTGAGCGTTGTGGGGATGGGCCTGGTGTTTTTCCTGCTCGGCCTCCTCTGGGGCGGCCAGTGGTTCATGCTCGTGCTCGGCCTGCTCGTCGGCGCCGTCGTCGCGATGTGGGTGTTCAGCCGCCGGCTTGAGAAGTCGATGTACGACGAGGTGGGCAACCAGCCCGGCGCCGCCGCGTGGACTTTGGAGAACATGCGCAGCACCGTCGGCATCGCGTGGGTGACCAAGGTCTCCGTCGCCGCAACACCCCAAATGGACGTGGTGCACCGCGTGGTGGGCAACCCCGGCGTCGTCCTCGTCGGCGAGGGAAACCGGGGGCGGCTGCGCAAGCTCATGGAGCGCGAATCCAAGCGCGTCGACCGGTTGCTCGCGGGCGTTCCCGTCTACGAGTTCTACGTCGGCGACGGCGAGGGCGACACCCAGGTTCGCGATCTGCAGAAGACCCTGCTCAAGCTGCCTAAGAACTACCGCAAGGACGAGGTGTACTCCATGTCCGCCAAGCTTGAGGCCATGGAGACGCGCTCCGGTGGCCACCCGGCCGGGCTGCCGGGCGGTCCGCTGCCGCAGGGGGCGCAGTCCATGGCTGGCATGAACCGGCGTATGCGCCGCATGCAGGAGCGCAAGGGCAAATAGAGCGCGTCAGGCGCGGATCACGGTCGTGCCCGTGGCGCGGTCGTGCATGCCGCGCCCGTTCGCGTCGACAAGCGCGGCAGGCAGCACGAACATCGTGAAGACGGTGCGCAGCACCGCTCGGAGGAAGCCGACGCGCTTGGTGGGGTCGTCGAGACGCGCGACACCCATGCCAAGCACCGCCATGCCTGGCGTGCGCGCCAGCAGCCAGCCGGAGAGGATGCCAAGCACGACCCACAGAAGAAGCGTCGCCGTCGCCGTGTCCCCGAGGGCGGAGGTATTGGCCGTGATGAGGCCGGCGGCAGCCCAGCAGATCACCCAGTCAATCGCCACCGCGCCGATCCGCCTAGCGACGGAGGCCTGGGCGCCTGGGCCTTCTTCCGGCAGGCCAAGTTTTTCGCCGGGGTACCGCCCGTAGAAGTCCTCCTCTGTGACCTGGATGGGCGCGTTCTGCCTCTTGTCCTCGCTTTGTGCCATGGTTTTACCCTACTATCCGGAAATATTCCCGCCCTATTTTTCCGGCCTTGTCAAGCGGCGTCTGTAGACTGGTCACATTCAATAGCGCAATACAGACACAAGGGAGTAACACTGTGGCCTTTGACGATATCGACCAGGTACAAAAGTTCATCCAGGATGAAGGGGTGGAGTTTATCGACGTCCGCTTTACCGACGTCCCCGGCACCGAACACCACTTCTCCATCCCGGCCTCGATGTTCGACGCTGACGTGATGGAAGAGGGCCTCGCCTTCGACGGCTCCTCGATCCTCGGCTTCACCACGATCGAGGAATCCGACATGACCCTCATGCCGGACCTGGCCACCGCCAAGCTGGACCTGTTCCGCGAGGCGAAGACGCTGAACATCAAGTTCTTCGTCAACGACCCCTTCACCCGCGAGCCCTTCTCGCGCGACCCCCGCAACACCGCCCGCAAGGCCGAGGAGTACCTCGCGTCCACCGGCATCGCCGACACCTGTTCCTTCGGCGCGGAGGCGGAGTTCTATCTTTTCGACGGCATCCGCTACCAGGTCGATGAGCACAAGGCCTTCTACGACATCGAGTCCGAGGAGGGCTGGTGGAACCGCGGCCGCGAAACCGAGCTCGACGGCTCCCCCAACCTCGGCTACAAGAACCGCGTCAAGGGCGGCTACTTCCCGGTCCCGCCGTATGACAAGACGGTGGACGTCCGCGACGCCATGGCGCTGAACCTGGCCAAGGCGGGTTTCGAGATCGAGCGCTTCCACCGCGAGGTGGGTAACGGCGGCCAGCAGGAGATCAACTACCGCTTCAACACCCTGCTCCACGCCGCGGACGACCTGCAGGACTTCAAGTACATCATCAAGAACACCGCCACCCAGTTCGGCAAGACCGCGACCTTCATGCCGAAGCCGTTGACCGGTGACAACGGCTCCGGCATGCACGCCCACCAGTCGCTGTGGAAGGACGGGGAGCCGCTCTTCTACGACGAGTCCGGCTACGGCGGCCTGTCCGACATCGCGCGTTACTACATCGGCGGCATCCTCGAGCACGCCGGCGCCGTGCTCGCGTTCACCAACCCCACGCTGAACTCCTACCACCGCCTCGTGCCGGGCTTCGAGGCCCCGATCAACCTCGTGTACTCCCAGCGCAACCGCTCCGCCGCAATCCGCATCCCCATCACCGGCACGAACCCGAAGGCCAAGCGCATCGAGTTCCGCGCCCCGGACCCCTCGGGCAACCCGTACTTCGGCTTCGCGGCGATGATGATGGCCGGCATCGACGGCATCAAGAACCGCATCGAGCCGCACGCCCCGGTGGACAAGGACCTCTACGAGCTGCCGCCGGAGGAGGCCAAGGACATCCCGCAGGCCCCGACCTCGCTCGAGGCGGCGCTCACCGCGCTGGAGAAAGACCACGAGTTCCTCACCGAGGGAGACGTGTTCACCGACGACCTCATCCAGACCTACATCCGCCTGAAGTACGACCGGGAGATCACCCCGGCGCGCCTGCGCCCGACCCCGCTCGAGTTCGAGATGTACTTCGACTGCTAGGCGCTTCGGCACTTTCGGCCCCGAGAATCTACGCGGATTCTCGGGGACCGTGCCTTTTTTCGGGCCGTTTTCGCTTACGTTTAGCCCTTAGCCTGTCGTGTGCCGCTCGGCCATTTTTCGATGGGAAGACGCCCACGGCAACCACGCGGCACTGACCGTGGTTCCTCACTTTCCTGCACTACGCCGCGTGGCGTGACGCCATGTGTTCGAGTCGGTGGCGTTGTGATGCCGTTCTGGCGGATAGACTCATGCCATACAACGCCGCGCCACCCCTAGGAGGTGACTATGAACGACGAAAACCCAACGAACGGAGCGCTCAATGTCATTGAGCTAAAGCTCAACGGCGAGCTGAGCGGAATCGACGCCAAAACTGTCGCCGATGGGCTCGATCTGCTCAGGAAGCTCGTGGGCAGTTTTACTCCGAACGGGGGTCCGGTCAAAATGGCATCGCTGAGAACCGGCAGCACTGTTACTGGCGTTATAGCCACACCTGAAGCCGAAGATTCGATCCTCTACGGCATTGAATTGGTTCGCAACCGCCAGGTTCTTCCTGTGAATTGGTCCTCGAAGCAGGCAACCTTACTGCGTGAGCTGGCGAGACTCTCACGTCGCAGCGGCGTCGCCTCAGCCGAGATCCTGGGGCGTAACACCGAGCGGGCATTGCCATTGGATTCTGCCCTCGACGCGTCCATCCAAGAAGCAATGAAGAAGGCCCCCACCTCAATCGGATCCGTGGTGGGCAAGCTCCACAGCTACCAAGACAGCGCTCAAGGGCTCAGTGCGACGCTGCGAGACCACATCACTCATCAAAACGTTCGGGTAACTTTCGACGAAGACCTCGACGCGGCCATTCGGCAGAATCTCCGGCGCGTGGTCGAGGTCTCTGGGGTGTTGAAGCGGCACCCTGAATCCAATGCCCCAGAAGAGGTAGACGCCAAAAGCGTCGAAGCAATGCCTTCCATCCCCACCCCTGTATCGGGCCGCGGAATCTGGAGGCGGCTAAAAGACAAGGGCGTGACGGCGCGAGACATAATGCATGAACTTCGCGCCGAGGAACCGAGCACCTATGGCTCGTAGGGAAAAACCCGTTCGTGTCGCGATTGACTCGAATCTCTTTATTAGCCTGTTCCTCGACGAGGACGAAAACCTCAACGATCGTACCGAAGCCGTGCTCCGATACGACGGATTCGACGTGATTTTATCAACGCTGGTAGGCATCGAAGGCGTCGGCGGCCACGGGATGCGACAGGGAGCAACGGTTGGCCCCATCAACAGCGAGGAAGTCCAAGCCGCGCGCGATTTTTTCGATAACGCGGACGTTCTCTGGATGGAAGTAAATCGAAGGGTCATGCTCCTCGCCCGCGACTACTGCACGAAGTTTCTCATCACACCACCTGACGCAACGGTCCTTGCTTGTGCGGTCGAGTCTGGCTGCGAGTACTTGTTCACGACTGACAAGGGGCTCATCAAACACTCGCCCTCAATTCCCGAGATCAAAATTAGCCCTCCACCGGAACTCTCTTTCTTCCCTGGTGAGCAGAAGGGGTTCGTCATTCCCGATGAACCGGGCGGGGATGCCGAGTTACCTAAGTAGCGCCAGCAACCAAACATCCCCGCTACTGCGCTGCGTTGACGTCCACCGAAAAACCGGCCACGCTTCCCCGCGAGGAAAACTGCCACACGGCGGGCCTTTGCTTGCCGACGCCCCGCGGCCAGCCCCCCGGGAAAACCTCGCGCGGCGCGCCGCGGGGGTTCGCGCCGTGGGCGCCGAGCCAGAGCGCCCCGAACCGCCGCGTGTCGGCGCCGAGCATGCGCCAGCGCCACCAGCGCGGGTACGTGTAAATGCCCGCCACGGTGACACCGCGCTGGGTGAAAAGGGTGTGGGCCAGGTGGACGTCGTGAAGCGAAAGCCCCGCGGGCGTCTCGCAGTCGAGCCACATGGGTAGGTCGGCGCCGTCCATGACCTCGAGGCTGGCCTCGACCTGCTCGGCGACGCTCGTGCCCTCGGAGAGGCTGCGCAGGTAGTGGTAGGCGCTGACCTCCAGGCCGGCGGCGCGGGCGTCGGCGAGGTGGGAGGCGAAGCAGCGGTCGCGGTAGGTCCCGTCCGTCGTGCGCAGGATGGCGAACTCGATGCCCTCGGCCGCGGCGCGCACCAGGGACAGCCCGTCCTGGTGCTCGGAGACGTCGATGCCGAAGCGCATCTAGCGCTTCTTCAGGCCCAGGCGCGGCTCGAAGGCGCCCGGGTGGCGGCGCTGGGAGGCGGCGTCGGCGATGGCGAGGCGCCACTTCGGGTCCTCGACGGGCATCTGGGAGATCGGGAACCACCCGGCATCGGTGTTCTCGTCGTCGGCCGCGCGCGGCACCGCAGTCGGGTCCTCCGGCTCGAGGCGAAGCTGCACCGACATGTATGTCGCGCGGTCCCCGTTGGCGTGGGTGACGGGCCCGACCGCGCCGACGCCGAGCAGCGCCACCGGGCGGGCGGCCAGCCCCGTCTCCTCGGCCACCTCGCGCACGGCCGCATCGTGGGGCTCCTCCCCCGGGTCCGCGATCCCCGTAACCGGGGTCCAGGCACCGTTGTCCGCGCGCTTGACCAGCAGCACCTCCGGCACTGCCCAGGCGGATTCGGACTGCGCGTCGCGCAGCACGATCGCCGCGACGGCCGGCACCCACATCAGGTCCGTTCCGATTTTCTTTCGCGTCTCGACGATGAACTCGGGGATCGGCATGCATCACCTTTCTGGGAACAACAAAGTCACACGGGTACGGCGGTCGCCTCCGCGGTTACCCAGTGTAGGTGGGCTAGACTCCTAGGCATCATGAGCACGGCCCACACCCCCTCCCCGGACGCGCAGCAGAAGCGCCCGCTCGTTCGGCGCGTCCCGGGGCCACTATTCACGGCCGGCTACGGCGCGCTTCTCGTCGGCGTCGTCGTCATGGGCGTGCTCCTGGTCAGCTACGAGTCGGGCGCCGAGGAGCCACCCGCGGTTGTGGAGCGGCCCCAGCGCCCGAGGATCCCTGCCCAGACCAGCCAGGACAACGTCGATGCCAGCGTGCGCGCCGCCTACATTGCCGAACCCTCCACCGCCCGCACCCCCACGGGTGTCACCCTCACCGGCACCGTGACGGAGCAAGCGGAGGCGGACACCGTGGAATTCGCCGGCCACCTCTCGCGGCTGCTGCAGCAAAACTGCGTGGACAACATGACGCTGCGCACGCAGGACAACATGCGCATCAACTTTTGGGGTTTTTGCTACTCCTCGCTGCCCGAGCAGACGATCCAGGGCTACATCGACGATGCGCTGCGCAACGGCGCCGAGCACGTCTCCTTCTACTTCCACCCCGGCCGCCTGCACGAGCACTCCGTGTGGTTCACGTGGATGGAGGACACGCAGGAAGACCTCGACTCGTTGACCTCCACGTGGCGCCAGTCGCGGCGACTCGAGGGGGTGGACCGGCTCACGTTCATAGCCTACGGCCCGGAGACGATGCAGGTCTTCGAGCGCACCCGCAAGGGGGTGTGGGAGCACACCGCGCCCACCGGGGAGAGGTTTAAGCAGGAGCACGAAGTGCCTACCCCGGCGCTGGAGTGAGCGCGCCGGACTCTCACCACTGCTGGAAGACCCACTGCGCGTCGGGCACCACCGACTCGACGACCTGCATGGTCTGCTCCACGCTGGAGTAGGACATGCGCCGCGGGTTCTCCATCCCCTCGTAGCAGGCCTCCTCAGAGCGGCCGGCCTCGGTGCCAGAGACGACGCCGATGATCGTCGCGCGGCCGTTGACATCGCGGAAGACCGGGCCGCCGGAGTCTCCCCTCTGCGCACACACAGCGGCGATGTCGCCGCGGGTCTCGCGCTCCTCGTCGGTGTCCGTGGTGATGATCTGAACCCGCCCGGTCTCCTCGAACGGCCCGCACGTGTACCCGGTGGTGCCGCCCGTCTTGCACACCGTCTCCAGCGGGGCGGGGATGTCCTCCGCAATGCCGGTCTCGATGGGGGCGCCCACCAGGTCCATGTAGCGCTCCGGGTCGGTGATCTCGATGATGCCGACGTCGATGTTGGGCGCGCCCGGGCTGTAGAGGCCGGAGTAGATGAAGCGCCCGGCCTCCGTGGCGTAATCCAGCGCCGTCGTGGCGTTCGTCGGCCAGACGAGGTCCCCCTCGCGCCCGCAGTGCCCCGCCGTGACGGCGAAGTTGCGGCCCTGCGCGTTGGAGAAGCTGAACGCGACGGTGCAGGACTGCGCGGTGAAGGACTCGCCGGCCTGCGGGTAGTGGTCGGTGCTCTGGATTAAGGTTCCGGGCGCCCACAGCGCCAGCTCGGGGACGCGGACGACGTTGGCCTGCTCCTCCGGGGGCGGGGGCGGCGGGGCCTCGGCCGGGGTTTGTACCTCTTCCCTGGCCTGGCGCTCCTCCTGCGTGGCGGTGGGCACCTGGGAGGTGACCAGACCGCCCCACACGATCAGAGCCACGGATACGGCCGCGACCACGATCGCGGCGTACCACGGGCCGTTTGTGCTCTTAGTCGGCGTGCTCACCCGGTCCGCCTTGCTCGGTGGTCTCTTCCTGGCCCTCCGCCTTCTTGCCCGCGGCAAGGTCGCGGAGGAACTTTTCGGGGTCGAACTCGGTGTAGTAGTCGGGGCCCGCGAACTGTTCCTGCGCCATCTGTGTCACCCCCTCGCTATACCGTGGTGGAGTTGATCGTGGTGGCAATGAAGTCCTTCACGGCGTCGGCGTCGTTGGGCAGGTCAGTGACGTGGCGCTGCGCGTCGAGCACCGCGGCGAAGCGCTCGGGGACCTCCGGGTCGCGGCCGAGGGCCTCGCGGATGGTGTCGGCGAACTTCACCGGCAGCGCGGTCTCCAGCACGACGATGGGGCTTTCCACCTGCTGCGCCACGGAGCGGGCCACGTGCACGCCGTCCGCTGTGTGCGGGTCGATGACCACGCCGTAGGCGCGCTCGACGTCGGCGATCGTAGCCACGCGGTCGGCGTGAGCGGAGGAGCCAGAAAGGAAGCCGAACTCCTCGCGGATGCGCTCGAGGGTGCCCGGCTCGGCCTCCTCTTCGAGGGAAAAGCCGCCGTTTTTGGCCTTGACGGCGAACAGGTCGGCCGTCAGGTGGGCGTCGCGGCCGAGGACGTCGAAGACGAAACGCTCGAAGTTGGAGGCGCGGGAGATATCCATCGAGGGCGAGGAGGTGGCCAGGGTCTCGGCCGCCGAGCGGGGCCGGTAGTGACCGGTGGTGAAGAACTCGTGCAGCACGTCGTTTTCGTTCGTCGCCACGATCAGCTTGTCCACCGGAAGGCCCATCTGCTTGGCCACGTGCCCGGCGCAGATGTCGCCGAAGTTGCCGGTGGGCACGCAGAAGGAAAGGCGCTCAGAGTTGTCCTCCGTCACCCGCAGGTAGGTGGAAATGTAGTAGACAACCTGGGCCAAAAGGCGCGCCCAGTTGATCGAGTTGACCGCGCCGATGCTGTACTTCGCCTTGAACGCCGCGTCCGCGCTGACCTCCTTGACCACATCCTGGCAGTCGTCGAAGACGCCGTCGAGCGCGATGTTGAACACGTTCGGCTCGTCCAGGCCGAACATCTGCGCCTGCTGGAAGGGGGTCATGCGCCCGGCGGGGGTGAGCATGAAGACGCGGATGTTGTCGCGCCCGCGCATCGCGTACTCGGCGGAGGAGCCCGTGTCGCCGGAGGTAGCGCCCAGGATGTTGATCTCCTCGCCGCGGCGGCCCAGCTCGTACTCAAACAGCTCGCCGAGCAGCTGCATCGCCATGTCCTTGAAGGCGGCCGTGGGGCCCTCGGACAGGTGCGCCAGGTAAAGCTCGTCCCCGAGGGCGCTCACGGGCACGATCTCCTCGGTGGAAAAGGCCGGGGTGCGGTACGCGCGGGCCGCGATCTTATCGATCTGCGCCGCGGGGATGTCGTCGACGAAAAGCTTGATCACCTCGGCGGCGAGGGCGGCGTAGCCCTTCTCGGCGAGAAGGCCGCGCCAGGCGTCGAGAAGCTTGGGCGTGATGCGCGGGTAGACCGCGGGCAGGTAAAGCCCGCCGTCGGGGGCGAGACCGCCGAGCAGGATGTCGGTGAACGTGGCCGGTCGAGCGGCCGCATCGCGCGTCGAAATGTAATCCACCTCTGACAGTCTACGGTGTATGCGCCGGAGGTGACAGCAGTGGTTTACCTTGTATCGATATGACCTCCCCCAACCCCCGCGAGCGCCTCACCGCGAAGGCCGTGACCGTGTGGGCGGGAGCCGTCCTCGTCTACGTGGTTGCCATCCTCGGTCGCACCTCCTTCGGCGTCGCGGGGGTTGAGGCGATCGAGCGCTTCGAGGTCGACGCTTCCCGCATCGCCGTGTTCACCTCCGTCCAGGTCGGCGTGTACGCCTTAGCCCAAATCCCGGTAGGCATCCTCATCGACCGCTACGGCCCGCGCGTGCTGCTCGTCGCGGGCGCACTCGTCATGGCCGCCGGCCAGGTCCTGCTCGGCCTCACCGAGTCCTACCCGGTGGCCATCGCCGCCCGCGTCCTCATCGGCGCCGGCGACTCCACCGCCTTCCTCTCCGCCCTGCGCGTGCTGCCCTTCTGGTTCCCGCTCCGGCATACGCCGCTGTTTACCCAGCTCACCGCGTCTCTGGGTCAGCTCGGCCAGTTCCTTTCCGCCGTGCCCTTCCTGGCACTTTTGCACGCGCAGGGCTGGACTGTCGCGTTTGTCTCGCTCGGCGCCGTCGGTGTGCTCGTGGGCATCCTCGCCGGCATAGCTGTCGCGGACTCGCCGGACACCGCGGGCCCACGGGAGAAGCGCACGAGGAAAAAAGCGGAGCGCATCCCCGTCAGAGAGGTCCTTCGCACCGTGCTGCGCTCCCCGCTGTGCTGGGAGGCCTTCTGCATCCACGGTTTTTCCATGTTCTTCATGCTCAACTTCACGCTGTTGTGGGGCGTGCCCCTAGCCACCCTCGGCATGGGGCTCTCCCCCGCCCAGGCGGGCGCTGCGCTGACGCTCTACACCTTCTCCACCATGGCCGCCGCGCCGCTGCTCGGGCCGTTGTCCGCGCGTACCGGCGTGCGCCGCGACCTCGCCGCGCTCGCCATCGCCGCGGTGCACTGCGCGGTGTGGGTCGCCTTCTTCGCCTCGCCGGAACCGCGCGGCTACGCCTTCCTCTGCGTACTCATGGTGCTCATGGGCCTGGCCACGCCGACGTCGAACTTCGGCTTCGACACCGTGCGCGAGGAAATGCCCCGCACGATGGTGGCCACGGGCACCGGCCTGGGCAACATGGGAGGCTTCGTCTCCGCGATGGCGTCCTCGCAGATCGTCGGCCTGCTCCTCGATCACTCCGCGCCCGCCGGCGACTACACGTGGGGGGATTTCCGCTTCGCGTGGGTCGCCGTCTTCGCCATCTGGGCGGTACTCGTCGTCGGGCTGCTCGTCTTCCGGCGCGCCGTCGTGCGGCGCAGGCGCGAGCGCGGCGTGCGCTTCGTCGCCGAAGGATAGACGCCCCAGCGAGCTAGTGCCGCGGCGGCTCCTGGCGTCCCGTGAGGATATCCACGACGCTGCGGATCGCCGCGTCCCCGATCTGTGGCAGCTGCTGCGCGGTACTCGCCGGCGGAGCCGCCGCGGGCTCCACCGTCACATGCAGGGTCCCGCTGTCGAGCACAAGGGGAGCACGCTTGTCGACGCCCGCAACCCGCGCCGCCTCCACCAGCGCCTGCAGGTCCGCGAAGGTCGCATTTTCCAGGTCAACACTCAAGTTCATAGCCATGCCCCCGACACTAGCGGCGCCCGCCGCCGCTGCGTATCGGGGACGACCCTGATTTTCCGCCTCAACCTTTAGAACTGCCCGTCGAACTCGCGGGAGGGCACCTCCCCCCAGAACACCTCCTCGATTACGGCGTGCGCCCGGCGCGTGGCGCGCAGGTAATCCTCCAGGAACTCCTGCTGTTCCTCCGGGGCGTAGCCGGCGGAACCAGCGACCTGCGCGAGCTGGGGGCCGGGGGCGGGCAGCTGGTCGGTGCGCTTACCTGTGACGAGCACGAGCGCGTTGCGCGCCTTGGTCGCGCGCAGCCACGCCTCGCGCAGGATGCGCGCGTTCGTCGCCGAGAGCACGTCCGCGTCCCCGAGGTCCACGAGGTAGTCGAGCACCTCGAGGGTGGAGGTGTTGTGCAGACCGGGAAGGGTGTGGGCGTGCATCATGGTGATGAGCTGGACGGTCCATTCGACGTCGGCAAGCGCACCGCGGCCCAGTTTGGTGTGGGTGTGCTTGTCGGCTCCGCGCGGCAGGCGCTCGTCGTCCACGCGGGCCTTGATCCGGCGGACCTCCCGGATGTCCTTTTCGCTCGCCCCGTCCTTCGGGTAGCGCAGGGGGTCGATCGCGTGGAGGAAGCTGGTTCCCACCTCTTCGTCGCCGGCGATGACGGTGGCGCGCTGCAGCGCCTGCTTCTCCCACACCTCGCCCCACTCGGTGTAATAGCGCTGGTAAGAGGCGACGGTGCGGGCCACCGCGCCGGATCTGCCCTCCGGGCGCAGGCCCAAGTCGACCTCGAGCGGCGGGTCGCCGGAGGGTTTGGACAGGCGCGAGCGCATGGAATCGACGATCTTGCCGGCCCAGGCGACCGCGTCGGATTCCCCGACGCCGGCGACGGGCTCCGCGACGATCATGACATCCGCGTCCGAGCCGTAGCCCAGCTCCGCCCCGCCGAGCCGGCCCATGCCGATGACGCTGATGCGCGCCTGCGGCTCCTCCTGCCCGCTCGCGGCCAGGTCCGCGCGCACCTCGGCGCGCAGCGCCGCCTCGAGAACGCCCTTCCACACCCAGGTCAGCTCGTCGCACACTTCGCGCACGCCCATGAGCCCGAGCAGATCGGCGGCGGCGATGCGGGCGAGGTCCGCCCGACGCAGGCTGCGTGCCGCGGCCACGGCCCGGTCCGGGTCTTTGTAGCGGCGGGTCGCGGCGATGATGGCGTTGTAGGCCTGGTCGGGGGCGGCGTCGAGCAGCTTCGGCCCCGTCGCCCCGTCGCCGAGCAGCTGGACTACCTCGGGGGCGGAAATGATGAGGTCGGAAGCGTAGGGGGAGTTGCCCAGGATGTGCATGAGGCGCTGCCCCACGACGCCTTCGTCGCGCAGCATGCGCAGGAACCAGCTCTTTTCCTCCGCGGCTTCGGATAGCTTGCGGTAGTTGAGCAGGCCCGCGCCCGGGTCCGCGGTGTCCCCGAGCCAGTGCATCAGGCCGGGCAGCAAGATAGCCTGCAGCTTCGCCCGGCGCGAGGAGCCCTTGACCAGGAAGGCGAGGTGCTCGTAGGCCCGCGCGGGGTGCCGGTAGCCCAGCGCCTTCAGCTGGTCCTTGACCGCGTCGGCGGACAGGGCGACCTCGCCCACGCTCATGCTGACAACGGCGTTGAGCAGCGGCCGGTAGAAGAGCTTTTCGTGGAGCGTGGACACGCTGCGGCGATACTTGCGCAGCGTCGCGTCGAGCTGCTCGGCGGCGCTCGCCCGCGCGTTCGAAGTGAACCCGGAGGCGCGCGCCAGCCAGCGCCGCGCCTTCTTCTCCTCGCGCGGGGGCAAGGTGTGCGTGCGCTTGAAGCGCTGCAGCTGCAGGCGGTGTTCGAGCAGCCGCAGGAAACCGTAGGCGTCGATGAGCTGGCGGGCGTCCTCGCGTCCGACGTAGCCGCCGTCCGAGAGCGCTTCGAGGGCCGCCACCGTGTTCCGGGCGCGCAGGTTCGTGTCGGCGCGCCCGTGGACGAGCTGGAGCAGCTGGACGGCGAACTCCACGTCGCGCAGGCCCCCGCGGCCCAGCTTCAGCTCCAGCTCCCGCATGTCCTCGGGCACGTTTTCCAGCACGCGCCGACGCATGGCCTGGACATCCTCCACGAAGGACTCGCGCTGCGAGGCCTCCCACACCAGCGGCTCGAGCGCGGCAACGTACTGCTCACCCAGCTCCATGTCGCCGGTCATGGGCCGGGCCTTGAGCAGCGCCTGGAACTCCCACGTCTGCGCCCACCGCTTGTAGTAGGCGACGTGGCTGTCCAGCGTGCGCACGAGCGCGCCGGACTTGCCCTCGGGGCGCAGGTTCGCGTCCACCTCGAAGAAGCACTCCGTGCCGATGCGCATGAGCTCGCTGGCCAGGCGGGTCGCCTTCGCGTCGGCCGGCTCGGCGACGAAGATGACATCGACGTCGGAGATGTAGTTGAGCTCCCGCGCCCCGCACTTGCCCAGCGCCAGCACCGCCAGGCGGGCGTCGGGCTGCTCCTCGCCGTAGACCCGGCGCACGGCCACGGCCAGGGCGGCGGACAGCGCCGCGTCCGCGCACGCCGTTAGCGCCGCCGTCACCCGGGCGTAGCCGAGCTGTTCCTCCGCGTCCGCGCCGGGAAATGTCCCGGCGAGGTCGGCGGCCGCGATGCGCATGATCAGACTGCGGTAGGTATCGCGCAGGGCCGCGCGCGCCGTGCCCGGCGAGGAGTACTCCTCCTGCGCGCGGCACAGCCCCGGCGCGTCCGGGACCTCCTCCGCGCCCACCGCCGCGAGCATCGTCTCGCGCAGCTCCTTGTCCGTGGGCACCTCGCCCGCCAGGCTGCGCCACTGCTCGGGGTGGGCGACCAGGTGGTCCGACAGGGCGGTGGAGGCGCCGAGCAGGGCGATGAGCCGGGTGCGCAAGGTGGTATCGCTCATGAGCTGCTCGCGCAGCTCCTCGTAGTCCTCGCCGAGCGCCTCGGCGAGGCGCACCGCGGTGTTTAAGGCGAGGTTCGGGTCCGCGGCGTCGCCGAGGACGTCGACAAGTTCCGTGTCCTGCCAGTCGAGGGCGGTGATGTCCTCGGCCGCTCGCGGGCCCGTCAGCCCCAGGGCCGCGAGCGAACGGGTGTTTCTGCGCGCGCTCATCTTTACAGGTCCAATCCGTTCTCGACCTCCCAGGAGGTGACCTGGGAGGTGTAGCTGTGCCACTCGTCCCACTTCGAGCGCAGGTAGAAGTCGAAGACCTGCTCGCCCAGGACGTCGGCCATGAACTCGGAGCGTTCGAGGTGGCGCAGCGCCTGATCCAGCGAGGTGGGCAGGTCGCGGTACCCCATCGCGCGGCGTTCGCGGCGGGTCAGCGACCAGACGTCGTCGCGCGCCGGCTCGTCGAGGTCGTAGCCCTCCTCGATGCCCTTCAGCCCCGCGGCGAGGACCGCGGCGAAAGCGAGGTAGGGGTTGCAGGCGGAATCCGGCGAACGCACCTCGATGCGGCGCGAATCCGCCTTATGCAGGCGGTAGGTGGGCACCCGCACCATGGCGGAGCGGTTCGAAATGCCCCAGGTCGCGGCGGTGGGGGCCTCGGAACCGAACTGGAGGCGCTTGTAGGAGTTGACCCACTGGTTCGTCACCGCGGAGATCTCGTTCGCGTGTTCGATGATGCCCGCGATGAACTGGCGCCCCGTCGCGGACAGCGAGATCTCGTCGTCCGGGTCGTGGAAGGCGTTGGTCTCCCCCTCGAACAGGGAAAAGTGCGTGTGCATCGCGGAGCCGTCCATATCCTTAAACGGCTTAGGCATGAACGTCGCGTGCACCCCGGAGGCCTCCGCGATCGTCTTCACGATGTACTTGAAGGTGACCACGTTGTCCGCCATGGTCAGCGCGTTCGTGTGCCGCAGGTCGATCTCCTGCTGGCCAGGGCTGGCTTCGTGGTGGGAGAACTCGGTGACGATACCCATGTACTCCAGCGCCGAGATGGTCTGGCGGCGAAACTTCGGCGCCTCGTTGCGCTTGGCCTGGTCGAAGTAGCCGCCCTTGTCCGCCGGGCGCGGCTCCTGCATCCCGTCACCGGTTTTGACCAGGTAAAACTCGATCTCCGGGCTGGCCACGAAGTCGAAGCCGAGGTTTTTCGCCTTCTCCACCTGGCGGCGCAGGATCTGCCGGGGGTCCGCGTAGAGCGGGTCGCCGTCAGGCATGGTGATGTCGCAGAACATCCGCGCGGTCTGCAGCCCCTCCTCCTCGTCGAAGGGCAGGGCCTGGTAGGTCGAGGGGTCGGGGCGCAGCAGCGTATCCGACTCGGAGACGCGGGAAAACCCCTCGATGGAGGAGCCGTCAAAGCCGACGCCCTCCGCGAAAGCCGCCTCCAGCTCGGCGGGCGACATCATCACCGTCTTCAACGAGCCGAACAGGTCGGTAAACCACAGCCGGATAAACCCGATATCCTGCTCGCTGACCTTGCGCAGAACGTTTTCCTGTTGGCTACTCATAGGCTTTCACCTTACCGGCTCCAACGCTTACGCCGGCTTGCTTAACGACGGGTAGAATGGCGCGCATCTAGGCCAAAACGGCGCACCCCACGCGCGATGCTGGAACGAGAAAGGGCGAGCACCACGTGTCCGAGAACAATCACGACACCCCCCGCGACGTACTCGAGGTGGAGGCCAAGCTGGCCGTCGACGAGGCAACCGCTGTCCCCGACCTCACGGAGCTGCCGGGAGTAGAAAGCGTCCTCGACAGCGTGGAGCACCACCTGTCCGCCATCTACTTCGACACCCCCGACCTGCGCCTCACGAGGGCAAAGATCACGCTGCGCCGCCGCACCGGGGGCGCGGACGACGGCTGGCACCTCAAGCTGCCCGCCGGTTCGGCCCGCCGCGAGCTGCGCGCCCCGCTGCAGGAGCCGACCCAGATCCCCGAGGAGCTGCTGGCCAACGTGCGCGCCATCGTGCGCACCGCAGAGCTTTCCCCGATTGCCCAGGTGGATAACTACCGCGTCGAATCCGCCCTTGGTTCGCCGACCGGCGAGAAGGTCGCCGAGTTCTGCGACGACCACGTCACGGCGTGGTCTCTGCTGCCCGGCGGCGAGCGGACCTCCTGGCGCGAGTGGGAACTCGAGCTGTCCGAGTTCACCGCCGGCACAGAGGAGGGCGAGGCGCTGCTGTCGCGGGCAACCTCCTTCCTCATCGCCGCGGGGGCGCGCAAGTCCGATTCACCCTCCAAGCTGGCCACGGCCCTCGGCTCCTCCGCCGAGTCCGCCCCCCTGCCGCCGCACCTTCGCGCGCCCGAGCTCGACCCCGACTCGCCGGCAGCTGCGGTGGTGAGCGCACTGCGCACCCAGCGCGACTCCATCGTGAGCTGGGAGCCGCGCGTCCGCGCCGACGAATGGGATTCCGTCCATCAGCTGCGCGTATCCACTCGCGAGATGCGCTCCCTGCTCGAAACCTTCGAGGGAATCCTCGAGGGCGAGCAACTTTCTCACCTCGAGGACGAACTGAAGGAGACCGCCGCGGTCTTGGGCGTCGCGCGAGACGCCGAGGTTGTCGAGGAACGCCTCCTCGCCCTCGTCGACAGCGACGAGAGCGGGCTTGTCGACGCCACCGCGGCCGCCCACATCGCCGAGGACATGCGGGCCGAGTACCGCCGGGCCCACGAGGACATCGTGGAAATGCTCGACTCCCCGCGCTTTTTGCGCCTGCTCGACGAGATCGATGCCCTGCTCGCGCACCCGCCCGTCGCCACGCATGCGGCCGAGGACGCGCCCGAGGGCGGCGAGTCCCGCGAGATCCTCTACGAGCACCTCGAGCGGGGCTTCAAAAAGGTGAAGAAGCGCCACAAGAAGGTCCTCGAGCACTACAACGACACGAGCCTGGACCTGCACGAGCGCGAGGACTACGTCCACGACGTGCGCAAGGCCGCGAAGAAGCTGCGCTACGCCTCGGTTGCGGCGGAGGGCGCTGGGCTCAAGGCCCGCCGCCTGACCAAGGCATGCAAGGCGCTGCAGTCGCAGCTCGGGGACTTCCAGGACGCGGTGACCTCCCGCGACCGTATCGAGCGCCTCGCCGCCGCGGCCCGCGAGCGCGGTGAGGACACCTTCGCCTACGGGCTGCTCTACCAGCGGGAAATGGACCGCGGCGCGCGGGCGCTCGAGGGCTACGAGAAGACGGTCTCGGAGGTGGCCAAGGCCTTCTCCAAGATCAAGCCTTAGCGGCTACTTCTCCCACGAGGCGGGCTTGCCCCAGTTCTCGTCGGCCTCCTCGCGCGCGTCAGCATCCTTGTTGCGCTGCGCCGCGATCTTGAGCGCCGCAGCCGCCTCCTCGCGCGTGGCGTAGGGCCCCATGCGGTCGCCCCATCCATCAACCTTGCCCTCGGTGATCTCCCCGGTGGCGGGGTTGTAGTAAAACTGCTCGTCGGACATGGCGCCTCTCCTTTCCTCGGCCTGCTTTCAGGTGCCGCCCACCCTACCCTCGGCGTTGGTAGTCTGGAGGGCTATGGCGCATCCGCGCCGCGCAGCACCCCACCCCGAAAGGACGTGTTCATCATGGCCGTGTGGGCCGCCGACGAGACCTCCCCCGCCAAACGCGCCTGCGACCTGCACCGCGAGGTCACCGGCCGCAGCCCATCGCGGTGCGCCTCCGCGCCCGGGACGTGGGTGCTCATCGGCGAAAACGTGGACCACTTCGGCGGGGTGACGCTGCTGGGGCTGACGTCCCTGCGCGCCGCCGCCGCCGTTTCGCCCCGCACCGACGAGACGATCCGCATCGAGCTGCGCGGCCCGGACGGCTACAGCATCTCCTCCACCGGCTCGCTAGACGCCCTGCAGGAGGAAGGCTCCCTGGACAGGCTGACCCGGCGCGTCATCGGCCTGGTTTCTCTGCTCATTTCCCGCCAGGTGATCTCCCGCGACACTCGCGGCCTGGATATTTCCCTGGTCACCGACATCCTCCCCGGTGCCGGCCTGGGTTCGCTCTACGCGGGCGACGCCGCCCTGGCGCTCGCCCTCGCGGGCGATGACCCGGAGATCGACGAAGCCCCCCTGCGCGCCCGCCTCGCCGAAATCTGCTCCCACAACGTCACGCTCAACTCCCCGCTCGCCGTGCTGCGCGCCCGCCACACCGCGGCGCTGCGCGGCAAGAGCGGGACGATCTCCGTGGTCGACTACGCCGACGGCTCCGTCACCCAGGCCCCCCACCCCGCGCGTTTGGGGGTGCGGATCTTCGCCGTGACGGAATCCTGGGGCGAGCCCTACGACAGGCAGACGCAGCGCATCGCCGAGCGGCGCGCCTTCATCGACGCCGCCTGCGCGAACTTCGGTGTCGATTCCCTGCGCCAGCTGCCCAACGCCGCCGAGCGCGTCGTCGAGTGGGTGGAGGCCCGCCGCCAGGTCACCGGCCCTGATTCCGCCCCCGCCCCGGAGGTCGCACGCTCCTGGGTGCGCTTCTGCGAAACGGAGACGCTGCGCTCCCTCGCCACCGCCAAGGCGCTGCGCTCGCGCCGCGACAACGAACTGTTCACCCTGCTCAACTCGGCCTCCGAGCAACACGACCTGGACACCCCCGACGCCCTGGTCAGTGACCTGCTCAGCCGCGGCGCCCGCTCGGCCCGCCCCGCCGCCGCGGGCAACTCCCCCGCCGCGCTCGCCTTCGTGCCGCTGCGCGCAGCCGAGGCGTTCCTTGCCTCCACCGCGCGCGACTACGAGGTCGTTGAGGTACTGCCCGGCGAGGTCGCCCGCGTGGAGGATATCTCCAGCTAGCGCCGCTAATCAGCTGGCCAGGCGAAGGCAACCTCCCGGTTGTCGATGTCGGCGCGGATGAGCGAGACGGCAGTCTCCCTGCCCTCGTCGGGGTGGCCGAGGCACGGGGCCAGCACGGGCGGGTCCACCACGAAGATGCGCGCCTGATCCGCCTGCTGGTCCGAGTGGAGCACGACGGCATCGAAGTTGTGGCCCAACCACGGGCGCAGCACGGTGGCCTCCGTGAGGTTCAGGCAGGCCTTGTCCACTGTGTTGGCCAGCTGGGAGGTGCGCCCCATGGTCTTCACCACGCGATTGCTTTCGGCTGTGACCCACTCCGGCACGTCCGTTCCAGCGCAGATGGACAAGCAGACCTCGGTGGCGTACCGGTCGATGAGCCGGCGCAGCGGCGCGGTGACGTGGCTGTAGTAACCGCCGATCCCGGCGTGTACCTCGGGCTCCTTTTCCTCCAGGTTGACGTAGCCCGAGCCACGCAACAATTTCTGTGCTTCCCGCATGACGGCCATCCCGCGCGGGGTGTCCGCGTCAACGGTGGCGAGGAACTGGCCGATATCGGGGCCCGGGGCGAACCCGAGGTTGCGGATCTCCTGCATGAAGTCGTCCTCGGCCCCGGTCGGGGCGGGCCCCAGGGTGCGCAGAAAACCCTTGCCGGCCTCGACCATCATCTGTCCCGCCACCATGCCGGTAAGCAGCGAAATCTCCGAGTTGTAGTCCATGACGGGGTGGCGCGGCTCGATGACGAGCTCGAAGTGGCCCTCCTCGTTTTCCACCACGCGCACCGAGGGCACCCGCAGGTTGATCGCCTGCCGCCGCAGCGAGCTCGCCTGCCGCAGCTTGCCCACCTCGGGCAAAAGCTCGATGGAGGGGTGGGGGCGGCCAGCGTCGAAGTCCTCCTGCACGCTGTCGTAATCCAGGCGCGCGACGCTGTGCACCAGCGCGCGCTCGACGCGAGCGTCCGTCACCTCGGCCCGCTCGTCGAGGCGGAAGGTCCACAGGGCCGCGGGCCTATCGACGTCGGGAAGCAGCGAAGCGGCGTCCTCGCTGAGCTCCTCCGGGTGCAGGCGGGCTGGCTCATCGGGCAGGTAGACCGTCTGGCCGCGCTCGAAGGACTCCTCCTTCGTCGCGCTGGCGGGCTCAACGAACGCCGCGACGTCCGCGATGGCGTAATAGACGGTGTAGCCGGACCCCGAGCGCTCGATGTATACCGCCTGGTCGAGGTCCTTCGACCCGGCCGGATCGATGGTGACGAAGGCGATATCACGGGCGTCGCGGCGCTGCCCCGCAAAGCGGTCGGTGAGCTGGGCCGCCTCGGCGTGGACTGCGGGGGAGAAATCCGTGGGAACGCCGAACTCACGGGCGATGGCGCGGAAATTCAGCGGGGCGGCATACAGCTTCATAACCAGCCATTGTGACAGAATCGCCCGCCCCGCGCCGCGCAAAAAAGGGGCGAACGAGCCGACCTGTAAGCCGGATTCTGTGCCCCGAGGGGCGGCGACCATCCATCTGGGCCACCCATTGCTGGGCGCCTCAAGCAGCTACCTTCGGACTGGGCGGGCAGCCTCCGACATCACGTCGCGTCCGACGACCCCCGCCGCGGCGGCGGGGGCTCTTGCCTTGCTCCCGGTGGGGTTTACCTGGCCGCGCGTGTCACCACACACGCCGGTGCGCTCTTACCGCACCCTTTCACCCTTACCTGCCCACGAAAGACAGGCGGTCTACTTTCTGTTGCACTTTCCCGCGGATCGCTCCGGGTTGCTGTTAGCAACCACCGTGCCCTGTGGAGTCCGGACTTTCCTCGACCCCCGCCCGACCCGCTCGAAGCGGCGGTACGGGAAGCCGCGGTCACCCGGCCGACTCGTTCGCTGGGACCTAAGCTTACGCCCGCCCCGCCGGAGAAGGGAATCAGCCGTGGTGGGAGACGTCGTTGACGCACCGCACCACGCCGTAATCACCGTAAAACTCGGCGACGGAAACGGACGCCAGGTCGAGGAAGACGTGGCGGAACACCTCAACGCCGGCGCCGAGAGCCTGCCGCACCACCGACTTGATCGGCGCCATGTGGGTAACCACGAGGATGGTCTTTCCCTCGTACTCCTCCTGCAGTCTCAGCCGCGCCCGGGTGACGCGGCGGTGCAGCTGCGTCAGCGACTCCCCGCCCGGCGGCGGGGTGCTCGCGGAGGCCTCCCACTGCGCGAACTCGGCGCCGTGGCTCTCCATCGCTTGCTCGCGCGTGAGCCCCTCGAAGGCCCCGAAATCCATCTCGCGGAAGCCCTGCGCCACCTGAACCTCGTCGATGCCGAGCGCGTCGGCGCAGGCTCGCGCCGTATCCCGGGCGCGCGAGGAGGGCGAGGAAACCACCACATCGATGCCTCCCAGCCGCGCTACCGCAGCCGCAGCCCGGCGCGCCTGCTCGCGGCCCACCTCGGTCAGCTGCGGGTCCGAGGAACCGCTGTAGCAGTGGTTGACCGAGTGCTCCGTCTGCCCGTGGCGCAGCAGCACGAAGCGCGTGCACGGGTCCTCGCAGCCGGACCAGTGGGCCGGGCCCGCCACGACGTGGCCCGAAGAAGGCGCACCCACGACGCCCACCGGGGCGCCCTTGGCCGCCGCGTCCATGGCCACGTTGGACAGCTCGTCGGCCTTCTTGTTCTTCGCGCGGGGGACCCAGGTGTACGTGACAGCGTCGAAACGCTCGGCGAGCGCGCGGGCCTCGAGCGCGAGCTTTTGCATGTCGGGGTGCTTGATCTTCCAGCGCCCGCTCATCTGCTCGACGACGAGCTTGGAGTCCATGTAGACCTCAACCTCGCTCGCCCCCGCTTCGGCGGCGGCCTCCAGGCCGCGCAACAGGCCGGTGTATTCGGCGACGTTATTGGAGGACTTCTGCCCCACCACGTACGCGATCTCCGCCAGCGTTTCGCCCTGCGGGCCGTAGACGACGGAGCCGGAGCCTGCGACACCGGGGTTTCCGCGGGAGCCGCCGTCGGTGTAGACCGTGACCTTCATGGCGTCCTACCCCTCGTTCGGGGCGACGCGCACGAGCAGGGCGCCGCAGTTGGGGCAGGTGGGAAGCTCATCGGCGGGCACGCCCATGGCCTCGGCACGCTCGGCGGGCGGCAGCTGGAGGAAGCAGGAATGGCAGGTGCGCCCGTTAAAGGACGCGGCCCCCACGTCGTCGTACAGCGCAAGGACGTCGGCGGGCAGCTGATCGCGCAGCGCGCCGGGGTCGGCGGCGACGGGCTCGGGAAGCGCCTCGACGGCGCGGCGGGCCGCGGCCACCTTCCGGTCCGCCTCGTCGAGGCGCGCGCCGTGGTTATCGCGGTTGTTGCGCAGCGCCGCGATCTCGTTGTGGGCCTCCTTGAGCTCTGAGAGCAGGTCCGCGATGCGCGACTTCGCCGCGTAGCGGTCGTGTTCCAGATCACGGCGGCGATCCGGATCCGTCTCGGCGCCCAGCTGGCGCTTGTCGTCGAGCTCCCGCTTTTTCAGCTTGCGCTCGTCCTCCTGGATGCGCAGGATCTCCAGTTCCATGTCGTCGACGGCGAGCTGGGCCGCCGCGGCGGCGGACGCGACCCGCTCGCGCTCCTGCAGCAGCGCGTCGAGCTCCTTCTGCTCCGGCGAGGCGGCTGCGGGGTGCGCGGCGTGGCGGTCGGCGGCGGCGAGCTCCAGAAGCACCGGCTGCAGCTCGGGTGAGAGGTTCACGTTGGCTCCTTCAGATCGGTTTTCTAGCGACTGGGGTGGGCGGACAGGGTCCAGGGGTCCGTGCGGATGCGGAGGATCTCGGTGTCCACGCTCAGGCGTTTCACGATACCTTCCGCCTGCTGCGTCCACGGGAACTCGCTGGCCCAGTGGGCCGTGTCCACCACCGCCGGGCCGCCCGCGGCCAGGTGCTCGTCGACCGGGTGGTGGCGCAGGTCCGAGGTCACGTAGACATCGACGCCGAGCTTCGCGACGTCCCCCAGGAACCCGTCCCCGGCACCCGAGGACACCGCCACCGTGCGGACAATGCGCTCCGGGTCTCCCGCGGCGCGCACCCCCCACGCCGTCTCCGGCAGGGCGTCGGCAACCTGCTGGGTGAACTCGCGCAAGGTCATCGGCCGCGGGAGCTCGCCGATGCGGCCCAGCCCGGTCGCCGTGGACAGGTCGGAGGTGTCCGGCATGGCGACGACGTCGAAGGCCGGCTCCTCGTAGGGGTGGGCGGCCCGGAGGGCGTCGATAAGCGTGCGGCGAAGCCTGGTGGGTGCGACGAACTCGACGCGGGTCTCGGGCGCGGAGTGGTGCTCACCGACGGTGCCGTCGGTGGGGTCGGCGCCGTCGAGCGGGGTGAACCCGCCGGTGCCCGGCCATTCGAAGGCGCATTCGGCGTAGTTGCCGATGCGCCCTGCCCCCGCCGCGAAAAGCGCCTTCTTGAGTTCGGCGGAGTGCGCCGCCGGGACCTGCACGCCCCACTTGTCCACCCCGTCCAGCGTGACGGGCACGATCGGGCGCCCCGGGACGATCCCCACGAGCTCGGCGAGCTTGTCGGAGACCCCCGGGCGGGCCGAGTCCGCGTTGGTGTGCGCCGCGAACAGGGCGCAGCCGCCTGCGATCAGGTGGTGCACGATCCGCCCCTTCGGCGTGTTGGCGGCCACCGAGGACACCCCGCGCAAAAGCAGCGGGTGGTGCACGACGAGCATGTCCGCTTTGCGCTCAACCGCCCGGCGCGCCACCTCCATGGTGCAGTCCAGGGCGAAGGCGACCTTTTCCACCGGGGCTGCCGGGTCGCCGCAGATCAGGCCCACCTTGTCCCAGCTCTCGGCGAGCGCTGGCGGGTAGGCGGCATCGAGCGTGGCAACGACGTCGGCGACTGTCACGGGCTGAGTAGTCATGGCTCCTACCCTACAAAGGCACCCGACATCGGGGTCCCGCTAGAGTTGGGGAGAGATTGACTGAGGAGGCTTTTTACGTGGACACCGCTCCGCTGCACATTGAGTTCGTCTGCACCGGGAACATCTGCCGCTCCCCCATGGCGGAGGTCATCGTCCGCGCCAAGCTGAAAGAGGCGGGGCTGGGCGGCTCCACGGTAGTTACCTCCTCCGGCACCGGCGGCTGGCACGTGGGCTCCCGCGCCGACGAGCGCGCCGTCTACGAGCTCGCCGAAAACGGCTACGACGGCTCCCGCCACCGCGCCCAACAGTTCGGGCAGGCGCAGCAGGACGCGGACCTCATCGTCGCCCTCGAGCAGCGCCACGTCTCCGAGCTCGTCGCGCGCGGGGTGCCCGAGGAGAAGATCCGCCTCCTGCGTTCCTTCGATCCGCAGGCCCCGGAGGGCGCCGGGGTCGAGGACCCCTACTACGGCGGCCAGGCGGGCTTTCGCACCACCCGCGAGCAAATTGAGGCGGCGGCCGACGGCATTATCGATTGGGTGCGTGCCCGCGTAGAGTAGGCAGGTGTGATGGCGACGACGAACGAAAAACCCTGGTGGAAGACGTTCCTCACCCCCGGCTGGGTGATCGCCGCCCTGCTCATCGCGGCGTTTTCCTACTTTGCCTTCACCTTCCTCGCGCCCTGGCAGCTGGGCAAGAACGAGGCCCTGGTGGAGCGCAACGAGCACATCGAACACGCCTTTGACAACGACCCGATCCCCTTCGACGCGAGCGCCGAGGAGTGGACCCGCGTCTACCTCACCGGCCGCTACCTACCCGAGGACGAGGTCCTTTTGCGCCTGCGCCCCGTCGACCGCACCCCGGCTTTCCAGGTGCTCACCCCCTTCGCCCTCGACAGCGGCGAGACGGTCCTGGTCAATCGCGGGTGGGTACCCGCCAGCGACGGCGGCACCGAGGTCCCGGAGTTCAGCTCCGCCCCCACCGGCCGCCTCACCGCGACCGGCTTTGTGCGCGCCGACGAGGGCGTCCACCCGACTCCCCCGATGCACGACCAGGGCTACGACATGGTCTACTCAATCAGCACCGGGCAGGTCTCCGAGCTGACCGGCCAGCCCCTCGCCAGCCCCTACGTGCAGCTCGCCGCCGGCGAGCCCGGCGAGCTGCAGGCCATCCCGCTGCCGCAGCTCGACACCGGCAACCACCTCTCCTACGGCCTGCAGTGGATCGCCTTCGGCATCCTCGCCCCCGCCGGGCTCATCTACTTCATCTGGGCCGAAACGCGCGAAAGGCGCCGCTTCCGGGAGGAGCAGGAGGCACTGCTTGCCGACGCCCCCCTCGCCGACACGCCCTCCGAGCCCGCTCCTTCCGAGCCCGCGCCTGCCCGCCCCCGGTACGGCTCCGCCAAGCGCAACCCCTGGGCCGCGTCCTACGATAGGCAGGAAGAACGCTAGCCCACCCGCCACGAGGTGCCTATGTTTTCCCCGTCCGACCACGCCCTTCTCAGCTCCTGCCTCGCCGCGCTGCGCGACGCAGGGATCACCCCCGCCCCCGACATCGAAACAGCGGACTTCGAGGACGCCCTAAGCGACGACCCCGCCGCGTTCCGCGACTTCCCCATCAGCGCGCTGGCAGCGCAGTTCGACCCCGACGGTGCCCCCATGCTCACGGGCGTCTCGCTCGAGGCCCTCTCCGCCGCAGCCTGCGCCCTCCACGGCACTGAGCTCAGCGAGTTCGTGGTTGTCCCCGACCCCGGCTCTCGCCACGCCGGCTCCGCCCGGTTGCGCATCGGGCAGTGGGACGTCGTGGACGTCAGCTACGACCTCGCCGCCGCCCCCGACGTCGCCCAGGTCGAAGCATGGGCGAAAAAAATGGTGCGCCATGACGGGTTCGAACCGCCGACCTACTGGGTGTAAACCAGTTGCTCTTCCAGCTGAGCTAACGGCGCGCGCCCCGAAACCCTACCACGGGGCACCTGCGGGGCACCAAACCCGGCTACTTTTTCGCGCCGGCCGCGGTGAGGCAGGAGCCCTGCCACTCGCCGAGGCGGTCGGCCCTCGTCTGCACAAAGCCCGCCAGCTGTGCCGACTCCGAGATGTCGCCGGGCTCAACCGCGTCCGACTTCGTGGCCGAGGGGGTGAGCAGCCAGATGCGGCCTCCTTCGCTGAGGTTTCGCCCAGCGTCCATCAACGCGTCCACAAGGTCGCCGTCGCCGGTGCGGAACCACAGGAGGACGACGTCGCAAAGCTCGTCCGTGTCTTCGTCGAGAAGCGGCTGCCCGATGACGTCCTCGATGGCCTCTGAAATGCTAGAATCCGCGTCCTCGTCCCACCCGATCTCCTGAACGATGCAGTCTCGGCGAATTCGCAGACGGTCTACGTAGCTGTCGACACCAGCGGCGCCCACGTGTTTGTCCTCCTTGGTAAACATCAGGTACGTGATACCCGAAGATGATAACCCGCCGACCGCGTCGCGCGCGGGGTATTCTCGGCAGTGAAAGGTAAAAACCCCTAATTACGGAGGCTCCACCGTGGCTGACTTCGACCTCGCCGAGAAGGACCCATACGGCAACGACCGCGAATCCAACATCCCCTCGATCCGCGAGGGGGTGGCCTCCTACCTGCACGATCAGGACCCGGAAGAAACCCGGGAATGGATGGATTCCTTCGACGGGCTGCTCGACTCCTCCTCCCCCGAGCGTGCCCGCTACCTCATGCTCCGGCTCATCGAACGTGCTTCCGCCAAGCGCGTCCCACTGCCCGCGCTTTCCTCCACGGACTTCGTCAACACCATCCCCACCTCGATGGAACCCGAGTTCCCGGGCGACGAGAAGATTGAGAAGCGCTACCGCCGCTGGATGCGCTGGAACGCCGCCATCATGGTCCACCGCGCGCAGCGCCCCGGCGTCAAGGTCGGCGGCCACATCTCCACCTACGCCTCCGCCGCCGCCCTTTACGAAGTCGGCTTCAACCACTTCTTCCACGGCAAGGACGCCGAGCAGGGCGGCGACCACGTCTTCTTCCAGGGCCACGCGTCCCCCGGCATGTACGCCCGCGCCTTCCTCGAGGGCCGACTGACCGAAGACGACCTCGACGGCTTCCGCCAGGAGCACTCCCGCCCGCAGGGAGGCCTGCCCTCCTACCCGCACCCGCACGGCATGCCCTCCTTCTGGGAGTTCCCCACCGTGTCCATGGGCCTCGGCCCGATGAACGCCATCTACCAGGCGCGCTTCAACAAGTACCTGCAGAACCGCGGCATCAAGGACACCGACAAGCAGCACGTTTGGGCGTTCCTCGGCGACGGCGAGATGGACGAGCCCGAGTCCCGCGGCCTGATTCACATGGCGTCCCTCTACGGCCTCGACAACCTCACCTTTGTCATCAACTGCAACCTCCAGCGCCTCGACGGCCCCGTCCGCGGCAACGGCCAGATCATCCAGGAGCTCGAGGCCTTCTTCATCGGCGCCGGCTGGAACGTCATCAAGGTGGTATGGGGCCGCGAATGGGACGCCCTTCTGGACAAGGACGAGGAAGGCGCCCTCGTCCACATCATGAACACCACCAAGGACGGCGACTACCAGACCTTCAAGGCCAACGACGGCGCCTACGTGCGCGAGCACTTCTTCGGCCGCGACCCGCGCACCCTCAAGCTCGTCGAGGACATGAGCGACGAGGAAATCTGGGCGCTGCGCCGCGGCGGCCACGACTACCGCAAGGTCTACGCTGCCTACAAGCGCGCGCTGGAGACCAAGGGCAAGCCCACCGTCATCCTCGCCCACACCGTCAAGGGTTACGGCCTCGGCCACAACTTCGAGGGCCGCAACGCGACCCACCAGATGAAGAACCTCACCCTCGACGACCTCAAGCTTTTCCGTGACAAGCAGGAAATCCCCATCTCCGACGAAGAGCTCGAGCGCGACCCGTACAACCCGCCCTACTACCACCCGGGCGAGGACGCAGAAGAGATCAAGTACCTCCAGCAGCGCCGTAAGGAACTCGGCGGCTACCTTCCCGAGCGCCGCAACTCCTTCACCCCGCTGGAGCTTCCCGACTTCGAAAAGACCTTCAAGGCCAACTTCAAAGATTCCGGCAAGCAGGAGGTGGCCACCACGATGGCGCTCGTGCGCACCTTCCGCGCCCTCATGCGCGACAAGGAGATCGGCAAGCGCGTCGTGCCCATCATCCCCGACGAGGCCCGCACCTTCGGCCTCGACTCCTGGTTCCCGACCTTGAAGATCTACAACCCGGTGGGCCAGAACTACACCCCCGTGGACCACGACCTACAGCTGTCCTACCGCGAGGCCACCGACGGGCAGATCCTCCACGAGGGCATCAACGAGGACGGCTCTTCCGCCTCCTTCATCGCCGCAGGCACGAGCTACGCGACGCACGGCGAACCGATGATCCCGATGTACATCTTCTACTCGATGTTCGGGTTCCAGCGCACCGGCGACAACTTCTGGGCCGCCGGCGACCAGATGGCCCGCGGCTTCATCATCGGCGCCACCGCCGGGCGCACCACCCTCTTCGGCGAGGGCCTCCAGCACATGGACGGTCACTCCCCGATCCTCGCCTCCACCAACCCGGCCGTGGTCACCTACGACCCCTCCTTCGCCTACGAAATGCCCTACCTGATTACCAAAGGCATCGAGCGCATGTACGGCCCCGACGGCGGCGAAAACGTGATGTACTACATCACCGTCTACAACGAGCCCACCCATCAGCCCGAGCGCCCCGCCGACCTCGACGTCGAGGGCCTGCACCGCGGCATCTACCTCTACCAGCGCGGCGAGGACAAGGACCTGCAGGTCTCCCTCCTCGCCTCCGGCACGGGCATGCGCCACGCGCTGCGCGCCAAGGAGATCCTCGAGGAGGACTACAACGTCGGCGCCTCGATCTACTCCGTCACCTCCTGGGTCGAGCTCGCCCGCGACGGGGCGGCGCTGAACAAGGAGAAGCTGCAGAACCCGGGCGCCGACGTCCGCGAGCCCTTCGCCACCACCCAGCTCAAGCAGACCTCCGGCCCGTATGTCGCCACCTCCGACTTCGCCACCGACCTGCACGAGCAGATCCGCCCCTACGTTCCGGGCCAATACATCGTGCTCGGCGCCGACGGCTTCGGTTTCTCCGACACCCGCGAAGCGGCCCGCCGCTACTTCAACATCGACGCTGAATCCATGGTGGTCGCCGCCCTCCTAGGCCTAGCCAACGAGGGCAAAATCGACATGACGGTCGCCGCCGATGCAGCCAAGGACCTCTCCATCGACGATCCGACCGCCACCAACCCCAACGGCGGCGCAGGCGAGTAACCCCCGAGGTCAAGCGCCCCCTGCTTCCTGCGGCGGGGCGCTTTCCCTTGTCTGGGCGCCTCTCGACTTTCCACCACCTACTCGACCGATACGCACCCACAGGCGCAAAACCCCAGGACGCGAGCACGAACCGTCGAGTAGCACCACCGCCTACTCGACCGATACGCACCCACGGGCACAAAACCCCAGGACGCGAGCACGAACCGTCGAGTAGCACCACCACCTACTCGACCGATACGCACCCACGAGCACAAAACCCCAGGACGCGGCCACGAACCGTCGAGTAGCACCACCACCTACTCGACCGATACGCACCCACGAGCGCAAAACCCCAGGACGCGGCCACGAACCGTCGAGTAGCACCGCGCTTAGCGGCGGTACAAGGCGCGACGGCGGGCGAGCTCCCCGTCGTTGAGTGGTGCGGGGACGTTGCCGCTGTAGGGGTCGTCGCCGAGGAAGCGCACGCGGCGAATGGCGTGGGCGACTTGGAGGGCGAGAGCCCCGCTCCACACCTGTCGCCAATTAGCGCGAATGACCAGGTAGCCGTGGCTGAGCAGCTGCTTTTCGCGGATGCGCTCGTCGGCGGTGACGATTTCCGACGTGTACTTGCTGCGCCCGTCGAGCTCCACGGCGATGAACCCGTTCAGCAGGAGGTCGATTCTGCCTGTCAAGGGGTTTCCGGCGATGTCGTAGTACTCGAACGGCGCTTGGCCCCGGATGGAGGCCAGGCCGGGGACCTGCGCCTCGATGAGGCAGTAGCGGCCCACGGTCTCCAGCGCTGATTGGGACGTCGCTGCGGAGTATCGAATGACCCGGCGCAGGTTGCGCAGCCCGTGGGAGCGAGGCAAGGTAGCGGCGAGCGAAAGAAGGTCCGCGCAGGTCACGTCTGGGCGGCGAAAACGGGCCGATTCAAGGACGACGAGCGAGGCCAGGGGACTGTGGTACCTACAGGTGTCAAGGACCGTCTGAATCGTGCTGGCCACCCGCAGGCCCTGCTCCATCACGACGTGCTCGGGCAGCAGGGCGCCGCTGCGGTACACCACGCCGTCCGGCCAGGTCGATGCCTTGGGCGCACGCATGTCGCCCGGCAGCAGCAGGTCCACCGTGTCGACGCGGTCAAGCGTCTTAAGCCCCCGCAGCTTAGCGGCGGCCGGCCCCGTGATGACCGCAGTGCGGGTCGCCGACCCGATCCCCCGAATAAACTCCAACTCCCCCACGGAAGTCCACAGTAAACGACAACCCCCTCACCCGACGTCGCGGACGAGGCGCTCGATGGCGGTGGAGACGGCGCCGGGGGCGTCGAAAGGCGGCATGTGCCCGCTTTCGGGCAGGATCTGGAGGTAGGCGCGGGGCCAGATTTCGTGCAGCTTCGTGGACTGCGAGATCGGGGCGACGGCGTCGTGGGAGCCGACGAGAATGTAGCCGGGGATCGTCGCCAGGACGTCGGCGGCCTCCAGCTCGGAATGTTCGAGGAGATCGTCGAAGTAGCCGGCATAGGTGTCCAGGGGCGTTCGCTGGATCATAGCGGCGTGGAACTTCACCACCGCGTAGCCGACGGGCCGGAAGTAGAAGCCGCAGGCGAGCACGGGCACGAGCAGCCGGGTGCCCAGGGCGAGGAGGCGCTTCATGAGGCGGGGGGATGCCTCGTACAGCCCCTCGTGCAGGGAGCCGACCCACCCCGCGAGGACCTGGGGCATGCCCTGCTCGGCGAAGGGCTCGACGGCCGTAGAGATGAGCACGGCGCCCGCGAGGTCGAGCTCGTGCGCGTAGCGACGCATCAACGACAGCGATACAGGCCCGCCCAGCGAGTGACCCACGACGATGAGGGGGCCGGTCACCCCGCGGTCGCAGAGAACGGCGAAAATATCGTCGGCGGCGTCGTCGACCTGGCACATGTGCGGCGGGGCGGGGCCGGTTCCGCCGTGTCCGCGCAGGTCCACGAGCAGCTGGCGAACCGGCAGCGCAGAAAGCGCCTCGACCTGCAGGACAAACTCGGCGGAGGAGATGTTGAATCCGTGAACGTAGAGCACGGTGATCTCGGCCTCTTCTGGGCCGCGCTCGTACCAGCGGATGTCGAGGCCGTCGTGCGGCGTAGTGCCAGTGCGGTCGTAGCGCAGTGGCGAGCGCGGCGGAGACATGGTGCCCAGTGTATATAGTGGGCGCATGGAGCTCTCCCAACGACTTAACTTTGACGCGCTCAACCTCACGCACGAGGAGCCGGCGGCGGACACCTCGGTCGCTGGGCGCCTCGCGGAGCTCATCGGGCGATTCACCGACGCGGAGGTCACCCCCGACGCGACCCTCGACGAGCTTGGGGTGTCCTCGTTGGACCGGATCGAGCTCGCCGTCCGCGCCGAGGAGGAGTTCGGCGTACGCGCAGACGAATCCGCCTACACTCCCGAGACGACGGTGGGCGAGCTCGTGGAGTGGCTCGCTTAACGACGCCCCCTCACCCTCCCAGCACAATCCCCTCGCGCCGCGGGTCGGCGCCGCCGACGATGCCGCCGTCACGCCGCATCAGGACGGACAGCCCGCTGACCATTTCGTCGGTGACGACCTCGTGGCCCAGCGCGGATAGCTCGTCGACTACTCCGGCCGCGCCGCCGTCCTTGACCAGCGGGTGCTCGCCACCGATGCCTGTTTGCGGGGTGTTGCGGGCGCCGAAGTTGGGCGCGGAGACGGCCTGCTGCGGGTTGAGGCCCCACTCCGTGATGCCCAGGAAGGTCTTCAGCACGTACTGGATGATCAGCGATCCTCCCGGCGAGCCGAGCGCCATCTCCACCGCCCCGTCCGGGCCGAAGACAAGGAAGGGCGCCATCGAGGAGCGCGGGCGTTTGGCGGGTTCGACGCGGTTCGCGGCGGGTTGGCCGGATGCGTCGAGGGGCTCGGCGGAGAAGTCGGTGAGCTGGTTGTTGAGCACGAAGCCGCGCGTGAAATGGAAAGAGCCGAAGGCCGCCTCAACGCTTGAGGTGAAGGAGGCGGCGTTGCCCTGCGCGTCGATGACGTTGACGTGGGTGGTTCCGTGCTCTGGGAGGTCGGCACCTACGCCGACCGGCTGCTCGAGCACGCCGGGGGTGGCCGTACCCAACGACCTTGCGGGGTCGATCAGCCCGGCGCGCTGGGAGGTGTAGGAATCGGCGAGCAGGGCGCCGGACCCACCCGGAATGGATACGAACGCGGGGTCGGCGACGTAGGCGTCGCGGTCGGCGTAGGCCAGGCGCTCGGCCTCGGCGACGAGGTGGATCGCCTCCACGTCCGACAGCGCCCCGTCCGGGCCGGGGTTGTCGGGGGCGTATTGCGCGAGATCATAGCCTTCGAGCAGCCGCAGCGTTTCCAGCACGGCCACGCCTCCGCTCGACGAGGGCGGCATTCCGCACACCTCACGGCCCTTGTACGGCACGCAGAGCGCCTCGCGTACCTCGGGCGTGTACCCGGCGATGTCCGCGGTGGTCATGAGCGAGGGGGTGAGCCCCTCCCCGGCGCGGGTCGCCTCGGAGGCGATGTCGGCCGCGATGGCTCCGGTGTAGAAGTTGTTCGCGTCCTCGGCGATCGCGGCGAGCGTTGCTGCATACTCAGGGTTTGTCAGCCTCGTCCCCGCCGCGAGGGGCTGGCCGTCGGCGTCGAGGAAATAGGTGGCGGCGTTCGGGCTGGCCGCGAGCTGCGCTGCAGAGTCTTCGATCGAGGCCGCCAAGCGCGGGGAAACCTCGAAGCCCTGCTGCGCCAGGTTGATCGCCGGTTGGATGTCGGCGGCCCAGTCGTCCGAGCCGAACTGTCTGTGCAGCTCGGCGAGCGCCGCGACGATGCCCGGCACTCCGATGGAACGGCCGGAGCTGCGGGCGTCGGGAAGCGGGGGCGTCGGGTCGGCATCGGAAACGTGGATGAGGTAGTTCTCGTCGGCGGCGAGCGGGGCGACCTCACGGCCATCGATCGCTACTCGACGCCCCGAGGCCGCGTCGCTGTAGAGAATGTAGCCTCCCCCGCCGATCCCCGAGGACTGCGGCTCAACCAGCCCCAGCACGAACTGGGCTGTCACCACCGCGTCGGCCGCGTTGCCGCCGCCGCGCAGCACCTCGCAGGCGGCTTTCGTGGCCACGGGGTTCGCTGTGGTCACGGCGAAGTTCTGGGCCCGGACCTCCTGCATCCCGCTGCGAAACCCGGTTCCGATCTCGGGCGCCACGCCGATGTCACGCTCGCCCGCCTGGCCGGTGGTCTCCTCGCCGGCGACGTGGCCGGACACACCGTCAGCGGGTTCGCAGTTGGAGACGTCGAGCGTGCTGACATCCGACGCTTCGGGGGTGGAGAGGGCTGGCGTCTCGGAGGCGGGCGCACAGGCGGAGAGCGCGAGGCCCGCAGCGGCGACCGGAACGAGGAGGGGGCGTGACATGGGTCTCATAACCGAATGTTGCCACACCCGATGCCGCGATACAGGCGTTTACGTTCAGGTGCTGCGGAGTCTAAGCAGCGACTCCATGACACCGAGCACGGCGCACGCGAGCGCGTAACCCGCGACGGCCCAAAGTAGGACACGGTGGACGGCCCCGACCTGCAGCACAGCAGCCACCACCAACATCGCCGGGGGCAGGGCCAGGATCGCCGCGCGCAGCACTACACCGCCTGTACGTTTCACCGCCGCGGCGACCACGTAGGCGAGCACGTATGCAACGAGGGCGCCGCACACCCCCGGGCTGAGCAGCAGAGCGGCCGCCAGCACCGGGGGTGTGTCGCGGGGCCAGCTACTCCGCCACGTAGAAGCGCTGCTTGTTCACGAACTCGTCCATCCCCAAGGGGCCTAGCTCGCGGCCGAAGCCCGAGTTTTTGACGCCGCCGAAGGGCAGCTCGGCGCCGCCCGCCTGCGGGATGTTGATGTGGATCATGCCCGTCTCGACGCGGTTAGCCACGCGGCGGGCGCGCTCGACGTCGGAGGAGAAGACGGCGCCGCCGAGGCCGTACTCCGAGTCGTTGGCCAGCGCGATGGCTTCCTCGTCGGAGCTGACTTTGTAGATCTCGGCGACGGGGCCGAAGAACTCCTCGTAGAAGGACTCGGAGCCGACCGGCACGTCGGTGAGCACGGCGGGGGTGAAGTACGCGCCCTCGCCGGTCAGCTCGCCGCCGGTGTGCAGGGTGGCCCCGGCTGCGACGGCATCCTTGACCTGCTGGTCGAGCTTCTCCGCAGCCCCGCGGGAGGACAGCGGGTAGTACTGGCCCTTGCCCGGGTTGGTCGGGTCGCCCTCGGTGAAGGACTCCGCGATGCGGACCATGGCGGCGACGAAGTCGTCGTAGATGTCGTCCATGACGATGATGCGCTTGTTGGAGGTGCAGGCCTGGCCGGTGTTGGCGATGCGCTTCTTCCAGGCGGTCTGAGCTGCCTCCTCGATGTCCGCGGCGTCGAGGACGATGTAGGCGTCGGTACCGCCGAGCTCGAGGACGGCCTTCTTCAGGTTCTCGCCGGCGGTGGCCGCGACGGCGCGCCCGGCGCGCTCGGATCCGGTGAGGCTGACGCCCTGCACGCGCTTATCGGCGATGAGGGTCGCAATCTGGTCGTGGTCTGCGTAAATATTGGTGAACACGCCCTGCGGGGCGCCCGCCTCCTCGAAGATCTCCTGGATGGCCTGGGAGGAGCGCGGGCAAATCTCGGCGTGCTTGAGCAGCACGGTGTTGCCCGCCATGATGTTCGGCGCGGCGAAGCGCGCAACCTGGTAGTAGGGGAAGTTCCACGGCATGACGCCGACGATGACGCCGAGCGGCACGCGGCGCAGGACGGCGTCGCCCCCCTCGTGGTCGATGGGCTCGTCAGCGCCCAGTTCCGCGCCGTGGTCGGCGTAGTAGGTGAAGATGTCCACGACGTCGTCGATCTCGGACTGGCTCTGGTTCAGGGGCTTGCCCATCTCCTGGGTGATGATGGCGGCGAGGCGGTCGCGGTTGGCGTCGAAAAGCGAGGCGACCTTGCGCAGAACCTCGCCGCGGCTTTCGTAGCTTTCGTCGCGCCAAGAGCCGAACGCCTCGTGGGCGGTGGCGAGCGCGGTTTCAAGCTGCTCGTCGGTAATGAAGTCGAAGGTCTCAATGACCTGGTTGTTTACAGGGTTTTGAACGCGGTAGCTATCAGACATGCTCCCCATCGTAGGGACGCATTTCAACGCTCGCCACGAACCCATGCTCGCCTGCTAATACGTTGAGCGCCCGCTCGAACTCGCGCAGCTCCGCCTGCGGGGCGTGGAGAACCTCGCTGCAGGAGTAGCCCTCGGGCGTGCGCCGCCAGCGGGTGCACCACGCGGTGTCCCACTCGTCGATCAGCGGCTCAACGACGGGAGCCGCAGGCAGGGAACACAAGAGCTTCTCGACGTCCCACCGCGCGCCAGCGGGCATGCCATCGACGCTGAACACAGCCGTGACGGTGGCGGGGGCGGCCAGGGTTGTTGTCATGCGGGGACCTTCCTGATGTATCAGTACGCGGCGCGCCGCGCTTGCCTTCGGCCCTCCCCGGTGACTAGCCGGGCGGCTCGGGCGAGCGCGGTGCGAGACGAGGTTCGTCTTCCCCAACGACCTCAGTGAGCGTTGCTTGACTCGTAGACGATCTTGCTTCACTCACACCACAGCGACAACCCTCAAGCCGCACTTGATCCCCCTGTTTAATCAAGTTCGGGTTGAGGTTGAGGGACCCCCGCGGGCAGCGCCCTACAGCAGCCGCACCATCAGCACCCCGACGAACACCAGCACCAGGCCCGCCACGCGCCGGGCGTCCAGGGGGCGCTTGCGCGCTCCGAACGCGCCGACGGACTCCATGACCTGCCCGCCGAGGATCGTGCCGGCGTTCAAGCCGATGACGGTGGTCGCGGTGCCCAGGATCGGCGCCAGCGTCGCCCCCGCGATGACGAAGGTGGCCCCGACGACGCCGCCGAGCCACATCCACCACGGCCCGGGCGACGGGCGGCGCACGAGCTGACGCGGGCTCGTGAGCAGCGCGATAAGGAGCAGGAGCGCCGCCCCGATGAACAGGTTGACCTCGGCGGCGTGCAGGGAGGAACCGACCATGGTGCCCAGGACACCGTTGACCGTTGTTTGCGTCGCAGACCCCATGCCGATAGCCACGCCGACCGCGCGCCAGGCCCACACCTCCGGGCCCGCGGCCTGCTCGCGGTCGGGGCTGTGATTGCGCCCGAGGTTCAGCACGAGCGCGATGCCGGATAAGACCACGAGCGCGCCGAGGAGGCGGCCAGGCCCGACCTCGTGGACCGGGGCGCCGAACAGGCCGAACCGGTCCACGAGGAGCCCCATCACGAGCTGGCCGAGGATGGGCAAAACCATCGTCTGCACGGCGCCGATGCGCGGGAAGAGCAGGATGTTGCCCACGATGAAGCACACCCCCATCACGCCGCCGAGCCAGACCCACCAGCCGGCGCCGGAGGCCGCGGCGAGATCCGGGATGGGGTTGCCCTGCAGCGCCGTCGTGGCCACGATGCTCACGGCCAGCGCCAGGCTGAAGGAAATCAACGCGGAGACCAGCGGCTTGTCGCCTACGCTCAGCCTCAGCCGCGTGTTCGCGGCGGACTGGATGGGGATGATAGCGCCGACGGTGATGGCGACGAGCAGGGCGAGCATGCAGCGGAGGTTACTCCCCCAGCGCGCGAACGGCCTCAACGACGAGGTCCCAGAAGCGCGCGGCGTCGAGCGTCGTGGCCACCTGTGTGTGGCAGTCCGCGGGCGCGGGTGCGCGGAGGTCGGCGACAGTGCGGCCCGCGGTGAGGTCGCCGCGCGTTTCGACGTCCACGGGGACCCGCACGGTGTTCACCACCGCGGGGTCGATGAGGTACGCCAGGCAGCACGGGTCGTGCACCGGCGGGTCGGTAAAACCCTGCGCGTCGCGGTAGTTGGCCCGAAACGCCCCGATGAGCGCCACGAGGAAGTCCCCCGCGGCGGTGCCGAGGGCGGCAAAGCGCTTTTCCACCTCGGGCGTGGCCAGCGCCTGGTGCGTCAGGTCCAGCCCGATCATGGTCACCGGCCATTCCTCGCGGAAAACGATCTGCGCGGCCTCGGGGTCGGCGGCGATGTTGAACTCGGCGGACGCCGTCCGGTTTCCGGTGCCGTAGGCGCCGCCCATAAGCACGACCTCGCGCACCCGCCCGACGATGCGCGGCTCCAGCCGCACCGCCAGCGCGATGTTCGTCAGCGGCCCGGTGGGAACGAGCGTGACCGTGCCGGGCTCGCGCGACATGATCGTCTCGATGATGAAGTCCACCGCATGTCCCTCGCGCACCGGCACGGCCGGCTCGGGCAGTGCGTAGCCGGGCACGGTCATTCCGGTGTCGCCGTGGATGGCCTCCGCAGTTTCGGGGGCCCGCAGAAGGGGGCGGGTGGCCCCGGCGTGGAGGGGGGCGTCGCTACGCCCCGCGATGGTGAGCACCTGGCTCGCGTTGCGCGTGACCTTCTCCAGGGTGTGGTTGCCGCCGACGGTGGTCACCCCGAGCAGGTCGATGGCGGGGTGGCCCGCGGCGAGCAGAAGGGCGACGGCGTCGTCGTGGCCGGGATCGCAGTCAATGATGACGTGGTGCATGTGCTTAGCGCCCCTCGGCGGCGAGGGTGTCGGGGATAGTCTCCGGACGCGGGATGATAAAGGACGCGGCGAAGGCGCCGAGGAGCAGAACCAGGCCGGTCACCATACCCGCGCGGTAGCCGCCGTCGGCGGCCTGGAAGGTCGTCGCGGCGGCGAAGATGACGGTAAACGAGATTCCCGCGCCGAGGTTGAACGCCCCGGCGTTCATGCCGGGCAGGTAGCCCTGGTTGGCCTTCGGGGCGAGCACGACGCCGAGCGAGCCGAGCATGATGTTGGCGATGCCGGCGTAGGTCACGCCGGCTGCGAGGGAGACGGCCAGCAGCAACGCTGGCGTTGGGTTATCCACCACGAGGATGCCGAACAGCACGGACACCACGGCCCCGGCGATACCGATCTTCAGCATGGCCGTGTACCCGATGCGCCCCGCCAGGTAGCCGGAGAGCGGCCCGAAGACGAGGCCGGCGAGCGCGTAGGGGGTCAGCGTCCACCACGACACCTCTGCCGCGGACAGGCCCGGGCCGTTGACCGCGTCCTGCGCGAGGTTGGGAACAAGCCCGTTCATCACCGCGAAGATGCCGGTCATGGTCAGAGTCGTCGTGCACAAAAGGCCCCAGGTGCGGCGCTGCCGAAGAAGAGCGGTGGAGACGAGCGGGTGGGCGCTGGCGGCCTCGACGCGCCAGAAGACCACAAGCGCCGCCGCACCGACGAGCACGAGGACCGCGACGAGGAACCAGTTCGCCGCCTGGAGCTGGCCGGCCTCGTTGAGCGCCGTGAGGATGACGCCGATGGCCACGACGAGCGGCACCACGCCCTTCCAGTCCATCGGCTGGGTCGTTTCCGCGCTGTTTTCCGCCAGCCCGAAGCGCGTGCACACGGCCGCGAGAAGAGCCACCGCCCCGATGAACCAGAACACCGCCCGGAAGCCGAAGGCGTCGGTGAGCCAGCCGCCGAGGAGGGCGTCGAGCCCTGCGATGCCGCCATTGATAGAGGTGAGCACGCCGATGAGTAGCGCAAACTGCTTCTCCTCGCGAACAGCCTGCCGCAGCATCACCGAGGTCAGCGCGACGGTGGGCCCGGACACGCCCTGGATGACGCGGCCAACGAACAGGACCGTGACGTTCGGCGCCAGCGCGGCCACGACCGAGCCGACCGCAGTGAGCGCCATCATGCCCACCAGCACCTTGCGCCGGCCCACCAGATCCCCCCAGCGCGGCATGAACAGGGAAAACAGCGCCGCGGCTGTGAAAAACGCCGTCTGCGTCAGGCCGATCTCGGCAGTGGTGGCGTCCAGCTCGAGCTCCATCGTGGCAAGCGCGGGGGCGAGCATGGAGGCGTTGAGCTGGAACGCGAAGACGGCGGAAAGCAGGGCCAGCATGAGCGGCCACACCTGGCGCAGGGGCAGCTTTTCGCCTGCGGCGGGGATCGTTGTCATAGCTGGATAGTACAACCCGCCTTCGACCTAGAGCGCCTCGAAGATCTCCGCGTTCGTCTCCTGCCACAACGGCTTCGCCCAGTCGCCGAACTCCCGGTCCGTCAGCGCCACCATGGCGGTGCCGGCGCGCGCGTCGTCCACCCAGGAGGGCACCACCCACAGGTAGGTGCCCGACATGCCGAAGTGGCCGACGGTTGCCGCGGGCATATTCCCGCCGGTCCAGTGCGGCGACTTCTCGCCCCTGACCTCGAAGCCGAGCCCCCACGGGCAGGGCTTGTGCATCCCGTAGCCGGGCACCACCCCGCGCAGCTCGCCGAACTGGACGCTCATCGCCTCCCGCACGGTTTCCTCCGCCAGGAGGCTAGGCCGCACAAGCTCGGCGGCGAAGGCACGCATATCGCTTAACGACGCCCGGCCTCCGTGGCCGGCCGAACCATAAATCTCCGCGGTGTCCATCCCCAGCGGGGCGAAGATCCCCTCGCGGGCGTACTCGCCGAAGGCCATGCCCGTTTCCCCCTCGAGGTGCTCGGCGAGGATCTCGAAGCCGGCCGAGGAGTAGATGCGCCGCTCCCCCACCGGCTTCTGGGGCTCGCGGCTGTCGAAGCCGACGCCGCTGGCGTGGGCCAAAAGGTGGCGGATGGTGGAGGGGCGCGGGCCGAGGGCGTCGTCAAGCGAAAATGCCCCCTCCTCGACCGCGAGGAGGACGGCGTAGGCGGAGAGCAGCTTAGTCACGCTGGCGAGCTCGTAGACGCGGGCTTCGTTGCCGTAGCTCGCCTCGGTCTGGCCGACGAGCGCGGCGGAGACGTTCTCGGTGGGCCACGCGCTGAGGTGGGGATTCAGGTCCATGCTGCCGATGCTAGCTGGCGCCCTCGTCGTGTTCTTCGGCCTGGCGCATTTTGTTGTGGCGCCACCGCCGGACCCGGCCCGGCTCGACGTCGCGGGCGACGCGGCGCGCCGAGTTCTCCGCGCCGCTGAACGAACGCCGCACGCGCCGAGCGATGTCGTTGACGGGGGCGAAATCCTGGCGGGTGGGGACGTACCAGCCCGCCCAGTAGATCAGGATGGCGATGGCGAACGCGATAATCGGGCTGCCGATCATCGCGAGGTCGTACTGGCCAAGCCGGAAGCCGACCACCGTGAGCACGGACGCGACGACGGCGGGGATGGCCATGACCTGCTGGTTCTTCAGCAGAGCCGGGACGCGCCCGATCATGATGTCGCGCACTACTGTGCCGCCTGTCGCCGTGAGCAGCCCCATGAGCACGCAACCCAGCGGGGAGACCCCGGCGAGCAGCGCCTTCGAGGAGCCCGTTACGGCCCACACGCCGACGGTGGCCATGTCCGCGTGGTACTGAAACATCGTCCACGCCAGCCCGCGGAGCCGGGTGACGAAGGCCGTGGCGGCGCCCGCCAGCGCTACCCAGATGTACTCGGGGTTCGCCAGCGCCGCGACCTGGCCCGTATCGATGAGAACGTCGCGCGCCGCCCCTCCCGCGAGCGAAGAAATGAGGGCCAGAAGGGCGAAACCAACTATGTCGAAGTTCATCCTCCGCGCGACGGTGCCCGCGACAAGGCTGGTCAGGTAAACACCGATGAGTTCGAGTACGCGGTAGGTCATCTCGGTCGTCTCCACCGCGGCGAGTGTACTCACGGCAGCGCGGCCGATTTTCCGAACATACCGCCGCATCGCCCATAAGGCCTTTAAGATATCTAGGGTAAAAGTCAACAATACGCGCGCCGCCCGCGCGATTCCTTCGCGTTTCGGGCGGTCAAGGGCTTGAGATCGACGATTAGGAAAGAGACTATGGCCGAATCCACGTCTACCCGTCCCCCGGAAGACAGCACGGAGGAGCAGAACAACTCCACGGGTTTCCTCGGGGCCGTTGAAAAGATCGGCAACAAACTACCGAACCCGTTCTGGCTTTTCGTCATCCTCGCGGCCGTCGTCGCGGTCGTTTCCTGGATCGGCTCGCTCGCCGGCATGTCCGCTGAAGACCCGAGCTCGGGCGAGACCGTCGAGGTCGAGTCCCTGCTCACCGCCGACAACATCTCCCGCATGGTGACGGACGCGGTGGAGAACTTCATCTCCTTCCCGCCGCTCGGCGTCATCCTCTCCGTCATGCTCGGCGTCGCAGTCGCCGAACAAACCGGGATGCTGTCAGCTCTGGTCCGCGCCATGGTGGCAAAGGTCAGCCCGAAAATCCTCACCTTCATGGTCGCCCTTGCCGGCGTGACCGGCTCCGTGGCCTCCGACGCCATCTACGTCATCATCATCCCGCTGGGTGCGATGGCCTTCTACGCCGTCGGCCGCTCCCCCATCGTCGGCGCGATGGTAGCCTTCGCCGCCAGCTCGGCGGGCTTCAACGCCTCCCTCATCCTCAACATCACGGACCTGCTGCTCGCCGGCATTTCCACCTCCGCCGCCCAGCTTGTCGACGAGGAATACACCGTCTCCCCCCTAGCGAACATCTTCTTCGTCATCCCCTCGGCGATCGTTTTGTCTCTGCTGATCACCGCGATCACCGAGTTCTTCGTGGATAAGAAGGCCCGCCAGATCGTCGACCACGACGCGATCGACGAAGACGAGCTCTCCTTCTCCAACGCCACCGAGAGCGATAGCCCAGACGACGCCGACGACGACCAGCTCGAGCTTTCCCCCACCGAGTCCAAGGCGCTCAAAGCCACCGGCCTGGTGTTCCTCGCTTTCCTCGCGGTGTTCTTCCTGCTCTTGTTCGTCCCGGCCTCGCCGCTGTCGACGCCGGAGGAGGGCTTCATGGAGTCCCCGCTGATCACGGACATCGCTGTGCCCATCGCGCTGGGCTTCTTCCTGTGCGGCCTGACCTACGGCCTCATTGCCAAGACGATCTCGAGCGCCGGCGACATCCCGGACATGATGGCGACCGGTCTGAAGACCCTGTTGCCCATGCTGGTGCTCTTTTTCGCCGTCTCCCAGTTCCTTGCCTGGTTCGAGTGGTCGAACCTGGGCACGTGGATTGCGATCCGCGGCTCGGAGCTTCTGCAGCGTTGGGACCTGCCGGTTGTCTTGCTCTTCGCCGGCTTCGTGCTCATGGTTGCGCTGATCAACCTGTTCCTGACCTCCGGCTCCGCCCAGTGGGCGCTCATGGCGCCGGTGGTCGTGCCCATGATGATGTACGTCGGCATCGCCCCCGAGGTCACCCAGATGCTCTTCCGCATTGGTGACTCCCCCACCAACATCATCACCCCGATGTCGCCCTACTTTGCTGTGGCCCTGACCTTCCTGCAGCGCTACTACAAGAAGGCGGGCGTGGGCACCCTCATGTCACTCGCCCTGCCCTACTCGCTGACCATGGTCATCGGCTGGTTCATCTTCTTCGTCATCTGGTACTTCCTGGGCATCCCTCTCGGCCCCGGTTCCCCGATGCACTACGAGGTCTAGCTTGGCGACGCCCCCAGGGCGCGCGGGCGAGAAACATCCGGGCATTCCCCGTCCCGGGCGTTCTCGCCCGTGCGCCTTTTCGCGTCTCTGTGCGCCTCTGTGTGCCTCGGTGGCACGGAGGTACAGAACCAGTTTCGCTCCGCCTCAGCGCGGCGCGTGTCCCCTGACGTTACCGAACTCGGGTGCCGCGCCGGCTCGCGGCCGTCCTCACCCACTGGCCGCACAAAAGAAACGACTAACTGATACTTTCCTCATATTCATCACACAACTTATTACACTAGCCAGCGCACCCAACTCACCACGTCTACGCAGGAGGACCTCATGCGCCGATCCACCGTCATTCCCGCCGCCCTTCTCGCAGCCGCCGCGGCGGCCGCGCCTGCCGCCCACGCCAGCCACGCCTTCAACAACCAGGACGCCGCGTTGCGCTGCGAGCACTACACCGTCGAGGACGGCGTGACCATCTGTGTCAACGAGCGCGCACGCGCCGCCCAGCCCGAATGCTGTGTCTGATCTGATGTAGTTGGTCCGGCTCGGCTTGGGAAGTAGGCCGTGTTGGCGGCCTGTTTTGGTCCGTTTCAGCGCGCAAAATTAGGCCACTTCTCCATGTGGCTGTGACTGGTGTGGCCCCTTTTTTGGATAGAGAAAGGGCCATGCCGATAACCATCCCCCAGTAGGTTTCTGTTCCTGAGAAATGTCCCGCCTTCGTTTATTCGCGAGGTCTGGGACGTGGATTTTTCAGGAAAGGACCAGAAAGTAGATGACGATCAGCATGACCACGATCGAAACTATCAGGCAGCTCGATGACGAGGGAATGTCCAGACGAGCGATTGCCAAAGCGGTAAACGTGGCGCGGGCCACGGTCGATAAGTACGTCAATCAGGAAGATTTCAGCCCCACCCCGCCGGTGACGGTGCGTAAACCCGGCTCGATCGTGCTGGGTGAGACGCTGTGCGCCGTGATTGATGGTTGGCTTGAAAATGATCAGCGCATGCCGCGAAAGCAGCGCCACACCGCGCGACGCATTTGCGACCGCCTCGTCGACGAGCACGGATATACCGGCTCGTATTCCCCGGTTCAGCGCTACGTCAAGCAGTGGAAACAGGACCACACATCCCCAGGGGATGGGTTCATGGAGTTGGAATGGTCACCTGGGGTCATCCAGGTCGATTTCGGCCAAGCCGAGGTCGTTATGGCGGGAACTGCTAAGGTGGTGCACCTTTTGGTGGTGACGTTTCCGTACTCGAATATGCGGTTTTGCAGGGCGTTCGCCGGAGAGACCGCTGAGTGCGTTATCACCGGCCTTTTGGACGTCATCGACACCGCCGGCGGGGTGCCGAGAGAGATGGTCTTCGACAACGCCACCGCCATTGGGCGCCGCTTGGGTCACCACCGTGGTGGAATCCGAACTCTTCGCCGCGCTCACAGGCGCACTATCGGACGAAGGCTCGCTACTGCAACCCGTACTCGGGCCATGAGAAAGGCAACGTGGAAAACGCGGTCGGCTTCATCCGGCGCAACCTGTGTGTGCCTGTGCCTGAAGTAGCCAGCCTGGCGGAGCTAAACGACTATCTCAGCTCCGGGTGCGCCGCGTTTGCCGACCAGATCCACTACAAAAAGTCGGCCACGATCGCGGAGCTATTACAACAGGATCAGCAAGCGCTCAAAGCGTGCCCGTCGGTGAGGTTTAACCCGGTGCGCTTCGAAGTGCGCCGCACCGATAAGACCGGGGTCGTCACAGTCGGCGGCAATCGCTACCTTGTGGGCCCTGCCTGGGCGGGAAGGCAAGTCACGGTGGAGCTATCGCATGACACCGTCACCGTCTTAGACGACAACGCCCGACGCATCGTCGCACTGCCACGAGTCTTCGGCACCACAGAGGCAACGGTGATCAACCCACTGAGTGTTTTGCCTTTGTCAAGCCCCGAGTTTTGTAGAGGGTCCTATTGTTGTCGATTAGGCCGCTTGGGTGTTCGCGGTGGTGTATTCCTGATGGGCCTGGCGGGGTGGGCGGTACCCCAGCGCCGAGTGCACACGACGGTTGTTGTACCAGCCGACCCATATCGACGTCGCGACGAGAACATCTCGCAGCCCCGGCCAGGCCCTTCGGTCGATGAGTTCAGCTTTGAATACGGAGTTCAGCGCTTCTGCCATCGCGTTGTCGTAGGAGTCTCCCCGCGAGCCAACCGAGGCGATAACCTGCGACTGAGCCAAGGTCTCTCCGTAGACAACCGACCTGTACTGCACGCCCCTGTCTAAAGTGATGGATCAGCCCGGAGACATCTTCACCGGCGCGCAAGCGCGCTGACAAGGCCATGTCGAGTGCGTCTTTAGCCAGTGATGCTCGCATGTGGTTGGTGATCTGCCAGCCAACAATCTCGCAGGGTATACGCGTCGAGGACGAACGAGGCATACACCCACCCGACTGAACTGCTCCCCATTAGTTGGACTGAGAAATCAGTTGCTAACAACTAGTGGGGAGCATGTTCTTTGAGAGCACGTAGTTCGCTGAGTGAAGTTCAGCGTGAGCAGTTAGTCGACCTTTTCGAGCAGGGAATGGGTTCCAGAGCCGCTGCTCGTGTTGTCGGTGTCTCGAGGGATGCAGCGCGCTGCCTCTATCGCCGTTTCCAACTGCGTGGCAGGCTATGTCTCGTGGAGAAACCGAACAAGCAGCGCTACTCCTTCGAGACGAAGAAGGAGGTTGTGGAACGTCATCTTGCCGGTGAGTCGAAGATGGATCTTGCCCGAGAGTTCAATCTTTCATCCGACCAACTCGTCAAGGACTGGGTGATGAAGTGGCGCAAAGGCGGCGACGAGGCTCTGCGCCCGAAGCCGAAGGGCAGGCCGAAAGGTTCAGGCAAACCGAAGGTGCTTTCTGAGGAAGAAAAGCTTCGCCGCCAGGTTGAACGGCTGGAAGCGGAAAACGCCTACTTAAAAAAATTGCGGGACTTGAGGAACCAGGGACACGCCTAAAAGCCCAGGCGATCGTCATCCTCAAGTCACACCACCGCTTGGAGTACCTCCTGGATGCGGCCGGCATGGCACGCTCGACATTCTTCTACCACCAGAAACGACTCACCGCACCGGATAAACATGCCGAGCTCAAACAGGCGATCCGGGACAGTTTTAAGCGCAACAAACACCGCTACGGCTACCGGCGGGTACTGCTCGACCTTCGGAACCAGGGCTGGATAGTCAACCACAAACTTGTCTTAAAGCTCATGCGCGAGATGGGCTTGAAAGCCAAGATCCGCCAGCGCAGGCCCTACATCTCCTACACAGGCACCACCAGTCACATCGCCGAGAACACACTCGAGCGCAACTTCACCCCGGATAAACCCAACTCTGTTTTCGTCAGCGACGTCACCGAGTTCAAGGTCGCCGGCCGCAAGGTGTATCTCTCACCGGTGATGGACCTGTTCGACCGCGTAATCGTCGCCCACACAGTGGCCACATCGCCAACCACAGCCTTGACCTCGGCCTCGTTGGCGCAGGCGATCGAAGCGTGTGCTCCAGAGCCGGGCTGGATGATCCACACCGATCAAGGATTCCAATACCAGCACTCATCCTGGCGCACCCTGATTAGCCAGCACCATGGAGTCCAGTCAATGTCACGCAAAGGCAATTGCTACGACAACGCAGTCATGGAGAACTTCTTCGGCCACCTGAAAACCGAAATGTTCCACGGAGAAGTCTTCGACAACATTGAGCAATTCACCGCCGCGGTCGACGAGTACATCCAGTGGTACAACACGCAACGCCTCCAACAACGACTCAAGGGCCTGACCCCGATGCAATACCGGGATCAGACCCTTGAAACCCTAACCGCCTAGAATTAAACCAGTCCAACTTTCGGGGGCCAGTTCAGACACGCGTGGGGATGTATGTGATGTCCGCAACCCACAGCCGGTTCGGCGCATCGACACAAAAGTCGCGTTTCACCAGGTCGAACGGGCAGTTATCGGGGGCAGCGCTCACGGGTGGAAGGCCTTTTCCTCCGGCGCCGGATACCACGGATGCCTTCGAGCGCCATGAGGCGCTAGGCGGTGCACCGGGCGACGTGACCGACATCGCCTTGGCGATTGATCTCAGCCCATAGTGTGCGCGCTCCATAGCAGGAGTAGTTGTCGTCGTAGATAGCACGCAACGCTTTGCGTAGTTGTCGGTCGCGGATAGATCGAGATGATTCAGGCCGGGATTTGTAGGCGTAGTAGGTGCTCAGGGCGATTCTCGCGTTGGTTGCTGAAAGGGCGCGAATAATCGGCTCGACCCCGAATTCCTCCCGGTTGTCGTCGATGAACCGGACGACTACGTGTGTGGGCGCTCACACTCCGCCGCGAAAAAAGCTGATGCTCTTTTCAAAATCTCGTTGGCGCGCTTCGCTTCAATCAGTTCAGCCCGCAGTCTGCGGTTTTCTGCTGCAAGATCCACCGATTCAGCCGGGGTTGTCGCGCCGGATTGTTTATGAGCGCGGACCCAGCCGCGCAGAGTTTCCTTGACTGATTCCGAGCTCGACAGCGATGCGGGATATCGCACCACGAGACGTAGCAGGGTCAGCTTGCGCGTGCAGCACCAGTTCGATGGCGCGCTGCTTCAACTTAAGGAGTGTACTTCGAGGGCATGTGTAGGGCTCCTTTTCCACATCCCTACCCTCCATTAAACCCGGGGCGAACCAGTGTCATATACCGCAGTCAGAAACATGATGGCCGCTGTCCGCAAGGAACACGCAACCCGACCACGCGGGTTTGACCAGCCCCCGCGCAGCACCACAACCAACCAACCCGCCCGGCCTGTAGCCGCTGACCGGGACACCACCGGCGCGTTCCTTGGCGGTGCAGACCAGTTCAGCATGGACAACCTCGCTAAGAAAGGAAACTAAAACCCATGTCCTCACCAACCCCGCCAACAGATCGCTTCCTTGACGAATCCGTCCTGGCCGACTTCACCGCACTGCGGATGACTGCCTTCGGCAGAAGCGTCATCGATATCGCCAACGATCCCGCCTTCGACACGTGGACGTTTTCCCAAAAGGTGCTTTACGCACTCGATAAAGAAGTTGCAGCCAGGCGTGAACGACGCATCAGCAAACTGCTTAAAGCATCCCGATCGCCAAACCTTGATGCTTGCCTTGAAAACGTGGTGTGCACGCCTGACCGCAACATCAACCCCGAGCAAGTCAGCAGACTCGCTCACGGACAATGGTGCCACCTGGGCCAAAACATCGTCATCCTGGGCAAATCCTCAGTTGGTAAAACCTACCTCGCCCAAGCACTCATCACCGCAGCATGCCGCAACGACTACTCCGCACGGTTCTACCGCACCGACATGCTCGCCGCCGAACTGGCAGTCCTCCAACCCGATAACCCCACACGGCTGAAGTTCATCCAGCAACTCCACGACGTCGACGTCCTGGTCCTGGATGACTTTCTCACCACACCTGTTGACGCCGCGACCGCGCACCAACTACTCAATATCCTCGCCGGGCGGGAACGCAAAGTCTCAACCGTTGTGACCTCACAGTTCACCCCACACGAGTGGTACAAGTCCATCCCCGACGCCGTGATCTCCGAGTCAATCCTCAACCGACTCGTCTCCGGCGCCGAAATCATCACACTCGAAGGACCAAACATGCGCCTGACCACCAACGCATAACAACCGGCAACGCCTGAGTGAGATACCGCTACCGGGTACCCACTCAGGCGCTACCAGATACTCACCACACCGCTACCATTTCGGTCTTCTGAACAACCGTAGTATGCTGTATCATCAGTATAACTAAGGCAGGAAAGCAGCCTATGCCTTAGGCCAGTGAATCGACAGGAAGCGACGTATAAAATGCCCTCCAATAACCTCGATCTTTCCGTCAAAGGAACTACCGTACAGTCTATCTTCCGAGACTTTTTGGATGACAAGTTTGAGGTCAACCGCCATTACCAGCGGAAACTAGTTTGGACGCTGAGGGAAAAAGAGTATTTAATCAACTCGATTGTGAACGAGCTACCGATTCCACTGATTTTGCTAGCAAAGGATCCAAGCGGCAAATATGAAATCGTCGACGGGCTCCAAAGGCTGAACGCAATTATAGGCTTTCTTAGAAACGAATTCCCCCTCGATGGCAAGTACTTCGATTTGAAGCGTCTCGGTGACACCAAGGCTCTCTTGGACAGTGGAGAAATTCAGCAAGGATACCCGGTTCTTTCCGAAGAGGAATGCCGCAATGTATTCAATTACGAACTTCCTGTTTCCATTTACACAACGAGTGATGATGGTGAAGTCGAGGAAGTCTTCCGAAGGATAAACTCTTCTGGTAGGCACCTAAGCCGTCAAGACATCCGACAAGCCGGGGCGACGGGCGAGCTACCCTCGCTAGTACGTCGGATAGCTTCCGAGATTAGGGGTGACGTCAGCTTCTCCGACCTAGTTCCACTTTCCAAAATGGGGGAAATAAGTATCACCGAAGGCTCTCCGGACGGCCGAGGGGTCCCTGTCTCGAACATTTTCTGGGTAGCGAACGGCATTTTAGACGTCGACGCGATTCGCGAATCAAAGGACGAAGAGCTCATTCTCGACATACTGTTGGACGTTCTAAGCTCGCGGCAGGTGGCTACCGAGGCGAGGCAACGCGACCTGTCTTATGGCATCAATAGAGAAAAAAATGCGAATACGCTGCATCAACAAATCTCCAATTCGATAGTCAATCTCGGCGCCGAACAAATCGTCACAAATTTCCTGCTCACTTTTGAAGTAATCAAAGAGCTGCTTGAGGAAAGCGGTAAAAGCTGGAGAGATTTAACCTCACCCGGCACCCGCTCGAAATTGACAGGACGCTATTTCCAGCTAATTTTTGTCCCCCTTTACAAACAGACGGTTGACAAAAATAGCGTAGTCGCTGACCGCGAAGGACTCCTTCGCGCGATGGATAACTTTTGGGATCAGACTAAGATCGACGTTCCAAAGGGGGGCGGAACGCTTGCGATCAAAGATAAAGATCGTATCTACAAGCAGGTAACAGCGCACATCGAACCGTATTTCACGTTGGGGAGCACAGAATTAGCTGAGGAGACAAGTTTGCGGCTTCTCAATTTCGAGGGAAACCTAATGCGATCTAAGACCGAATCGTCAGCATTCGAATTGAAGCTGGGGATAACCAATCTCGAAAATGGGAAATTAAACTCAAAACTTCTAGATAAACTTCCAAAAATCGCCACTGCTATCGCAAATACACACCCCAGCGGCGCCGGCTCCATTTATTTAGGGGTTACCGACGATAGTGCAGTTGCCTCGCGTATAGAGGAGCGGGGTTATCATTGCATACGGGTCAATGGTTTTTATATTCCAGGAATCCGCTGGGAACTTGATCATCACAATCTTGCGATCGAGGACTACCAAGTGAGAATCCAAAACGCTTTCAGCAAGCTCGCGAGCAAAGCAAATGCGCCACAGCTAAGAAACGTAATTGTGGAGATATTCGACTACAAGGGGAAAGATATCGTCGCAGTGCGGTTCCCCAAGATAAAAGAGCCGATTCAAATCGACGGCACTTTCTTCGTGAGACATGGTTCTCATCTGGAAAAGGTCGGTGCAGCCCAAATCGTAGAGTTCATTAGGGATTTCGACTCAAGCGGTAGTAAGGATTGGAAAGCTGAACTTCGATAGCAGATTGGCGCAGCTTTCCGTGTGCTACTAATCTCCTCGCGCTGTATACGCCCCTTATTCTATGGTTTCATGGAATTCTGAAATACGACTCAAACGTCGAATGTTAGGACCACATGTTTAGTAACGGTGTGGTGAGTATCGGGTAACGCCCGGGTGAGTATCGAGTAACACCCGGGCGTTTTGGGGTTTCGGTGGGGTTATTAGGCCAGTCGCATGTTGGTGCCGTCGAGTGTGATGATTTCGGCGCCGGCGACGAGTCGGTTGAGGATGGATTCGGCGATGACGGCATCCGGGATGGATTTGTACCACTCGTCGGGTGTGAACTGGGATGTCACGATGGTGGATCCGCGGGGTTCGCGCTCTGCGAGGATGTTGAGCAGTTGGTGTGCGGTAGCGGCATCGATTGGGGTGGTCAGGATGGTTCGCCCCGGGTTTAATGGAGGGTAGGAATTTGGAAAAGGAGCCCTACACATGCCCTCGAAGTACTCGCCTGAGTTGAGGCAGCGCGCCATCGAACTGGTGCTGCACGCGCAAGCTGACCCTGACACGTCTCGTGGTGCGATATCCCGCATCGCTGTCGAGCTCGGAATGAGCAAGGAAACTCTGCGCGGCTGGGTCCGCGCTCATAAACAATCCGGCGCGACAACCCCGGCTGAATCGGTGGATCTTGCAGCAGAAAACCGCAGACTGCGAGCTGAATTGATTGAAGCGAAGCGCGCCAACGAGATTTTGAAAAGAGCATCAGCTTTTTTTCGCGGCGGAGCTCGACCGCCCACACACGTAGTCGTCCGGTTCATCGACGACAACCGGGAGGAGTTCGGGGTCGAGCCGATTATTCGCGCCTTGGCGGCAACCGACGCGAAAATCGCCCTGAGCACCTACTACGCCTACAAATCCCGGCCTGAATCATCTCGATCTATCCGCGACCGACAACTACGCAACACTTTGCATGCCATCTATGACGACAACTACTCCTGCTATGGAGCGCGCAAACTATGGGCCGAGATCAACCGCCGAGGCGACTTCGGTCACGTCGCCCGGTGCACCGTTGAGCGCCTCATGGCACTCGAAGGCATCCGTGGTATCCGGCGCCGGAAGAAAAGGCCTTCCACCCGTGAGCGCTGCCCCCGATAACTGCCCATCCGACTTGGTCGAGCGCGACTTTTGTGTCGATGCGCCGAACCGGCTGTGGGTCGCGGATATCACATACATCCCCACGCGTGTCGGGTGGGTGTATGCCTCGTTCGTTCTCGACGCGTATACCCTGCGAGATTGTTGGCTGGCAGATCACCAACCACATGCGCACGTCACTGGCTAAAGACGCACTCGACATGGCCTTGTCAGCGCGCTTGCGCGCCGGTGAAGATGTCTCCGGGCTGATCCATCACTTTAGATAGGGGCGTGCAGTACAGGTCGGTCGTCTACGGAGAGACCTTGGCCAAGTCGCAGGTTATCGCTTCGGTTGGCTCGCGGGGCAGACTCCTGAGACAACGCGATGGCAGAAGCGCTGAACTTCAGTGTTCAAAGCTGAACTCATCGACCATAGGACCCGGCCCCTGGCCGGGGCTGCGAGATGTTCTCGTCGCGACGTCGACATTGGTCGGCTGGTACAACAACCGCCGCTTGCACTCGGCGCTGGGATACCGCCCGCCCCGCCAGGCCCATCAGGAATACACCGCCGCGAACACCCAAGCGGCCTAATCGACAACAATAGGACCCTCTACAAAACTCGGGGCTTGACAGGAAGTCGTCGAGGACTAACACGTCTGTGTGGTGGAGGTCTTCGAGGAATGTGATGCGGGCTGGGTCGTCGTGTTTGAGCACGGCGAGGTGGTTGGAGAGTGTGTCGGTGCGGAAGAAGCGTGCGGAGTAGTCGTTTCGGCACGCCGCGGTGAGCAGTGCTTGGGCGAGGTAGGTCTTGCCGACGGAGGATTTGCCCAGGATGACAATGTTTTGTGCGCTTTGGCACCATCGGCAGTGAGCGAGTCGGGTGATTTGCTCTTTGTTGATGGTGCGGCCGGGCGTGTAGGTGATGTCTTCGATACAAGCATCGGGATTTGGCGATCGGGATGCTTTGAGCAGTTTGTTGACTCGCCTCTCACGCTTGGCCGCTACCTCTTTGTCGAGTGCGTAGAGCACTTTGTCGGAGAAGCTCCAGTCGTCGAATGCGGGATCGGCGGCGATGTCGATGACGCTTTGTCCGAAGGCGGTCATGCGCAGGTCGGTAAAGACCGGCAGGACTGATTCGTCGAGGAAGCGGGCAGATGCTGATGCTGGTTGTGGGTGGGGCATGGGTTATGCAGATCCCTTCTTGGTGAGGTTTTCGAGGCTGAACTGGGCAGCACCACCGAGGTAGGCGCCGCGTGTGTCACGCGCTGTCGGCGCAGGTACGTCTTGGGTGGGTCTGCTTGTTGGCAGATCGGTTGAAAGGTCAGTGCCTGTAGGCCGTGTGGAGGTGTCTTTGCGCACGGCGGCCATCATGTTTTTCACCGCGGTATACGACACAGCACGCCTGGCGCCGTCGGTGGACACCAACCGCCTGCAGGCTTCTTCGAGGATTGGTTTGTTGGTGTGTTTGCCCATGTTGAACACGTTGCGGCACGCTTGGTACGCCTGGGCAGGGATCGCTTTGGCTTCGATGAGCTCGGCAATCACCTGGCGGGTGGCCGGCCCGATTTTGGCGGCTTCGCGCAGGAAGTACTCGCTTGTCCACAACCCACGGGTGTCACCCATGTTCGCCGGGATGTGGTCGGTGTCGGTGACATACACCCCGCGGGCACGTGCGAGTTGGTGGGTGGCCACACGCTGCCCGGCGTCGAAGACGGCGAGACTGTCACCGGTGATACGCACATCCACGGTGCGGCCCGAGAGTGTCGGTTTGTTTGTGTGTGGGGGCTTGGTTTACAGGTAGTTGGCGAACCGGTCTGGGTAGGCCACGGATAGTTGGTTGATGGCTTGTTTCCATCCGGTGGTTTTCGCCCCTTCAATATAGCCGTTGCAGTCGATTGCCCGCTTCGCTTTTTTCGCGCGTTGGGCGGCGCGTTTGTCTTCGATGTTGCAGACCATCAACCACAGCGTTTTCAACGCCGCAGCATCCGTGGGGAATTGGCCGCGGTTGCGGGTCGCTTTCCGCAGCTCAGCGTTAAGCGACTCGATGGCATTGGTGGTGTAGAGCACCCGGCGAGCTGCAGGCGGGAACTGCAGAAACGGTATAAATCTCTCCCATGCGTCGCGCCAGACTTTCACCGACTGGGGGTACTTCTTACCCAGTTCCGAGGCTTCGAAGGCATCGAGTGCGGCGCAAGCGGCGTCCTCGTTCGGTGCGGTGTAGACCTTGCGCAGTGCGCTGGATACGGGTTTGCGGTCCTTATAGGACACCCACCTGTTGGCGGCCCGGATCAGGTGCACGATGCAGGTTTGTACCATCGAGTTCGGCCAGGTCGCTTCTACGGCCTCGGGCAGGCCTTTGAGCCCGTCGCAGCAGACGATGAACACGTCATTGACTCCACGGTTCGCCAGGTCCGCGCACACGGATGCCCAGAATGCAGCCCCTTCATTATCGGCGATCCACAGGCCCAGGATGTGTTTGGTCCCGTCTATGTCGATGCCAACAGCCATGTAGCAGGCTTTATTGACCACCCGGTGACCGTCGCGGATTTTCACCCGTAGCGCGTCGAGAAAAATGACCGGGTAGAACTCGTCGAGCTGACGGTTTTGCCACACCATCACCTCATCGAGGACCGCATCGGTGATGGTGCTGATGGTATCCGGGCTGATGTCCACCCCCAGGGTCGATGCCAGGTGGTGCTGGATATCGCGTACCGTCATTCCGCCGGCGTAGAGCGAGACGATCATGTCGTCGAGCTCGGTCAGTCGGCGTGCCCCTTTCGGCACCATGACCGGGTGAAACGTGCCCGCTCTATCCCGAGGCACTGTGATATCCACCGGGCCGTAGCCGGTGCCCACAGTTTTGGTGTACGACCCGTTGCGGTGATTGCCACCGTTTGAGGGGTTTACCTGGGCTTTGGCCGCGCGATCGGAGTGTCCGTACCCCAAATGGGCGTCCATCTCCGCCTGCAGACCTGCGTTGATCGAGGCTTGCAATAGACCTTTGACCAGGTCGCTGGCATCGTCGACGGAGGTCGATAGCTCGCCGATCAGTGCGGCGATTTCCGGGTTTTCCATCAGCTTCGCGCTGATCTCGTTGACCCTGCTCGGGTCATGGCCTTTCTTCGGTGACACGGTAGTCATTATCAGTGAAACTCCTTCTGGATCAGAGCCTCACACACAAAACACCTGACACCCTCTGATTTCCTGACCATTGGAATCAACCAACGCGGGCAAGAAGACCTAACGAAGATCATATTCGACCGCGATGGCAGGCTGCCGACGATCATCGTTTCCCAAACCACTGCCGCATATTGGGTACAAAAACTTCCCGACCCAGTAGCAGCTGACTCCCTCGTGAGCAGACTCAACACCGGCCAACGCGTCGAACTCGGTGAATACGACATGCGCCACTTCCTAGCCACCCAACCAGAAACCGAGTAACACACCACCATCAACAGGCCCCGCGACGAACTGCAGCCCCAAGCCGTCGCGGGGCCCTACCAACTACCCGGAATCCAGCCCTACCACCGTTTCGGAATACCCCTACCAACTACGCGCACTCAGCATTTAACTCGGCGATGTCACGAAAGGTTGCCCCGAGGGAATCCGAAGAAATGGACTGCTTACCAGTGTCAAACAGGGCTGGGCGAGCAATCAAGAGGACACATACAAGTACAGCCGAAACCGCAAGAAAAGCGAAGACGGCGCGGGAGACGCGTTTAACTGGCACAAGCTCTCCTCGGTGTAGGGGCCGGGCGACGAAAAGGGCAATAACAGCACACGCTACGGTTCTGTAAAGTTAACGGGGAACATATCGCCGGAACGGTGCTCCCGCCGAGCTTTGACGGGGTAAGTGACGCAGCTTTAGGCGGTGGCATCGGCCCCCGATCTTCCTGCGGCGCCATCAGAAAAACGCCCCCCCCTTGACCCGCCGAGCCAGCAGTGAGCCCTTCTATACGGGCGTCACCGCTCCCCCGAGAAAGAACAACACCAACGAGATGGCGGCGATGATGCCCCACCTACGGTCCATTGGCGTCGGCTGTGCCTCCTCGCCCATGCCATTTGCCACCACGTCGTAGCCGTCCCCGAGCATTGCCTTGAGCTCCTTGTTCCTCCTGGCGCGCTCTCCCCACTCCACGAGCGCCTTTCGATCCTCGCGCTCGCACCGCAGCCACCACACCCCCGGTAGCAATATCGCCGCGCCCACCGCGATCGAGCCCACAACTCCGGCGAATCCGCCCGGGCTTCCCGGCGAACCCACTATGAGGATCGCCCCAATAGCGATGCCCACCCACGACAGCGTCTTACGCGTGCGCACCGTTTTGGCTGTACGGCCCTTGTAGTCGCGTTCCGCCACCGGCCCGTAATTGCCGACGGGCACCGGCGCGGCGATGTAGTTGTTCACCCCAAACGAGGGGTTCTCGGTGCCGAAGTTCTCATTCGGATTGCCCGGCTCCTGAGGCGTCGCGGGGCGCTGCTCATTGCTCATGGTTTTCCTTCCCGGCAGCTGTGGGGATCCCCTAAAAGCTAGCCGAACGAGACGCCTCCGACAACATATCGGCTCGCTCACAGGCTGGTTCCTCTATCGCGCTCCGGTTCCGCAGGTCGGCCGCGCTCTTCGCTCCAGTCAGAATCGACGCGGCCAAGCTGTCCTGCATAAAACTAGAGCCCCCACTCTTACGAGTGGGGGCTGCCATGTTCTGCTCCTCCAACTGGGCTCGAACCAGTGACCCTTCGATTAACAGTCGAATGCTCTGCCAACTGAGCTATGGAGGAATATTTCGCCGCAATCGCTTGCAACGTTGAGTAACTATAGCCACGCCCCCTTAAAACCGCCAAATCGCTCCGTGAGCTGCACTTTTAGCGGCACCCCGGGCAGTCCCGACAGAAGGCGACCCCGGTTATCCGGCAGGCGCGTGGGGGCGCTAGAATCGGTGTACTTTGATTGGGGGCTATAGCTCAGTCGGTTAGAGCCGCGGACTCATAATCCGCTGGTCGCGGGTTCGAGCCCCGCTGGCCCCACACCACGCTTGCCCGCAGCGCCGCTGTGGGCTGCCTTAGGTAGGATAGTCCGCATGATTCAGTTCGTTGTCGGCGCAGCCGCCGGGTACGTGTTCGGCACGAAGGCGGGCAGGAAGCGCTATCACCAGATCGTCGACGCGACCCGCGCCGTCGTCAACTCCCCCGTCACGCAGCAGGTGGTGCGTTCCGGGCGCAAGGCCATCGCCAACAAGCTCGACCCGGAGCCGCGTATGCGCGAGGTGAAAGACCTCAAGCGCGGCAAGGGCACAACCCAGACCGGGGACCAGATCTTGGAGCCCGACGAGGACTAAAGCAGGCTGGCCACGATCCCGTCGAGGATGTCCTTTTCGCTGATCACCACGCTGTCTACCCCTGCCTGCTCGCGGGCGAGCGCGAGGACTTCCTCGACAACCACGGATCCCGCGGCGATCACGTCGGCGCGCCCGGGGTGGACCACAGGGTTCTCGCGGCGCTGCGCGGACGTCTGGGCGCGAAGGGCTGTGGTGGTGGCCACGAGGTCGTCGATAAGCAACTGCGAAAGGTGGATACGGGCGGGGTCGTAGGTGGCTAGGCCCTGGGTGAGCGCGGAGAGCGTGGTGAAGGTGCCGGCGCAGCCGACGAAGGTGCGCACGCCCTCGAAGAGGGGCGCAACGTCAGCGAGGGCGCCGCGGACGTACTCGCGGGCCGCGTCGGTCTCCTCCGCCGTGGGCGGGTCGGAACGCATGAAGCGCTCGGTGAGGCGCACGCAGCCCATCTGGGTGGAAACGGCCCCGGCCGGGGTGACGAATTCCGTCGACCCGCCGCCCAGGTCGATGACGCAGAACGGGCCGCGGCTGGCGTCGAGGTCCGCGGTCGCCCCGGCGTACGACAGGGCCGCCTCCTCCTCGCCGCTGATCACGTCCGCGTGCTTGCCCAGCTCGACCTGCCCGAGCAGCGCGCGCGTCATGCCGAAGAAGTCCTTCTTGTTGCTGGCGTCCCGGGTGGCGGAGGTAGCGACCATCCGCACGCGGGTGACACCGGCGTCCAGCATGTCGTCGACGTAGGCAGCCAGCGCCACGCGCGTGCGCTCAATCGCGTCGGGGTGCAGCCTGCCCGTCTCGTCGACGCCCTGGCCCAAGCGGACGATCGTGTTCTTCCGGGTGAGCTCTTTCAGCGTGCCGTCCGGGGCGACCTCGCTGATGAGCAGGCGAATGGAGTTCGTGCCGCAGTCGACGCCCGCGAGGCGCAGGTTCTGTGTCATGCCAGCCCCTCCCCTGCCTCGTCGAGCGTGATGCCCAGTTCCTCGAGAGTGGGCCACTGTTCCGGGATTGCGCTGCCGCGCAACCCGCCGTGCTCCGCGGCCAGCGCCACCGCCTCCGTGCCCAGGCGAAAGTGCTGCGGGCCTTCGGCGAGCGCGTAGGCGATGAGCACGTGCAGGCACTTCACCCGCTCCGGCATGCCCCCGCCGGAGAAGTCGGTGCCCAGGTCCTCGATCGCGTTGCGGGTAGCCAGGTAGTGCTCGTGGGCGTTGCGGTAGTCCTGCCGCAGCGCCTCGTCGACGGCCAGGCGGGCCTCCATCCACTTCATCACCTGGGCCACCTCCAAACGGCTGGCCTCGGCGGTGAGGCGGGGGTCTGTGAGGTAGTAGAGGGTGGGGAACGGGGTGCCGTCGTCGAGCTTGGGCGCGGTGGTAACAACGGCCGGCTCGCCGTCGGGGGTGCGGTAGGCGACGGCGAGCACCCCGCGCGGGGTGCGGCCGAGCTGCTCTGTGACGGTGGCGATGTCTTCCTGAGCGACAGTCATGGTCGCGATGTTACTCGCGCGCGGGGCGGGCCGAGCGCCGCTACTGTTCCTCGGGCGCCTCCCGGAGACTGTCCAGCAGCACGCGCGGCCACGGCCGCGTATCGGGGGTCTCGTCGGTGGTGATCGACTCGCCGTGAGACATCCGCGGGTCGATCACCCGCCACGCGGTCTCCCCCGGCTCAATCATCCCGAGACGCCGGCGCGCTTCCTGCTTGATGAACTCCTCGTCGCGGTAGCGCGCAATGTCGCCCTCGAGCGCCTCCTTTTCGCGCTCCAGCTCGCTTATCGACGCCTCCAGGCGCGCGATCTCGCTGCGCCCCTCGTAGTAGTTACGCAGGGGCACCACCACCGCAGCGAGCACCAGGAGCACGACCGCGATGATCACCAGCAGGCCCGTGATGCCGCCCTGGACAGGAGCCTTCCGCGCCCTTTTCTTCCCCTCACGCGCCTGGTCGCGGGAGGTCACCGGCACCTGGGTCGCTTTGCGACGCGGGCGGCGGCGTGGCTGATGTCCTGTGGCGCGTGAGGTCATAGTGAGTTCAGAGTCTAGCCGGTCCTCGGTCTGCGGCGGGGAGCCGCCGCTCCGCACGCGGGCTGAGGGGGAGCTACAGCAAACCCCGACTTCCACACCCCGATTGTTCGCCATCACGGCGCAGGCGCTGCAAGGGCAATGGCGAGAAGTCGGGATGTGGAAGTCGGGGTTTGGCGCAGCAGGGGCCGGGCCCGCGCTTACTTGGTGAAGCGCGGGAAGGCGGCGCGTCCGGCGTACACGGCGGCGTCGCCAAGCTGCTGCTCGATGCGCAGGAGCCGGTTGTACTTGGCCACGCGCTCGGAGCGGGCGGGCGCGCCGGTCTTGATCTGGCCGCAGCCAAGGGCGACCGCGAGGTCAGCGATGGTGGTGTCTTCCGTCTCGCCGGAGCGGTGGGACATCATGGTGCGGTAGCCGTTGCGGTGCGCGAGGTCGACGGCGTCGAAGGTCTCGGACAGGGTGCCGATCTGGTTGACCTTGACCAGCAGCGCGTTGGCTGCGCGCCGCTCGATGCCCTGGGCCAGGCGCTGCGGGTTGGTGACAAAGAAGTCGTCACCGACGATCTGCACCTTGTCGCCGAGCTTTTCGGTGAGGGTGACGTAGCCGTCCCAGTCGTCCTCGTCGAGCGGGTCCTCGATGGAGACGATCGGGTACTTCTCCACGAGGTCTGCGTAGACCTGGATCATCTCCTCGGAGCTGTGCTGGCCTCCCTCGAAGTTGTAGGTGCCGTTTTCGTAGAACTCGGAGGAGGCGACGTCGAGGGCCAGTGCGATGTCGGAGCCCAGCGCGTAGCCGGCCTTCTCCACGGCCTCAACGATCAGGTCCAAGGCTTCCGCGGTAGACCCCACGGAGGGGGCGAAGCCGCCCTCGTCGCCGAGGCCGGTGGACAGGCCCTTTGCCTTGATCACGGACTTCAGCGCGTGGTAGACCTCGGCGCCCATGCGCAGGGCCTCCGCGAAGGTCGCGGCGCCGAGGGGGGCAATCATGAACTCCTGGACATCGACTCCCGAGTCGGAGTGCGCGCCACCGTTGAGGATATTCATCATCGGCACCGGCAGGACGTGGGCGTTCGGGCCGCCGATGTAGCGGTAGAGCGGCAGGTCAGCGGCTTCCGCGGCGGCACGGGCGACGGCCATGGAGACGCCGAGGATGGCGTTGGCGCCGAGGCGGGACTTGTTATCGGTGCCGTCGAGCTCGATCATCGCGAGGTCGACGAGGCGCTGGTCATCGGCCTCGACGCCGACCAGCGCGTCGGCGATCTCCTCGTTGACGTTTTCCACGGCCTTAAGCACGCCCTTGCCGCCGTAGCGCTCGTCTTCGTCGCGAAGCTCATGCGCCTCGTGCTGGCCCGTCGACGCGCCGGAGGGGACACCGGCACGGCCGTGCGAACCGTCGTCGAGGAAAACCTCCGCTTCGACGGTGGGGTTGCCGCGGGAATCCATGATCTCGCGGGCGAAAACGTGAATGATGTCGGCCACAGGGCACACTCCTTCGGGGCTGAGAAAACACAGGGTTTGTCCAGCGCCCTATTCTTGCAGAAACACCCCGCGCGCGTCTCCCCCTCACCGCGTGGCGGACTGGTTCACCGCGTAGTTCGCCGCGGCGTTGCGCACCTTCACCACGTACTCCGAGGAGTTGTTGTAGGACAGCACGGCTTCCTGCCACCCCTCCGGAGTGGCCAGGTCGCGGCCGTTCGAGCACAAAAGGCTCGCGGCGCCCAAGGCGGCGTCGTCGATCTGCTGCGGGTCCGCGTGGCCGTCGCCGTTCGCGTCGCGGCCGTGGATGCGCCACGAACCAGGAATGAACTGCATGGGTCCGACGGCTCGGTCGAACTCGGTATCGCCGTCGAGCTCACCCCCGTCCGTGTCCTCGATGCGGGCGAAGCCGGTCGAGCCATCCAGGGCGGGGCCAACGATGGCAGGCGTGGCGTAGCCGTTGTCGTCGAGCCTGCCCGGCTCGAAGGTGCGGCCCGTGTAGGTGCCGTGGCGGGTCTCCACCCAGCCGATGCCGGCCAGCGTGTTCCAGCTCAGGTTGCACGCGGGCCAGGCCTCCGCGGCGATGAGGGCGGCGTTGCCGTAGGCGCGGACGGCCTGGGGGTCCATGCCGGTGGCCTGGGAGATCGGCGCCGCCCAGTCAGCGAGCTGGTCGGCGGTGCGGCCGGGCGCGTGGACGTCGATAGGCGGCGGCGGTGTCGCCACAGCGGGCGGGACATCCGCGGGAATCGGCTGGCGGTTCGCGCCGGGGGTTGGGGATTCGAAGATGGAAAACAGCAGGCCGGTCAGGGCGATGATCACCACGATGGCCATGACCACGCCGACGACGCCGGCGCAGCCGCAGCCCGCGGAGATGGGGTTGCGTCCGTGTCGGGGTGGGGTCATGGGGGCGTAGTGTACCGGCCCCGGCACCCCGTCCACGAACCGCTACCTTGTTGTTTCATTCCTCGAACGAAACACTCGCCCGCAAACTTGGAATGAATCGCACTAATTTTCCGACAATGAGAGACGTGGGTCACATGACGCGTTACGGTGCGGGGTAACCCACAGGCGGGGCGTCAGCCCTTGCCGGGGTGCAGTACTCAACACGTTCGGAGAAGTAGAGAAGAAACCAATGGTAACCATCAGCGGCGTCGACGTCACCGGCCCCCGCACGTCGGGCCGGGCCGTCACAGCCTTCTACGGAATCCCGTACGCGAAGCCGCCCGTCGGCGCGCGGCGCTTCCTCCCGCCGGAACCCGTCGCGCTTCCGGAGGGCTTCGACGCCCGCTCCTACGGGCCGACCGCGGCGCAGAACCAGTACCCGCAGGCGGCGCTGGCCATGATCGACAACCCGCTGTACGGGGGCGAGGACCGGCTCAACCTCAACATTTGGACGCCGGACTCCACGGGCCGGGCGCCGGTCTACGTGTTCATCCACGGCGGGGCCTTCCGCAACGGATCGGGCGCCACCGAGGTTCTCGACGGCGCGTCTTTTGCGGCCAACGGCGTCGTCACCGTGACGCTGAACTACAGGCTCGGCGCCGAGGGCGGGATCCAGCTTGCCGACGGCACGTCGAACAACATGCTCCGCGACCAGATCGCGGCCCTGACCTGGGTGCGCGACAACATCACCAACTTCGGCGGGGACCCGGACCACGTGGTCATCGGCGGTGAGTCCGCCGGCGCGATGAGCGTTGCCGCGCTGCTTGTCTCCCCCGCGGCACGTGGCCTGTTCCACGGGGCCATCCTGGAATCGGGCGCCGCGCACAACGTCGTCGCTCGGGAAGGTGCACTGGCCGTCGGCCGCCTGTTCGCGCAGCGTCTTGGCGTCGAGCCCACCGCGGAGGCGCTCGGCGAGGTGTCCGAGGACGAGATCCTTCGCGTCTCGGCCGAGGTTGAGGCGGAGATCGCGGCGTCCACGGACACCGAGACCTACGCGGACCTGGCGGGCACGAGCATGGCGTGGCAGCCCAGCATCGACGGCGATGTGCTGCCCGAGCACCCGCTGGAGGTCCTCGCGCGCGGGGAGGGCGCCGACGTGCCCGTCCTCATTGGCACCAACCAGGACGAAGGCTCCATGTTCGTCACCGGCCTCGGCCTCTACGAATCCGCCACGCCCGAGGTGCTCGCCGCCGCCGTGCGCGCGGGCGGGGCGCGCGACCCGCAGGCGGTGGTCGACCTCGTCAGCGACGGGGCGGACCCGCACCCGGGGAGCCGCCTGACCACATTCATGGATCTGTGGAAGTTCCAGTTGCCGTTGCGCGAGTTCTTGCGGCGTCGACAAGCGAGCTCGGCGCCCACCTTCCGCTACAAGTTCGTCTGGCCCTCCCCCGCTTTCGGCGGGGCGCTGGGCTCGCACCACATGCTCGAACTGCCCTTCGTGTTCAACTCCGTGGACACGGACGCGGCCCGCACCACCGTGGGCGAGGACCTGCCCGGCGCGCTCACCGCGGCCGCGCACGGCGCCTGGGTGTCCTTCATCACCACCTTCAACCCGGGCTGGGACCCCTACTTCGGGGCGGGCGCAACGACGACGGGGGTGCTCGACGCCGACGGCCTCCGCGTCGAGACGGACCTCGACGAATCCACCTTCACCACCTGGGAGGGGCAGCGCTAGACCGCGCCGCCGATCCCACCTACAAATCAGAGCAGAAAGCAGGAAAACACCATGACCACGACCGTGCCCAACAAGGATCTGCAGCGCAAGTACGACGAGGAGCGCGACAAGCGCCGCGCCGCGCGCAAGTCGAAGGAAGAGGACTACGTTCGCATCGAGAGCATCATCGACCCGGACGAGCTCGACCCGTACAAGGAGGTCACCCCGCGCGAGCCGCTTCACGACGACGTAGAGGTAACGCTCCTCGGCGGCGGCTGGGCCGGGCTCATGACGGCCGCCGAGCTGCGCAAGTCCAACCGCAAGCTGCGCATCCTTGACCAGGCGGGCGACTTCGGCGGCGTGTGGTACTGGAACCGCTACCCCGGCGTCATGTGCGATACCGCCTCCGTGGTGTACATGCCGCTGCTCGAGGAGACCGGCCACAAGCCGACGGAGCGCTACGCCCACGGCCCCGAGATCTACGCTCACGCGCAGCGCATCGGCCGCCACTTCGACCTGTACAAGGACGCGTACTTCCACACCCGCGTCACCGGCCTGACGTGGGAGGAGGACATCAAGCGCTGGCGCATTACCACCAATCGCGGCGACAACTTCACCTCGCAGTTCGTCAGCCTCGGCATCGGCTCGCTCAACGTCCCGCGCCTGCCCTCCTTCCCCGGCATGAAGGACTACAAAGGCCAGTGGTTCCACACCGCCCGCTGGGACTACGACGCCACCGGCGGCTCCCCCGACGGCGCCGAGATGGACAAGTTGAGCGACAAGACCGTGGCAATCATCGGCACGGGCGCAACCGCGATCCAGGTGGTGCCCGAGCTGGCCAAGACGGCCAAGAAGCTGCTGGTGATCCAGCGCACCCCGACCTCGGTGGACGTGCGCGGCAACGGCCCGACGGACTACGAGTGGTGGGACGAGCTGACCTCCCAGGAGGGCTGGCAGCAGAAGATCTACGACAACTTCCTCGACTTCGTCGAGGAATACAAGGTGGGCAACTACCCGTCTTCGGACACCGTGGACCTGCTCAGCGACGGCTGGACCATGAACGGGCGTAAGCTGGCGCACCGGCTCGAATCCATCGAGGGCGACCTGACCCCCGAGAAGTTCCGCTCCGTGCTGTACCAGTGGGACGACGAGGTCCAGCAGTCCATCCGCGACAGGACTGACGTGGAGGTCAACGACAAGGCCACCGCCGACGGCCTCAAGGCCTGGTACCGGGCGTGGTGCAAGCGCCCCGGCTTCCACGACGAGTACCTCCAGACCTTCAACCGCGACAACGTCGAGCTGGTGGACACCGACGGCAAGGGCGTCGAGCGCGTCACCGAGAACGGGGTCGTGGTGCAGGGCAAGGAGTACCCGGTGGACATGATCATCTACTCCACGGGCTTCCTCTACAATCGCAACGCCTCCAAGGACGCGTTCTTCGACGTCGTGGGCCGCGACGGCCTGAAGCTGCGCGACAAGTGGAACGACGGGATGCTCACCTACATGGGCTACTTCACCCACGACTTCCCCAACATGTTCTTCCAGCAGTCCGTGCAGGCGGCGTTCCTCGTCTCCAACGTGCCGCAGAACTTCGCGGACGGCGCCCGGGTGCTGCGCGCAGTGATCGACCACACCCTGGACTCCGGTGCCGAGTCCTTCGAGCCGACGCAGGAGGCGGAGGACGCGTGGGTGGACCACCTCGTGGAAAACGGCACGGTGGCCGACGACCCGGAGTGCACCCCCGGCTACCTCAACGGCGAGGGCAAGCGAGAGATCGGCATGGCGGAGCGCCGCTCGGTGGGCTTCCCGGCCGGCAAGAAGGCCTTCTTCAACCACGTGCGCTCGTGGCGCGCCGACGGCGAGTTCACCGGCCTGAGCTTTAACTAGCACGCTAAACGACGCCCCGCCCGGTGCTTCACCGTGGCGGGGCGTTCGTCTGTGGCGCGCTTAGAAGTCGGGGTTCGGGCGACCCTTGCGCCCCTGCTCGTCGTACTCGTACCAGCCCTTGCCGGTCTTCTTGCCGTAGTTGCCGGTGTTGTACATCTTTTCCATGGCGGGCGCGGGCAGGGAGGACTCGTCGCCGGTCTGCTCGTACTCCGCCTTGCGGATGAGGTAGGCGACATCGATGCCGACGAGATCCATGAGCTCGAAGGGGCCCATCGGGTGGCGCAGCGCGGAGCGTGCGGCGGTGTCGATGTCAGCGAAGGAGGCGTAGCCCTCCTCGTAGAGCTTCAGCGCCTCGGTGCGCAGCGCGTTGAGGAGGCGGTTGGCCACGAAGCCGGGGATCTCCCGGCGCACGCGGATGACGTCCTTGCCCATCGCCACCGCGAGCTCCTCCACCGCCGCGAGGGTCTCCTCGCTGGTGCCCTCGTGGCCGACTACCTCGCAGGCCTTCATCACCAGCACGGGGTTGAAGAAGTGCATGTTGCAGACTTTCTCGGGCCGGCCGGTCGCGTCCGCGAGGCGGGAGGAGACGATGTTGGAGGAGTTCGTGGCCAGGATCGCGTGCTCGGGCGCCTGCGCATCGAGCTCGGCGAGAATGGTGCGCTTGACCTCGATGTTCTCCACGGCGGCCTCGATGACGATGTCGGTGTCGGCGACGGCCGCGGCCTGGTCGGTGGTAAAGCCCAGGCGGGCGAAGGCTGCGTCGACGTCCTCCTGGGTGCGCCGGCCCTTCTCCACGTCGCGCTCCATGCGGCTGCGCAGTTGCTGCTCGGCCTTGGTCAGGGCCTCTTCGGAGACGTCGACGATGGTGGTGACGTACCCCGCGAGGGCGGCCACGAGGCCGATCTGCGAGCCCATCGTGCCGGACCCGATGACGGTGACGTTGCTGATTGCTGCCATGAGTGCTCCTTGTGCTTCTTGTGGCTTTACTTTTTGCGGCTTCGGTGTGTTAGCTCTGGCCCTTGAACGCGGCGAAGTCGGGGTGGCGCTTGGACAGGGAGGCCTCCACGCCCTCGTTCTTTTCGGCGGTGGCGTACAGCAGCGACTGGGCAAGGCGCTCGACGAACATCCCGGTTTCCTCGCTCGCCGCCGCGCTGTGGGCGACGACCTGGCGCACGAGCGCGACGGCGGTCGGGCCTTTGCGGCGGATGCGCTCGGCGATCTTGGCGGCCTGCGGCAGCAGGGACTCGGCGTCCGTCACGTAGGTCACCAGCCCCCACTGGAGCGCCTCGGCGGCGCTGATGCGACGGCCGGTGATGATCATGTCGATCGCCGGGCCGCGGCCGACCGCCTCGACCAGGCGCTGCGTTCCGCCGGCGCCGGGGAGGATACCCAGCCCGGTCTCCGGCAGGCCGAAGACGGCGTTGTCGGAGGCCACGCGGATGTCGCAGGCGAGGGCGAGCTCGCAGCCGCCGCCCAGGGCGTAGCCGTTGACGGCCGCGATGACGGGCTTGGGAAAGTGCGCGATCCGGCCGTAGGTGCGCTGCATGTAGGCCTCCAGGCCGTCGAGGGGGCGTCGCTTAGCGAGCTCGTTGATATCGGCCCCCGCCACGAAGGCCTTCTCCCCCGCGCCGGTGATGATGAGAACATCGACTGCGGCATCGCGCTCCAGCTCGTCCAGGTGGCTGTTGAGCTCGTCGAGCACCTGCCGGCTGGCCGCGTTCATCTTCTCCGGGCGGTTGACCGTCAGGGTGGCCACGGCCTCGTTATCGCGTCGTAGAACCGTTGAGTACTCCACGTGGTCTCCCCTTCTGTGGTCTTGATGTGGGTTGGTGGGCAATAGCACCAGCCTAGGGTTCGGCCCCGACACGCCGAGCCAACTCGGAGGCACTTCCGGCGACTCGTACCAGGTGCGTATCAATGGGGGCGTCGAGACGCGCTAGTTCGCGCTGCACGAGAGAGGGAAAATGCTCTCGAGGCAGACCATGAGCTTCTGGAAGGCCGGGTTGTCGTTGTCCTTTTTCCACACGAGCTGAACGTCGACGTAGCGGTCCTCGTCTTTCAGCGTCATGTAGTGCAGGTACTCGCGGTTCGAGTTGTCACGCACGCTGTCGAGAGTCAGCGCCACCCCCACGCCGGAGGCGACGAGCACGAGCTGGGTCCACGAATCGGGCACCGTGGAGCGCACCGAGGGAACAAAGCCCGCCCGGCGCGCCAGCGTGGACACCCGCGTCTGCAGCGCCGCGCCGGGGCCGCCCTGCAGTACGATCCACTCCTCGTTCGCGAGGTCAGCCATGCTTATCGACGCCCGCCCCTGCACCGCCAGCGGGTGCGTCTCCGGGACGACGGCGACGATCTCCTCCCGGAACAGCTCCCTCGAATCCACCTCCGCCGGCAGGGTGTTCCAGCGGCCGATCATGCAGTCGATCTCCCCGGACAAAACCTTGTCCAGGCCATTGACGGACAGCAGCGCGGAGTGCAGTTCGAGGGTGACGCTGGGCAATCTGTCCTGCGTGGAGCGCACGAGCTGGGAGACGACGCCGCGCACGGACGCGCTGGCGAAGCCCAGGCGGACCACTCCGGTCGTGCCCGAGGCCGCGTCGCGCGCCGCGCGCACCGCCGCCTCCGAGGCCTCCACGAGCTTGCGGGCGGGCTCGACAAGCGCGGCCCCGGCGGTGGTTAGCTCTACGCGCCTCGTGCTGCGGTCGAACAGCTTGACCTTCAAGCGCCGCTCAAGCTGGCGGATCGCCCTGCTCAGAGGCGGCTGCGCCATGTTCAGCCTGTCCGCTGCGCGGCCGAAGTGAAGCTCCTCTGCGAGCACCAGGAACGCCCTGGCTTCTTGTACCTCCACGGCAACGGCCCTCCCTTGCCCGATTGACCCGTCCAATTAATCGTCGGGGGATATGAATAAGCACCTAATTAAGTATTGGACTGCACAAATTAACCGTGATTTTATTACCGAAACAACACAAGCACAAGGAAGTGACATGGAGCATACCGAACTCGAGGAGGCGCGCGGCCCGCTCAGCGGCGTCGTCGTCGCGGACTTCTCTCGGGTCCTCGCCGGGCCGTACTGCACGATGCTGCTCGCGGACCTGGGCGCCACCGTGATCAAGATCGAATCCCCCCGCGGGGACGACACCCGGCAGTGGATGCCGCCCTCCATCGACGGGCAGAGCACCTACTTCCTGTCCATCAACCGCAACAAGCGCTCGATCGCGCTCGATTTGAAAAACGACGAGGACCTGCGCACCGCCTACGCCATCATCGACCGGGCCGACGTTCTGGTGGAGAACTTCAAGCCCGGCGGCCTGATGCGCTTCGGCCTCGACCGCTCGCAGACAGCCGAGCGCTGGCCGGACCTCATCCACGCCTCCATCACCGGCTTCGGCACAAAGGGCGGGGCGACGCTGCCGGGCTACGACCTGTTGGTCCAGGCGCTCAGCGGTTTCATGCACGTCACCGGCGACGCGGACGGCCACCCCCAGCGCGGCGGCTTCGCCCTCTTCGACATCTTCACCGGCCTCCACGCCGCCGTGGGCATCCTCGCGGCGCTGCAGGAGCGCTCCGCCACCGGCACCGCGCAAAGCGTCGAGGTCAACCTCCTCTCCTCGGCCCTGTCCGCGATGGTGAACCAGACCGTCGCCTTCACCGCCGGCGGCCACGAGCCGTACCGGATGGGCAACGAGCACCCCAGCCTCTTCCCCTACGGGCCCTTCCGGGCGGGCGACGGGCAGGTGGTCATCTGCTGCGGTAACGACGACCAGTTTGCCACGCTCATGACGACGATCGGCCTGCCGGAGCTCGTCGCCGGCCAGCGCTTTGCCTCCATGGAGCTGCGCAACAAGCACCGCACTCCGCTGCGCACCGCCATCGAGGGCCGCCTCGCCGAGCGCGGCGTCGACGCCTGGCTCGAGGTGCTCAGCGCCGCCGGCGTGTGCTGCGCGCCCATTCTCACTGTCGGCGGCGGCGTGCGGTACGCCGAAGCGCTCGGCCTCAACCCAATCTGGGTCGCCGACGATGACGACCAATACCCCACCGTAGCCAACCCCATCACACTCAGCCGGACCCCCGCCGCCTGCCGAACCTCCCCGCCGGCGCTCAACGCCGACGCGGAATACGTGCGGCGCTGGCTGGGCGAGACAGCCTAAGAACCGACACAGCCCAAGAAAGGGATCACCCACATGACCGCCTACACCACGACCGGACTCGAGCGCTCCGACTTCTTCGCGCTCGACGCCACCCTGAGCGAAGAGGACAAGGCCATCCGTGACCGCGTCCGCGACTTCGGCGAAAAGCACGTCCTGCCCATCATCAACGACTACTGGGAGCGCGCCGAGTTCCCCACCGAGATCCTCCCCGCCCTGGCCGAGCTCGGCATCGTGGGCACCTTCATCCAGGGCTACGGCTGCCCCGGGTTGTCCCGCCAGCAGGCCGGGCTGGTCGCGCGCGAAATGGGGCGCATCGACGGCTCCGTCAACACCTTCTTCGGAGTCCACTCGAACCTGTGCATGGGCTCGATCTACATCCTCGGCAGCGAGGAGCAGCGCGAACGCTGGCTGCCCTCCATGGCCAAGCTCGAAAAGACCGGGGCCTTCGCCTTGACGGAGCCCGACCACGGCTCCGACTCCGTCTCGCTGGAAACCTCGGCGCGCCGCGAGGGCGACACCTGGGTGCTCAACGGCCACAAGCGCTGGATCGGCAACGGGCACGCGGGCGACGTCATCGTCGTCTACGCCCGCGACGAGGCGGACGGCCAGGTCAAGGCCTTCGTCGTGGAAAAGGTCGACGGCGAGTACCCGGTGGGCTACGCCCCCGAGGTCATCACGGGCAAGATCGGCAAGCGCGCCATCCTGCAGGGCGACATCGTCATCACCGACCTGCGCGTTCCGGAGGCCAACCGGCTGCAGAACTGCAATTCCTTCAAGGATGTCAACAAGGTGCTGGCCGCCACCCGCGGCGGCGCCTCCTACGAGGCCGTGGGCCACGCCATGGCGGGCTTCGAAATCGCCCGCTCCTACGCCCTGCAGCGCGAGCAGTTCGGCTCCCCGCTCGCCGCCTTCCAGCTCGTCCAGGAAAAGCTCGCCACGATGCTGTCCGACGTCATCCAGCTGCAACTGCTCGCCCACCGGATGGCGCAGCTGCAGGAGGAGGGCACCTTTACCGGGCCGATGGCCTCCCTGGTGAAGATGACCACCTCGCGCAAGGCCCTCGCGATCTGCCGCGAGGCGCGCGACATGATGGGCGGCAACGGCCTGCTGCTGGAAAACCACGTGGCGCGCCACCTGACCGACATGGAGGTCGTGTCCACCTACGAGGGCACCGACTCCGTGCAGGCGCTCATCGTCGGCCGCGAAATCACCGGAATCTCCGCCTTCACCGCCAAGAAGTCCCGCACGAGCGACAAGTAAAGGAAAACAACCATGACCAACGACGCCTACCTCGTCTCCGGCCTGCGCACCCCCGTGGGCAAGTACGGCGGGTTCCTCTCCGGCATCCGCCCCGATGACCTCGCCGCGACAGCCATCAAGGCCGTGGTGACCGACGTCGGCATCGACCCGGCCGACGTCGACGAGGTGATCCTGGGCAACGCGAACGGCGCAGGCGAGGACAACCGCAATGTCGCGCGCATGGCCTGGCTGCTCGCCGGGTTCCCCGAGACAGTCCCCGCCTTCACCGTCAACCGCCTGTGCGCCTCAGGCCTCAACGCGATCACCGTCGCCTCCGCCCTAGTCAAGTCCGGCGAGGCCGACATCGTCGTGGCCGGCGGCGTCGAGTCCATGTCGCGCGCACCGTGGGTGATGGAAAAACCGAAGAAGGCGTTCGCCTCCCCCGGCGCGATCTTTGACACCTCCATCGGCTGGCGCTTCACCAACCCCACCTTCGCCGCGCAAGACAAGCTCACCTACTCCATGCCGGAGACCGCGGAGGAGGTCGCGCGGGTGAAGAACATCTCGCGCGAAGACGCAGACGCCTTCGCAGTGGAGTCGCAGCGCCGCGCCCACGCAGCCACCGAGGAGGGGCTGTTCGCCAGCGAGATCATCCCGATCACCGTGCCGCAGCGCAAGGCCGAGGACATCGTGGTCACCCGCGACGAGCCCATCCGCCCGAACACGACCGCCGAGGTGCTGGCCACCCTGCGCCCGGTGGTCAAGGGCGGCACCGTGGTCACCGCCGGCAACTCCTCGGCGCTTAACGACGGCGCCTCCGCCGTCATCGTCTGCTCCGAAGCCGCGCTGAAGAAGTACAGCCTGACCCCGCGCGCCCGCGTCGTCGGCTCCGCCGCCGCCGGCCTCGAGCCCCACATCATGGGCCTGGGCCCGGTGCCTGCGACGCGCAAGCTCTTCGACAGGATCGGCTGGGACGTCGATAGCGTCGACGCGATCGAGCTCAACGAGGCTTTCGCCTCGCAGTCGCTGGCCTGCATCCGCGACCTCGGCCTGGACCAGGCCCGCGTCAACGCGTGGGGTGGCGCCATCGCGCTGGGGCACCCGCTGGGTTCCTCCGGGTGCCGCATCACCGTGACGCTGCTCAACCGGATGGAGAAGGAGAAGGCCACCCGCGGGCTGGCCACGCTGTGCATCGGTGTGGGGCAAGGCCAGTCACTGGCACTGGAGGCGGTGTAGGGCAAAATTGGGGGCGCAATTGCGCACCATGCGTCACATTGGTGCGCTAGAGTTTCTGGCGACCCAGTCGTTTGAGACAGAAAAGGACCTGCCCATGCGTCGTATCGCCCCTACTCTCGCCGCCGGCCTTGTCGCCGCGGCGGCCCTGGCCGCCCCCGCCCAGGCCCAGCCCACCTACTTCGAGCTTCTCAAGACCATCAACGGCAACGTTGCCACCGCCGACTGCAATGTCCTGGGCACCGCCCTCCGCGCCACCGGTTTCGTCACCGCAGACACCACCCGCTCCGGCCTCGTCGCCAGCCTGAACAAGGCCATCGGCGACGACTCCGCCCTGCGGCTTGCCGCCTCCGGCACCATCAGCGCCGTAGGCGACCGCGCCCTCGAGTGCGGCGTGGTCAAGCCCGACCCCGAAACCCCCATTGACCAGGCACTGAAGCTCAGCTCCCAGCTGTCGTCCCAGGCGGGCCTGCCGCAGATCCGCGACCTGGTACCCGCGCTCCGCTAAGCCTCGCGGCGCTTGCCCTCCGCCCAGAGGCGCTCCTGCTCCTCCAGGCCGACCAGTCCCGCGCTCCCATCGAAGAGGTAGGGGGCGCGGGATTTCATCTTGTCCACAAAAGCAGCGGCCACGTCCGTGAAGTCGAAGGCGCCGCGCTCGCGGGCGAGCTCGGAGTGGAAAAGCACCTGCAGGAAGACGTCGCTAAGCTCCTTGCGTATCTCCGCGTCGTCGCCCCCGCGCACGGCCGCCGCGAATTCTCGGGCCTCCTCCTCGAGGTAGGAAAGCAGCGACTCGTGCGTCATCGCACGCTCCCACTCGCCCCGCTCACGCGCGCGGCGCATCGTCCCCACGGCCTCAGCGACCGGGTCTTCAAGGCTTGGCACCGCGACAAGCTCCTCGCCGCGAGCTCGCTTCACGACGTCCGGATCACGCGCATCCGTCGTCACCAGCCACCCGCCCGACTCCCCGGCGGCCACATCCGCCAGCGCCCACCGCACCGACACCGGGACCTCCGAGGTGTACTCCACCGGCCCCCTGATGCGGGAGACGACCCCCAGCGGGATCATGTCGGGCCAGCGCGGATCGAGCACAAGGATGGTCATGCGCCCAATCCTATTGGGGCGGTCCCTTCTGCCACAATGGAACGCATGAACCAGATCCTCGACGCTCTCAAGGCGATCTCCCCCACGGCCAACGACGCCATGAACCACTCCGTGACGTTCTCCCCGCGCCGCTGGAAGACCGGCTGGCCCCACCACCTGCGCCGCGTCCCGCCCTTCCGCGACGACGCCACCGCCACCCTCACCCGCGCCGAGGTCTTCCTCTTCGCCGGCGCCGTCGCCGACTCCGGCCACCAGCGCGGCGAAATCATCGACTTCCTCGGCGCCGCCTTAGCCTACGGCGCAGGCCAATCCCCGCAGGTCCTCCCCCTGCAGCAGTTCCTGCGTAACAAGGGCAAGGCCAACGCGCTCATTCAGGCCATCCGCAGCCTCGAGGGCAAAGACCCTGTGGGCCAGTACACCGCGCTAACCGCCACAGGCCTGCCCCCGAAGTACGCCTCCCTCGTGGCTTACTTCCTCGCCGGGCCGCAAGGTGCCGAGGACGACAAGCCCGTCATCATCTGCTCCAACCGCGCAGCCATCGCCGGCCTGCCGGCCGACCACGACTGGAGCGGCGAGGAGTACGGCGAGTACCTCACGCGCCTGCGCGCCGCGCGCGACGAGTACGACGCCGAGCTACCCCTCGACGCCGTCGAGTGGGCCGTGCGCCAGTTCGCCGACCAGGCGTAGGCGTCTTGAGCTGCGCGCCCCGGTCGTTGCCGGGGCGTTTTTGATTGGCACGGTGGTCCGGGGATACGCTTCCCGGATTTCGCTGTGGTCGACCCCAACGCTCTGCAGGGTCAGGCGACCAGGGGTTATGCGCCCCGGATTTCGCAGCGGTCGACCATCACGCACATCTAGGCACCGCGAAACGCCCTGTCGTTGAGCTCCCGGCGCGCCTGCTCCAGCGCGATGAGGTCGGAGAACAAGGCGTTGTAGGCAACTTCGTCGTCGCTCGGGCGCATGCGCTGTAGCTGGGCTTTCAGCTGCGCGATCTGGTCGCCAACCCGCGTCTCCTGCAGTCTGGAGAGCACCGAGTCCGCGTAGGAGACGATGTCGTCGGCGTGGATGTCTTCCAGCGCCAGCTCAGAAACGAAGTTACGGCCGGCCACGCCTGCCATCCCCTCAGCTACCTGGGGAAGCCACGCGGCCCCCTCGGGGGCGTTCGCTGCCCCTCCGGCTGCAGTGATCGCGTCGCGCACTTGGCGGTAGGCGGGGTTGGTGAAGGCATCCGGGTTAATGCCGTCGAAGTAGTCCCCCGCCGCGCGGGGGTGCTGCAGGGCGATCTTCAGCGCTTCGCGCTGCGGCCATAGCAGCGGGTCGGCCGGGTTGGGCAGGACCAGCACGGGCTCGTTCGCGTTGACCGGCTCCTCTCGCGCCCCCCGGCGCAGCGCGCGCTTCGGTGCACTCGGCCGCTTTGCCTCTGCGCGCACCTGCGCGAGCACCTCGTCCGGGTTCGGCCAGCCGACCCAGCCGGCCAGGCGGCGCGCGTACTCCGTTTGCAGGACCCGGTCGGAAATCCCGGCGACGACGGGGACGGTGCGCCGGAGGGCCTGCAGGCGGCCTTCGGCTGTGTCGAGGGAGTAATCGCTGAGGAGAGACTCGATGACGAACTCGAACATGGGCACGCGGGAGGCCACGAGGTCGCGTACCGCCGCGTCGCCCTTCGCTTGGCGCAGGTCGCATGGGTCCATGCCCTCGGGAGCCACGGAGACGAAGGACTGCCCGGTGAACTGCTGGTCTCCCTCGAAGGCGCGCAGGGCCGCCTTCTGGCCCGCCTCGTCGCCGTCGAAGGTGTAGATCAGCTCGCCGCGGAAGAAGTTGTCGTCGAGCATGAGTCGGCGGATGATGGCTAGGTGCTCCGCGCCGAAGGCGGTGCCGCAGGAGGCGACCGCTGTTTTCACCCCGGCGGCGTGCATGGCCATGACGTCGGTGTAGCCCTCCACAATCACGGCCTGGTGGCCCTGGGCGATGTGCTTTTTGGCGAGGTCCAGGCCGAACAGCACCTTGCTCTTGTGGTAGAGCATCGTGTCCTGGGTGTTCATGTACTTGCCCATCGGGTCGTCCTCGTGGAGCTTGCGCGCCCCGAAACCGATGACGTTGCCCGCCACGTCCTTGATGGGCCACAGCAGGCGGCGGCGGAACTTGTCGATGGGCCCGCGCCGGCCCATGCTGCTCAGGCCAGCCTCCTGCAGCTCCTCGACGGAGAATCCCTTGCGCAGCAGGTGCTTGGTCAGCGTGTCCCAGCCGTCGGGGGCGTAGCCGCACTCGAAGTGGTGGATGGTGTCTTTGTCAAAGCCGCGGTCGAGAAGGAAAGTGCGGGCCTTGTCCGCCTCGGGGGCCTCCAACTGCTCGCGGTAAAACTCGTGCGCGGCTTTGTTGGCCGCCAGGAGCCGGGCGCGGGTGCCGGGTTTGACGTCGCGCGCTCCGGTAGATCCGCCCTGGTAGTTGATGTGGTAGCCGATCTGCTCGGCCACCGCCTCCACGGCCTCGGGGAAGCTCAGCTGCTCCATTTCCATGAGGAAGGAGAAGACGTCGCCACCCTTGCCCGTCGAAAAGCAGTGGTAGTACCCGCGTGCGGGCCTGACGTGGAAGGAGGGTGTCTTTTCGTCCTTGAAGGGGCTCAAGCCCTTGAGCGAGTCGTGGCCGGCGGGTTTGAGCTGCACGTACTCGCCGACGATGTCCTCGATCGGCGCGCGCTCGCGGATAGCCTGGATATCACTATCCGGAATTCTGCCCCTAGCCATGGCTACATCGTAGCCGCGCGGTCAATTCCGCCGCCCGTTGTGGAACAATGCTGCGCATGCTGTCCCGCTTCCCGCTCGGCGTGCTCGCCGCCGCCCTGCTGCCGCCGACCCTCGTCGCCTGCGAGCCCAACGAAGTATCCACGTGTGGCACGCTTCCCAGCGAGGCGTGGGAGACCATCAGCACGGTGGAGGAGGGCGGACTCTACCTGTACGCCGAAGACGACACGCACTTCGGCAACTACGAGGCCGTGCTTCCCGACGAAGAACCGGGCTACTACCGCGAATACACCGTGGACACGCCCGGGTTAAACCACCGCGGGGCGCGGCGCATCGTCACCGGGGGCGGCGCCGACGGCATTGTCGACGAGTGGTACTACACCGCCGACCACTACGAAAGCTTCTGCGAGGTCAACCCGCCCGGAAAGCCCTCCGAAGCGCCCTAGGCCATGAAACCGGCGACCCCGGCCGACTTCTTCGCGGCGCGCTCGAGGCGCGATTCCGTCATAGACGCGATCTGGTCCACCACCACGCGCTCGCGCTCGGCGTCGGTGGCGGCCGCCGCCCACCACTGCTGGAACACGGTGTCCAGGGTGCCGGGGGCGCCGGCGAGCATGTACTCGTAAACCCGGAAGATGCGGTCGCGCTGTCGCTCCTGGCGGCGCTGGTGGGCGGGCATGTCCATGACGTAGAGCACCGCCACCGTCTTCAGCAGGCGCACCTCCGCTTCGGCGTCCGCCGGGATGACGAGGCGCCCGTGCTGCCGGCCCAGCGCCCCCTCCGGGTTGTCCTCGCTGCGCAGGGCGTCGGGGTGATTGGCCTCGTCGCGCAGCGTGGCGGTGGCCACGGCCCCAACGTAGCGCCCCACCAGCTCCGAGGTCAGCCGCTTCAGGCCGGCCCAGGAGGCGAGGGTGTAATCGAAGTCCGCGGCCGCGGCGATGGAGGGCAGCGCCCGCAGCCGGGCGGCGGCCTCAATGAGCTCGTCGGCGCTACCGCCGAAGGCGTTGGCCCCCTTTTCCGCCAGCGCCGCCAGTTCCACCAGGTCCCACAGCACCTTGAGCGTGACCCGGCCGGAGACGATCCCGTCTTCGACGTCGTGCACGGAATAGGCGATGTCGTCCGAGCAGTCCATCACCTGCGCCTCCATCGGCGGGGCGGCGTCGGTGTGGCCGCGGCGCAGCCACTCAAGCACGGCTCCGTCCTCGTCGTAGGCGCCGTACTTGCGGTTGGTGGAGCCGTCCGGGTTCGTGCGCGTGAGCGGGTACTTGCAGGCCGCGTCGAGGGAGGCGCGGGTGAGGTTGAGCCCGAGCGAGTTCTCCCCGACGAGCACCTTGGGCTCCAGGCGGGTGAGGATCCGAAGCGTCTGGGCGTTGCCTTCGAAACCGCCCGTGGAGACGTCGTTAAGCGCATTTTCGCCGTTGTGGCCGTAGGGCGGGTGCCCGATGTCGTGGGTGAGCCCCGCCATTTCGCACAGGTCGGGGTCGAGGCCGAGCGCCTCGCCGATACCGCGCGAGATCTGCGCCACCTCGAGCGAGTGCGTCAGGCGCGTGCGCGGGGTGTCGCCGTCGCGCGGGCCCACCACCTGTGTCTTGTCGGCCAGGCGGCGCAGCGCCGCCGAGTGCAGGACCCGGGCGCGGTCGCGGGAAAAGGCGCCGCGCTCCTCGAAGCTCTCGACGATCTGCGAGCCCTTCGGCCCCTCCGGCGCGCGGCGCTCGGTATCGAAGGCGGAATAGGTGAACACACACCCAGCGTAGATGGCGCGGGCTCAGTGTCGGGGAAGCGACTACCCTAGTCACCATGAAAAAGCGACACCTTCGCCTCCTTTCCGCCGCCCCGCTTTTCGCGGGCTGCGCCCTCGCGGTCTCCCCCGCGGCGATCGCCGCCCCGGCAGGCACGACGCCGGACACCCAGGTCCACGCCCAAGCGACGGCGACCGCGCCCGGCCCGCTTGCGCAGCCCGTCACGGACGAAGCGGGCGTGCTCTCCGGCGGGGAGGCAGCCGAGATCGAGGGCGCCATCCAGGAGTTCGCGCAAAACGATCAACTGGCCGTCCGCGTCGCCTACCTCGACTCCTTCGGCGGCATGACCGCGGAGGAGTGGGCGCAGGCCAGCGTCGACGCCTCCGGCTCCAATGTCGCCGTGCTGGCCATCTCCCCCACCGAGCGCAGCTTCGCAGTGGCCGGGGGCAGCATGTGGAGCCAGGGAGACATCGACGCGATGTACGACGCCGCCTACTCTGAGCTCACCGGCGAAAACTGGGCGGGCGCCGCGCTTGCCGCGATCGAGGCCGCCGCGGGTGGCTCCACCGCCGCCAACGTCGGCTGGGCGCTCGGCGGCGTGGGGGTCGCCGCGCTCGCCGGCGGCGGGGTATGGGCCGCCACGCGTCGTAAGAGCAAGAAGACGCAGGAGGAACAGCTGGAGGCGGCCAGGGCGCTTGAACCCGGCGACACCGACGCGCTGAGCAACCTGCCCACGCCGACGTTGGAGCAGCTCTCCCGCGACGCGCTTGTGCAGACCGACGAATCCATCCGCCAGGGCAAGGAGGAACTCGCCGTGGCCACCGCCGAGTTCGGAGCGGAGCGCGTCCGCCCGTTCACCTCCGCCATGAACACGGCCACCTCGACGCTCGAGCGCGCCTTCGGCCTGCATCAGAGGCTCAACGACGCCATCCCCGAGACCCAGCCCGAAAAGCGCGCCATGCTCATCGACATCATCTCCTCCTGCGGCCAGGCCGGCGAGGCCCTGCGCACCCGCAGCGCCGAGTTCAACGAGATGCGCGGCGTGCTCATCAACGCGTCGGCCGAGGTGGACAAGGTCACCCAGCGCACGGTGGACATCCGGGCCCGCCTCGAACCCGCGCAATCGCTTCTCGACGCCCTCCGCGAGCGCCACTCCGAACAGATGCTGCAGTCCCTGGAGGACAACGTCGAGGTCGCCTCCGCCTCCCTCGACGAGGCGGAGCGGCTCCTCGACGAAGCCCGTTCAGCGGCCGCGCAACCCGCCGGGCGCCAGGGCGCTCTCGTCGACCTGCTCGCCTCCGCCTCCCACGCCGTCGAAGTCTCCGACACCAACCTCACCGCCATCGAGCACGCCGAGGAGAACATTCGGGACTCCCAGGCCAACATCCCGGCTCTCATCCAGGAGATCGAGGAGGAGCTGCGCGAGATTGAGCAGCTCAAAGGCACCAAACAGCACGGCGCGAAGGTCGACGTCGCCGCCCTCGACGCCGTGGCCGCCGAGGCCCGCGCGCAGCTGAGCGCCGTGGGCAACCGCGCGGAAACGGACCCGCTTTCGCTCTACACCGAGCTCACCGACCTGGACGCGCGCGTCGACGAGGAAATCGACAAGGCCCGCGGCGCGGCCTCCGACCAAAAGCGCCAGCTCCAGGTCTTGGACCAGCAGCTGCGCGTCGCCGCGGCGCAGATCCAAAGCGCCGAGGACCTAATTAACTCCCGGGGCCGGATCATCGGCTCCCACGCCCGCACCCTGCTCGCGGAGGCGAAGCGCCAGTTCAACCACGCGCGCAACCTGCGCACCACGGACACCCGCACCGCGATCGGGCTGGGGCGCGAAGCCGCCGAAACCGCGCGCCGCGCCGCCGGCGCCGCCAACGACGACATCGCCCAGTACCGCCGCCAGCGGGCTCAGTCCACGGCCGGTGACATCGCCAGCGCGGTGATCTGGGGCTCCATCCTGTTCGGCGGCAACAACGGCGGCGGCGGAGGAGGCGGTTTCGGCGGCGGCGGGGGCGGGGGCTTCTCGGGCGGCGGCCCCTCCGCCCGCGGCGGGATGTTCTAGGCGGCTAGTACAGCGTGCGCCGCGCCGACGCGTCCACGTAGGTGAGGGCCCAGGAGATGAACACCAGGTCGAGCGTGAGCTCGCCGGCGGGGGCAACCTCGAGCGCGCCGTCGGCGCGGGCCTGGGTTGTCGCGGCGACACTGCCGTCGGCGCGCACGATCTCGCGGCGCTTGCCTACTCTGCGGCGGGCTGTGTAGGCGCGCGTGTCGCACACAGCCTCGTAGCGGGAGACGGTCAGGCCCGCCTTGCGCAGGCGGTAGGGCCGACCGTCCTGGTCAACCGCCCGAACGTCGACGGGGTCTTGCGAGACAAAGCGCAGGCGGTGCTCGCCGAACTCCAGCACCCCGTCGGCGAAGGAGGCGGGGGTGGGGGCGTCGATAAGCGAAGTGCCCTGCCAGCGCATCATTGCATGAGGAAGACGACGACAACGAAAATCGAGAGGAAGACGAGCAGGGCGATCAACACGTTCGAGTTGACCATCTTCTTCGTCTCCAGCACCTCGCGCGAAATCCACGCGAGCGCCACCACGTCGGTGGCGGGCAGGGTTGTCTCGCCCTCGAACTCGAGGATGGCCCTGCGCACGCCGTTGTGGTCCTGGGTGAACTGGCCGACCTTCTCCCCTGCGGCGTCGTCGACGATCCAGTTCTTGGATGTCTCGGCCACGAGCGTGTAGCCGCGGCCCTCCACGCTGACGGGGATCTCCTTGTCGCGCTTCAGCGAGCCTGTCGCCCGGACGATATCGGCGCCCGCGCGGGTGGCCACCGCCCCCGACTCCGGGGAGGCCACGAGGTCCCACTTCTCGCCGCCGACGGCGGCGTGCTCGTCCGTGAATACCGCGAGGACCTCCGGGCCGTCCTCGGCCAGAAGCTTGAGGTTCTCGCGGTCGCTGCGGTCCCAGCTGACGTAGTGCATCCGGCTACGCCCCGATGAGCCGCGCCGCGAGGTACGCCTCGAGCTCGTCGATCTTCACGCGCTCCTGCTCCATCGTGTCGCGCTCGCGGACGGTCACGGCACCGTCCTCGAGGGAGTCGAAGTCGTAGGTGACGCAGAACGGGGTGCCGGTCTCGTCTTGGCGGCGGTAGCGCCTGCCGATGGCGCCGGAGGTGTCGTAGTCGGTGTTCCAGTGCTGGCTCAGCCTCTCCGCGAGCTCCTCGGCCGGGCCCGCCAGCTCCGGCTTCTTCGACAGCGGGAGGACGGCCACCTTCACCGGGGCGAGGCGGCGGTCCAGCTTGAGCACGACGCGGGTGTCGGTGCCGCCCTTGGCGTTGGGGACCTCTTCCTCGTGGTAGGCGTCGATGAGGAAGGCCATCACGGCGCGGCCGAGGCCCGCGGCTGGTTCGATGCAGTAGGGGATCCAGCGCTCGTTGGCCTCCTGGTCAAAGTAGGACAGGTCCTCTCCGGATGCCTCCGCGTGGGTCTTCAGGTCGTAGTCGGTGCGGTTGGCCACGCCCTCGAGCTCGCCCCACTTCGAGCCCTGGAAGTTGTAGGCGTACTCGACGTCCACGGTGCGCTTGGAGTAGTGGGACAGCTTCTCCTGCGGGTGCTCGTAGAGGCGCAGGTTCTCGGGGTTGATGCCCAGGTCCACGTACCACTGGTAGCGGTTGTCAATCCAGTACTGGTGCCACTCTTCGTCCTCGCCGGGTTTGACGAAGAACTCCATCTCCATCTGCTCGAACTCTCGGGTACGGAAGATGAAGTTGCCGGGCGTGATCTCGTTGCGGAACGACTTACCGATGTTGGCGATGCCGAACGGCGGCTTCATGCGCGCCGAGGTCATGACGTTTTTGAAGTTGACGAAGATCCCCTGGGCGGTCTCCGGGCGCAGGTAGTGCAGGCCCTCTTCGTCGTCGACCGGGCCGAGGTACGTCTTCATTAGGCCCGAAAACGCGCGCGGCTCGGTCCACTTGCCCGGCTGGCCGGTCTCCGGGTCATTGATGTCGGCGAGCCCGTTGGCCGGCGGGTGCCCGTGCTTTTCTTCGTAGGCCTCGATGAGGTGGTCGGCGCGGTAGCGCTTGTGGGTGTAGAGCGATTCCACGAGCGGGTCGGTGAAGACCTCGACGTGACCGGAAGCGACCCACACCTGGCGCGGGAGAATGATCGACGTGTCCACGCCGACGGTGTCCCGGCGCATCTGCACCATGTGCTTCCACCACTGGCGCTTGATGTTCTCCTTCAGCTCCACACCAAGCGGGCCGTAATCCCACGCGGAGCGGGTACCGCCATAGATCTCTCCTGCGGGATACACCAAGCCGCGACGCTTGCACAGGTTAACGACAGTATCAATGGTGGAGGCCACTTTTACTCCTCACTGGGCGCTTGAACATGGGACACGAAACAGTGCCCGCCCAGTGTAGCGGGTTTCACCCCGGCGGAGTTCCGCAGGGGCACCCCGCGAAGCCTGAGGTGGACCCTACACGCGGCGAAATGGGACACACGTATAATGGCGCTGAAACCCACGGTAATATAGATGGTGAACCTGAGAAAAGAACCCTTTTTCACAGGAACCGGCCCGGTAAGCCCCAGAAACGAGGATGACGATCATGGACAGCTACTCGCTTGGCGACGTCGAACACGCCGCCCGGGTCGCCAACGCCATGGACTCACCCCTCCGCCTGCAGATCCTGCTGCTTTTGGCCACCGGTGAGCACGTCGTACACGAGCTGGTCAGCGAGCTCGGCAAGTCCCAGCCCCTCATCAGCCAGCACCTGCGCGTGCTCAAGCGCGCCGACTTGGTCACCTCGGTGCGCCGCGGCCGCGAGGTCCTCTATTCCCTCGCCTACCCGAGGTCGCGCAGGGTGTGCGCTGCCTGATGAACATGGCCACCCGCGGCGGCGACGTCGTCGACCTCGCTTCCCGACGCCCCTCCACCACCCCCCTGCCCGACAGTGACACCTCCGGCGCCGCTGCCGCGGCCGCAATCATGGAGCCGCCCCAGGCGAACCGGCCGGAAGCAGACCCCGGCCTCCTGCCGAGCACGCCGAAACCCAAACGCGACTAAACTAGGGCGTTATGCCCACCAATCGCGCGACGAAACCCAAGCAGCCGAAACTTGGCGTGCGCAACACGCGCCAGCGTGAAGCCGTGGTGCGCGTCCTCCAGGACGTGGACAAGTTCATCTCCGCCCGCTTCATCCACGACGAGCTCGAGGCGCGCGGCGACAAGGTCGGCCTGACCACCGTCTACCGCACGCTCCAGTCGCTCAACGACGTCGGCGCCGTCGACGTCCTCCACAACGCGGACGGCGAAACCCTCTACCGCCACTGCCTCACCGACGAGCACCACCACCACTTGGTGTGCTCCATCTGCGGGCGCAGCGAGGAAATCGAGGGCGGCCCCGTGGAGAAGTGGGCGCAGCTCGTCGCCGACCGCTTCGGCTACGAGCTGATCGGCCACGACGCCGAGGTTTACGGCGTGTGCCGCGCCTGCCAGCAGGCCAGGTAGGCCTCGGCGCTAGTTCTTCTCCACCGCTGCCCCGAAGCGGCGGTCGCGCTTGGCGTACTCCAACACCGCGTCATAAATGTCCTGCTTGGTCAGGTCCGGGAAGAGCTTGTCTTGGTAAACCATCTCGGCGTAGGCGGACTGCCAGAGGAGGAAGTTGGAGGTGCGCTGCTCGCCGCTGGGGCGCAGGAAAAGGTCGACGTCGGGCATGTCCGGGCGGTAGAACCACTGGGGCAGGCTCTCCTCGGTGATGTCGCGGGGGTCGAGGCGGCCGGCGCGCGCGGCCCGGACAATCTCGCGGACCCCGTCGACGATTTCGGCGCGGCCACCGTAGTTGACGCACATTGCCAGGGTCAGCCCGGTGTTGTTGCGGGTGAGCTCCTCTGCGGCCTCGAGCTCGCGGATGACGCTGCGCCACAGGCGGGGCCGGCGCCCGGCCCAGACGATGCGGACGTTCTTTTCGTGGAGCTCGTCGCGGCGGCGGCGCATGACGTCGCGGGAAAAGCCCATGAGGAAGCGGACCTCCTCGGCCTCGCGGCGCCAGTTTTCCGTGGAGAACCCGTAGGCGGAGAGCCACTCCACCCCACCCATCTCGATGCAGGCGTTGACGCAGTCCATGAGCACCCCCTCGCCCCGCTTGTGCCCCTCCGTGCGCTTCATGCCGCGTTCGGCGGCCCAGCGTCCGTTGCCGTCCATCACGAGGGCGATGTGGCGGGGGATGAACTCGGGGCTGAAGTCGATCATCGTCCTATTATGCCTGCTCCATGATCTTCAGGCTGCGCACCCCCGCCTCAAGGTGCCACTGCAGGTGGGCGGTGGTCGCGCGGTGGACCTTCTCGGCGTGCTCCGCGGTTGCGGGGCGGTCGTGCTGGATCAGCCACATGGTGTGCAGCACCTCGGGGTCGACGTTCATCGCCCCCGGCGGGCGGCAGGCGCCGCACACGGCCCCGCCGAGCTGGGGGCTGAAGGCGCTGTGAGGGCCGGGGGCGCCGCAGTTGGCGCAGTCGTAGAGCGACAGCCCCCAGCCGGCGTTGTCGGTCGCGCGGAGGATGAAGGCGTCGAGGGCGAGGGTGGGGTGGTCGGCGCCCTGGAGGGTGTGGAGGGCGGCGGCGGTGGCGTCGAAAAGCGAGGCGTCGGGCAGGTCGGCGTAGCTGAGCTTTTCGGCCGTCTCCAACACGGCGCAGGCGGCAGTGTAGCGCTCGAAGTCCTCGATGATCCCGGCGCCGTAGTAGCTCACCGTGTCCGCCTGGGTGATGGTGGCCAGGTTGGCGCCCGGGTAGAGCTGGACGTCGATGTCCACGAAGGGCTGGATGCGCGAGCCGAAGCGCGACTTGGTCTTGCGCACCCCCTTGGCCACGGAGCGCACGAGGCCGTGGCTGCGGGTGAGCAGGACGACGACGCGATCGGCCTCGCCGAAGTCATAGGTGCGCACGACAAAGGCGCGGTCGCGGTAGCTAGCTCTGCGGGCCACGGGCGCTCCTAGAAGCCCAGCCGCCCGAGGTGCTTCGGGTCCTGCTGCCAGTTCTTCAGCACCTTGATGCGCAGGTCGAGGTAGACGTTGTGGCCGACAAGCTCCATGATCTGGGCGCGGGCGCGGTGCACGATCCCGGCGAGGCGGCGCCCGCCGGGGCCCTCGATGATGCGCTTTTGGCCCGGGCGCTCGAGGTACATCACCGCGTAGATCATGGTGCGGTTGTCGCGCTCCGGGTCGGGGTGCATCTCGTCGATCTGGACGGCGACGGAGTGGGGCAGCTCGTCGCGCAGGCCGCGCAGCGCCTCCTCCCGGATGAGCTCGGCGATGCGCGTTTCGGTGTCCTCGTCGGTGATGTGGCCCTCGGGGTAGAAGCGGGGGCCGGGAGGGAGGTGGTCCGTCAGGACGTCGATAAGCACGTCCAGCTGGACGCGTTCGGTGGCGGAGACGGGGACGACCTCGCTGTCGGGGCCGAGCAGCGCGTGCAGCTCGAGGAGACGCTCGCCGACCTGGTCTTTCGTGGCCCTGTCCAGCTTGGTCACGATGCCCACGATCGGGGTGCCCGGCTTGGTCTCGCGGATCTGTTCGTAGATGTAGCGATCACCGGGGCCGATCTTCTCGTCGGCGGGAACGGTCAGGCCGATCAGGTCGACGTCCTGGAAGGTGTCCTTGACCACGTCGTTGAGCCGCTCGCCGAGCAGGGTGCGCGGGCGGTGGATGCCGGGGGTGTCGACCAGGACCAGCTGCGCGGCGTCGGTGTTCACGATGCCGCGGATCGGGTGCCGCGTCGTCTCCGGCTGGTCCGCCATGATGGCGATCTTCTCCCCCACCAGCGCGTTCGTCAGCGTGGACTTGCCCGTGTTGGGCCGCCCGACGAAGCTGACGAAGCCGCTGCGGAAGCCCTCGGGCGTCGCCGTGAATTCGCTCGGGCCGGGAAGGGTGCTCATGGCGGAGAGTCTACTTCCCCACCCCCGCTTTTCGGGCACCGCCGCTTTGCGACGCCCCCGCGAGCGCCCTCCGGAAGCCGAGGATCTCGCGGGCAACCGCGTCCGCCTTGCGGAAACCCAGCGCGTTGGAGCGCGGCCGCGCGAAAGGCGTTTCCGCCCCGCCGCCCACCACCAGCGGGCCGAGCAGGAAGCGGTGCGGGTCCACCTCGCCCGGCGCCTCCGGGATGGGGTGCCCGGCGGCGTCGACGGCGAAGGAGACCTCGTGGGGCTGGGTCACCGTGAGCTCGCCGCGGCGCAGCAGGCGCTGCAAAAGCGGGGCGGCGACGCGGCGGGGGGAGGCGTCGGCGAGGAAGGCGTCGATAAGCGTGCGGGCGATAACGGGCGGTGCGTCGACGCGCGGCGACGAAGCCGCAAAGCCCTCGGGGCCCGCGCTCACGCTCAGACGCGGGCCGAGGAAGCGCACCAGGCCCGCGCGGTGCAGGGCGAGCAGCTGTGCGACCCGCTGCGGCGGCGGGCCGCTGGCCACGTAGGAAAAGAGCCGGAACAGGTGGCGGCGCAGGCTCTCACGGTTGCGCGGGGAGTTGAACTCCCCGATCGCCTCGAGCTCGTAGGCGCGGACGTAGATCTGCAGGATCATCGACAGTACGGCGGCGTCCTCGGAGTTGGAGTCGTCGAACACGCGCTCCAGGCGGGTAGCGATCGTGTGCTCCACCGCCTCCTCGGCGCTGGCGCGGTCCGCGAAGTGGCGGTCCAGGGGGTCGACGAGGTCCGCGTAGTCCCACCGGTGCGCCGGGTCCGGGAAGGCGCGGGCGAGGTAATCGGCGGGAAGCTCCGGCGCGCCTCGGCCCCCGAGCTCTTCCGGCAGCAGCGTGTTCAGCTGCTGCTCGTGGACTTCCCAGGACACCGCGACGCGCTCCGGGTGGGCCTGGAACAGGTGCCGGTCGAAGGCGTAGCGCAGGTTCCACTCGATGAGCGGCACGACGTCCGCGTGGTAGTCCAGCGGCCTGTCCCCGCGCACGGCGTTGAGCGAGGCGGCGTCGAGGTGGCGGGCCCGGGGGAGCTCCCCCTCGTAGGTATAGGTCAGCTTGGGCAGATGGGTGGTGCCGCGCCCGGAGCCGACCCAGAGGATCGGCTCGCGCCCGCTGGGCTCGTAGGCGAACCCGCCGGGGGCGTCGGGGTCCGCCACGTAGCGGCCGCCCCGCCCCTCTGCGAGCAGCACCATCGCGTCGATGAAGGCCAGGCCGAACCCCCGCACGATGGCGGACTCGCCCGGCGCGACCACGCTGAGGTCAATGTCCGCGGTGAAGCCGGGCGCGACGTAGGTCAGGCCGTGCTCCCGGGCCTGGGCCGCGAGCGAGCGCGGCCCCTCCTCCGGCTCGATGTCGACGTGGCCGAGGCAGAGCACGAGGAAGTCGATGTCGGTGATGCGGGTGCCGTCGGAAAGCTCGACCGCCTGCTCGGCGCCGGCGCCTGAGGCGTCGACCGCCTCGGCGCGGTGCACGCTCACCCGCGACCCGGCGCGGGCGAGCTCGCGCTCGGCGCGGTGGAAGGCTTCCTCCAGGTAGGCGGACATGACGCGGCGGCTGGCGAAGACCTTGCCGTTGGCCTTTGTGTCTTCGGCGGCGCCCGCCTGCGTGACAAACTCCTCCAGGCTCGGCCCGGGCACGACAGGGCCCTCCATCTCCACCGTCTCGTCGGCGTAGATGGTCACGTCCTGCGCCTCGGAGTTCATCCACAGAAGGGGCGACTGGTCGCGGCGCCAGATGCGCCCGCCGCCGGGGGGATACGGGTCAATGACGTGGATGTCCAGCTCGGGCGCGCCCTCGCCCAGCGCCGTGGCGTTTGCGGCCAGGCGCAGCAGGATCCCCGTCGTGCGCGGCCCGCCGCCGACGAAGACGACTCTCATCGCGTCCCCCATCTACGCCAGCCCCAGGCGCGCGCGCAGGGACCGCGAGCCCGCGTGGTGGCCGAAGCGCCCGTTGCTGTCGCGCACGAGCGCGGCCAGGGCCTTCACGGCGGCGGCGTCGTTGTCGGCAATCTCCACGTGCAGGCCGCGGAGGGCGCTCTCGCGGGCGCGGGTGAGCTGCTCGTCGAGCCAGCCACCCACGTCCGCGGCGCCGGCGGGTACTTCCACCACCGGTAGAGCGCTCCCCTCCCCCGCCCGCTCGACGGCGTCGGGGCCGGAGAGCAGAACCACGTCGGCGAGCCTTTCGGCGTCCTCGCTCGCGGCGGTGCCCGTCGCCCGGACAAAGACCGGCAGGGTCCCCTGCGGCGGCTGCGGGGTGATCGAGGGGCCCTTGATGGTGTACTCCTCGCCCACGCTGTCCGTGAGGGTGGCGTCGACGTAGTGCACGCGGTCGAGGTCGAGGAAGCGGCCGGTGCGGGCGTCGCGGATCTCCGCGTCGGCGTCCCAGGAGGTCCAGATTCGGCGCACGACGTCGATGACCTGCGTCGTCTCCGCCCAGGCCGCCTCCGGCGCGGCGGCGGGGCGCCTGCCTGTCGCGGCGGCGTCCGTATCACTGACCGAGGGCGCGGCCAGCCACCCGGCGCGGGCCCGGGCGACGTAGTCGAGCGAGGCCGTCGCCGTGGCCAGGTGGAAGGGCTCGGTGTGCGTCGTGGAAATCTCCGGCACGATGCCAATCTGCCGGGTGCGCGCGCCGAGGTAGGCGGCCAGGGTGGAGGCGTCGACGGGCACCTCGGGCGCGGCGTTGACGTAGGTATCGGCGAGTGTGACCAGGTCGATCCCGGAGGCGTCGAGAAGCCGCACGAGCTTGTCGACGTCCACAGGGGCGCCGACGGAAAGCCCCACGGAAATGATGAAGTCGGACGGACGGGCGGTGGTGGGTAGCGTCATGGTGTTCTCCTTTCTGTGTGGTGCCCGGCGTTTAGGCGTTGTCCCGCGCGGCGGCCCAGTCCGCGGCCGGGCGGGCGGCGGGCAGACCCAGGTTGTCGCGCAGCGTGGCGCCCTCGTAGCGCTCGGGGTAGGCGCCGCGCTCCTGCAGCTCGGGCACGACGCGGTCGACGAACTCGTCCAGGCCGCCCGGGGTGATCGGCGGGACGAGGATGTAGCCGTCGGCGGCGAAGTTCTGCACGCGGTGGATGAGGTCCTCGGCGATCTCGGCAGGCGTGCCCACCAGCGCCGCCCGCCGGGTCACGCGCACCACGAGGTCGCGGATGCTCAGGTTCTCGGCCTGGGCGAGCTCGCGCCACGCCGCCACCGTCTTTAGGGCGTCCTTGTTGTAGCGCACCTCGCGCCCCTGGGAGGCCGGGTTATCGGGGTCCTCCACCACCGGGTCGACGTCCGGCAGCGGGCCGTCCGGGTCGTAGCTGCTGAGGTCGCGGTTCCACACCCTTTCCACGAAAGCGATGGCCCCGGCCCCGCTGACCTGCTGGTACTCGATGTCCAGGCGGTGCTCCTGCGCCTCTTCGGGGGTGTCGCCGATGAAGTAGGAGATACCCGGGAAGATCTTCAGCGAATCGTCGCTGCGGCCGAAACGGCGCAGCCGCTCGTGCAGGTCCGCGTAGAACTCCTTCCCCGATTCCAGGCCGTTGTGTAGGGTGAACACAACCTCAGCGGAGCCGGCCGCGAAATCGCGCCCCGCCGGCGAGTCGCCCGCCTGAAACACCACCGGGTGTCCCTGGACCGGCGCCGGGACCCCGCCGGGGGAGGTGAAATCGAAGAAGTCGCTCGCGTGCGTCACCGCGCCGCGCGGGCCTGCATCCCACAGCTCGCGGGCCGAGGCGATGAAGTCCACGGCGCGCCGGTAGCGGTCAGGGTAGGCAAGGAACCCGCCGCGGCGGAAATTCGCGCCGGTAAAGGAATCGGGGGTGGTCACGGCGTTCCAGGCGGCGCGCCCGCCGGAAAGCACGTCTACGCTAGCGAGCTGGCGGGCCAGCTCGTAGGGCTCGTTGAAGGTGGTGCTCAGTGTGCCAACCAGCCCGATGTGCCTGGTCACCGCCGATAGCGCGGCGAGCGCCGTCACCGTGTTCGGGCGCCCGGCGACATCGAGGACGTCGACCTGGCCCTTGTCCTCGCGCAGGCGCAGGCCTTCCGCGAGGAAGAAGAAGTCGAACAGCCCACGCTCCGCGGTTTGGGCGAAGCGGCGGAAGGAATCGAACTCGATGTGGCTGCCGGAATCGGGGTGCGCCCACACCGTCGTGTTGTTCACTCCCGGGAAGTGGGCCGCGAGGTGGACCTTGCGGGTGGTGTCGGTGGTCATTGGTTTTTCTCTCCTTTGGGTTGTGTGTCGTCTGCGGGTGCGGTTCAGGCTCAGTCCCAGGCTCAGTCCTGTCTGCTGCTGTCCCAGCCGGCGTTGAGCAGGACGTCGAGGCGCGAGTCGGCAGCCATGGTCACGCCGTAGGAGTCATCGCGGACGCCGAACGTGGAGGTGAGCTCGAAGATCGGGATGACCCAGCCGTCGCGCACGAGGTCCTGCTGCAGCTCGTGCAGAACTTTGGCGCGCTCGGTGGGGTCAGTGATCCGCCCCTGCAATATGAGCTTTTCCTGCAGCTCCGGCACCGGGACCGGGTAGTTGCCCTTCGAACCTGTCTCACCGAAGAAAACACGCAGGACCCCGCCGTCCATGTAGGAGTAGTTCACCAGCGACAGGTCAAAGTTGTTCGAGGAAATGATCGCCATGAACTCGGCGGAGCCGCCCGAGCTCAACTCCGCGCCGATGCCCACCTCGGCGAGCTGCTGCTGCAGAAGGGTCACCACGGCGCGCGTGGGCGGGAAGATCGGCGGGTACGCGATGCGCAGCACGAGGCGCGTGCCGTCCTTTTCGCGGATCCCGTCGGGCCCGGGCAGCCACCCGGCGTCGTCGAGAAGCTTCTTGGCCTCGTCAAGGTCGTGGTCCGGGAGGGTATCTGTGACATCGTAGTAGTTCGGCGTTGTCGCAGATAGCGGGCTAGTGGCCGCGTTGAAGCGCGGACTCAACGATCCCTCGATGATCTCCGGGCGGTCCACGGTGTGGGCCACGGCGAGGCGCACCGCGCGGTCCTGCAGAAGCTCGCTCTGGTCGTTGGGGTAAACGCCGTAGGCCACGCCGGGGTTCGTACGGGATACGAGGTAGTGGCCCTCTTGCTCGACCACCGCTTCGTCGTGCGGCACCACCGAGGCGGCGTTGAACTCGCCGCTGACGATCCCGCCGACGCGGTTGCCCGCCTCCGGGACAACGGCGAACACCAACCGCTGCGCACGGTGCTCGGGGACCTGTGCCCGTTTCAGGTGCTCCGGCGCCCAGTTGTAGCCCTCCCGGCGGCTCATGATCACGTGGGAGTCCTTTTTGTGCTCCTCGAGCACGTAGGCACCAGAGCCGTAAACACCCTCACCGGTCGCACGCTGCTCGAAGGGGATTTTCAGCGTCTCGGGCGAGACCAGGCCCATCGTCACACCCGAGACGAACGGGAGGAAACCGACCTGGGGTTCCTGGAAACGCACGACCGCGGTGTACTCGTCGACGACGTCAGTCCCGGCGTAGTTTCCCATCTCCGCCACGGCGTTCGCGGCCGGGCCCGCGGCCTTGATGTCGTCGAAGTTGGCCTTGACCACCTCGGCGTTAAGCGGCTCGCCGTCCGAGAAGGTCACGTCCGTGCGCAGGTGGAAGGTGTACGCCGTGGCGTCCTCATTGACCTCGAAGGATTCCGCCAGCCACGGTTCGATTTCACCCGTTTCCGGGTTGGTGTAAACGAGCGAATCGTACATCTGGCGGGTGAGGTTCCACATGTCGTTTCCCGCCCCGCGGCCGCCGGGGCTGAGGCTCACCGGGTCGTGGCCCAGCGCGATGACGAACGGCGCGTCGCGTTCCGTCGAACCGGCGTTGCCGCCGCAGGCGGTCAGGCCGGTCGCCGCGAGGGCCCCAACAATGAGCAGGGCGATGGTCTTCAGCAGGGATGGGTTACGCACCGATCTTCACCTCCACGTTCTGGCGGCCGAGCGAGGGCGTGGCACTCAGCAAAGTCTGGGTCACCTCGTGCCGGGGACGGGTGAACAGCTCCGTTGTCTCGTTTTCCTCCACGATCCGGCCGCGGTCGATCACGCCGACCGTGTGGGCGATGTCGCGCACCACCGCCAGGTCGTGGGAGATGAACAACATGGCCACCCCGGTTTCGCCCTGGAGGTCGATCAAGAGGTCGAGGACGGTCGCCTGGACGGACACGTCGAGGGCGCTGACCGGCTCGTCGGCGATGATGACCGTCGGCTCGACGACGAGCGCGCGGGCGATGGCGACACGCTGGAGCTGCCCGCCGCTGAGCTCGGTGACGCGCGCCGCCGCCGCCCGCTGAGGCAGGCGCACCTGCTCGAGCGCACGGAGGACCTTCTCGCGGCGTTGCTTTTTCGTGCCTATGCCCTGGGCCCGCAGCGGGTCCGCGATCGCGTCGGCGATGGTGAGCTTCGGGTTAAAGCTGCCGTAGGGGTTTTGCTGCACGTACTGGAGCTGCCTGCGCTTTTCCCGCAGCCCCTTGCCGCGCAGCTGCGTGATGTCCTCCCCGCCCAGAAGGACTTTGCCCTCGGTGGGCTCCTCGAGGCGCAGCGCGATGCGCCCGAGCGTGGTCTTGCCCGACCCGCTCTCGCCGATCAGCCCGTAGGTCTCGCCCTGCGGGATGGACAGCGAAATGCCCTTCACCACCGGGGCGGAGTTCGCTCCGAAGGCCTTGACAATGCCGTCGAGCTCCAGTGCTGCAGGTTTCTGCCCGAGGTCGCTGCGCTCCGCGCGCGCCCCGGCGCGGCGGGCGCCGCTGGTACCCACGACGCTGGCGAGCAGGGTCTTTGTGTAGGGGTGCTGCGGGTTGGAGACGATCTCGCTGGTCGGGCCGTGCTCGACGAGGCGCCCTTCCGACATGACCAGGATCCGCTGGGCCCGCTCTGCGGCGACGCCGAGGTCGTGGGTAATCATCAGAGTGGCCAGCTGGTTGTCGCGGGCGAGCTGTTCCATCGTGTCCAGCACGCGCTTTTGCACGGTGACGTCGAGGGCGCTGGTCGGCTCGTCCGCCACCAGCACGCGCGGGCCGGCGGCGATGCCGATGGCGAAGAGCACGCGCTGGCGCTGCCCGCCGGACAGTTCGTGCGGGTAGGCGTCAGCCGCGCCCGCGGGATCCTGGATACCGACCGCGTGGAGTAGCTCGGTGACCCTCTCCGTGAGGTTCCGGCCGCCGCGGCCACCGGCTCCTTCGTGCAGGGTGATGGCCTCCGCGACCTGGTCGCCGACGCGGTGGGAGGGGTTGAGGGACACGCCCGGGTCCTGGGGCACGTAGCCGATGTGGCGGCCGCGGACGCCGCGCAGGTCCTTTTCGTCCATCTCGGCGATGTCCACCGGTTCGCCGTCGCGCGCGATGGTGATGGAGCCGACCTTCTCCGCACGGGTGCGGCCGCCGCGGGCGTCGAGAAGCCCAACGAGCGCACGCGCGAGAGTGGACTTGCCGGATCCCGACTCCCCCACCAGCGCGACGGTCTCGCCCGCGTGGAGCTCGAACGAGACGTCGTTGACGGCGTGGACCGCGCCCTTGCGGTTGACGTAGGCGATGGATAGCCCGCTGACCTGCAGCAAAGGTGTAGTGCTCATGTCTTTCACATTCCTTCTAGGGGGTGCGCAGCAACTGCGAAATCCGGTTGATGGCAATGACTGTGATGGCAATGATGAGGCCCGGGATCGTGGAGATCCACGGGTAGCCCGCGAGGAAGTCCCGGCCCTCCGCGACCAACGCTCCCCACTCCGGCGCGGGCGGCGGAGTGCCGTAGCCGAGGAAGCTGAACGTGCTGATCATGAGGATCGCCGTGCCGCACTCCAGGACCGCCAGGGCGAAGACCGGGCCGACGGCGTTGGGCACGACGTGGCGCACCACGATGTCGATCTCGCTGTTGCCCGCCGCGCGCGCCGCCTCGATGTAGGCGCGGTTGCGAATGCTCTTAACCTCAGCGCGCGTCACTCGCGCAATCGGCGCGATGCAGCCGATGCCGATGGCGAGCGCAACGTTCGCCGTGCCGAAGCCGACGGCGACGATGACGGTCAGCGACAGCAGCAGCGAGGGAATGGACAGGATCACGTCAATGACCCGCATGAATACCGAGTCCGTCTTCCCGCCGACGTATCCGGCCACCGCGCCGATGGCGACACCCACGACGAGGGCGAGCAGCAGGGCCAGCCCGACGGACTGCAGTGTCAGCTGCGTGCCGTGCACCACGCGGGAGTAGACGTCGCGGCCGACCTGATCGGTGCCGAACCAGTGCTGCGCGCTCGGCGGCTGGAGCCGCTCGAACACGTCACCTTCCAGCGGGTGCGAGGTGGCAAAGACCCCGGGCACGATCGCCCACACCAGGATGAGGGCCACCCAGATCAGGGCCAGCACGGCCGTGGGTTCGAACTCGATTCGCTTGCCGACGCCCTTCTTTGGCGCCACCGAGGTAGACATGTCTATTCCCCTTCCTGTCGGGTCCGAACGGAGCGCGCCGTGCGCTGCCGCGGGTCAATGAGCGGGTACGCCAGGTCCACCAACGCGTTGATGACCGAGTACGCGAGCGAGACCACGAGGACCGCGCCGAGCACCACGGGGATGTCCTGGTTGGTCACGGCCGTGACGATGAGCCGGCCGAAGCCCGCGCGGGAGAAGACGGTTTCCGTCACCACCGCGCCGGTGACGAGGTTGCCCAGCAGCAGGCCGGCCATGGTCAGCACCGGGCCCGCGGCGTTGCGCGTGGCGTGGAGGAAGAGGATGCGGCCTCGGCCCGCCCCCTTCGCCCGGGCGGTGGTGGTGTAGGGCGAGGCCAGCTCCTCGTCGAGGCTAAGCGTGAACACCTGGGCGATCATCGCGCCCGTGGACACGGCCAACGGCAGCGCCGGGAGGATGAGGGACCTGAAGTTGCCGTCGGAAAACGCGGGCAGAATCTGCAGCTCGAACGCGAAGATTTGGATGAAGACGAGCCCGAGCCAGAAGGACGGAATGGAGTACGCCAGTGAGGGCAGCGCCAACAGCGGCTGGCGGATCCACGGCACGCGCCAGTAGCTCGCGGCGAAGGCCAGGGCGACGCCGCCGATGAGGGAAAACACCACCGCCACCGCGGCGAGGCGCAGCGTGGGGACGATGGCCTCGCCGATGATGGTGGTCACCTCCTGCCCCATCTGGTAGGAAACTCCCAGATCACCGGTGAGAAGGCCCCCCAGTGCGACGAAGTACTGGACGATAAGGGGGCGGTCCAGGCCGCGCTCGGCGGCGAACGCGTCGATCTCTTCCTGGGGCAAGGTCGCGGCGTCCGGCCCGAGGATAAGCAGCACGGGATCGCCGGGCAGAGCATTGAGAAGGAAGAACGCCGCCGTGTACGCGGCCCAGACGACGAAGATCGCCTGCACGATCCGGCTGACGATACGCCGGCCGGGCGAATTCTTAGTGGTGCGCGCGGACCCGGCGCTCTGCGCCTGCCGGGCCGCGTCGTTGCCTAACTCCAGCGTTGTCATCTTCTACCTCGTGTACGTGTCATGGTTCCACGAGATAGTAGACAGATCGGTTTTATCTTGGCTAAGCTTTTATGCGCCGTGAATTAATGCCATCCACGCTGGTTGTGGCGCATAAAGCAGTAATGTATAGACCATGCGGTCCGCTTACAGCCTGTCGGCTGCGCTACAGCTGTTCCGCGGTGAACTCCAGCGCAGGCTGAGCGAAGTGCTCCTGCGCCTCCACGACGAGGAGCTCGCGCGAGTCAGCCCGGAAGGTCTCCTGCAGCAGACCGAACACGGAGGACGCGGTGTGCTCCAGCGCCTCCTTGGCGTCACCCGAGCGCAGGTAGTGGCCGGTAAAGAGGGCGGCAGCGACGTCGCCGGAGCCGTTGCACTTAATCGGCAGGCGGGGGGTCTGCACGATCCAGGCACCCTTCTCATCCGAGACGATCATCTCGATGCTCTGCTCCGCGTCCGCCTCCGGGCGCTCCACCGAGGTCACCAACACCGTCTTCGGGCCGATCTCCTTCGCGGCCTCCACGGCGGCGAGCGTCGAGGCCAGGTCTGTAGCCTCGCGGCCGGTGAGGTAGCCGAGCTCGAACTGGTTCGGGGTGATGATGTCCGCCGCAGGCACCACCTTGTCGCGCAGCAGGGGCGGGATGTTGTCGGACACGTAGCACTGGGACTTCGCGTTACCCATCACCGGGTCGCAGGCGTAGACCGCGTTGGGGTTCTTCGCCTTCACGCGGGAGACCGTCTCCACGATGACCTCTCCGATGTCGTCGCCGCCCTGGTAGCCGGACAGGACCGCGTCGACCCGGCCGAGGACGCCGAGCTCATCCATGCCGTCGATGATCGCGGCAACCTCGGAGGCCGGAATGAGCGGGCCCTGCCAGCGCCCGTAGCCGGTGTGGTTGGAGAAGTTCACGGTGTACACGGGCCACACCTCGTGCCCGATGCGCTGAAGGGGAAAGACTGCAGCTGAGTTGCCGACGTGACCGTACGCCACCGCCGATTGGATTGAGAGAATGTTCATAGCTACCTATTGTGCCCGCCCACCCCACACAGCCCAACCGTCGGGGGCGGGCTGTAAAGGAGAAAAACCGATTCCCCCGCTCCCCTACTGCTCCGCCTGGTACTCGTCGACGACCTCGGGGAGCTCGACAAGGACCGTGCGCACCTTCACGCGCCCGCGGCGGTCGCGCCCGCCCTCGGCTGTGAAGCGCAGGTCCGACAGCCACACCGTGGACCCGGGCAGCGGCACGCGGCCGAGCTCGAAGGAGAGCAGGCCGGCGACGGTGTCGACGGAGTCGGTGACCTCCTCGTCGAACTCAAGCTCGTAGCCGATGTCGTCGGAGAGATAGTCCACCAAGTCATCGAGCGGCAGGCGGGCCTGGGCGCGGTAGAGGCGCGGGCCCACGGCCTCGATGGGGGCCTCCTCGTCCTCGTCGTACTCGTCGGTGATCTCGCCGACGATCTCCTCGAGCAGGTCTTCCATGGTGAGCAGGCCCGCCACCGCCCCGTATTCATCGATCAGCACCGCGATGTGGGTGTTGATCCGCTGCATCTCCTGCAGCAGCACGTCGAGGGGCTTCGAATCGGGGATGAACAGCGGCTCGCGCATGACCGTGGAGATCTGCGCGCTGGGGTCGATGGGGTCGCCATTTTCGGCGAACATGTCCTTCAGGTAGGCCACGCCGATGATCTCGTCGACGTTTTCGCCGATGACGGGCACACGCGAGTGGCCGGAGCGCACCATGAGGCGCACCGTCTGCCGCACCGTCTTTTCCCCCTCGATCCAGATCATCTCCGGGCGCGGGACCATCACCTGCCGGGCATAGGTTTCCGCCAGGTCGAAGATGTTCTGGATCATGCGGTGCTCGGTGGTCTCCACCACGCCCTGTTCCTGGGCGATGTCGACCATCTCGCGCAGCTCCACCTCGGTGCTATACGGCCCGTCGCGGAAGTCGCGGCCCGGGTGGAAGATGTTGCCCACCCGGATCAGCAGCCGCGCCACGGGGCCGAAAACCCGGTTGAACACCACGAGCCACTGCGCGGAGCGCAGCGAAATCATGTAGGGGTTGCGCCGCCCCGCCGTGCGGGCGAAGACGCCGATAATGCTGAACTGCGCCAGGGTGACCGCGAGGATCGCCGTCGTGATCGCCCACGCGTCCGAGGAGATCACGTCCATGCACAGCATCGCGGCGAAGACCGCGGCGGTGACGTCGAGCACGGTGGCGAACATGACCAGCATGTTGATGTGGCTCGCGCGGTGCTCAAGAACGCGCAGCAGCGCCTTCGCGCCGGGGACGTCGTCCTTGTGCATCGTCTCCACGCGCACGCGCGAGATCGGCGTCAGCGCCGCCTCGATCGAGCCGAGCAGGCCTGACAGCAGCAGCGCGACAACCGCCACGATGCCGTAGGCGATGGTGACCTCCACTTAGCGCTGCTCCCTCATCTTCCTGTCCAGTTCCTCGCGGTCGGCGGCGGAGGGGAAGGCGTGGGTGCCCGCGGGCTTCGGCTGGTACTCCACGCCGCGGGCCGCGAGGTCGTCGTACCACTCGGCGAGGATCTCGTTTTGCAGGGCGAACATCTCGCGCTCGTCGTCGGGAGCGATGTGGTCGTAGCCCAGCAGGTGCAGCACGCCGTGGACCGTCAGCAGTGCGAGCTCGTGGCCTAGGTCGTGCCCCGCCATCTCCGCCTGCTTGCGGTCGAAGGCCGGGCAGAGCACGATATCGCCGAGCAGAGCGACGCCCGGAGAGGTCGCGTCGGGGCGCCCGCTGCCGGGGGTGAGCTCGTCCATGGGGAAGCTCATCACGTCGGTCGGGCCCTCCAGGTCCATCCAGCGCACGTGGAGGTCGGCCATGGTCGGCTCGTCGACGAGCGTGATGGTGGCCTCGGTGTCGGGGTGGACGTCCATGGCTGTCAGGGCGAAAGAACAGACGTCGACAAGCATTTGCTCGTTAACGTCGGACTCGCCGGACTCGTTCAAAACCTCGATGCTCATTCGTACACGCCCTCCTCGCGCTGCGACTGCTTTCTTTCGTAGCGCGCCGCGTTCTGCGCGTCGTGCTTGTCGTAGGCCGCGACGATCGCGGAGATCAGGTGGTGGCGCACGACGTCCTCGGCGCGCAGCTCCTCAAAGTGGATGCCCTCGATGGCGCCGAGGATACGCCGCGCCACGCGCAGGCCTGAAACCGTGCCGCTGGGCAGGTCGACCTGGGAGATGTCACCGGTGACCACCATCTTTGAGCCGAAGCCGAGGCGGGTAAGGAACATCTTCATCTGGCTGCCGGTGGTGTTTTGCGCCTCGTCGAGGATGACGAAGGCATCGTTGAGCGTGCGCCCGCGCATGTAGGCGAGCGGGGCGACCTCGATAATCCCGGCGTCCATGAGCTTGGGGATCATCTCGGGGTCCAGCATGTCCCGCAGGGCGTCGTACAGCGGGCGCAGGTACGGGTCAATCTTGTCGTTCAGGGTGCCGGGCAGAAAGCCCAGCTTCTCCCCCGCCTCGACGGCGGGGCGGGTGAGGATGATGCGCTTGACCTCTTTGGCCTGCAGCGCCTGCACCGCCTTCGCCACGGCGAGGTAGGTTTTGCCCGAGCCCGCGGGCCCGATGCCGAAGGTGATCGTGTTCTCGTCAATCGCGTCCACGTAGCGGCGCTGCCCCGCCGTCTTCGGGCGGATCACCTTGCCGCGGCGGGCCACGATCTCCGCTCCGAGCATCTCGGCCACCGACTCCGGCGCCTCCGTCTCCATGATCCGGGTGGCATGGACGACGGTGTCCGGGCTGATCGGCACCCCGCGCCGCGCCATCGATTCGAGCTCCTCGAGCGCGCGCGTGGCGTGGGCGACATCGGCGGCGGCGCCCCTGATGGTCACCCGCGAACCGCGCGCGTGCAGGCTCGCGCCGAGCTGCTGGTTGAGCACGCGCAGGTTGCCGTCGTTAATGCCCAGGACCGATTGAGCGTACGCGGAGTCGAGGTCGACCCTGCGCGTCAGCAGTTCTTCCATGGCCCCTCACATTACCAGCGGGCTGTGAGCACACCGATGGCGCTCAGCGCCGCGAGAGCCGCCGTCGCCGTGCGCAGCACTTCCGGGCCCAGCTTGACTGCTGTGCCGCCGATGAGTTCGAGCTCCTCGGCGCCGATCCCGCCCTCCGGGCCGACCACCAGGGCGACCTCCGGACCGAAGACGACCTCGCGCAGGGCGGTCGCGGCCGATTCGTGCAGCACCAGCACCTGCTTGCCCCCGAGCACGCCGGCCAGCTGGTTGGTGGTCACCGGGGAGCTGACCTCGGGCACCCACGCCCGGCGCGACTGCTTCGCCGCCGCCTGCGCCGCCGAGCGCCACTTTTCCACCTGCTTGTCCTGCTTGGTGGCCGGCCAGCGCGCCACAGTGCGGTGCGAGATCCACGGCACGATCGCGTCGGCGCCGCCCTGCACGGCGAGGTCGACGGCGAGCTCGGCGCGCTCGCCCTTCGGGATCGCCTGCACCACGGTCACGCGCGGGCGCGGCGGCGCCACCCGGTCCACGGCGAGGACCTCGCCGCGCAGCTCGTCCTTGCCGGAAACCGAGGTGACCTCCACGGTGGCGGCGGTGCCACGGCCGTCGGTAAGCACGACGCGCTCGCCCGGCTGCACGCGCTTGACGGTGACGGCGTGGCGTCCCTCCGCCCCGCCGAGGCGGCCGGAGGCAGGATCGGGGGCAAGGAAGTACGGCAGGCTCATCGGCGGAAGCGGTCGCGCACGCGGGAGAAGAAGGAATCCTCGCCGGAGCCGCGGGCCGCCGAGTCCGTGGCGACGGCCGGGCTGGCGTCGTGGCCGTCGCGCAGCGCCTCGAGCTGCTCGCGCTGGTCGCTGCTGAGCTCGGTGGGCACGGCGACGCGCACGTGGGCGATCATGTCGCCCGCGCCCTGGGCGCGCAGGCGCGGCATACCCTCGCCGCTGAGGACGAGGCGCTCCTCCGGCTGGGTGCCGGCCGGGATCTCCACCGTGGTCTGCTCGCCGGCCAGGTTGTCCACGCTCAGGGAGGTGCCCAGGGCGGCGTCGTACATCGGGACGGTGACGCGCAGGTGGAGGTCGTCGCCCTCGCGGACGAAGACGGGGTGCGGGGTTGTTTGCACCTCCACGTAGAGGTCGCCTGCGGGCCCGCCGCCGTGGCCCACCTCGCCCTGGCCCGCCATGCGGATGCGCATGCCGGAGGCGATACCCGCCGGGATGTTGACCGTCAGGTCGCGGGCGGCGCGCACCCGGCCGTCGCCGGCGCACTGCTTGCAGGGGTCCGGGATGATTTCGCCGAAGCCGCGGCACTTCGGGCAGTCCCGCGTGGTCATGACGTTGCCCAGGAAGGACTGCTGAACCTCCTGCACCGTGCCCGTGCCCTGGCAGTGGTCGCAGGTGACGGGGGCGGACTTCGACTCCGAGCCGGAGCCCTGGCAGTTTTCGCACAGAACCGCGGTATCCACGGTGACCTCTTTTTTCGCCCCGGAGAAGGCCTCCTCGAGGGTGATGGCGGTGCGCAGCAAAGCGTCGTTGCCCGGCTGCACGCGCGATCGCGGCTCGCGCCCGGCGCCGGCCGCACCGCCGAAGAAGGCCTCGAAAATGTCGCCGAAACCGCCGAAACCGCCCTGGGCCCCGGCCCCTGCGCCCTGTTCCATGGGGTCCCCGCCGCGGTCGACAATCCGGCGCTTGGAGGGATCGAGGAGCACCTCCTGGGCAAGCGAGATCTCGGCGAACTTCTCGGCGGCCTCCTCCGACGGGTTCACGTCCGGGTGGTACTTGCGGGCGAGCTTGCGGTAGGCCTTCTTGATCTCCTGCTCGGTTGCCTCGCGGTCGACGCCGAGAATGCCGTAGTAGTCACGAGCCACTGTTGTGTCCAGATCCTTTCGATGAAAAACTATTCGCCCCGCAGAACGCGGCTGATGTAGCGCGCGACGGTGGCAACTTTCTGAATCGTACCGGGGTAGTCCATGTGGGTCGGGCCGACCACTCCCAGCCCGCCGAGCGCCTCGCCGTCGGAACCGTACGCTGTAGTAACAATCGCGGCCCGGGAAAATTCCTCGTCCTCGTTCTCCCGGCCGATGCGCACCGAGACCCGCTCGAGCTCCTGGGCGCTGGCGAGCAGCTTGAGCACGACGACCTGCTCCTCCAGCGCGCTGATCACCCCCTGGAGGTCTCCCGAGACCTGGGTGAGGTTGGACGCGCCCGCGATGAGCAGCCGATCCGAGGGCGTATCCACCAGCGTGTCAATGAGCACCGCGGTCGCCCGCTCCACTGCCTCGGAGATCTCCGGCGGCGCCGTCGAAGCCAAGGTGGACAGCGAGGAGGCGGCGTCCGCCATCGTCTCGCCCACGAGCACCCCGTTGAGCGTGTCGCGCAACCGGTGCACCTCGCCCTCGCTCACGGCAGCGCCCAGCTCGACGTTGCGCTGGTCCACGCGGCCCGAATCCGAGATGAGCACGAGCAGGAGCCGGGTCGGCGTCAGCGCCACCACCTCGCAGTGCTTCACGCGCGTGACGTCCAGGGTGGGCAACTGCACCACCGCGGCCTGGTTGGTCACCCGCGCCAAAAGCTGCACCGAGCGGCGCAGGACGTCCTCGAGGTTGACCCCGTTTTCCAGAAAGTCGAGTATGGCGTGGCGTTCGGGGGTGGACAGGGGTTTGACGTCGTGAAGCGCGTCGACGAACGCGCGGTAGCCCTTCTCCGTGGGCACGCGCCCCGAGCTCGAGTGCGGCTGCGCGATAAGCCCCTGCCGCTCCAGCACCGCCATGTCGTTGCGGATCGTGGCCGGGCTGACCGGGATGCTGTGGCGCTCCACGAGGGATTTGGAGCCGACGGGTTCCTGCAGCGCAATGTAGTCCGCGACAATGGCGCGCAGGACCGCCTGCCTGCGATCGTCCGCACCGCCCATCTGGCACTCTCCTTCCTCGTCTGCTAAGACACTCTACCCCCGCCTACTCCGCGGCCAGAATATCCGTGATAATGCCGTCCGCCAGAAGCCGCCCGCGCCCGGTCACCGCCACCCGTTCGCCCACGCTCACAAGGCCCGCCTTCGCATGCTTCTCGACGGCCCCCCAGCCGCCCCCGCGAATCCACTCGCGCGGCACCCCCTCGCGCAGCCGCAGCCCGAGCATGATCGCCTCGAAGTGGCGTTCCTCCTCCCCGATGACCTCGTGGCCGTCGACGGGCAGCTGCCCCTGGGCCAGCATGTCCGCGTAGCGCTCCGGGCGCTTGACGTTGTAAAACCTCACTCCGTCGACGAAGCCGTGCGCCCCGGGGCCAGCGCCCCACCACTGCCCGCCCGTCCAGTAGAGCAGGTTGTGGCGGCACTCGCCGCCGGGCTTGGCCCAGTTGGACACCTCGTACCAGGCGTATCCCGCCTCCTCCAGGGCCGCCGCGATCATCTCGTAGCGGTCCGCGTAGGCGTCCTCGCTGGGCGCCGGCAGCTCGCCCCGCCTGATCTTGCGGGCCATCGCCGTGCCGTCCTCGACGATCAGCGAGTACGCGGAGACGTGGTCCACCCCGGCGCCCAGGATCGCGTCGAGGGTGGCGCGCACGTCGTCGTCCGTCTCGGTCGGCGTGCCGTAGATCATGTCCAAGTTGACGTGCTCAAACCCGGCGGCTCGCGCCTCCTTCGCCGCCGCCACCGCGCGCCCCGGGGTGTGCTGGCGGTCCAGCACCCGCAGCACGGGGGTGGAGGCCGACTGCATCCCCAGCGAAACGCGGGTAAACCCCGCCTCCAGCAGGCCTGCGAAGTACTCCGGGCTCGTGGACTCCGGGTTCGACTCGGTGGTTACCTCCGCCCCCGGCGCAAGCCCGATGTGGCGGCGCACCATGCGCAGGATCCGCCCCAGCCCCTCGGCGCCCAGCAGGGAGGGGGTGCCGCCGCCGATGAACACGGTCTGCGCCGGCTGTGCCCGGGGCGAAGCCAACTCCAGCTCCTTGTCGAGCGCCCCCAGGTAGGTCTCGAACGAGCTGGCAGTCTCCGACGGGGTGTAGGTGTTGAAGTCGCAGTACCCGCAGCGGGTGGCGCAGAAGGGCACGTGGATGTAAACGCCGAATGCCATAGGCGCCCATCCTAGTAGGCGCTACGCGCCGCGCCGAGACCTCTTGGCTGCCACCTTCGCCACGATGGCGTCGATACGCGCCCTCTCGGCGAGGAACTCGGGCGGATTCACCCCCCGCATCGTCCGCGTGAAAGCCGGGTGGTCCACGCACACCGTCTCCATCCAGCCCTCCACCGCGGCCTCCACGAGGTCCCCGACCCGCGCGTACAGGTGCGGCAAAGAGACGGCCCCCAGCTCGCGCGCCACCATCTCGGTTTGCTCCAGCGTGAAGTCCACGATCTCGGTGAGGTGCTGCACCACAAGTTCCGTGCGCCCGGTCAGCGCGTCGTGCATGGCCCGCACCGAAAACGGCGCCTGCAGCGGGAAGATGTCCTCGAGGCCCGCCGCGTCCAACACGTCCGGCTCCGGCACCTTTTCCTCCGGGCTGGCGCTCGCCGACAGGACGCCGGCGCGCATCCCCGTGGTCAGCGCCTGGCGCAGGCCGATCAGCTCGCCGACGATGCGGCGGGCGTCCTGGCGGGCGTCGTCGACGATCTCGCAGAACTCCGCCAGGCAGTCGTCGGTCAGCTCGCCGTCGTAGTCCGCAACGGCCTCGGCGATATGCTCCACGTACTCGGCGACCTCGTCACCGATGTTGTAGATCTCCTGGGTCAACTCACGGTGGCGCAACGTAGCTGCGGTCTTGTGCACTGCACGCCCCCTTCACGAGAATCCGCCCGGCCTTCGGGAAACTGGAAAAGATGTTAGGCCACTGAGAGACGACAGGGAGCGCGGCGCGCCGGACGGGGGTGGCGGCGGGTGCGGTGGCACCCACCCCTGGTAAAGCCGCCTAGCGCACGTAGAGCTCGTTGATGTCGTCGGCGAAGCGCTGGAAAACGACGTTGCGCTTGACCTTCATCGTCGGCGTCATCTCGTCGTCCTGCTCGCTGAGGTCGCGGTCGAGGATGCGGAACTTCTTGATCGCCTCGGCGTGGCTGACCGTCGCGTTGGCCACGTTGACCGCGTCCTGGATCTCCGCGCGCAGCTCCGCGTTCTGCGACAGCTCCTTCATCGGGGTGGACTCGGGGATGTTGCGGGCAGCCATCCAGCGCTTGAGCTCGTCGGGGTCGAGGGTGACAAGCAGACCGATGAAGGGCTTGCCATCGCCGACGACGAGCGCATTGGACACCAGCGGGTCCTGGCGGATGATCTCCTCCAGCGGGCCCGGTGAGACGTTCTTGCCGCCGGCGGTGACGATGAGGTCCTTCTTGCGGCCGGTGATGCGCACGTAGCCGTCCTCGTCGATCTCACCCAGGTCGCCGGTGTTGAACCAGCCGTCAGTCTTCGCCTCGGCGGTGGCCTCCGGGTTGTTCCAGTAGGCGCGGAAGATGCCGGGGCCGCGAAACTCGATTTCGCCCTCGTCGTTAATGCGCGCCTCGTAGGAGTTCACGGGCCTGCCCACGGTGCCGATGCGCTGCTCAACCTTGTTGTTCACGCAGGCCGCGGCGGTGGATTCGGTCAGGCCGTAGCCCTCGTAGATCGGGATACCGGCGCCGCGGAAGAAGTGGCTGAGCTCGGGGCTCATCGCGGAGCCGCCGGTGATGCCGTACTCTACGGCACCGCCGACCGCCTGCTTCAGCTTGCTGTAGACGAGCCGGTCGAAGAGCTTGTTTTTCGCCTTCTGCACGCGCGTCGGCCCGGCCTCCGTGTCGAGGGCCTTGGAGTACTCGATCGCGGCGGCCTCCGCCGCGAGGAAAATCCGCTTGCCCAGCGCGGAGCCGTCCGCGGCCTTGTTGTAGGCGGCGTTGCGCACCTTCTCGAACACGCGCGGCACGCCGAGCACCACGTTCGGCCGCGCGCGCTGCAGCTCGACCGCGATGGAGGAAGTGTCCGCCCAGTGGGTCTGTGTCGTGCCGTAGATGGTCAGCGCCACCGCGACGGCGCGCTGCAGGACGTGGGCCAGCGGCAGGAAGGTGACCACGCGATTGCCCGGCTTGGCCACCTCGCCGATCGGGTTCGTGGCCAGGCCGGTGATCTGGTAGAGCCAGTTGCCGTGGGTCAGCTCGACGCCCTTGGGGCGGCCGGTGGTGCCCGAGGTGTAGACGATGGAGGCGAGGTCGTCGTGGGTGAGGGCGGCGGCGCGGGCGTCGATAAGCGATTGCTCGACGTCCTTTCCCTCGTTGCGCAGCCGCGACAGCCCGCCCGAGTTGATCTCGTAGATCTTGCGCAGCCGCGAGGAGGAGTCGGCCAGACGCGGCGTGCCGTCCTCCTGGAGGAGGTAGTTCGCGAGGTCCTTGGTGTTTTCCACCGTCTCCACGATGGCGAGCTCCGCGCCGGAATCCTCCAGGATCCACTGGATCTGGTGCGGGGAGCTGGAGGGGTAGATCGGGACGGTCACACCGCCCGCGACCCAGATGGCGAAGTCCGCGAGCTGCCACTCGTAGCGCGTGTTCGACAGCAGGGCCACCCTGTCGCCGGCCTCGAGACCGTTGGCCACCAGCCCCTTCGCCAGAGCGTAGACCTCCTCCAGGAACTCGCCGGCGCTCACGTTGACCCAGTAGTAGTTCTGCGGGCGCGCGAACAAAACGATGTGCGGGCTCTCGGTGCACAGCTCGATCAGCTGGGTCACACAGGTGTACGAGGGGCTCAGGGTGAACCCGGCGGGTGTGGTGTAGATCTCGGAAACCATAAAATGCAGGGTACTCCTCACAACGCGCCCGGCGCGCCCGCGGCCGCCACTTTTGGCACAATGGCGTCTTGTGACGAACGCGGATCTGCTCAACACCCTGGCCACCTCCTACGGCTTCGGCCTGCACTACCGCTCCGCGAACGGGCAGCTGACGCAGCCCCCGCAGTCCTCGCTGCTGTACCTGCTGCGGGCCCTCGGCCTGCCGCTTAGCGAGGATCCGAGCGACGAGGAGCTGCAGGGGCTAATCGACGCCCACCGCGCGCGCCTGGCCACAGCCCCGCTGCCGCCCAGCCTCGTCGCCGTGGAGGGCCAGGAGCGCAGCTTCCCCGTCCACGTCCACGAGGGTCACCCGGCGCGCGTGTGGATCGCACTGGAAGACGGCACCCGGCGCGAGGCCTACCAGGACGAAAACTGGACGCCGCCCACCACCGTCGACGGCGTGACCTGGGGGGAAGCTACCTTCCATGTGCCCGGCGACCTGCCGCTGGGCTGGCACACCCTGCACCTGGAGTCCGACGATCTCGCCGCGCAGTGCACGCTCATCATTGTGCCCGCGCAGCTGCGCACGAACCAGGAGTTCGTCTCCGACCCCGCCTTTGGGGTCATGGCGCAGCTGTACTCCGTGCGCTCGGAAAACTCCTGGGGCATCGGGGACTTTGCGGACCTCGCCGCGCTCGCCGAGACGGTGGCGGCCGAGGGGGCCGACTACCTGCTGATCAACCCGGTCCACGCCGCCGAACCCGTCCCGCCTGTCGAGGACTCGCCCTACCTGCCCAGCTCCCGCCGCTTCATCAACCCGCTGTACATCGCCGTCGAGGCCGTCCCGGAGTGGGAGCGCCTCGACGCCTCGACGCGTGAGGAGATCACGGCGCTCGCCGCCCCTCTCAAGGCCACCAACCGCAGTCCCGCCCCCATCGAGCGCAACCGCATATACGCCGCCAAGCTCGCCGCGCTGCACGAGCTGTACTTCCACGCCGAGGAAGATCAGGACCGGCGCGCCGCCTTCGACGCCTTCGCCGCCGCCGAGGGCGAGGGCCTGCGCGACTTCGGGCTGTGGTGCGCGCGACTGGCGGCGGCAGGCCACCCCCCGTCGCACGGCCGGCACGCCGACGAGGACGAGGTCGCGGAGCTCGCGCGCTTCTACATGTGGCTGCAGTTCCTCGCCGACGAGCAGCGCCGCACAGCCCAAGAGCGCGCCGTCGCGGCGGGCATGCGCATCGGCATCGTCACCGACCTCGCCGTCGGGGTCCACCCGGGGGGCGCCGACGCCGCGACGCTTGCCGGCGTCCTCGTGGCCGACGCCTCCGTGGGAGCCCCGCCCGACCAGTTCACGCAGACCGGCCAGGACTGGTCCCAGCCACCGTGGAACCCGCACGCGCTCTCCGCGGCCGGCTACGCTCCCTGGCGCGACCTGCTGCGCACGGTTTTGCGGCACTCCGGAGGGGTGCGCGTGGACCACATCCTGGGCATGTTCCGCCTGTTCTGGATCCCGCGCACCGGGGTGCCCGCCGAGGGCGCGTACATGAACTACGACCACGAGGCCATGCTCGGCGTGCTCGCCCTCGAGGCGGAGCGGGCCGGGGCCGTCGTCGTCGGCGAGGACATGGGAACCTTCGAGCCCTGGGTCCAAGACGTCCTGCGGGAGAAGGGCCTTTTGGGCACGAGCGTCGTGTGGTTCGAGTCCGCTCCCCCGGACAACTCGCCGCTGCCGCAGAACCAGTATCGACACCTGGCGCTGTCCTCGGTGGGCACCCACGACCTGCCGCCGACGGCCGGTTACCTGCGCGGCGCCCACAACAGGCTGCGCGTCGAGCTGGGCCTCGTGGCCGAAAGCGTCGAGGAGCTCGATGCCGCCGACGCGGCCTGGCACGCCGCGGTGCTCGACACCGCGCGCGAGGCGGGCGCCCTGGAGGACAACGCGGAGACGACCGAGGACCTCGTGGTGGGGCTGACGCGCTTCATCGCGGGCACCCCCTCGGCGCTGACCTGCACCAACCTGGTGGATATGGTCGGCGACGCCCGGATCCAGAACCAGCCGGGCACCAACTCCACCCAGTACCCCAACTGGTGCATCCCGCTCAGCGACGCCGACGGCCAGCCCGTCCTGCTCGAGGAGCTGGCTAGCCTGCCGCTGTTCCAACGCGTCGCCCGTGCCTCGCGGCGCCCGCAGGGCTAGAGCAGACTGACCAGCCCGGCGAGGACCACCAGCCCCAGCATGATCCACATCACCTGGGTCACGCGCGACTTCGGGTACTTCCGCTTCGCGCGCGGCAACTGCTGATCCTGCCGGCGCAGCTCTTCGGGGTTAGCCATGGTCCCCCACTCTATCTGCACTTTCCGGGAAGCCTGAAACGGTGGCGCGGAAACGGGGAATCCTCCGGTAGTGGGGCAGGCGGCTCGGCGCGGTGGCGCAACAGTGAGAGACCGCGCCCCGCAGCGCCGCCAGCCACCAGCCGACGTGGGAGCCCGACCTGCCCCGATTGCCCGCGGCGCTGCGAAACGCTAGGCCGTCGGTGGCGGTGTGGACTCGCCGGTTGTTGCACTCGCGGAGGAGGACCCGCGCGCCCACAGCCCGGCGAGCCAGTCCACCAAGCGCATCACCAGCGCCGCGATCACGCCGGCCGCGGGCAGGGCAACGAGGAGGATGAGCGGCAGCTGCAGCCACGGGCTGAGACCGAAGATGTCCAGCACTCCTACACACTCCCCGCCAGGCCGCGGCGCACGAGAAGCGGGCGGGTGTCCTTGTCTCGGCCCCGGAACGCCCGGTAGGCCTCGGCGTAGTCGACGGAGGCGCCCCTGCTCAGGATGGTGTCGCGGAACTTCTGTCCGGTTGCGCGGTTGATCCCCTCCTTTTCAATCAGCTCGTAACCGTCCGCGTCGAGCGCCTCGGCCCACAGGTAGGAGTAGTAGCCCGCCGAGTAGCCGCCGGCGAAGATGTGGTTGAACCAGGTGGAGCGGTAGCGCGGCTCGAGGCCCTCGACGTCGAGGCCGTACTCGGCGAGCGTGGCAGCCTCGAAGGCCTCGATGTCCTCCGGCACCTCTTCGCTCAGGCTGTGCCACGCGAGGTCGATGGCGCTCGCCGCCAGGTACTCGGCGGTGTCGAAGCCCTGCCCGAACTGGCGGGATGCACGCACCGCGGCGAGCAGGTCGTCGGGGATGACCTCCCCGGTGTCGACGTGGCGGGCGTAGTTGCGCGCGATCTCCGGGGCGAAGGCGTAGTTCTCGTTGATCTGGGAGGGAAACTCCACCCAGTCCCTGGGCACGTTGGTGCCGGACAGGGACGGGTAGTAGACGTGAGAGAGCAGGCCGTGCAGGGCGTGGCCGAACTCGTGGAAGACGGTCGTGACCTCATCGATGGTGAGCAGCTGCGAGGTCAGTGACATCACGTTGACCACCACGGCCTTCGTGCCCCGCAGCCGGGACTGGTCCACAAACGAGCTCATCCACGCGCCCCCGCGCTTGGATTCGCGCGCGCGGTAGTCGGTGAGCAACAGGCCGATGCCGGTCCCGTCCTCTTCGCGCACCTCCCACACCGCGACGTCGTCACGGTAGCCGTGCAGGTCCTCGCGACGTTCCACGGTGATGCCGTAGAGGAGGTGGGCGGCGTAGAAGACGCCGTCGCGGAGCACGCGCTCGAGCGGGAAGTAGGCGCGCAGCTCGGACTCGTCGACGCCGAGCTCCTCCGCGCGGCGCCGCGCCTGCCAGTAGGGCCAGTCAGCGCCGTCGAGGTCGTGGCCCGCCAGCTCCCCGGCCAGCTTGCGCTCGGCCTCCGCGTTCGCGGCGGCGGCCGGGGCGAGGTCGGAAATAAGCTGGCGCGCCGCGTGCGCCGTGCCCGCGGTCTCCTCGGCGATGACGTAATCCGCGTGGGTGTCAAAGCCGAGCAGCCTGGCGCGCTCCCGGCGCAGCCGGGCCGATTCCCTCACCAGCTCCGGGTTTGAGCTCCTCCCGCGCGCAAGGGAGGCGTCGAAAAGCCTGCGGCGCGACTCAGGGCGGGCAAGCTCCGCCTGCAAAGACTGCGTGGTGGGAAGCTCGATGGGCACGAGGTAGTCGCCCTCGTCCGTGCGCAGCGCGTCGATCTGCGCCTCGCTCAGGCCCTCGAGGTCCTCGCGCCGGAAGCGCACCGCGAGCGCGCGCGTGTCGGCCAGAAGGTTGCGGCCGAAGCGCTCGGACAACTCGCTGAGGCGCTGATTGATCTCGGCGAGCCTCTGTTTGCCCTCCTCGCCGAGGGCGGCGCCGCGGCGCACGAAGGTGCGCAGCAGTTTGTCATGCAGGCGCTGCGACTCGGTGTCCTCGGGCACCTCGATGTTGCGCAGGCGCTCGTAGAGCTCGGTGTTCTGGAAGATCGCGTCCGTGTGCGCCGACAGCTGCGGCGCGATGCGGTCGGCCACCTCGTCGAACTCTGGCGTGGTGTCCGTGCCCTGCAGGTTGAAAAACCACGCCGTCACGCGCTCCAGGTCCGCCCCCGACAGCTCAAGCGCCTCCACCGTGTTCTCCCACGTGGGTTGCTCCTCCGCGAGGATCTGCGCGAGCTGCGCGCGGTGGCGCTCGAGCGCCTCCTCCAGCGCCGGCTCCACGTGCTCTAGGCGGATCGCGCGGAAATCCGGCAGGTCATAAGGCAGCGTCGACGGGCTCAGCAGGGGGTTGGTACTCATGGGGCCTCATCCTACGCCGCCGCCGGACTAGACTTGTCCGCCATGAGCCAGACCGAAACAGTCGAGGTCACCTGCCCCGCCGGCACGGTCCGCGGCGCGCGCCACGGCGAGGAGGGCGTCGACCGCTTCCACTCCATTCCGTACTCGCGCATTTCCGCGCCCTTCAACGACGCACTGCCCGCGTCGCCGAGCACGCTTATCGACGCCACAACCCCGCGCCCCGATACCACCGCCCTCTCGGTGACCACCCCCGCCGCCACGCGGCCCGGGGCCGACCTGCCCGTCATGGTGTTCATCCACGGCGGGCGCTTTGAGGAGGGCACCCACGCCGACCCGCGCACCGGCGCCGCGGGCTTCAGCCGCAACGGGGTGATCCAGGTGCAGGTGGGCTACCGGCTGCGCCTGCCCGGCCTGGCCCGCTTCCCCGACGACGCGCCCAGCCACTTCCGCGCCGCCCACGACTGCCAGCTCGCCCTCGAATGGGTCCAGCGCAACATCGAGGCCTTCGGCGGCGACCCCACCAACGTCACCCTCGTGGGCCAGTCCGCCGGGGCGGCGTTGACGCTGTGGCTGGCGCGCCGCGACCACTTCCGCGGCGGTTTCCGGCGCGTGCTTGCCCTCTCGCCCGCCTTTCCCCGCATGACCTACGAGAAGCGCAAACCCGTGCTGCGCGCGGCGCTGGGAAAGCCCCTCACGCGCGCGGCGCTTAACAACGCCGCCGCGACCCGCATCGAGCGCGGCTACCGCCGCCTGCGCACCTTTTACATAACGGACATGGCCCTCGGCCCGGCACCGCTGGAGCCGGAGGAGCTGGCCGAGGTGGACATCGTGGTCACCTCCACGCGCGAGGAGATGTACGCCCTCGGCGCGGGCCTCGACGACAGGGGCTTCGGCGAGCTCACGCTGCGCGGGCTGGGCGCGCGGATGGGGCTGCCGCTGTCGCGCTACCGCGCCTACATCGACGCCGCCCGCTCGCTCAGCCCGCGCCGCCTGAGCAGCCGCTTTTTCAGCGACAGCCTGATCCGCCGCTGGGTCGACGCCGTCTCCGAGCGCGCGCCCGGCCCGATCTGGCAAGCCGAGCTCGTCTCGGCGTACGGCCCGCTGCGCCACTCCGGCGAGCTGGAGACCCTGTTCACCCCAGGAACCCGCCTCAACGACTGGCTGCTGGCCTACTGCGGCGGCGCCCGCCCCGGCTGGCCCGAGTACGGCCCGAAGCGCCAGGTGCTGCGCGCGGAGATCGACGGCCCGGGCCGCGACATCGTCCACGACCCGCTCGGCTACATGCGGGAGGCGTTCCGCACCGCGTAAGTTGTCCGAGCTAGATTGTCCTAGTTGTTGAGGTTGCCCTCGAAGGTGACGTTGCCAATGGTGAACTCGGCGTCCCAGAGGTTGCCGGTGGGCACGTCGAACGGGTACTTCAGGTTCGCGGTCGCCCCCGGCCCGAGCGGCAGGTCCAGCCCCACGATGTCCACGCCCGACTGCTGCGCGTCGAGCGGCTGGGCCTCCTGTTTGTTGGTCCCGTCGGTGGTGTAGGACAGCGTCGGCTGGCCGAGGGCGTCCGCCGGCATGGGGACGTCCGACTCGTTCGTCACCGCGACAATGACGATGCTGCCGCCGTTGTTGGCCACGTTTGTCCCCTGCCACGTGTAGGACACCTCCATGCCCGGGTCCTCGACCTTCTCGCCGGAGATCTCGTCGGTGGTGATGTTGTTGGCGTCGTTGACCTCGAAGTCTTCCTCAGGCGCCGCGGTCGGCGTGCTCACCTCGATCTCCGCGTCGGCGGCCGGTGAGGTGTTGTCCTCCGCCCCGCAGGCCGACAGGCTCAGCGCGGTCAAAGCGGCGACGGTGGCCGCCGCGGCGTGGCGGTTCAGGCGTGAAGTCATAGCCGGGGGTTCCCCATTTCTGTGATGTACAGCGCGTTTGGAGCAATTCTCCTCTACTGTACAGCCCGACTAGCATCGGGCAATTATGCAGTCTTTAACGCGCGTGGTCCGCAGCGCGTCGGCGCTGTGGCCTTTCTACCTGGCTGTTGTGGTGATCTCCAGCGCTGTCGCGGCCCTCGGACTGGCCACCCCGTTCATCATCCGCGAAGCGACCGACACCATCGTCGCAACGCTTTCCGACGCCCCACCGCCCGCCCCCACCCGCACCATCGCGTGGCTGGCCGTCGCCCTCTTCGCCGTCCAGGCGGGCGCGGCGGCGCTGCGCAACGTGTCGGGTTACCTCGGTGACGTCATGGTCGCCCGGATGCGCCAGATCCTGTCCACGCGCTACTTCGCCAAGCTCCTGTCGTTGCCGCAGCGCTACTTCGACGCCCAGGTCACCGGCACAATCATCGCGCGCCTGGACCGGTCCATCGCGAACGTCACGCAGTTCATCCAGTCCTTTTCCAACAACTTCCTGCCCATGCTGCTGCAGGTCGCGGCGATCCTCGCCATCACGGCCTACTACTACTGGCCGCTGACTATCCTGCTGGCCATCCTCTTCCCGCTCTACACCTGGCTCACCGCGCTCACCTCCCGGCACTGGCAGGGCTTCGAGCAAGCGAAGAACGCGCGTGTCGACGACGCAAACGGGCGCTTCGCCGAAGTCGTCGGCCAGATCAAGGTGACCAAGTCCTTCGTCGCCGAACTGCGCGAGCTGGACACCTTCGGGCGCCACTACGCCGAAACCGTCGACCTGACCAGGCCGCAATCGCGCTGGTGGCACTCGATGGACACGATCCGCGGCGTAGCCATGACGGTAATTTTCCTGGGCATCTACCTCATCGTTTTTCTGCGCACGCTGACCGGCCAGTTCACCATCGGCGAAATGGTCATGCTCCTGCAGATGGTCACCATGGCGCGCCAGCCGGTTGAGATGATGAGCTGGATCGTCGACTCCGCCCAACGCGCCGTCGCCGGCTCCCGCGACTACTTCGCCGTCATGGACGAGCCCGTGGAGCCCACCGCCAACCAGCAGCTCGTCGCGGCAACCGGCGCCAGCGACGCCCCCGCACTCACCCCCACCGCGCACTCCCCGCTGCCGGTCCGCGAGCCCGTCATCGCCTTCGACCGTGTCACCTTCGCCTACGCTCCCGGCGAACCCGTACTCCGGGACATCAGTTTTACCGCCCGCGCCGGCGAGAAGATCGCCCTGGTCGGGGAGTCCGGGGGCGGCAAGTCGACGGTGGTCAACCTCCTGCTCGGCCTCTACCCCGTCGAGCAGGGCCGGCTCGTCGTGTGCGGGCGCGACGTCGCCGAACTCGACGCCGAGACGCTGCGGGCCACCACTGGCGTCGTCTTCCAGGAGCCAGCGCTGTTTTCCGGTTCCATCTTCTCCAACATCGCCTACGGCTCACCGGGCGCAACGGAGGACGAGGTCATCGAGGTGGCCAAGCGCGCCAACGCCCACGAGTTCATCACCCGGTTCGCGCAGGGCTACGACACCGTCATCGGCGAGCGCGGCCTGCGCCTGTCCGGCGGGCAGCGCCAGCGCATCGCCGTGGCCCGCGCCATGCTCAAGGACGCCCCCATCCTGATCCTCGACGAGGCGACCTCGGCGCTGGACACGAAGGCCGAGCGCGCCGTCCAGGCCGGACTCGACGAGCTGATGAAGGACCGCACCACCATCATGATCGCCCACCGCCTGTCCACCATCGCGGACGCGGACACCATCATCACGCTTCGCGACGGCCGCATCGACGAAATCGGCTCACCTGCCCAGCTGGCCGCCTCCGGCGGAATCTACGCCGAGCTGCTCTCCCTGACCGCGTCGTCGAGCGCCGTGGACCGCGAGCGGCTCAAAGCCTACGGCTTCCGCGCCGATGGCGACGACGTTTTAGAGAGCTGACGAAGCACCTTCCCCCTGGGGTTTTCCACCCCGCCTTTCGCTGCGGTCGACCGTGGTCGACCCCAGCGCACCCTGCCACCCGGCCACCAGGGGTTTTCCGCCCCACTTTTCGTTGCGGTCGACCGTGGTCGACCCCAGCGCACCCTGCCACCGGGCCACCAGGGGTTTTCCGCCCCACTTTTCGTTGCGGTCGGCCGCGGTCGACCCCAGCGCACCGCACAGCCACCACAGCCAACCCCGACGCACCCCCAACCCGCGCGGCCCGCCCTACATTTCGCCGCTACTCTGGGGCAGCATGGACCAAACCCCCCAGGCATCTGATTTCAAGCTCCCCGCCCCCGTCGAAGAACCCTGGCAGCGCCCCGACCCCGAGTGGTACAAGGACGCTGTTTTCTATGAGGTCCTCGTGCGCGCTTTTTATGACCCGGACGCGACCGGCTCGGGCACGCTGAAGGGCGTCGAGGAGAAGCTCGATTACTTGCAGTGGCTGGGGGTGGACTGCCTGTGGCTGCCGCCGTTTTATGATTCCCCGCTGAAAGATGGCGGTTACGACATCCGGGATTTCCGCAAGGTGCTGCCGGAGTTCGGCACGGTGGAAGACTTCGTCAACCTCGTCGACTCGGCCCACAAGCGCGGCATTCGCGTGATTACGGACTTCCCCATCAACCACACCTCGGACCAGCACGCGTGGTTCCGCGAGTCGCGCCAGGATCCGGAGGGGCCCTACGGCGATTACTACGTGTGGTCGGACGACCCGACGAAGTACGAGGGCTCGCGCATCATCTTCATTGACACCGAGGAATCAAACTGGACCTTCGACCCGGTGCGCAAGCAGTATTTCTGGCACCGCTTCTTCTCCCACCAGCCGGACCTGAACTACGACAACCCGGCTGTGCAGGAGGAGATCCTGGACGTCATACGTTTCTGGCTCGAGCTCGGCATGGACGGCATCCGCCTCGACGCCATCCCCTACCTTTTCGAGCGCGAGGGCACGAACTCGGAAAACTTGCCGGAGACCCACCAGTTCATCAAGCGGGTCCGCGCGCTTTTCGACGACGAGTATCCCGGCCGCTTCCTCCTGGCGGAAGCGAACCAGTTGCCGAACGAGGTCGTGGCCTACTTCGGCGAGGGCGAGGGGGACGAGTGCCAGATGGCGTTCCACTTCCCCGTCATGCCGCGCATTTTCATGGGTATCCACCAGGAAAATGCGCAGCCGATCATCGATATCCTGCGCACCACCCCGGACATCCCGGAGACGGCGCAGTGGGGCATTTTCCTGCGTAACCACGATGAGCTCACCCTCGAGATGGTCACGGAGGACGAGCGCGACTACATGTACAAAAACTACGCCACGGACCCGCGCATGCGCGCCAACGTGGGCATCCGGCGCCGCCTAGCGCCGCTGCTGGGCGGGCACCGCGACCGGCTCGAGTTGGCGCACGCACTGCTGTTGTCCCTGCCGGGCTCGCCCTTTTTGTACTACGGCGACGAGATCGGGATGGGCGACAACATTTGGCTGACGGACCGCGACGGGGTGCGCACGCCGATGCAGTGGTCCAACGACCGCAACGGCGGCTTTTCCAAGGCCGACCCGGAGCGGCTCTACCTGCCGCCGATCCGCAACGACCAGTACGGCTTCCACATCGTCAACGTCGAGTCGCAGATGAACCGGGACAACTCCCTGCTGCACTGGGTGCGCGAGCGCGTGCACATCCGCAAGCAGTATCAGGCCTTCGGCCGTGGCTCCTACGCCGAGGTGGAGCACGGCAACGAGCAGGTTTTAGCGTTCATCCGCGAGTACGGCGACGAGCGGATCCTGTGCGTGCACAACATGAGCTCGCGCCCGCAGCCGGTGGAGATGCAGCTGGGCCAGTACAACGGGGTGGTGCCGCTGGAGCTGTCGGGCGGGGTCGAGTTCCCCGCCATCGGTGAGCTGCCGTGGCTGGTCACCCTCGCCCCGCACGGTTTCTTCTGGTTCGACATCTCCTCCCGGGAGCGCGAGCATGTTTGATATCAGCCAGGAGCGCTTCTACGGGGCGAAGTCGGAGCCGGTCGACTCCGTGGAGGTGGCCGCGCGCGAGGAGGTCGGCGGGTTTGAGTGGCGCATCCTCGACGTCAGCCACGGCGGCGTGACCGACGCCTACCAGGTGCTTCTCGGCGGCGACGCCGACGCCCTAGGCACCGACGCCGGGGCGCAGGCCTACCTGGATCACGTCTCCCGCTTCGGCGAGGTGAACGGAACGGTGGGCGGGTCCGTGGCGCGCCCCCTCGGCGCAGAACAGTCGAACACCTCCCTCGTCGTCGACGAAAAGTGGGTGCTCAAGGTGTTCCGCCGCCTCGAGCAGGGCGTCAACCCGGACGTGGAGCTGCTCACCGCCATCGCGCAGTGCCCGAACGTGGCGGGCGTGCGCGGGCACGTCACGCGCGGCGGAGCGACGCTGGCCATGCAGCAAGAACTCATCGTCGGCGGGGCCGACGGGTTTGAGCTGGCCACCTCCGGCAAGCTCGGCGACCCGACGCAGCTGGGCGCGGCGGTGCGCACGGTGCACGACGCACTCGCCAGCGCCTTCGGCACCCGCACCGTCGCAGGCTCCGAGCTGCGCACGGGCCTTAACGCGCACCTCGACGAGCTGCTGCCGCAGGCCAACGTCCTCGCCCCGTACGAAAAGGACCTGCGCGAACTTTACGCGCGCATCCCCGACGAGGGGGCCGCTGTCCAGCGCATCCACGGGGACCTGCACCTGGGGCAGACCCTTAAAGCAGGCGAGCGCTGGTTCCTCATCGACTTCGAGGGCGAGCCGGCGCGCCCGCTGTCGCAGCGCCGCGCGCCCGACCACCCGCTGCGCGACGTCGCCGGGATGGTGCGCTCCTTCGGCTACGCCGCCGCGGTGGGCGGGAAGGATAAGGAGTGGGAGCAGGGGGGCGTCGATAAGCTTCTTGCCGGTTACGGCGTTGAGGCGGGGCCGATCCTCGCGGCCTACGTGGCGGACAAGGCCGCCTATGAGGTGGTGTACGAGGCGAACAACCGGCCGGACTGGGTGGAGATCCCGCTGCGGGCGATCGAGGAGCTGGCGTCCCACGCGGCGGGACGTTAGATTCCAAAAAGTTGGATTTTTACCCGCGTGACACGCTACTCTAGGTGAGTTCCATGTCACTTAAGGAGGGTTTTCCATGGCTTCCACCGCTGCGAGCACCGCCGCGGGCGCGAAAGGCGGCTCCCCCACCGCCATTGTCGTCACCGCCCTGGCTCTGTTTTCCATGTTCTTCGGCGCGGGCAACCTCATCTTCCCGCCCCTGCTCGCCGTCCAGGCCGGCGACAACTTCTGGCCCGCCATCCTCGGCTTCCTGGGCACCGGCGCGTTGCTGCCGGTGCTCGCCGTGATCGCCATCGCCCTGTCGGGCAGCAACGTGCGCGACCTCGCGCAGCGCGCGGGCGTCGTCTTCGGCGTTGTCTTCCCCGTGCTGGCGTACCTGTCCATCGGCGCCTTCTACGCGCTGCCGCGCACCGGCGCCGTGACCTTTGAAACGGCCGTCACCCCGCTGTTCGGCATCGAGGGGCTGTTCGCCTCGGCCGTGTTCAACATCGTCTTCTTCGGTATCGCCCTGGCGCTGTCGTGGAACCCGAACACCATCATGCAGACCCTGGGTAAGTTCCTCACCCCGGCGCTGATCATCCTGCTGGTCATCATGATCGCCGTGGCCCTGACCCAGTGGGAGTCCGCCCCCTCCGAGCCCACCGACGTCTACGCTGACGGCGCGTTCACCTCCGGCCTCCTCGAGGGCTACCTCACCATGGACTCCATCGCCGCGCTCGCCTTCTCGATCGTGGTGATCTCCACCCTGCGCTACCGCGGTTTCTCCGAGGGCAGGGCCGTGGTCAACGGCACCATCCTCGCCGGCGTCGGCGCGGGCGTCATGCTGGCCCTGATCTACCTGGGGCTGGGCTCCATCGGCCGCGTCATCCCGAACGCGGAGCAGTACGACAACGGCGCGGAGCTCCTTGCCGACGCCTCCAACCTGACCATGGGCGACGCCGGCCAGGCGGTCTTCTCCCTCGTTGTCCTCCTCGCCTGCCTGACCACGGCCGTCGGCCTGATCACCGCCACCGGCGAGTACTTCTCTGAGCAGTTCGCGGGTTCCTACCACACCTGGGCCAGCATCTTCGCCGTGACGTCGATGGTCATCGCCACCCAGGGCCTCGACTTCGTCATCTCCATCGCCGCGCCGGTCATCGAGTTCCTCTACCCGCCGGCCATCGCTCTGATCCTGGTCACGCTGATCGAGCCCGCGTTCCGCGCCCGCACCCGCTTCACCTGGGCTTTCTTCCTGCCCATCTGGGTCGCCGTCATCTGGTCCGCCCTCGAGACCTTCATCTCGCTTGGCTGGGGCGCCGAGGCTCTCGCCCCGCTGGTGGAGTGGGCTCCGCTGCAGGAGGAGGGCCTCGGCTGGGTCCTGCCCGTGGGTGTCACGTTCCTCGTGGGCATCGTCATCGACCTGGCGCGCCCGCGCGCACCGATGGAGATTGGCACGAACGAGACCGTGGACGGGGAGGTCATCACCGCTTCCTAACAGAGGCGTAGCGTGGGGGTATGAATACCCCACTTTCCCTCCTTGATTTTTGCACGGTCTACCCCGGCGAATCCGCCGCCGAATCCATGGAACGCTCCGTGGCTTTCGCGCAAAAGGCGGAGGAGCTGGGGTTTGCGCGCGTGTGGTACTCCGAGCACCACAACATGACCACGATTGTCTCCTCCTCGCCCGCCGTCCTCATCTCCCACATCGGGGCGCGCACCAACTCGATCCGGCTCGGCGCCGGCGGGGTGATGCTCCCGAACCACTCGCCGTACGTCATCGCCGAGCAGTTCGGCATGCTCGCCGAGCTCTACCCGGACCGCATTGACCTGGGCCTGGGCCGCGCCCCCGGCACCGACCAGCAGACGCTCGGCCGCGCGCTGCGCCGCGACCCGCTGTCCGCCGAGCGCTTCCCCTCCGACGTGGCCGAGCTGCAGGCCTGGCTGTCCTCCGACTCGCCCATCCCGGGCGTCACCGCCTTCCCGGGCGTGGGCACGAACGTGCCGCTTTACATCCTCGGCTCCTCCATGTTCGGCGCCTCCCTCGCCGCCCAGATGGGCCTGCCCTACTCCTTCGCCTCCCACTTCGCGCCGCAGCACCTGGAGCAGGCGACGACCTATTACCGCGAGAACTACACCCCCTCCGAGCGCTACCCCGAGCCCTACGTCATCGCGGCCGTCAACGTCACCGCCGCCGACAGCGAGGACGACGCGGCGCGCCAGACGCACATCGTGCACCGCAACCGGGTGCGCGCCCTCATGGGGCGCCGGGGGCAGGTGCTTAACGACGACCAACTCGACGCCGTCGTCGACTCGCCGCAGGGCCGACAGATCACCGGCATGCTGCGCTACACCGCCGCCGGCACCGGCGAGCAGGTGCGCGACTACCTGACGTGGTTCACCGAGCACGCTAAGGCCGACGAGCTCATGGTGTCCGTGCAGGCCGGCAGCTCCGGTGAGTCGCTGCGCGGGATGGAGATCCTCGCCGACGCCTGGGGGCTGTAAAAGCAGCTGTGGCGGGGGATGTCGGGGGTGTTGTGTAGCGTATTCACCCATGACACCCCACCGAGTCGGCGCGCTTGTCGCGGCCGCAGCGTGCGCCCCGCTCGCAGCCTGCGCCGCCGCGCCTGTGGCCCCGGTAGCGCACCACGACGAGCTCGTCGTCGCCGCCTCCGCCCCGCCGGCGGGCCTCGACTTCACCACCGTCTCCGGCGCCGCCGCCCCGCAGGCCCTCATGGGCAACGTCTACGAAACCCTCGTGCGCGTCGACGACTCCGGCACCCTCCAGCCCCTCCTCGCCGAGAGCTGGGAGGTCGACGATTCCGGCACCGTCTACACCTTCCACCTGCGCGAGGGCGTGCGCTTCAGCGACGGCACGCTTTTCGACGCCTCAACCGCCGCCTTCAGCATCGCCTACGTCCAGGACCACTGGGTCAACGCCCTGAAGGCCCAAATGGACCCGGTGGCCTCCGCCGAGGCGCTCGACCCGCGCACGCTGCGCGTGGAGCTGCACGCGCCGTCGACGAACTGGCTGTGGTCCATGGGCACCCTGACGGGCGCGATGATGGCGCCGGCCTCCGTCGAGCGCCTGGCCACCGACCCGCTGGGCACCGGGCCCTACACCGTGAGCTCTTTTACCCCCGGCGAGTCCATCACCTACGCCGCCCGCCCCGACTACTGGGGCGCGCAGGCCGTGCGCGACGCCGCAATCCGCTACTTCCCCGACCCGGTCTCCGCCGTCAACGCCCTGCGCGTCGGCGACGTCGACGTGGTCTGGTCGATGCAGGCCCCCGAGCTTATCGGCGCCCTGCCCGACGACATCGGTGTGGAGGTGGGCACGACCAACGGGGAGGTACTGTTCAGCATGAACAACCGCGCCGCCCCCTTCGACGACCCGGCCGTGCGCCGCGCCGCAGCCCACGCCATCGACCGGGCCGCGCTCAACCAGGTGGTCTACAACGGCATGGCCGCCGACACCGGCGGCGCCCCCGTGCCCCCGACGGATCCCTGGTTCACAGGCCGCGACTACTACCCCTTCGACCCGGCGCGCGCCCGCGAACTCCTCGCCGGGCGCCGCCCGCAGGTGACCATCACCGTGCCCAGCCTGCCCTACGCGCAAGCCGCCGCGGAGCTGATCTTTTCGCAGCTTCGCGACGTCGGCTTCGACGTCCAGCTCGAAACTGTCGAGTTCCCGGCGGTGTGGCTCAACCAGGTGCTCCACGGCCACGACTACCAGGCCTCCCTCGTCGCGCACGTGGAGCCGCGCGACGTGCCCATGCTCTTCGGCAGCCCCGACTACTACCTGGGCTACGATTCCCCACGCGCCCGCGAGTTCCTCGCCGCCGCCGAGGTCGGCGCGCAGGAGGAGAACATGCGCGCCGCCGTGGACCAGATCATGGCGGACGCGGCCGCGCTGACCCTCGTCAACGCCCCGAACATCGTGCTGCTCGCCCCCGGGGTCGGCGGGGTGAACCCGAACGTGGTCACGGACTCGCTGCCGCTCGCGCGCATCTCGAAGGAGGCCCCGTGACGTATCGCCTCGCGCGCAGCGCGGCGCGCTTCCTCGCGCTGCTGTTTATCGCCAGCGTGATTATCTTCCTCCTGCTGCGGGCGGTGCCCGGGGACCCGGCGCGCATCGCCCTCGGGGTCGTCGCCACCGAGGAGGCCGTGGCGCAGCTTTCGGCCGCGCTCGGCACCGACCGGCCGCTTGTTATCCAGTACCTCGACTGGGTCGGGGGGCTGCTGACGGGCGACTTCGGTGTGTCCATGGCCAGCGCCACCGACATCACCCCGCAGGTGGTGCAGCGCGCGGGTGTCTCGCTCACCCTGACGATTCTGGCCATGGCCGTCTCTCTCGCTCTCGCGGTGCCCCTCGGGATCTACCTCGCGCGCCGGGAGGGCACCCCCGACGCGGCGGCGGTGGGGGCGCTGACCCAGCTCGGCATCGTCACCCCCAGCTTTTTGGTGGGCATCCTCGCCGTCGCGGTGTTTTCGGTGCACCTCGGCTGGCTGCCCGCCAACGGGTGGGGCAGCCCCGCTCACCTCGTACTGCCGGTGGCCGCGCTGTCGCTGGTGCAGGCGGCGATACTGACCCGCTACGTGCGCAGCGCCGTGCGCGCCGAGATGGGCAGGGACTACGTGCGTACGGCGCGGGCGAAGGGGGCGTCGATAAGCAACGTGCTTTTCACGCGGGCGATGAAGAACGCGGCGCTGCCCGTCGTCACCGTCACCGGGGTGCAGCTGTCCACCCTGGTCGTCGGGGCCGTGGTGATCGAGCGCGTGTTCACCATCCCCGGGCTGGGCACGATGCTGCTGGGGGCCGTGGCCAACCGCGACCTGACCACCGTGCAGTCCGTGATGATGCTGCTGGTCGCCTTCACCCTGGCGGTGAACCTGCTGGTGGACCTCGCGTACGCGGTGATCGACCCGCGGGTGAGGAGGCCCGCGTGAGCCGCCAGCGCATCGCCGGAATCTGCATCGTCGCCGCGGTGGCCGCGCTCGCGCTGCTCTCGCTGGTGTGGACGCCCTACGACCCCCTCCGGGCCGAACCCGCCGCCCGCCTCGAGGGCCCGAGCTGGGCGCACCTTTTGGGCACCGACCAGTTCGGCCGCGACATCGCCTCGCGCATCATGGCGGGCGCCCGCGTGACGCTTTTCGCCGCCCTCGGCGCGGTGGCGGCCTCCGCCGTGGCGGGCGTGCCGCTGGGGGTCTGGGCGGGGATGCGCCGCGGCTTCGTCGAATCCGCCGTCATGCGCCTCAACGACCTCGCCCTGGCCTTCCCCGCGCTGCTGCTCGCCATCGTGTTCACCGCCGTGTTCGGGGCGGGCATCTGGGTGGTCGTGCTCGCCATCGGGCTGGCGGGGATCCCCGGCTTCGCCCGCGTCGCGCGCGCGGCGACGCTGCAGGTCATGAGCCAGGACTACATCCTCGCCGCCCGCCTCTCGCGCGTGCCCGGCCCGCGCATCGCGGCCCGCCACGTGTGGCCGAACATCGCCCCGCTCGTCGGGGTGCAGGTCTCCGTCGCGCTGGCGCTGGCGATCCTCGCGGAGTCGGGGCTATCCTTTCTCGGCCTGGGCGCCCCCGCACCCTACGCCTCGTGGGGGCGCATGCTGCAGGCCAGCCAGCCCTACCTGGCTACCGACCCGCACCTGGCACTGTGGCCGGGCCTGGCGATCGCCGTGACAGTACTGGGCGTCAATTTGATCGGGGGCGGGCGTGATCAGCGTTAAAGGCCTCACCATCCCCGGCATCCTCGACTCCGTCTCCCTCGACGTCGCCCGCGGCGAGCGCGTGGGCATCATCGGCGAGTCCGGCTCGGGCAAATCTTTAACCGCGCTGTCCATCATGGGGCTGGTGGACACCCTGCCTCAGTCCGGCTCCATCACCGTGGCGGGCACCGAGATGGTGGGCACCCCCGACCGCGTGCGCCGCCGCGTGCGCGGGCGCACGGTGGCCATGGTCTTCCAGGAACCGCTCAGCGCCCTCGACCCGCTTATGCGCGTGGGCCGCCAGGTCAGCCGCGACCGCGCGCGGGCCCGACAGCTGCTCGCGGAGGTGGGGGTGGACAGGCCGGAGGCCTACCCGCACGAGCTCTCCGGCGGGCAGCGCCAGCGCGTGCTCATCGCCGCGGCGCTCGCCTCCGACCCGGACGTCCTCATCTGCGACGAACCCACCACCGCCCTCGACGTCACGGTGCAGCGCCAGGTGCTCGACCTGATTGACGGGCTCGTGGAATCCCGCGGGATGTCCCTCCTGTTCATCTCCCACGATGTCGCGGTGGTGCGCCGCATGGCCGAGCGCGTTGTGGTGTTCAAGGACGGTCGCACCGTCGCCCCCGACTCCCCCTACGCCCGCGCCCTTGTTGCGGCCTCCCGCCCCGGTGCCCCCGCGCCGCCGCGCGCGCTCGGCGAGCCCGTGATCGCGCTCGAGGAGGTCTCGCTCTCGCGCGGGGCCACCCGCGCCCTCGACGGGGTCTCGCTGCAGGTGCGCCGCGGCGAGCGCCTCGGTATCGTCGGCGGCTCCGGCTCCGGCAAGACCTCCCTGCTGCGCGTCATCGCCGGCCTTTCCTCCCCCGATAGCGGCCGCGTGCGCGTCGAGGGCAGCCTCCAGATGGTCTTCCAGGACCCCTACTCCTCCCTCGACCCGCGCCTGCCCGTGGCCGCCTCCATCACGGAGACGGGCGCCACCGAGCAACGCGCGGAGCAGGTGCTCGCGCAGGTCGGCCTCGCGGGCGCGGGGGCGCGCCTGCCGCGCGAGTTCTCGGGCGGGCAGCGCCAGCGGGTTTCCATCGCCCGCGCGGCCGCGCCCCGGCCCACGATCATGCTTGCCGACGAGCCCGTCTCCGCCCTCGACGTCACCCTCCGCTCCCAGGTGCTCGAGCTCATCGACGAGGTCGTGGCCGACAACACCCTCGTGTTCGTCTCCCACGACCTGGGAGTCGTGCGCGAGCTGTGCCCTACCGTCGCCGTCATGCACGAAGGGCGCATCGTCGAACAGGGCCCCACCGAAGACATCTGGGCGGCGCCGGAGCACCCGTACACGCGCTCGCTTCTCGACGCCCGCCTGCCCTAGCTGGTTGACCGCTAGTTGATCGTCAGCGAGCCGTCAGGGTTGACGGTCACCTGCGCGGCCGTCGCGGCGACGAGGTTGATGCGCTGCCAGGAGCCGCCCTCCGCCTGCCAGTCGAGCGGGTTGCCGGCCGGGGCGGCGGTGCGCCGCAGCACCTCCGCGCGCTGCTCCCAGGTCAGCTCGGGGAAGCGCGACTCCAGCAGCACCGGGGCGGCCTGCGGCACGATCATGGGCGCGTCGGGCACGTAGACGGTGGGCAGGCCGTAGCCCATCCACTCGCTCATGCCGGCGACGGCCTGGGCGTCGGTGGCAAAGGGAGTGTCGTTGGCGACGAGCTGCGCGATGGGCTTGCCGGTGCGCCACTCGATCTCGGCGCGTAGCTCGGCGGCCGCCTGGTTGAGCGCGTCGCGCATCTTCGGGTCGTTGAGGCGGTCCGCCGCGGCGGCGTAGCCGGACATGCGCCCGCCGATCACGTCGAGCGGGTAGTGCACGCCGAGGACGATGCGGGAGTGGCCGGAGGACGCACCCCGGTAGAGCAGCTGCGGGGCGAGCTCGGGGACCATGTAGGCAAGAAGGGCGCTCACCCAGGCCGCCTGGTTGGTGTGGCCGGAGGGGAAGGAGTTGGAGCTCAGGTACAGGTCGCCTGTCTCCGGGGTGTTGTAGCGCTTAATGCGCTCCGGCGCGACGACGTGCGGGCGCGGGAAGTTGAAAATCTGCTTCTCAATCAGCGTCGAGGAAGCAAGCCCGCCCGCGCGCGAAAGGTAGCCGTTATCCAGCAGGTACGAGGTCTTGGGCAGGCGCCCCTCGGCCAGCGAGGCGCGCAGGGCTGCGCCGAACTCCTCGCCGAGGGCGAACGAGAGCGCGGAGACGAGGCCTCCCTCCGAGACGACGGCGTCCACCTGCGCCTGGCGGATCTGCTCCGGGGTGGCGGTGTTGTTGATGCGCACAACCGTCTCCAGGTTCGCGGCCATCGCCTCCGGCTCGTTGTCGCGCACGTGCGGGAACAGGCCGTTGACCTGGGCGTAAATGCCGTGGTTGTAGGAGGAGATGTCCGAGATGAAGCCGGCGAGGTAGTCCGGGGTAAAGGGCACCGGCACGGGCGCGCCCGGGTGCTGCACCGGGACGGCGCCGGTGGAGGAACCACTGATCTGGCTGCGCAGCTGCGGCAGGGAGATGGGCGCTTCCTCCGGCAGCTGCACGTTGACGTGGTCGAGGGGCTGGGCGAGGGCGGGGGCCGCGAGCGCGGCGGAGCTCACCAGGGCAATAAGGGCGGAGGCAGTCTTTTTCACGCCCGTATCCTAACCCGCTCACAGCCTCTTGGCAGCGCGAGCGGCTCAGCGGGTGACGTAGAACATCAGGGCGGGGTTGAGGAGGTGTTCTTCGTCCCTTTCGAAAACACTCGTCAGCTGGTCAAATTCGCTCACTTCCGCGGGGCTCAGCTGGGCCTGCTCGCGAGGGAAAGGTGCCTGCATGCCTGTCATCATAACCCCACCGTGACAGGCATGTGATTTATCGTTATCTGCGCTGCTCAGCCATGCCAAACAGAGCCTCGAGCACCTCTTTGCCGTGGCGGCGCAGCCCGTCGTGCTGCCATTCGCTCGTCTCATAGACCCGCGCGCCGAAGACCTCGGCGGTCTCGAGCGAGAGCTCGCGCGGGACGTAGACGTCGTCGGTGTAGACCACCGCGTAAGCGTTGCCGAAACGCGCCGCGCCCGCGTAGAGGTTGCCCCAGTCCTCTTTGGCGGCCAGGGCGTCGGCCGCCTGCGCGAAGGGGCGAAGCGCCGGGTCCTCGGCGAACTGAAAAGGAAAGACGTGTTCGCCGGTGAGGTAGAACTCCTCGTCCGAGGGGTCGGCGTCCGGGGCGAAGCCCGGCAGCGTCTGCGCAACCCGCTCGGCCGCCCAGTTCGTCGCGCCCGCGACGGTGCCGCCGTAGATGGTCTCGTGGATCGCGGCGTAGAGAGGGTCACGCTCGAAGGAGACGCGCTGGCCCACCTCGGCGAGGAAGTCGGTGCGCAGCGCCCCGCCGGGGTGGAAGGGCTCCTCCAGCAGCGCGGCGAGAGCCTCGAAGCCTCCCTCCTGCCCGAGGGCCGCGCCGATGGTGCGGAAGCGCCGGGAGCTCAGCCTCTCTCCGGTGGGCACCGTCTCCTCCGAGTTGTCCAGGTGGCGGCACACCTCGCGCACGCGCCGTTCGGCAAACGGTACCTCCCGGTAGAACCTCAGGTGCCGGGCCTTGAGCTTGGCAAAAGTGGCGCGGTAGACATCTTCCGCCCCGCGCGTGAGGGTGGGCAGCCCGCCGGTGAAGAAAGCGTTGCCCACGCTATCCGGGTGCGCGCACAGGTAGTGCGCCAGGCAGAACCCCCCGAAGGACTGGCCCAGCACGTCCCAGCGCTCGATGCCCAGCTCGGCCCGCACCGCCTCGGCGTCGGCGACGATGGAGTCGGCGCGCAGGCGCGCAAGCACGTCCGCGCTGATGAGCGAGGGCACGGCGCGGTCGATGCGGGTGGAGTTGCCGGTGCCGCGCTGGTCCAGCAGCACGACCCGGTAGCGGGTGAGCGCGTGCGTGATCCACTCGTAGCGCTCGCGGGGCGCGGGGTTGCCGGGGCCGCCTTGGAGGAACAGGAGGGCGGGCTTGGTGGCGTCGCCAAGCACGCGGGCGAAGACGGTGAACCCGTCGCGCTGAATCTTCATGGCGCCTACTCCTCGTCGGTCGACAACGCCGCGACGAAGGCCTCCTGCGGCACCGTGACCGAGCCGATGGACTTCATGCGCTTCTTGCCCGCCTTCTGCTTTTCCAGCAGCTTGCGCTTGCGCGAGATGTCGCCGCCGTAGCACTTCGACAGGACGTCCTTGCGCAGCGCGCGGATGTTCTCGCGGGCGATGATCTTCGATCCGATCGCCGCCTGCACGGGCACCTCGAACTGCTGGCGCGGGATGAGCTCCTTGAGCTTCTTCGTCATCTTGTTGCCGTACCACTGCGCCGAGTCCTTGTGCACGATGGCGGAAAACGCGTCAACGGGGTCGCCCTGCAGCAGGATGTCCACCTTGACCAGGTCGGCCTCCTGCTCGCCGGCCTCCTCGTAGTTGAGCGAGGCGTAGCCTTTCGTGCGGGACTTGAGCATGTCGAAGAAGTCGAAGATGATCTCGCCGAGCGGCATGATGTAGCGCAGCTCCACGCGGTCCTCGGAGAGGTACTCCATGTTCTTCATCGCGCCGCGCTTGGACTGGCACAGCTCCATCGTCGCGCCCACGAACTCCTGCGGCACGATGATGGTCATGTTCACGACCGGTTCGTAGACCGCCTGCAGCTTCCCGCCCGGCCAGTCCGAGGGGTTGTGCACGTACTGTTCGGTGCCGTCCTCCGCCACGACGCGGTAGGTCACCGACGGCGCGGTGGAGATCAGGTCGAGGCCGAACTCTCGCTCGAGGCGGTCGCGGGTGATCTCCATGTGGAGCAGGCCGAGGAAGCCGCAGCGGAAGCCGAAGCCCAGGGCCACGGAGGTTTCGGGCTCCCACGTCAGGGAGGCGTCGTTAAGCTGGAGCTTCTCCAGCGACTCGCGCAGGGCCGGAAAGTCCTCCTGGCTGACGGGGAACAGGCCCGAGTAGACCATCGGCTTGACGTCCTCGAAGCCCGCCAGAGGCTCGTCCGCGCCTTTCGACGCCCACGTGACCGTGTCGCCCACTCGCGTCTCGCGCACGTCTTTGACGCCGGTGATGAGGTAGCCCACCTCGCCTGGGCCCAGGCCCTTCGTCTTCTTCATCGTGGGCGAGACCACGCCGATCTCGAGGATCTCGTGGCGCACGCCCGTGTTCATCATCTGCACCTGCTGGTTCGGCTCGAGTGTGCCGTCCATCATGCGCACGTAAGTGACCACGCCGCGGTAGGTGTCGTAGACCGAGTCGAAAATGAGTGCGCGGGCCGGGGCGTCGGCCCCGAACTCGGACGTGGGCGGCGGGACGAGCTCGACGAGCTTGTCGAGAAGCTGCGGCACGCCCTCGCCCGTCTTGCCGGACACGCGTAGCACCTCCTCCGGCTCGACGCCGATGATGTTGGCCAGCTCGAGGGCGTACTTGTCGGGGTCGGCCGCCGGCAGGTCGATCTTGTTGAGCACCGGGATGATCTCGAGATCCTTGTCCATGGCCATGTACAGGTTGGCCAGGGTCTGGGCTTCGATGCCCTGGGCTGCGTCGACAAGCAAGATGGCGCCCTCGCACGCCTCGAGCGCGCGCGAGACCTCGTAAGAGAAATCGACGTGGCCGGGAGTGTCGATCATCTGCAGGATCGTCTGCTGGCCGGCGAACTCGCCCGATGCCGGAGTCCACGGCAGGCGCACGTTCTGAGCCTTGATGGTAATGCCGCGCTCGCGCTCGATGTCCATGTTGTCCAGGTACTGATCGCGCATCTCGCGCGCGTTCACCACGTTGGAAAGCTGGAGAATCCGGTCGGCGAGGGTGGATTTGCCGTGGTCGATGTGGGCGATGATGCAGAAGTTCCGGATGGCCGAAGGGTCCGTGAACGTCTGCTCCGCGAAATTCGTCGTCTGCGCAGCCATAGTTCCGCCCACTCTACCGCCCCACGTGGGCAAACAAAACACGCCGATTCCACGCCAGAACCAGTTGTGAACGCGCGTTCCACCTCGTAGTGTGGACGAAATACACGCCCCCTATCCCCCCCTGCCCCAAGGACACCACATGATTTTCCATCGGTCGAAGCGCAACCACTCCAGCGCGCTCGACCAGAGCCTGGCACTTCTCAACGAGCGGCTGGGTTCCTCGCCCCGCGACACCGCGCACAAGATCGCCTCGCGCCTTCTTGTCAAACCCACCGCCAAGGTCGCCCGCAACATCTACTACGCCCCGGACATGGACGGGCAGGCCGAACCCGGCGAGATCGTCTGGGTCACCGTGCCCTCCAACCCGCCGCAGGAGCGCTCCCTGGTGGTCATCGGCCGCGAGCACCGAGACGTGCTCGGCCTGCTCATCTCCCCGGAGGAAAAGCACCGCGACGACGAGCACTGGCTGGGCATCGGCTCCGGCGAATGGGAGGACACCGGCGAACCCTGCTGGGTGCGCCTAGACAAGACGCTCATGGTCCCCGAATCGGAGGTGCACCGGCGCGGCACTTACATCCCGCCGCGCCGCTTCGAGCGCATTGCCAACCGGCTGCGCGACCGCTTCGACTGGGTGTGAGCAAGCCTAGGTTTAGGTGCGGTTTGGCCTCCCACCCCGCGCCCTGCTATTCTGCACGGGTTGTCCGCATCCGGGAACGTCACGGGTGCGCCGCGCTACGCGAGCAGGACCTTGGGCCCGCGTTTTCTTAAAGGGCGGCGCGAGAACCCCTCCCGGGTCGACTGCGCATCAGATTCGACCGAAACCAAGAGGTGTACCACATGGCAAACATCAAGCAGCAGAAGAAGCGCGTTCTCACCAACGAGAAGCGCCGCCAGCGCAACAAGTCCATCCGCTCCGCCGTGCGCACGGAGATCCGCAAGTTCCGCGAGGCCGTGGAGTCCGGCGACAAGGCTGCCGCCGAGGCGCAGCTGCGCGTCGCTTCCCGCAAGCTGGACAAGTCCGTGAGCAAGGGCGTCTTCCACCGCAACAACGCGGCCAACAAGAAGTCCAACATGGCCCACGCCTTGAACAAGATGGCCTAAGTGCCACTGCCGCGCCCGCCCCACGCAGAGCTTCTCCTGCCGGGGCGGGCTTTTTCGTGCGAGCTATCAGGCTGCCTCAGGCCATCCCCGCCGCCCCGCGCACGGCGAGTACCACCCCGACCACGAGGAAGAACACGCCCGCCGCGATGTCGATGCGCGGGCCGGCCGCGAGCAGCTTGCGCCGCACCTTCTCCGTGGACACCACCTGCGCGACAACCGCCATCAGCGCCATCGAGCTCAGCCACAGCGCCACGATGACCACCACGGCGCTCAGGGTGGAGGGCCGCGGCGGCAAGAGGGGCGCGATCATCGCCGACAGGGCGAGCACGATCTTCGGGTTCGCCAGGTTGGTCGACAGCCCGCGCAGGTAGCTGGCCGTCAGCGACCCCAGCCTCCCCTCGGCCTCCTCGAGCCCGCCCGGCGGCGTGTTGCGCTCGCGCCACCCAGACAGGGCGTTGCTCAACCCCATGTAGATGAGGAAGGCCCCGCCCACCAGCTGCACGAAGTTCAGCGCGCGCGGAAACGCCGTGAGCACGGCGGCGGCCCCCACCACGGTCAGGCTCACCCACAACAGCACGCCCGTTTGCGTCCCGGCCAAGGTGGCCCACGCGTGCCTGCGGGAGCGGGTGGCCGTCCTTGTCAGCAGGACGATGTCCGGGCCGGGCGCGGCCGCCCCGACGAGGTTGAGGCCGACGATCGCAGCGAGATCGCCCGGCGCGATCACCGAGCTTCCATCTTTTCCGCGAGGTCGTCGCGGCCGAACGTCCTGGCGGTGGCGATCGCGTCCGGGTGCCCCGCCCGCGGGTCCGCCCCCGCCTCGAGCAGCAGCTCCACGATCGCGTCTTCCTTCTTGAAGATCACCCCCGCCAGCGGGGACAGCTCGTGCCCGTTGAGCTTGTCTACGTCCGCCCCGCGCTCCACCAGACCCCGCACGAGCTCCTCGTGGCCCGCGTAGCAGGCGAGCATGAGCAGCGTGTTGCCGTCCTGGTTGGCGAGGTCGACGTTGACCCCGTGATCGACGTACTCCAGCAGTGCCAGGTCCCCGTTACGCGCGAAGTTAAACAGCTTCGCCGCGAACTCCTGGATCTCCTCCGAAACGTCTCCAGTGCCCTGACCTTCGTGTTCATTCACGCATGACAATCTAGCACGCACCCTAGCGGGCGAGCTCGGCGATCCGGCGCACCGCGTTTTCCAGCGCGAAGAACTCGTCGCCGCCCTGGCCCTTCACTTCGGCGTCGAGGTCCGCGATGAGGATCACCGCCTCGGAGACGGCCTCCCCCGACCAGCCGCGCGCAGCCTGCATCGCCTTCTTCGCCGCGAAGGGGTGCATCCCAAGCGTTCGCGCCAGCTCGTTGGGGTTGCCCCTCGTGTTGTAGAGCCGCGCAATGTCGCCGACCTTCAGCGCCAGCGCCGCGGCGATCGCCACCGGGCTCATCCCGAGCTGCAGCGCCCGGCGCGTGGAGGCGAGGGCCTTGTCGACGCGCCCCGCCACCGCCTGCTCCGCTATATCGAAGCTCGATACCTCCGCCACCCCGGTGTAGTAGGCGCGCACGCTGGCCACCGTGATCTCGCCCTGCGTGTCGGAGACGAGCTGGTCCACCGCCGAGGCAAGCTCGCGCAGGTCGGAGCCCACCGATTCGAGCAGCGCCGCGACGACGTCGGGGGTGGGGCGCACTCCGTTACGGCGGAACTCGTTAGTCACCCACGTGTGGCGCTCTTTGTCGCGCAGCGGATCGACCTTGTGCACCTCGGCCACCTTGGAGAACTTGGACACCATCGCCTTTTGCCGCCCGCCCCCGGTGTGTTTGATCACGAGCGTGAGCCCCGGCGCGGGGTCCGCGGCCGCGCGGAGAATCAGCTCCGTCGGTTCCTTTCCCGCCTGCTCCGTGTGCTCGACCACCACGATGCGCTCCTCGGCGAACAGCGAGGGGCTCGTGGCCATGAGCAGCTCGCCTTCGGTGACGGTTCCGGCGCGCAGCGTGGTCAGCTCCGCGGCTGGGCCGGCGGCGTCGATAATGGCGGCGGTGGCCCGCTCGGCGAGGAACTCGTCCTCACCAAGGACGAGGTGGACGGGGTTGAGCATGCGGCCCATCATATCGGCTTCCACCCCCTTAGCCCGCGCTGCGTGGGGCCGCCGCGATTGGGGTAGAGCACCGGGATCCCCCCGGTCGTTCTCACAGGGCGGTCCAGCGGGCTGCCCGTCTCCAGCACCACGACGAGCTCGGTGCCGGCGGGGACCGGTTCCACGTCCTCCTCGGTGTTGACGACGTGCGTCGCCGCCTTGTCCGGTGGCGCCACGGCGGGCGCGGTGAGCGCGGGCGCGATGAGGGCGAGACAGCACAGGGAGCCGGCGATTGCGAGGGTCACGCCGGGCCTGCCGGCGCACAGGCCCGCCAGTACCCACCCGTACGCCACAAGGACTTCTAGCGGCTGGGCGGTGGCCGTGGCGCCAGGCACGCTCGCCGCAGCCGTGGCCACCGTGTGCACCCACCACGCGAGCGGCTCCACGACCCAGAGCAGCGGAACCTCCATGCCCCCGGGGAGGAGGCTGATGAGCGCTGCCGCGAGGCCGAGGACGGTGATGGGGGCGACGACCGGGGCGACGAGGATGTTTGCGGCGACCGCCACGAGGGACACCCGCCCGGCCATGAGTGCGACGAGCGGCGCGGTGGCGACGTCGGCGGCGAGCGCGACCGCCACCGCCCTGGTCAGGATGTCCGGCCAGCGCAGCGGCGCGAGCGCCCGGTAGATCAGTGGGCTGAGCGCGACGATCCCGGCAGTGGCGGCAACCGACAGGGCAAAGCCGTAGCTGACGGCGAGGTTGGAGTCCACGAGGATGAGCCCCACCACCGCCAGGCTTAGCGCGTGCAGCGGCTCGGCGATGGAGGAGGACACGACGGCAACCAGCGCCACCAGCCCCGTGACCGAGGCGCGCAGCACGCTCGGCTCAGGCCCGACCAGCGCAGCGAAGCTCATCAGCGCCACACCCGCCAGGGCGATCCGGGCGCGCAAGCCGAGGCCCAGCGCTGCGGCGACCAGGACGGCGGCGGTGGTGACGATGGCGACGTTGCTTCCGGAGACCACGCTCAGGTGGGACAAACCGCTGTCGATGAAGGCCTGTGCATCCGCCGGGGTCTGCAGGGAGGTCTCCCCCAGCACCATCCCTGGGATCACGCCCCGCGCCCCGGGCGCCACGTGCGCGGCGACGGTGTCGGTGAAGGTGGCGCGCACGTGTGCGGCGAGCGCGGCCATCCCCTGTGGCGGGGCCACCACGTCGACGCTTCCGCTGAGCGTCACCTGCACCGTGCCCGGCCGGTTGCTCTCCGAAACGCTGCCGACGGCCCTCACCGTGGTACCTGCGACGATGCCCTCCGGCAGCTCGCGGGTGAACACCGGGATCTGGCCAGGGTAGCCCGGCACCTGGACGCGCACGAGGTGCCCGCCCCCGGCGAGCGCGCGCGGGGGCTGCGCGACCCGGCCGGTCAGCTCGCCCGCGAACTCGGCGGAGCGGGCGATGCGCAGACGCACCCACGCCACGGCGGCGGAGGCTGCGCCTAGTCCGCCGACAAGCACAGCCTGGCCCCACGCGCGCACTGCCAGAGCCGCCCCAGCGGCCCCGGCCGCGACCACCGCCCCCGCCCAGCCGGAAACGACCAGTGTTGCCAGGGCCGCCGCCCACACAACCGCGGCCGCCGGCACGAGTCGCAGCTCCTGCACGGCTACACCGAGACCAGGTCTTTTAACGCCTCGAACTTCGCCGGGCCGATGCCCTTCACGTCCAAGAGCGCGTCCACGCTGGCGAAGGGTCCGTTCGCCTCCCTGTGGGCGATGATCGCCTGGGCTGTGGCGGCCCCCACCCCGGGCAGCTCCTCGAGCTCCTGCGCCCCGGCCGTGTTAAGGGAGATCAGTCCGCTCTGTGGGGCGGAGGCAGCCGGCGGCGCTTCCCCGACGGCGAGGACGTGCAGCTGCTGGCCGTCGACAAGCAGCTGCGCCTGGTTCAGGCTCACAAGGTCGGCCTCAGGCCTGGGTACTGCAGCGGCCAGCGCGTCGGCGACGCGGGCCCCCTCCTGCAAGGTCACAAGGCCCGGCTTGTCCACGGCGCCGACCACGGAAACCACGACCTGGGCCGGCGCGGTTGTCGTCGCGGCTGGCGCTTCCCACCCCGCCTCGGCCTCGGGAGGGGCGGGGCGCAGCACGAGCCACGCCGCCACGGCGGCGAGCACGAGCGCGACCAGGACGACGGCCTGGCGCGGCTGAACGTTCAGGCGCGGGGCGGGGTAGTCGACGTGCATGACATCTTCCTCCCCCGTCGGGCGGGTGAGGTCCTTCAACCGGGCGGCTGCCCGGGAGGCAGTGTTGGCGCTCATACCCCAGGACGTTAGGGCCCCGCTGCCGGTCCCATCCAGCGTCCGAGCGCGGTGTGTGGATAAGTGCGTTGACCCGTCACTCAACCCCACGAGTTATGCACAACGCCGAAGCCGCGGCCCCTGGCGTTGGTTTCGTTAAGCCCTGGCGCCTAGTCCTCGGCGCCCTCCGCGCTGTCCTCGGAGAACACCACGGACAGGCCCACCGCCCCGGGACCGGTATGAACGGCGACGACCTCGACGAGCGGCTCCACCATGATCTTCGATCCTTCGGGAAGCACCTCGCGCAGGGTGCCCGCCAGGGCCTCGGCCGCCTCCTCGGCCTCGGCGTGCTGGACCGCGGCGAAGACGGGCTCCTCCCCCGCTCGCTCCAGCACCAGCTCGGTGAGCTTGGAAAAGGCCTTCGTTTGCGTGCGGGTCTTGCCGGCGAGTTCCAGCTTGCCCTCCCGGACGCGCAGGATCGGTTTCGTGGCTAGCAGCGCCGCGGACAGCACAGCGGTGCCCGTCGACAAGCGGCCGCTCTTGCGCAGCCCCTCGAGCTGGTGGAGGTAGAGCCATGTCTGCGACCGGGCGATCGTCGCCTTCGCCATCTCCTCGCACTCGTCGAGGCTCGCGCCGTTGCGCGCCAGCGAGCCCGCCGCCATCGCGGCCGCGGCGATCGCCATCCCCGCCGTCCCCGTCTCCACGACGCGAACCGTGCCCGGGAAAACGGCCGAAGCGGAAACCGCCGCCGACCAGGTCGAGGAGAGGTTCTTGGAAATATGCAGCGCCACCACGCCCTCGTCACCGCCGCGCTCGAGCTGGCGCGCATAGACTGCGGCAAGCTCGATGGCGGACAGGGCGCTGGTGACGGATCCCTCGTCCTCCTCCGTGACATGCAGCGGCGCGACGGTAATCCCCAACTGCTCCGCGATCTGCGGGGGGACCCCCGCGGCGGAGTCCACAACGATGCGTACGGCCATTACTCGCTGACCCCCTGGTTCCACGCGTCGAGGTACCACGCCACCTGCGCCGGGTCCGCGGGGTCGTAGTCCGGGTCGCCGCCCTCGGTGTAGCGCGGCAGGGCGCGCACGCGAGAGGTGGCCACGTTCTCCAGCCCTTTCAGTAGCGGGTATTGGCCCTCCCCGAAGCCGAGGAGGTTCGAGGTCAGCGCCGAGATCGTCCCGCCGTGCGCCACGAGCAGCACGGCGTTGTCCTGCCACTGCGGGTAGGAGGCGATCAGCTCGTCGACGACGGGCCGGGCGCGGCGGGCCACCTCGAGGCGGCTCTCGCCGCCCGGCGGCGCCCAGGATGGGTTATTGCGCCAGTGGGCGCGGGCCCCTCGGTGCGCGTTGTCGACCTCCTCGTGCGTTAAGCCCTGCCACTGCCCCAGGTGTGTTTCGCGCAGCCGCGGGTCCTCGGTGACGTCCACGCCCAGCGCGGCCGCGACGATCTCGGCGGTGTGGCGCGCCCGGGTCAGGTCGGAGGAGACGATCCGGGTGATCCCGGCGCCCTTCAGCTGCTGCGCGGCGGTACGCGCCTGCTCAACGCCCGCCGCCGAGAGCACGGTATCCAGCTGGCCCTGCATACGCCGGGCGGCGTTGTACTCGGTCTGCCCGTGCCGCAGCATGATTAGTCGTCTGCTCATCGTTCCTCTTAGCCGTCGCGTCTTTTCGGCGCCTCGCGGAGCCTGCGGTCCTAGTACAGGTACTCGTCGTCGCCGGGGCCGGGGCCCTCCCCAGCGAGCGGGAGGTCCTCGATGTCGTCGACCCGGCGGGTCGCGGCGCCGTCAGCGCCCTCGTCGAAGGAGTCGGGGCGCTGGTAGGGCTCGACCCCCTCGACCTCGATGACGGGACAGTCGGCGTAGAGGCGGTCCAGGCCGTAAAAGTCGCGCTCGGCGTCGCGCTGGATGTGGACGACGATGGAGCCGTAGTCCAACAGCACCCACCTCATCTCGCGGTTGCCCTCGCGGCGCTTCGGCTCAAGGCCGGCGGCCGTCATCTCGTCCTCGACCTCCTCCGTGATCGCCGCCACCTGGCGCTCGTTGTCGGCGGAAACGATGACGAAGATGTCGGTGATGGCCAAAACGTCGGAGACGTCGATGACGCCGATATTGCGGCCGAGCTTCTCATCAGCGGCTCGGGCGGCCACGGCGGCCTGTTCACGGGAGGTGTGCAAAGCAGTCAAATGTCGCAGTTCCTTATATCCAAAGTTGTCCGTCGCTGCGGATATTCTCGCATGTCGGTGCCATGTTTAGCCAGTTATGAGCGGGTATAGAGGTTATTTTTTGCGATGTACTGCACCACCCCGTCCGGCACGAGGTACCACACCGGCCTGCCCTCGCTGGCCCGCTCGCGGCAATCCGTGGAGGAAATCGCCATGGCGGGGATCTCCATGAGGTGCACCCTTTCCTGGTGCTCGTTGGGCAGCATGTCCTCGCGCAGCTCGTAGCCCGGGCGGGTCACCCCGACGAACTCGGCCAGCTCGAACATCTTGTCCCAGTGGTGCCAGGACATGATCGAGCCGAGCGCATCGGCGCCGGTGATGAAGTAGAGGTCCGCGTCCGGGTACAGCTGCCGCAGGTCCGTGAGGGTGTCGATGGTGTAGGTTCGCCCCGCCCTGTCGATGTCCACGCGCGAGACGTTGAAGCGCGGGTTGGACGCCGTGGCAATCACCGTCATCAGGTAGCGATCCTCGGAGTCGGTGACGTGCCGGTCCGCCTTCTGCCACGGCTGGCCCGTCGGGACGAAAAGGACCTCCTCGAGGTCGAAGTGGTCCGCGACCTCACTCGCCGCGACGAGGTGGCCGTGGTGGATCGGGTCGAAGGTTCCGCCCATCACGCCGATCCGGCGCCGGCGGGGTGAGCCTGAGTCTTCCATGAGCTACGAGTGTATCGGCTCTATCGGCACTGGTTGCCGGGGCTCAGCTGTAGCGCACCTGGCCGGCGAAACGCCCGAGCGCGTCGTGCCCCGCTGCGACGGGCCTGCAAATAGCCAGATGCACGTCAGGGGCGCGTCTGCCCCTCCCCCTCCAGGATCCACTTCGTGCTGGTCAGCTCGGGCAGCCCCATGGGCCCGCGCGCGTGCAGCTTCTGCGTGGAAATGCCGATCTCCGCGCCGAAGCCGTACTGCTCGCCGTCCGTGAAGGCTGTCGAGGCGTTCAGCATCACCGCCGCCGAGTCCACGGCCGCCGCGAAGCGCGCCAGGGTCGCCGCGTCCCGCGAGGCGATCGCCTCCGTGTGGCCCGTGGAATACCGCGCGATGTGGTCGATGGCTCCCTCGACCCCGTCGACCTCGGCGACGGCGATGTCGAGAGAGAGGTATTCCTCGGCCCAGTCAGCCTCCGTCGCCGGGACCACGTTCTCCGCACCGAAGGCAGCAAGCTTATCGACGTCCCCGTGGACCGTCACCCCCGCCTCCTGCAGGGCCCGGACAATGCGGAGTTTGTCGGGGGCGGCGAGGGCAGCGTCGAGAAGCGCCGTCTCGGTCGCGTTGCACACCGAACAGCGCCGAGTCTTGCCGTTGAGCAGCATCCCGATCGCCGAATCCAGGTCGGCGGCCGCGTCGATGTAGAAGTGGCAGTTGCCGCTTCCCGTCTCGATCGCGGGCACCGTCGCGCCGGTGACCACCGACTCGATGAGGCGTGAGCTGCCGCGCGGAATGATGACGTCGACAAGCCCGCGTGCGGTGATGAGGTCGCGCACCGAATCGTGGCTCGCACACGGCACCAGCTGCACGATCTCGCGCGGCAGCCCGTGCTGCTCGGCCACATCCTGCAGCACCGCGACCAGCGCCTCGTTCGAGCGCCGCGCGGACTTGGAGCCGCGCAAGAGTGCGACGTTGCCCGACTTCAGCGCCAGGCCGAAAGCGTCGACGGTGACGTTCGGGCGCGCCTCGTAGACCATGCCCATCACGCCTAGCGGGACGCGCACCTGGCGCATCCGGATGCCGTTGTCCATCGTGTGCCCGCGCAGCACCTGGCCCACCGGGTCCGGAAGCCCCGCCACCTGGCGCAAACCGCCCGCAATGCCCGCGACGCGGGACTCGTCGAGCGCGAGCCGATCCACGAGCGCTTCGCCGATCCCCGCGGCCCGCCCAGCCTCAACGTCGCCCGAGTTCGCCGCGAGGATCTCCGCCGCGCGCTCGACCAGCGCGTCCGCCGCCGCCAGCAGCAGCGCGTTCTTCGCCGGGGCGCCCAGCGCGGCCACCACAGGCGCCACCTTTTTCGCGGCACGCGCCTTGGCCAGCACCTCCTCGCGCTCCGCCGCTCGGTCCGGGCTCACTGTCGCATCAGTCATGCCGTCAGCTTAGCCGGGGCGTGCGTTTCGGTTCCCCGGCGGGTTTTGGGGGTCACCTCTGAGCGCGGCACGGTGGCGCCCTGCGCCCCGGATTGCGTTGCGGTCGACCACAGCGCTCAGGGCCCTGGGGTCAACTGGGAAAACGCGCCCCGGTTGACGCTGCGGTCGACCACGGTCGACCACAACACCTCACATCCCGCTGCGGCCAGGCTCAACACACCCCACGCGCCAGCGCAACAACGCACGGTGCGCCGCTAGTACCCCCGCTCCACCTCGACCTCGGTGCGCATCCGTTCGCCGGCGGCAAAAAGGCGCCAGTTCTCCAGTGCAAGCCCGCCCACGCGGGCCTTCATGTAGCGCGGGATGTTGGCGGTGTGCGGGGTGATTACGCAATTCTCGAGGTCCCACAGCCGGTGGTCGGCGGGCAAGGGCTCCGGCTCCGTGACGTCGAGGCCCGCGCCGGCGATCCGGCCTTCTTCCAGCGCGTCTGCCAGCGCCTCGGTGTCCACCAGCGGGCCGCGCCCGACGTTGATGACCACGGCGTTTTTCTTCATCCGGGCCAGCGCCTGCCCGTCGACGAGGTGGCGGGTCTGTTCGGTCAACGGCGCCAACAAGACGAAGATGTCGGCCTCGGCCCACACTGCGGGGAAGTCCGGGTCGGACATGGCCAGGGTGCGCGCCGCCGCGTTGACGGGTCGGCCGGAGCGGTTGACTGCCGTGACCTCCACACCGAAGGGCTCGAGGTAGGAGATCAGCGTGGCGCCGATGCCGCCGGCGCCGATCAGGGCGAGCTTTTTGGCGTCGAAAAGGTACTCGGTGCTGCCGAAGAGCTCCAGGTTGTTCCACTCGCGGCTTACCGCCTTGTGCCGGTGCAGGACGGCCAGCAGCAGGGCGAGGGCGGACTCGGCGACGGTGTCGTCGTATAGCCCGGCGGCGTTGGCCCAGCGGACGTCGTGCGCCGTGAGCGTGCCCGCCTCCACGAGGGCCTCGACGCCCGCGTAGCACACCTGCACCACCTTGACGCTGTCCGGCAGGTGCTCGGGGAAGTGCTCGGGCCCGCCCCGAAACAGCAGCATGTCGGGGTTGTCCTCGAGCGCGACGTGGACGTGCCCGGCCGCCTCAAGTTCGGCGACGGGCTGGTCCCAGGGCTTGGGCAGAAAGGCAAACTTCATGCCCTCCCAATGTAGCCGCGAGTGTGCGGACGCACCTACCATGCAATTGAAGGCATATATCACAGTAGAAAGGCTCACTTATGACCACCACAATCAGCGTCACCGCCGGGGACGACCTCCACTCCACCGTCCTCCACCCCTACAAGGGAACCGACACCGTGTACCTGAACAATGCCAGCGTGGAGATCCCCGAGGGGGAAAGGCTGCGAGCTCGGGCGTCGTTTAGCATCCCCGAGCCCTGCTACATCGATGCGACGGGGCACTTCAACGCCGTTGAGTTCCAGATCTGCTACAACCAGATCATGTACGTGGCGCTCGCCGCCGCTGTCGACAGTGGAAAGTACCCGCTGCTGACCGGCTGGACGATGGATGACTACCTCGAGCGGCAGCTGCCCAACATCCTCATCCAGGACAACAGCGGGCACTACTCGCGCCCCATCGACCCGCAGGATTTCACCGCCGAGTTCGAGGTCGTGGGCGCCGACCTGTCGCGGCTGGAAAAGCGCATGCTCAAGCTCCACACCGCCATCGCTTTCGAGGACTCCAACGGGGGCAAGGCCTCCGGCGAGGTTCGCCTCGCGCTTACCGACGTCCCCCAGGCCAACCTCGACTACCTCGCCGAGCGGTAAAACTTTTTGCCGGCTCGGCCCGCGCGGAGCCGCCCTGGCCGCGGCCCTGCCGAACGCTGCTGAGTTGTCGTCCGGCGAACCAGCGGCCCGCACTCTCCGGGCGACTCCGCGCGATGACGGCTGCACCTGACGACCTGCGCAAACGTGTGTTTTCGCCCGTATAGCATGCTATTAAAATCATTGTTTGCACATGTCTCACAAGGGGAAAAGCAGATGCGCGCGCCTCAGGACAGCCCACCGGTGTGGAAGACAACCGAGCCGATGAACAAGCCTGTCAAAGTCGTCCTCATCATCACGGTTGCGACTGTTCTGGCGCTGCCCCTGATTTTAAACATCTGGGTGTCTTCTCTCGTTGCTGTACTGACCGTCTTCGCGGTGCTCACCTCGTGGTCGTGGACCCTGCAGGTGGATACGCACGGGTTTAGTTACTGGTCGCCGATCCGGGTCCCGCGCTCAACCATCCCATACACAAAGATGCGAGAGGTGAAGGAGGTGGACGTCACTCCGTGGGAGTGGGGCGGCTGGGGGTGGCGCCTTGGCGCAGCGGGTGCAGGGCTCATTGCCCGATCCGGCGCGGGGATACAGATCACAAAAAGCAACGGAAAGATCCTGCAGGTCAGCTGCCAAAACGCGGCGACCGCAGTGGAAATGCTGAAGCGCCACGCCGACGGCGCGCTCGACTGAACAGCAGCGTTAGGCAGCCGAAGCCCAGGCTAAAGCCTAGACGCGTAGTTGGACAGGTAGTCCGCGTGGACGACCGGGCGGCGCTGGCTCAGCTCGAGCTCTGCGGTGTGCTTGCCCAGCATGAGCTGCAGCTCGGTGGCGTCGTAGGCCACCTCGCCGCGGCCCACGGCCTCTCCGTTGGGGCCCAGGATCTCCACGATGTCGCCGCGGTGGAAGTCCCCCTCGATCTCCGTGATCCCGACGGCCAGTAGGGAGGTCCCGCCGCTGGTCACGGCGCTCACGGCGCCGGCGTCGAGGCGGAGCACCCCCTCGGCGTCGGCCGCGTAGAGCGCCCAGAACTTCCAGGCGGACAGGCGAGACGACGGCCGGGTGTGAAAGACGGTGCCCACCTGCGCGGTGTCGAGCGCCGCACCGATCCGCTCGGCGGAGGTGAGCAGGACGGGCACTCCCCCACGGGTGGCCAGGCGCGCGGCGGAGACCTTCGCGGCCATGCCCCCGGTGCCGAAGCGCCCGCCGTCGCCGGCGGCGATGTCGGCGAGGTCGTTGCCGGAGCGCACCTCGGGGATGAAGCGGGCCGCGGGGTCGGCCGGGGGGCGGTCGTAGAGGCCGTCGACGTCGGACAGCAAAACGAGCGCGTCGGCACCCACGAGGGTGGAGACGATGGCGGAGAGGCGGTCGTTGTCGCCGAAGCGCATCTCCGAGGTGGCCACCGTGTCGTTTTCGTTGACGATGGGCACGGTGCCCAGCTGGCGCAGGCGGTCGATGGTGCGCTGCGCGTTGCGCGCCCGCTCCCGCCGCCCGGCGTCCGCCTGGGTGAGCAGCACCTGGCCGATGGTGCGGCCGTAGCGGGCGAAGGAGGCGCCCCACGTCTGCGCCAGGTGCACCTGCCCCACGGCGGCGGCGGCCTGCTTGGTGGCCAGGTCGCGGGGGCGAGCATTGAGGCCCAGCGGGGCCACGCCCGCTGAGATCGCGCCGGAGGAGACGACGATGACGTCGCTGCCGGCGCTCATGCGCGCCTCAAGGGCGTCGACGATGCGGTCGATCTTCTCCCGGCTGACGGAGGAATCGGGGTTGACCAGGGAGGACGTTCCGATCTTGACCACCACCCGGCGGGCGGTGGCGATGTGCGAGCGAAGCTTCTCCTGGGTCATCTCCTGCGTCATGGGGTGTAAGTCTAGCGGGGCGAAATCCTAGCCCTGCCAGCGCTCGCGGTCCGCCTCCTGGCCGTCGCCGAAGTCGTACTCGTCGATGAGCCCGCGGCGTGCCTGCGAGGCGCGCTTGCGCTCTGCGGCGGACGCGCGGGTGGTGCCGCCGAGGCGGGCGTCCTGGCCGCGCCCGGCGAGCGTCGGGTCGCCGCCGATCGAGGGCTCCCAGTCGAAGGAAATCTCGCCGATGGTGACGGTGTCGCCCTCGTCGGCGCCCAGCTTGCGCAGCTGGTCCTCCACCCCGGCCCTGTTCAGCCGGTCCGAGAGGTAGCCGACGGCCTCGTCGTTTTCAAAGTCGGTTTGGCGAATCCAGCGCTCGGCCTTCTCACCGGTGACGATCCACCCGCCCGGCAGATCGGGATCGGCGGCGACCTCAATGCCGCCGGAGCGGGAGGTCTCCACCGCGCGGGGGCGGATGACCTGCGGCGCCGCCGCCACCTCGGAGCGGGGGCGGGACCGGCGCGCGCGGCGCACGATCTCCCACAGCGCCCACTTCAGCTCGTTGAGCCCCTCGCGGGTGGCTGTGGAGACCTTGTGCACCGGCCACCCGTACTTCGCCGCGATGTCGGCCTCGAGGAAGTCCGCCAGCTCGCGGGCCTCTGGCACGTCCATCTTGTTCAGCACGATGATCCGGGGCCGCTCGCGCAGATCACCCAGGCCGGTGTCGGCGTCGAGCGCGGCGGCGTACTCGTCCAGCTCGGCCTCCATCGCGTCGATGTCGCTGAGCGGGTCGCGGCCGGGCTCCATGGTGGCCACGTCCACCACGTGCGCCAGGACGGCGGTGCGCTCGATGTGGCGCAGAAAGTCTAGGCCGAGGCCCTTGCCTTGGCTGGCGCCGGGGATCAGGCCGGGCACGTCGGCGATGGTGAAGGTGTCGTGCTCCACGTTGACCACGCCGAGGTTCGGCTGCAGCGTGGTAAACGGGTAGTCGGCGATCTTGGGCTTCGCGGCCGAAAGCACCGAGATCAGCGAGGATTTGCCCGCCGAGGGGAAGCCGACGAGGCCGACGTCCGCCATGGACTTCAGCTCCAAGATAAGGTCGTGCGCCGCGCCCGGCTCGCCCTTCAAGGCAAAGCCGGGGGCCTTGCGCTTCGCGGTGGCCAAGGCGGCGTTACCCAATCCGCCGTAGCCGCCCTCCGCGGCGATGAAGCGGGTGCCGGGCACGGTGAGGTCCGCGAGGATTTCCCCGTCGGCGCTGCGCACTACGGTGCCCACGGGCACCTGGAGCACGAGGTCCTCCCCGCGCGCGCCGTTGCGGTGATCTCCCTCGCCGTTGTTGCCGCGCCTGGCCTTGAGGTGGGGCCGAAACTGGAAGTCGAGCAGCGTGTGCACCTGCGGCGAGACCTCGAAGATGATGTCGCCGCCGTGCCCGCCGTTGCCGCCGTCGGGCCCGCCCAACGGCTTGAACTTCTCTCGGTGCACGGACACGCAGCCGTGCCCGCCGTCGCCGGCCTGCAGGTGCAGGACGGCGCGGTCGACGAACTGGGCCATGGGGCACGCCTTTCTTTTCGTGTCGCGCGCCACCTCGGCGCGCGGGGTTGATGGCCTCCCACCCTACCGGCGGGGGCTAGGACGGAAAAAGGCGCCGCGGACCTGTCGGGTCCCCGGCGCCTCCTAATGGGCCACGGCTTAGGCCGTCGCCTCCTCGACAACGCCCGCGGCCTCGGCGGCCTCGAGGACCTCCGCGGACACGCCTGCGCCGTCGGCGGGGACGATGTTGACGATGCGACGGTTGCGCTTAATGCCGAACTGGACGGAGCCCGCCGCAAGAGCGAAGAGGGTGTCGTCGCCGCCGCGGCCGACGTTCTCGCCGGGGTGGAACTTGGTGCCGCGCTGGCGGACGAGGATCTCGCCGGCCTTGACCTGCTGGCCACCGAAGCGCTTCACACCGAGGCGCTTGGACTCAGAGTCACGACCGTTCGAGGAGCTGGATGCGCCCTTCTTGTGTGCCATGTCTTTTTCTCCTTAAGACTTACTTGATTCCGGTGATCTTGATGGTGGTCAGCGGCTGGCGGTGGCCCTGGCGAACCTTGTAGCCGGTCTTGTTCTTGTACTTGAGGATGTCGATCTTCTTGCCCTTGCCGTGCTCGACGATCTCGGCCTCCACGTTGACCTTGGACAGTGCGTCCGCGCCGGAGGTGACATCTGCGCCATCGACGAGAAGGACCGGGGTGAGCGCAACCTTGGCGCCAGCTTCACCCTCGAGCTTCTCGACCTTGACCAGGTCGCCCTCGGCAACCTTGTACTGCTTGCCGCCGGTCTTGACGATCGCGTACATAGAGGGTTACCCCTTATCTCTACTCGTACGCCTCCGGCATGCTACGGAAAGCGTGTGGAACAGTGTTTTCTCAAAGCGTTCCGAGGCCTTCTTCCGGCACCGCGCCCGCATGCTTGGGCAGCGAGGCACCCGCACCTCGAAACAGCGACTGTCAAAGACTACTACGCCACCTCGGCCAACAGCAAATAGCGCCAGCCCGCAGCACGAGACGCCACCACGCGATTGCTTTACGACGTCCGCCTCCGCGTCGCCCGGCGCCGGCCCCTGCCCCGGGAGGCAGCCGGGGCCGCGGATTCCTTGCCCTTCTTGTTCTTTTCCTTCGCCTTGGAGCTGCCCTGGCTGCGTTCGGGGGTCGGCTTCGACTGGCCAGCGGTGCTGCTGGCGCGCCGCACCGCGCGGCGGCGGCCACGCCGCTGCGGATTCTTCTTCTCCTCCGCCGCAGGCTGGGCCTCGGCCTCGGAAGCGCTCTCGGCGAAGTCCTCCGGGCGCGGCGCGTGGTCGGAGCGGGAGTTGCCCCGGGTGCGCCGCTTGCGCCGCGGGGAGGACTCGAACTCCTTGACGGCCTCCTCGTAGGCCGCGGAGCCGTTCGTCCCGGTGCGCTGCTTCTCTGCGTTGGCCTTTTCGGGGCTGTCCTTTTCTGGGCTGTCCTTTTCTGGGCTGTCCTTGGCCGGGCCGTTCTCGCGCCCGCGGCCGCGCCCGCCTCCTCGGCGCCCGCGGCGCCTGCCGCGGTTGGGGGCGGACTCGGCCGCCTCCTCCGCGTCGCTCTCGCGCTCCTTCTCGCCGCTGCTCACCACGGAATCGGCGAGCTCGCGCAGCGCGTCGTCGCTGGAGGGCGCTGTGCGCTCCTTCTCCTTGGCGTCCGTTTCGTCGGGGCGCGGTGCCTCGTCGACGGGGTCCTCGCTGAGCAGCAGGCCCCGGCCGCCGCAGGTCTCGCAGGGAGTGGAGAAGGTCTCGAGCAAGCCGGTGCCGAGGCGCTTGCGCGTCATCTGCACCAGGCCGAGGGAGGTGACCTCCGAGACCTGGTGGCGGGTGCGGTCGCGCCCGAGCGCCTCCTTCAGACGGCGCAGGACCAGCTCCTGGTTTTCGGGCAGGATCATGTCGATGAAGTCGACGATGATCATCCCGCCCAGGTCGCGCAGCCTCATCTGGCGCACGATTTCTTCGGCGGCCTCCAGGTTGTTGCGGGTGACGGTCTCCTCGAGCGAGCCGCCGGAGCCGGTGAACTTTCCGGTGTTGACGTCGATGACGGTCATCGCCTCCGTCTTGTCAATCACCAGCGTGCCCCCGGAAGGCAGCCACACGGTGCGCGACAGGGCCTTCTGGATCTGCTCGTCGATGCGGTAGGCCTCAAAGGCGTCGGCGCCGTCGTGCTCGCCGCGGTTGTACTTCACCAGCCGGTCCTGGAGGTCGGGGGCAACGGAGCTGACGTAGGCATGGACGACGTTCCAGGGGCGCTTGCCGTCCACGACGAGCTCGGTGAAGTCGTCGTTGAACAGGTCGCGGACCACCTTAACCAGGAGGTTCGGCTCCTCGTAGAGGGTGACGGGCTTCGCCCCCTTGGACTTCTTCTCCTTCTCCGCGGTGTCCTGGATCTCCTCCCACTGCGAGTGCAGCCGGCTCACGTCGGCGGCGATCGCCTCCTCGGGCACGTTCTCGGCGGCAGTGCGGATGATCGCCCCGCCCTTGCCGGGCACCACCCTGCCGAGAATCTCTTTGAGGCGCTTGCGCTCCGGTGCGGGCAACTTACGCGAGATCCCGGCGCTGCGCCCGCCGGGGACGTAGACGAGGTAGCGGCCGGCAAGCGAAATCTGGGTGCTCAGGCGCGCGCCCTTGTGCCCGACGGGGTCCTTCGTCACCTGGACCACAACCTGGTCGCCCGACTTCAACGCCTGCTCGATGCGCCGCGAGCGCCCGCCGAGGCCCGCGGCCTTCCAGTCCACCTCCCCGGCGTAGAGCACGCCGTTGCGGCCCTGGCCGATGTCGATGAAGGCGGCCTCCATGCTCGGCAGGACGTTCTGCACGCGGCCGAGGTAGATGTTGCCGATCAGCGAGGCGTGCTGCTCCGAGGTGACAAAGTGCTCGACGAGCAGCCCGTCCTCGAGCACACCCACCTGGGTAATGCGCCCCTGCCCGTCGCGGCGGTCGCGCTCGCGCACGACCATCGTGCGGGTCACGGACTCGCGGCGCGCGAGGAACTCCGCCTGCGAGACGATGCGGCTGCGCTTGCGCCCCTCCTCGCGCCGCTCCGAGCGGCGGCGGCGCTGCGCCTCGAGCCGCGCGGAGCCCTTGATGCCCCGGGGCTCGTCGATGACGTCGACCTCCTCCGCCTTTTCTTCCTGCTCCGCCTCCTTCTGCGCCACGCTCTCGTCCGCGGGCCGGCTCGCGCGGCGGCGCTCGGCGCGGGCGGGGGGCTTGAACAGCGGGGCGTGGGCGGAAGACTCGGTTGCCTCCGGCGCGGGGGTCACCTCCGGTTCGACGTTGGTCAGCGGCTCCTCGGAGGCGAGCTCGGCGTCGACCTTCTCCTCGATCTGGTTGATCTCGTTTTCCACGTCCTTGCGCACGCGGCGGCGGATCTTCTCGTCGTCTTCGCCGGTATCGGCCGCGAGGGCGTCGAGAAGCTGCTCGGCCTCGGCCTTCGTCAGGGTGGACTGGGCGACCTTGACCAGGCCGAGCTCGTTGAGCGCGACCACGAGGTCCTTCGAGGGCAGCCCGAGCTGCTTGGCCAGCTGAAACACGCGGGTCTTCTCGGACAGCTGCGAGCGGTCAAAGTCGCGGGCAGCGCTCGTTCGCTTCTTTGTTGAGTTATCCTTCGATGCCACGAACATTCTCCTGTGTGATCGCCCGCGGAGGATAAGGACCGGGCGCTGGCCGAGTGCCGTTCAGGCCCACTCGCCGCCGCCGCGCGGCACCCCCGCCGCGGGGGCGTACATATGAAAGCTTCCCCGTTTCGCAGCCGCCGACGCCACCGGGCGCCGGCGCGCAAAACGTGCCCTTCATTGTTACACAGTGCGTGCCAGCGCGCCGCTAGAGCGCGGGCGTGAGCGCGGCGATCACGGCGGAACGGGCGCTGCCGTGGAGGTTTTCGCGCTCCGGGTCCGCGAGCACGCCCGCGCCGATGAGCGCGAAGGTGGCGTCCCGGGCGGTGATGGTGGAAAAGCCGGAGCGCTCGAGGAGGTCGTCGATAAGCTCAAGCGCCTTGCGCACGTGCTCTCCGACGCGCGCCCGGCGCGGGCCCTCGAGCTCGCGCTGCGCGTCGACGACGGAATAGATCAGGCCGGGCACCCCCTCGGGGTCGCCCGCTGTGGCGATCGCGATGACGTCGTCCGCGACCTCGGCAGCGCTGCGCCCGGGCGCGGCCTCGGCGAGGATCCGGCGGGCAACGTCGAGGCGGCGCTCGTGGATCTGGGCGAAGCAGACCTCGATGAGCTGCTCGCGGCTGGAGTAGTAGTAGCCAACGGACCCGACAGGTACGTTGGCTTGCGCCGCAACCTGCCGGTGTGTCACGCGGCGCAGGCCACCGGCGACCATAAGCGAGGTAGCCGCGTCGAGGATCGCCTTGCGCTTGCTCACTGCCCGTGCCTGTTCGGCGCCGCGGATATCGTTGCTCACATCCAACCCCTTTCTTATGCACCCAAACTTATACGTTCGGTGCGTAAGAAACTAATTGGGGGTACCGGCAGCGAGGCGCGCGGGGGGCCGCTAGGACACGAAGCCGGCGCCCACACGCCACAGCTTGCTCAAAGCCAACCCCACGGCTGCCTCGGGGTGCTCCACATCCGAGACGCGGTAGTACTCCATCGCCACCTCCTGCGGCCGGATGCGGGCGACGGCGTAGCCGTGCGAGTCGAGGTCGACGTGCTTAACCCACGGGTTCTGCCCTCGCACGAAGTCCTCGGCCAGGCGCGTAATCGGGTTTCGCTGCGGGGTGTAGATGTGCACAGTCTCCGTGATCCACTCGTCCACGTTGGGCGCGCTAATCGACGACGTCACCAGCTCGCACCCCAGCTCGCGGCCGTTGTGGACGACAGAGTTGGCCCACTCGCTGTGGATGTCGCCGGTGAGGAAGAGGACGTTGGCGTCCTCGCCCGCGAGGACGTCGAAAAGCTGCGCCCTGGCGGAGGCGTAGCCGTCCCACTGGTCCGGGTTCAGCGGCACGCCCGTGACGAGCTTGGAAAAGCGCCCCAGCATCTGGTTGGCGATCACCGCGTTCGAGCTCGTCTCCGGCATACGGCCGAGCACCATCGGCGAGACCATGACGGAGTTGCCCATCACGTTCCACTTCGCCGTCGAGGAACGCACGGAGGCGGCGAGCCACTCGAACTGCTCCGCGCCCAGCATCGTGCGGCCCTCCTCGTAGGCATTGACCGGTGAGGGCGGCTCGTCGCGGTAGGTGCGCAGGTCCATCATCGTCAGGTTGACCAGGTTGCCGAACTGCAGGCTGCGGTAGATGTGGCCGCCCTCGGACGGGCGGGTCGCGCGCACCGGAAGCCACTCAAAGTAGGCCTGCTGGCCGGCGTCGCGGCGCGCGATGAAGCTGCCCTCGGCACCCTCGGTGTGGTTCTCCGCGCCCTCGCGCCAGGCGTCGTTGGCCGTCTCGTGGTCGTCCCACACCACGATCCAGGGGGCGGACGCGTGGGCGCGCTGCAGGTTGAGGTCCTGGCGGTAGCGCCCGTGGCGGGTGCGGTAATCCGCCAGCGTGATGGTCTCGTGCGCCGGGGAGTGGGGGCGCGCCACGCCGCTCTTGCCGGCATACTCGCCGACGGGGTACTCGTAGATGTAATCGCCGAGGAAGACCACGGCGTCGAACTCGCCGCGCTCGCCGCGCTCGGCCATGTCCCGGTAGGCGGCGAAGTAGCCGGACTCCCAGTTCGCGCAGGACGCGACGGCGAAGGAGAGCTGATCCAGCTCGGCGTCGTACGCGGGGGCTGTCTTCGTGCGGCCCATCGGGGAGTACACGCCGTTGTAGGCGAAGCGGTAGTAGTACACCGTCGCCGGCGCGAGGCCGTGCGGGTCGACGTGCACCGTGTGATCGGAAGCGGCGGAGGCGGTGACCTCGCCGCTGCGGACGATTTCGGTGAACTTCGGGGTGGTGGCGACCTCCCAGCTCACGGGCACGTCCGGGCCGATGCCCGTGCCCGGAAGCGCGTCGGGGCTGACGGTGACGCGGGTCCAGAGGATGACGGACTCGGGCGTCGGGTCGCCCGAGGCGACGCCGTGCATGAAGTGAGAGTACTGCGATTCGGGGGCCCCGGGCAGCGGGCGTGCCCCCGTGACGGGCCCCGAGGAGCCGGAGGACTGGGCCGCGGCGCTGGGGCCGACCGCGACGCTTGCGGCGGCCACACCCGAGCCAACGAGGAAGTTACGACGGGGAAGGGAAAAACGGGAAAAGAAGGTAGACGACACGTCCCTTTATTCTCCGCCCTTGCGCCCTGCCCGCAACCGCTCCGCAGCCGGTTGACCGATTATTCACCCCGGTTTCACCCGGCGTTCAAAAGGGCCCGTCCATGAAAGGGGACTACTTGTTGGGGAACCAGATCGCGATCTCGCGCTCGGCGGACTCCGGCGAGTCGGAGCCGTGGACGACGTTCTCGTTGACCGTCAGCGCGAAGTCGCCGCGGATGGTGCCCGGGGTGGCCTTTTCCACCGGGTGGGTACCGCCGGCGAGCTGGCGCCACGCGGCGATGGCGGATTCCCCCTCGACGATGCCCGCGATGAGCGGGGCGGAGGTGATGAAGTCCACGAGCTCTCCGAAGAAGGGCTTGTCCTTGTGCTCCGCGTAGTGCGCCTCGGCGGTCTCGCGGTCCGCGGTACGCAGGTCCAGCTCCACCAGGCGCAGGCCCTTGCGTTCGATGCGGGAGATGATCTCGCCGACGTGGCCGTTAGCCACGCCGTCCGGCTTGATGAGGATAAGAGTGCGTTCAGTCATGGTCGCCCATGTTACGGCACTGCCCGCGCGTTGGCCGCCCACGCCGCGGCCCGATTCCGCACGCGCAGCACCGAACGGGGAGTAATGTGCCTTACATATGTCGCACCGCTGCGATATGCGCCACACACCGAAAGGACGTCATGATCTACTCGAGCCCCTACCCCAGCCTGAACTACCCCAGCACCGATGTGTTCAGCCTGGCCTTCGGCGACCTCTCCGAGGCCGACGCCTCCCTGCCCGCCATCACGGAGCTAACCACCGGCGTCACCGCCACCTACGGGGAACTCAAGCAGTACGCGGAGTCCATCGCCGGCGAGCTCGCCTCCCGAGGCATCGGCCAAGGCGACGTGGTCACGCTGCAGGTACCCAACTCCATCAACTTCGTTGCCGGCCTCTTCGGCATCTGGCGCGCCGGCGCCACCGTCAACCCCGTCGGAATGCTGATGAACCAGGCCGACGTGGAGCACATCGTGGAGGCCTCCGAGTCCAAGCTCTTCATCGGCCCGACCAACCTCGAGGACATCCCCCAGATCTTCTCCATGGAGCTCAACTCCATCCAGAAGCAGGGACACGCGGCCCCCGACATCACCATCGACCCCGACGCGGTCGCCGCCGTCCCGTTCTCCTCCGGCACGACGGGCCTGCCCAAGGGCGTCCAGCTGACCCACCGGAACCTCACCTCGAACATGGTGCAGGTCGTCGACATGCTCGAGCGCTGCGGCGTCAGCGAACACGCGCCCACGCTCAGCGTCCTGCCGTTTTCCCACATCTACGGCCTGACCGTGCTCATGCTCGCCCCACTGTGCCGCCGCCAGCACCTGTTCACCATGCCGAAGTTCGACCTCGAGCTCTTCCTGCGCTCGCACGGCGAACACGACATCGAGCTGACCTTCATCGCCCCGCCCATGGCCATCGCGATGGCGAAAGCCCCCTCCATCGACCCGGCATGGTTCAGCGCCTCCGCGCTCATGGTCACGGCAGCCGCGCCTATCGACGCCCCCATCATGCGCGCCGTCGAAGACCGCCTGGACACCAAGATGGTGCAGGGCTGGGGCATGACCGAGGCGTCCCCGCTGGTCACGCTGAACCTGCACGGGGACGCGGACCACTCGACCGTCGGCAAGCCCGTGGCCGACACCGAGCTGCGCATCGTCAACATCGACACCCTCGAGGACGTGCCAGAGGGCGAGGAGGGCGAGGTGCTCGTCCGCGGCCCGCAGGTGATGAAGGGCTACCTCAACAACGAGGAGGCGACGGCGACAACGCTCATCGAGGGCGGCTGGCTGCGCACCGGCGACATCGCCCGCGTTCTCGAGGACGGCGGCCTGCGCATCATCGACCGAGCCAAGGAAGTGATCAAGTACAAGGGCTACCAGGTCGCGCCGGCGGAGCTCGAGGCGCTCTTGCTCACCCACCCCGACGTTGCCGACGTGGGCGTGGTGGGCAAAGAGCGCGACGGCCTGGAGATCCCGCGCGCCTTCGTGGTCAAGCGCGCGGGCGCCAACGTCACCGCCGAGGACCTCATCGACTGGGTCGCCGAGCGCGTCACCCCGTACAAGAAGGTCCGCGCGGTCGAGTTTCTTCCCGAGATCCCGAAGAACCCCACCGGTAAGATCCTGCGCCGCGAGCTGCGGGAAATCCCCTAGCACCCACCAAACGCTACGAATTCGTTGCGTTTAAATGGGGCTTGCGTCACAATAACTGTAGGAAACGGCTCATCTAACACCTTTGGAGGGACACCATGGCCGACACACCTGAGTTCAAGGAATTCCAGGGCATCCCGCTCGACCCCCGCACGGACTACTACGGGCTCTTCGCCGACGTCGACGGCGCCGACCTCGAGTGGTGGAACAAGGCCCGCGACTTCGCTGAGTGGATCCGCCCGCAGGTCAATGACGCGTGGGAGAAGGCCGAGTACAACATCGCCGGCATCGAGGAGGCCGCCCGCCGCGGGCTCGTGCGCGACGGCATCGACATCGAGGGCGAGCCCGAGATGTCCGTCCGGGCCAAGCGGCTTATCGGCCTCGAGCTCTCCCGCCTCGACGCCTCCACCGCCACCGCCCTCGGAGTCCAGGCTGGCCTGGCCATGCAGTCCATCGCCTCCCTCGGCTCCGAGGAGCAGAAGGCGCGCTACCTCAAGCCCATGTCCCGGCTGGAGATCCGCGGGGCCTTCGCCCTGACCGAGCCCGACCACGGCTCGGATTCCATCGGCCTGGAAACCTCCGCCACCCGGGAGGGCGACGAGTGGGTGATCAACGGCGAAAAGAAGTGGATCGGCCACGGCTCCGTCGGCCACATCGCCGTGGTCTACACCCGGATGGATGACGGCAAGGTCGGCGCCTTCATCGTCGACCAGGACCAGGAGGGCTACTCCGCCGAGACCATCACCGGCAAGGCGGCGCTGCGCGGCATCCCGCAGGCCCACATCAGGCTGAACAACGTCCGCGTCAGCGAGGACCGCCGCCTGCCGGGCTGCGCCTCCTTCCGCGACACCGCGAAGGTGCTCATGGCCACGCGCATCGGCGTGGCATGGAGCGCTTTCGGCCTGTCCGTCGACTGCTACGAAAAGGCCCTCAAGTACGCCTCCGAGCGCGTCCAGTTCGGCCGCCCCCTGATCAAGAACCAGATCATCCAGCAGCGCCTGGCCGACATGCTCATGGACGTCACCGCCCAGGGACTGTACTGCAAGCGCCTCCTCGAGCTCGAGGAGGCCGGCACCGTCACCGAGCAGCAGGCCGCACTGGCCAAGGTGTTCTCCACCCGCGCCGCCCGCCGCGTCGCCGCCAACGCCCGCGACATGTTCGGCGGCGTGGGCATCCTGCTGGAAAACGACGTCATCCGCCACTTCGCCGACGCAGAGACCCTGCACACCTACGAGGGCACCGACACCATGCAGTCGCTCATCGTGGGCAAGTCCATCACGGGTGTGGGCGCCTTCACCAGCTAGCCGCCCCTACCCCCCCCAGAAAGGAACTCCATGACCGACACCGCGGCGGATCTTCTCGCTTCCCGGGCCGACTACTACCAGGTCTTCGCCGACGTCGACGGCGCCGACCTCGAGTGGTGGGCGAAGGCCCGCGACTACTGCGCGTGGGCGCGGCCCCACATCAACGAGGCCTGGGAGAAGGCCGAGTACAACATCGCGGCCATCGAGGAGGCCGCCCGCCGCGGCCTCGTCCGCGACGGCATTGATATCGAGGGCGAGCCCGAGATGTCCATCCGCGCCAACCGGCTCGTGGCCATGGAGCTCGCGCGTTGCGACGCCTCCACCGCCACCGCCGTCATCGTGCAGGCGGGGCTTGCCATGCAGGCGATCAATCTGTGCGGCTCCGAGGAGCAGAAGAAAGAGTTCCTCGGCCCGATGTCGCGCATGGAAATTCGCGGCGCCTTCGCCCTGACCGAGCCCGACCACGGCTCGGATTCCATCGGCCTGGAAACCTCCGCCACCCGGGAGGGCGACGAGTGGGTGATCAACGGCGAAAAGAAGTGGATCGGCCACGGCTCCGTCGGCCACATCTCGGTCGTCTGGGCGCGCATGGACGACGGCGAAGTCGGCGGCTTCATCGTTGACCAGGATGCGCCCGGATACCACGCCGAGACGATCACCGGCAAGGCCTCGTTGCGCGGCATCCCGCAGGCGCACATCAGGCTTAACGACGTCCGCGTCCCCGACTCCCGCCGCCTCCCCGGTGCGAACTCCTTCCGCGACACGGCGCGCATCTTGGGCGGCACCCGCATCGGGGTGGCCTGGACGGCCCTCGGCATCGCCATCGACTGCTACGAAAAGGCATTGACGTACGCCTCCGAGCGCGTCCAGTTCGGCCGCCCCCTGATCAAGAACCAGATTATCCAGCAGCGCCTGGCCGACATGCTCATGGACGTCACAGCCGTGGCACTGTACTGCAAGCGCCTGCTGCAGCTGGAGGAATCCGGCGAGCTTTCGGAAAAGCAGGCCGCACTGGCCAAGGTGTTCTCCACCCGCGCCGCCCGCCGCGTCGCCGCCAACGCCCGCGACATGTTCGGCGGCGTGGGCATCCTGCTGGAAAACGACGTGATGCGCCACATGGCGGACCTGGAGTCCCTCCACACCTACGAGGGCACCGACACCATCCAGTCCCTCATCGTGGGCAAGACGATCACCGGGGTCAGCGCCTACCGCTAAAGGGGCCCGCTAGTAGTTTCAGCGGCTTGCGGCTCTCGATCCATGTGTGCTGCGGGGTCCGCGCTCTCCTGGCGGGCCAGCTCGCCGGAAGCGGCCCTGGCCTGGCGCTCGGCCAGCGCCGCGCCGATCACCCGGTTCACCACCTTCCCCGATCAGTACAACGAGCGACGACGCCTGCCTGGCGGGCGCGCTCACTACTGTTTCAGAAGCTTGGCGATGTCCACTGCGCGGGCAACGAAAAACATGAGAACCAATGCGATGACGGTGAAGGCGATTGAAACTATCCAGGTGACTGCCGGATTAGACGCCGCTTCGGCAGAAAACGTGAACAGGAGAAAGATGATCAGCGTTGGCAACAGCGCTAGGAGTTGGGCGATGTTGCCACTCGTTCCAGCCCTCACCCGGGACAGATTCGGAAGCAGTAGCTGAATTGCCAAGCCACACGCGATACCCATGGCCAGGCAGGGCCATGGCAAGACGAGAACGCGCCAGGGAAGCTGTCCCGAAAAGTCGAGCTGCGAGAGAGCCCCCCACGAAGCTGCGAACAGTCCGACCACGATAACCGCTGTGGACAACAACCCCAGCAACCCCGCCACTATCGCGAGGGACCGGACAATTCCCGCCATGCGGTAGCCGCGGCTTAGAACGACCTCCAATGCACCCGAGCGCACTTCAATGTCCGTCATGCCAATCGATATGTTTGCGCCCACTAGCGCGGCGAACAGGGCCGCCAGGAGCGGAGCCTGACTGACTATCGCCCCGATTATCAGCGCACTTTCGGGGTCAGCTCCAGACCCTGCCGATTGCGCTTCCTCGCGGATTGCGCTCAGGGTCGGCCCCGTGAGCGCGTCAGGGAAAATATACACAGTCGCAGCCAGCGCGATCGCAACAACAAAGGCGATGAGCGGAACAATAATCAAAGGTTTCTTCTGCTCCCGCCACGACTTATCGAGGTAGAAATACGTCAGCACGCGCTTTACTCCTTGTAATATCCTCGGAGGCCTTCGAGGTCATCGATAGCTTTGATCGATACGTCATTCGACTCCAGCTGGGCGACAATTTTAGAAAGTGAAAACTCAGGTGACAGTTCGACAGTAATCCACCCCGACGAGCCCAGAGACGGGTTGGCGCCAGCGAGAAGATCCATTGCGGTACTCGACTGCGACGCGTCTACGGCGAGGCGGATGGCCCGCCGCTGCGAGGCAGCCACGTTCGCGGCGGAATCCAGCGTAACCTGTGCGGAGGCGGAAATGTGCACGATATCTGTCGCGATGCCCGAAACCTCCAGTACATCGTGCGAACTCATAACCACGCACGAGTGCTCTCCGGCTGCCCCAATTGCACTGTGGGCGACCTGCTTCATGCTCGGATCCATACCGGCCGTCGGCTCGTCAATGAAAATGACATCGGGATCGCCCAGAAATGCACGGGCCAGCCCTAATCTCTGACGTTGCCCTTGGGACAGCTCGGAAGCCGATTGTCCACGGATGTCATCGAGACGGAATTCCTCGATAAGAACCTCGAAACTCGACGGGTCTGACGGGCTCAGGATTCCCGCCCATTGACGTAGGTTCTCCTCGACAGATAGCTGGGAGTAGATTCCCGGCCGATGCGACATATAGCCGACGGTCCCCGTGACCTGAAGATCCCCGCCCAAAGCCGGAATGATCCCCGCCAGTGTCCGCATGAGCGTCGTCTTTCCACTTCCGTTTGGGCCGACGACGCAGTGAACCCCGACGCCCATATCGAGCGAGATATCTCTCAACACCGTTGAATCATTCGACCACCCGACGCTGAGATCTGACGTCACTATTCTCCCGTTCATGACTAATCGCCCCTATTCTTTTTCCATTCCGTCAACTGCTTCCTGAGCGAGTTGCCGGATGAAGGCGCTGCATTAGTTCATCTTCGGTCGCGCTCGGGATACCGGTCGCCTTCTTCAGGTTCGATTGAAAGACGAGGTCCTTCACGATTCCACCTTACCCTCGCACCACGCAGATACTCAGTGCACTCTTTCCAATAATCGTTAAAAGCATGGAACGAGCCGGCACATACCCGTAGACCGGCCAGAACGGCCCAGCCTATATAGGCTTGTAGAGGATTAAACTGCTCCCGTTAGTTGGGCCGAAAAATCAGTTACCGGCTAGCGGGGAGCATTTTTCATGGTGAGCACGGTTCTCTCATTCGGCATCAGTGCGAGCAGGGTCGGACTCTCGCGCGGGGCGCAGACGTGGAGATGACGCGTGAAAACCGAAGGTGCTCACGGAGGGGGACGCTGCGCCGCCGGGAAGCGGAAAACGCGTACCCAAGAAAGTTGCGGGACGTGAAGAATCATGGACGCGCCTAGATAGCCAGACGAGCGCCATCCCCATGTCGCAGCACCGCCCGGAGGACCGCGTGGACGCGGCGGGCATGCCCAGCCGACATTCTCCTACGACCAGAAACGGCTTGGCGAGCGCGACAAGCATCCCTACGGCTACCGGCGAATCCTGCGTTGACCTGCGGCACCAAGGCCGAGTGGTCAACCCCAGGCGCATTTTCAACCACGTGTGCGAAACGGATCTTTGGGCCGCGATCCGCCGCAGCGCTGAGCCATGGTGCGGACAACATGTGTGAGCGCAACGTCACCCCGGACAGGCCAGACACCGCCGAGTTCAGGGTCGGTGCTGATGGGTAAGTTCGACCGCTCGGTCCTCGCCCGCACCGTGGCTCCATCGCCGCCGACAGTCTTGACCGTTGACCGCCGGTTCTTTGGCCAAAGCGATTGCGGCTTGCACGCCTGAACCCGGGCGGATGCAATCAAGGTGCACTCATCCTGGCGCGGTGTCCCGCCAAGGCCAGCGGCGACGACGACCCAGCACCGCCCGGGCCCTTGTGCGTCGCGCGCTAGTTGTTCAGCGGCTTGCGGGTCTTCGCCATGTGTGCGGCGCGGTCCGAGTTCTCCTGGCGGGCCAGCACGTCGGAGGCGGCGTTGACCTGGCGCTCGGCCAGCTCGGCCTCCGTGGCGGTCCCCTCGCCGGTGAGCACGGCGGCCAGCGCCGCGCCGATCGCCTTGTCCGTCTCCGAGCCCTCGGTGTATTCCAGGGCCTGCGAGGTCAAAGGCAGCTCGGCGTCCTCTGGGGCGGTGTAGCCGGGCGCCAGCTCACGGGCCAGCTCGAGGGCCTGCTCGACGACGTGGTCCGGGCTCATGATCAGCCGGTCACCGTCACGCCAGAAGTCGACGTTGACGGCCGGGACGGGGCGGACGTTGAGCAGGGCGTCGTAGGCGACCTTGTGGGCGTCGGGCACGCCGAGCGCCAGCAGGCGCTCAAGCAGGCGCACCGGTCCCGACCAGGCGGGGAAAAGGCCCACCGAGCGTTCCGGGAAGCCCACGCGGGTCTCGGCGTGGATGACGGAGGCGTCGGTGTGCAGCAACAGCTCAAGGCCACCGCCGAGCGCCACGCCACGCACGGCGCCGACCACCGGATAGGGGGCACGGCGCAGGGCGTGCAGCCCGTCGATGCCCTGGCGGATGGTGGTCTTGCGCGCCTGCTCGTCCCCGTCGGGGCCGGACAGCTCCGCCAGGCGGGGCAGGTTCGCCCCAGCGGAGAAGGCGCGCTCCTCGTCGTTGGCGATGACGAGGGCGCTCAGGTCCCACTCACCCGCGTGGGTGAACAGCTCGGTGACGTCGTCCGTCGAGGAGTTCATCGGGGTGCTGTAGGTGAACACCCCCACGCCGTCGTCAAGCTTGTATACCGTCGCGCCGGCGTTGCTCGCGACGACCTCGGCGCCGGCGACGAGCTCGGCGACCCGGACCACGCCCTCGCGCGCGGGGCGGTCGGTGAGCTGGCCGTCCGTGCCCAGCACCTTGCCCCCGGCGTAGAAGCCGCCGGCGGCGCGGGCGGAGTCGAGGAGGGCTGGCGGGGCGTCGTAAAGCGATGCGACGACGTCGAGCCCGATGGAATCGGCGAGGGCGAAGGGGCCCTTCTTCCAGCCGTAGCCGAGCTCCATGGCGATGTCGATCTGGTCGACCGTCGCGGCGATCTCGGCGGCGGTGTCGCAGCAGTACTGCAAGGTGATGCGGAAGACCTCGCGCGCATAGTTGCCTTCGGGGGTGCCGGACTCGATGAGCTCGCGGGCGGACTTGGGCACCTCGTAGCTGCGCTTCGGGCGGTAGTCGTGCGCCTCGAAGTCGTAGACCTCGTCGCGGCCGCGGTAGAAGCCGGACTCGGCGGTGCGCCCGGTAAAGCCCTTCTCCAGCAGCTCCTTGAACTGCGGGGACTCCGTCACCCCGTAGTTTTGCATCGCGTCCTCGGCGGGCAGGGCGCCCAAGAGCGAGCCCCAGATGTGCGGCGCGACCTGCAGGCCCACGTAGTCGAAAAGGCCGAAGATACCGGTGCGCGGCACGCCGAACGGACGGCCGAAGGCGACGTCCGCCTGCTCCGGGGCGATGCCCTGGTCGAAGGCGACCTGCGCGCCGACGCCCATCCAGAAGGAGCCGATGCGGTTGGCGATGAAGCCGGGGGTGTCGCGGCAGTCCACGACGACCTTGCCCAGGTCACGCTCGAGCACCTGGCGCAGCTTCTTGCCCACCTCGGGGCGGGTGTCCGGGCCCTGGACCAGCTCGACGAGGCGCATGACGCGCGGCGGGTTGAAGAAGTGGGTGATGGCGAAGTCGCCCCGGAAGTCCTCGCTGGCCTCAGCGAGGAGTGTCTCCAGCGGGATGGTGGAGGTGTTCGAGCTGACCGGGGTGCCCGGCCGGCGGTGGGCGTCGACCTTCGCGAAGGTGTCGCGCTTGACGTTGATGTCCTCGAAGACGGCCTCGACGATCCAGTCGGCCTCCGCGAGCCGGTCGAGGTGATCCTCCGTGTTACCCGGGGTGACGCGCTCGGCGTACTCGGGGCGCTGGAACCCGCGGCGCTCGACCTGGGTTTCGATGCCCCGGCGCGCGCGCTCGTCGCGGTCCTCGCCGTCGGAGGGCAGGTCAAGCAGGTGGACCCGGATGCCGGCGTTGGCCATGAGCGCGGCGATCCCCGCGCCCATCGAGCCTGCGCCGAGGACTGCTGCGGTCGTGATCTCTGTAGCCATTCGTGCTTAAACCTCCAGAACGAGAGCGATACCCTGGCCGCCGCCGATGCAGGCGGTGACGAGGCCGAGGCCGCCGCCGGCATCGCGCAGGGCGTGGATGAGTTTGGTGATGAGGATGACACCGGTCGCGCCAATCGGGTGGCCCAGCGCGATCGCGCCGCCGTGGATGTTCGTCTTCTCGTTGTCGAAGCCGAGCTCGTCGCTGACGGCAATGGCCTGGGCGGCGAAAGCCTCGTTGGACTCGATCAGCGAGATGTCCGCCAGAGTCAGCCCTGCCTTGTCCAGCGCGCGCGGCACCGCGACGGTCGGGCCGAGACCCATGTACTTCGGGTCGCAGCCGGCCACGCCCCAGGAGACGACCTTCGCCAGCGGCTCCTGCCCGTAGCGCTTCAGGCCGGACTCGTGCGTCATCACCAGGGCCGCGGAGGCGTCGTTAATGCCCGATGCGTTACCCGGCGTGACGGAGCCTTCCTTGCTAAACGACGGCCGCAGGCCCGCCAGCTTCTCCAAGCTCGTCTGCCGCGGGTGCTCGTCCGTGGTGAAGTCCCCCACCGGCACGATCTGGCTGGCGAACTTCCCGCCCGCGATGGCTGCGGCTGCGCGTTCCTGCGACTGCAGCGCGAACTCGTCCTGGCGCTCGCGGGAGATGTTGTACTTCGCCGCGACGTTTTCGGCGGTGATCCCCATGATTCCGTGGCCCATCGGGTCGGTCAGCGCACCCGAGAGCCAGTCGACGAGCTTGCCGTCGCCCATCTTGCGGCCCTGGCGCATGCCCTCGACCGAATACGGCGCCTGGCTCATCACCTCGACGCCGCCGACGAGCGAGAGGTTCGCGTCACCGGTGATCAGCTGCTGGGCCGCGCTGACCGCGGCCTGGACCCCGGAGCCGCAGAGGCGGTTGACGCCGTAGGCGTGCGAGCCCTGCGGCAGCCCGGCCTCGAGCGCAACCGCGCGCGAGGTGTAGAGGTCACGCGGGCCGGTGGTAACCACATTGGCCCACACTGAGGAGTCGTACTCCTCGGCGGAGACGCCGGACTCATCGATCACGGCCCGGGCGATGTGCGCGCCGAGGTCGACCGTCGAGATCTTCGACAGCGACCCGCCGAAGGTGCCAATCGGCGTGCGCTTGGCCTGCGTGATGTAGATCTGTTCAGACATGTAACCCCTCTGTAAGTGGTATGGAACAACAAGTCCACCCGAGTATAACGCGGATCACATCACCAGTGGAACGTTTGGATCTTTTGCCTGAACTGGGCAAACGCTTCACTCCTGCTAAGCGTCTTGCCGCCGCTCCGGGGCACGTGCAGGTGGCGGCCTTCGGGAGATGCACGCTGGGGTCGATCACGGTCGACCGCAACGCACCACTCACCCCGGCGCGCTCACAACGTCGCGGCGCGATGCGCCTAACCCTCGTCAGCTCCGAGGTGCTGCGTGACCAGGTAGCCGTGGCGCATTCGCTGCAGCATCTCCGAGCGCAGCTTCACGATGAAAAACCACACGATGCCGAACACGACGCCCACCACGGTGACCGACCAGTGGACGAAGAACCCGAAGATCAGGGGTATCTGCAGAGCTAGATCCGCCCACAGCGCCCACGGGCGCTTCTGCACGAACGCCAGCGCGAGGTGAGCCAGCCCGATCGTGGTGATGTAGACCCAGTTGAAGGTGGTCCAGTACTCTCCCCCGTCGACCTTCAGCAGCACCAGGAGGATGAGCAGAACCGTGATGGCCTCCATGACCAGGGTGCCGGAGAGCACCCCGCTGAGCGCCGCCATTGGGTCTTTGACCGGTTTGTTGCCCATACCGAGGGGGCTTAAGGGTTGTTCGCGTTTCGTGCTCATGCGGGCTCCTTCCCAAACATCGCGCGGGCCTCGCCGGCCGTGACCACCGACCCGGTGATGACAATCCCGGAGCCCGACTGCACCCCCACCTCAGCGAGCGCTTCCTCCGCCAGTTCGACGGCCAGCTCGTAGGCGCCGGGCAGGTTCTCCACTACGTGGACGCGCTCGTCGCCGAACACCTCGCGGGCGAGCTCCGCCAGCTCGTAGGCGTCGCGGGCGCGCGGGGAGGAGTTTTGGGTAATCACTACCTCCGTGAGCGCGGGCTCGAGCGCGGTGAAGATACCGCGCGCGTCCTTGTCTCCCAGCACGCCGAGCACGCCGATGAGGCGCGTGAAGTCGAAGTCGTGGGTCAGGGCGCGGGCGAGCGCCCGCGCGCCGTGGGGGTTGTGGGTGGCGTCGATAAATGTCGTGGGCGTGGCGCGCACGCGCTCGAGGCGGCCGGGCGAGGTGGTGGCGGCGAAGCCGCGGCGCACAGCGTCGGCGTCAAGCTGGCGCTCACGGCCCGCCCCGGAAAACGCCTCCACCGCCGCCAGCGCAACGGCGGCGTTGTGGGCCTGGTGAGGCCCGGACAGCGGCAGGAAAATATCGCTGTACTCCCCCGACAGCCCGCGCAGTGTGAGGGTCTGCCCGCCGACGGCCACCCCGGCCGCTTCGACGCCGAACTCCATACCCGACCGGGCCACCGCGCAACCGACCTCGACGCTGCGTTCCAGGATGACGTTCATCGCCTCCGGGTCCTGCTCGCCGACGATGGCCACGGCGTCCGCGCTGCGGATTATGCCGGCTTTCTCGCCCGCGATCTCCGCGAGCGTGTCGCCCAGGTACTCCGTGTGGTCGAGGCCGACGGGCGTAATCACGTCCACGTCGGCGTCGACCACGTTGGTGGCGTCCCAGCGCCCGCCCATTCCGACTTCAACGACTGCGACGTCGATAGGCGCATCGGCGAAGGCCGCGAACGCCATGCAGGTGATGTACTCGAAGAAGCTGAGCTTCTGCCCGCAGCGCTCGTCGACCATCTCCACGGCGGGCTTGATCTCCTCGTAGATACGCACGAAGTCGGACGGGTGCAGCGGGGTACCGTCGACGGCGATGCGCTCGGTGATGGATTGCAGGTGGGGGCTGGTCGTGCGGCCCACGCGGTGGCCGAGCTCGCGCAGCAGCGACTCCGCCATCCGCACCGTGGAGGTCTTCCCGTTGGTGCCGGCCACGTGGATGACTTTGTAGGCCTTTTGCGGCTCGCCGAGGATATCCATGACCATCGCGACGCGCTCGAGCGTCGGGTCGATCTCCGTTTCGGGCCAGCGCTCGGCGAGCTCAGCTTCGACCCGCGCAAGGGCCGCGCGGTCAGCCTCGCTGACCGGCCGCTTTAGGGCGGTGTCCTCTTCTTCCGTACCGAGGTTGAGCCGCAGACCGGTGTCCTCGAGCGAGATGTCGTACGTGTCCTTTTCGTTGTCCATCTACGCCTCCGGCAGCACGGCGAGGCGGGCGGTGACGCGCTCGATCTCCTCCTGCGCCACGGCGCGCCGCGTGCGGATCTTCTCCACGACGTCCTCCGGCGCCTTGGCCAGGAAGGATTCGTTGGCGAGCTTCTTTCCTGTCGTCTCCAGTTCCTTGTGCGCCGCGGCGAGCTCCTTGTCCAGGCGCTTGCGCTCCGCGGCGACGTCGACGGTGCCCGAGGTGTCCAGCGCCACGTCGACCGTCGCCTCGCTCAGGCGGACTTCAATGCTTGCCGACGCCGCGAAGTCCGCCCCGGGCTCCTCGACCCGCGCGATCGAGCGGATGAGCTTCTCCTGCTCCGCGAGGCCCGCCGCCGCGAAGTCGAGCCGGGCGGGAACCTTCTGGCTGGGCTTGACGCCCTGGTCGGAGCGGAAGCGGCGCAGCTCGGTGATGAGCCGGATGGAGTCCTCGATGCGGCGTCGCGCGTCGCGGTCCACCGCAGCGTCGCCGTTGGTGTCTTCGGCGCCCGGCCACGGCGCGAGCGTCACCGTTTGCTGTTCCGTGAGCGCGGTCCACAGCACCTCGGTGACGAAGGGCATCGTCGGGTGCAAAAGGCGCAGCACCACGTCGAGGACGCGCCCGAGCACGAGCTGCGTCGCCTCGGCGCCCTCGCCGGGGATCTGGGTCTTGGCGATCTCAAGGTACCAGTCGCACAGCTCGTCCCAGGCGAAGTGGTAGAGCTCCTCGTTGGCCTTGGCAAACTGGTAGTCGTCGAGCAGCGCGTCCACCTCGGCGCGGACCTCCTCCAGGCGGTCGAGGATCCAGCGGTCGGCGTCAGTCAGCGTCTCGCGGACGGGCAGCTCGCCGACGCGGGCGCCGTTGAGCAGGGCGAACTTCGTGGCGTTGTAGAGCTTGGTGGCGAAGTTGCGCGCGGACTGCGCGTGGTCCTCGCCGATCGGCAGGTCCACGCCCGGGTTGGCGCCGCGGGCGAGCGCGAAACGCAGCGCGTCGGCGCCGAAGCGGCCCACCCAGTCCATCGGGTCGATGCCGTTGCCCAGCGACTTCGACATCTTCCGGCCCTTCTCGTCGCGGACCAGGCCGTGCAGGTACAGGTCCGTGAACGGCACCTGGGGGCGACCCTCTGTTCCCTGGCCCAGCACCTCGGGGGTTTGGGTGCCGGCGAAGGTTCCGAACATCATCATGCGCGCGACCCAGAAGAACAGGATGTCGTAGGCGGTGACCAGGACCGAGGTGGGGTAGAACTTCTCCAGCTCGGGCGTGCGCTCCGGCCAGCCCATCGTGGAAAAGGGCCACAGCGCGGAGGAGAACCAGGTGTCCAGCACGTCGGGGTCCTGGGTGTAGCCGGCCGGCGGGGTTTCGTCGGGGCCGACGCAGACGACCTCGCCGTCGGGGCCGTACCAGATCGGGATGCGGTGGCCCCACCACAGCTGGCGCGAGATGGTCCAGTCGTGCATGTTGTCCACCCAGTCGAAGTAGCGCTTCTCCATCGACTGCGGGTGGATCACCGTGTCGCCCCTGCGCACGGCCTCCGCGGACATGCGGGCGAGCTCGTCGACCTTGACAAACCACTGCAGCGACAGGCGCGGTTCAATCGGTTCGCCGGAGCGCTCGGAGTGGCCCACCGAGTGGACGTAGGGGCGCACCTCCTTGACAATGCGCCCCTGCTTCGCCAGCGCCTCGCGCACCGCGACGCGCGCGTCCTCGCGGCTCATGCCGTCGAAGCGGGTGCCGGTGTCGGCGATGCGCCCCTTCTCGTCCATGATGATGGGCATATCCAGGTCGTGGCGCAGGCCCATCTCGTAGTCGTTCGGGTCGTGCGCCGGGGTGATCTTCACCGCGCCGGTGCCCAGCTCCATGTCCACGTAGTCGTCGGCGATGACCGTGAGCGTCAGGTCCTCGCGCAGCGGGTGCTCGAAGGTCTGTCCCACCAGGTGGGCGTAGCGCTCGTCGTCGGGGTGGACGGCGATGGCGACGTCGCCAAGCATTGTCTCAACTCGGGTGGTGGCCACGACGAGGTGCGGCTCATCGTCGTTGAGCGAGCCGTAGCGGATGGAAACGAACTCGCCCTCGACGTCCTTATACACGACCTCGATGTCGGACACCGCCGTCTCGAGCACCGGCGACCAGTTGACCAGCCGGTAGTCCCGGTAGATCAGCCCGGCGTCGAAAAGCTGCTTGAAAATCGTCTGCACCGCGCGCGACAGCCCCTCGTCGAGCGTGAAGCGCTCGCGCGACCAGTCGACGGAATCTCCGATGGCGCGCATCTGGCCGGTGATGGTGCCCCCGTAGTTTTCCTTCCACTCCCAGACGCGGTCGATGAACTCCTCACGGCCGTAGTCGTAGCGGTCCTTGCCCTCCTCGGCCTTCAGCTTCGCCTCCACCTTGGTCTGGGTGGCGATGCCCGCGTGGTCCATCCCCGGCAGCCACAACACCTCGTAACCCTGCATCCGCTTGCGGCGCGCCAGGGAGTCCATGAGGGTGTGGTCGAGCGCGTGGCCCATGTGCAGCTGGCCCGTCACGTTCGGGGGCGGCAGAACGATCGAGTACGCCGGTTTCGCGCTGGCGGGATCGGCCGTGAAGTACCCCGCGTCCACCCAGCGCTGGTAAAGCTCAGCCTCCACGGCCTGCGGCTCCCAGGACTTCGGCAGCGCATCTGCCCGGTTTGTACCTGTCACATTCTTCCCCTCGGTCTGGTCAGTCACTCGCCTCATCATAGCGCCGGGGTCGGACACTCCCCGCCCCGGGCAGCCCGCGAGCGCGCGATACCGGAGCGGAAACCGCAGTTCAGACTGCCGGGGTCACGAGTCGAAGAGCCGGTCCGCGATGGCGGCTTCCTGCCGCAGGGCCTCGACGTTCGCGGCGATCCGGGCGCGCTGGAACTCGTTGAGGTCCAGCCCGGGCACGATGGACGCGCTGCCGTTGACGCCGGTGGTGGGGAAGCCGAAGACGAGCCCCTCGTCCACGCCGTAGTCCCCGGTGGAGGGCTGGGCCACGGTGACCCAGCGGCCGTTGGTGCCATGGACCCAGTCGCGCATGTGATCAACCGCGGCAGAGGCCGCGGAGGCCGCGGACGACTGCCCTCTCACCTCGATGATCTCCCCGCCACGCTGCGCCACGCGGGGGATGAGCTCGTTTTCGTACCAAGCCCGGTCGATGTCCCCGCTGACGGACTTACCGCCGACGTTGAGGAACTCGATGTCGGGGAACTGCGTGTCGGAGTGGTTGCCCCACACGACGAGCCCCTCGATCTGCGTGGCGGGCACAGCGAGCTTCGCCGCCAGCATAGACAGCGCCCGGTTGTGATCCAGGCGCATCAGCGCGTTGAAGGAGGAAGGGGGGATGTCCGGGGCCGCCTTCGCGGCGATGTAGGCGTTGGTGTTGGCGGGGTTGCCCACGACGAGCACGCGCACACCCTCGGCGGCGCCCTCGTTCAGCGCGCGCCCCTGGCCAATGAAGATGCGCCCGTTTGCCTCGAGCATGTCGGCGCGCGACTGCCCCTGGGTACGCGGCCGCGAACCGACGAGGAAAGCCGCGTCGACGCCGTTAAAGGCGCGGGCCTGGTCGTCTGTGACGGTAACGGACGCCAGAAGCGGGAAGGCAGAATCCGCGAGCTCCATGGCCACGCCCTCCGCGGCGCGGACGCGCTCCGGGGTCTCCAGGAGCCGCAGGTCGATGGCGCGTTCCGGGCCGAAGACGTCGCCCGCGGCGAGGCGCCAGAGGAGGGAGTAGGCGATGTTTCCGGCGGCACCGCTGACCGCCACCTTCACGGCAGCCGTCGATTCGGCGTTCAGGCTTTCCATGAGTTTTCCTCCGTTCTGTGGGGCGTTTCTATCTCGCTTTTCTATCGGAGTATAGAGTCTCAGGCGATTTGAACGAGTGAATAAGGTCACATCTCACCCCCGAATGTGCCTATGCCACCCCCGATACGCGGCCCCAGTGGCGTTCCGGGGGCACGGCCCAGACATCGAAACACCCTCACATGGGGGCGGCGGCACGTTTTGCGCCGTCGCGGCCGCCGGTTTCGTGCACCATTGGTGGGGTGCCGCGCCGCCCCGGCGTGTGTCCCTGCCGCACTGTTACGTAAGGAGCCCAGTTGGCCGACACTCCCCCCGGTGAGACCCCCGCGGATCTCTCCGCCGTCACCGCCGCCCTGGAGGTCTTCGCGCGCGACGGCTTCTGCGCCGCGAAGCTCACCGACCTCGCGGACGCCACGGGGATGTCCAAGCGCATGCTCCACTACCACTTCGGCGACAAGCGCGGCCTCTACGAGGCGGCCTTCCTCCACGCGATCCACCTGCTCGTTCCGCCGCAGGAGGTGCTGGCCCGCTCGTACACCATCCCCGCCGAGGGGATGCGCCGCTTCGTCGACGCCCTGTTCCACAGTTTCCAGCGCCACCCCGCCGCCGCGCGCCTCGTGCTACGCGAAAACCTCGAACCTGTCCTCGACGAGGGGGACGACCAGAAGCTGCGGGAGCTTTCCGACGTCCTCCTCCACGTCGAACGCATCCTCCTGCTGGGCCAGGACTCGGGCGCGTTTCGCCCGGGCGTCTCCGCTGACGACATCATCGTGTTGGTGTGCTCGCTGTGCATGTTCCGCGAGAGCAACGCCGCCACCATGCGCGGCCTCCTCGGCCTCGACCTGTCCACCCAGCGCAACGCGGAGGGGCTGCGGCGCATGGCCATCGACACGGTTCTGGCCTTCCTCACCTCCAACCTGCCGAGCTCCGGCTACGGCAGCTACGTTGAGCCGACCGCGGCCCCCGACGCGACAGAAAACCCCGCCGAGGAGGTCTACGACCTCGGCGGGGATATCTACTAGCCGCACGCGCTAGGCCGACTTCGGCTCCTTCTTCACCACGTACTCCGGCTCGGCCTCGCCGCGCGCGACGTCCTCGGTGATGATGACCTCGGCAACGTCCTCGCGGTCGGGCAGGTCGTACATGATGGGCACGAGCAGCTCCTCCATGATCGCGCGCAGACCGCGCGCGCCGGTCTTGCGCTCGGCGGCCTTGTCGGCGATGAACCCCAGGGCGCCGTCGCTCATCGTCAGCTGCGCGCCGTCCATGGCGAACAGCCGCGTGTACTGCTTCAGCAGCGAGTTCTTCGGCTCCTTGAGCACCCGGACGAGGGCCTCGCGGTCAAGGTCCTCGACGGTGGCGATGATGGGTAGGCGACCGATGAACTCGGGGATGAGGCCGAACTTGACCAGATCGCCCGGCTGCACCTCTGCGAGCAGCTTCGCCTCGTCGCGCTTGGCCTTGGAGTCAATCTCCGCGCCGAAGCCGATGCCCTTTTTGCCCACACGCTCGGCCACGACCTTGTCCAGCCCGGCGAAGGCGCCGGCAACGATGAAGAGGATGTTCGTGGTGTCCAGCTGGATGAACTCCTGGTTCGGGTGCTTACGCCCGCCCTGCGGGGGCACCGAGGCGACGGTGCCCTCCACGATCTTCAAAAGCGCCTGCTGGACGCCCTCGCCTGAGACGTCGCGCGTGATGGAGGGGTTCTCCGACTTGCGGGAGATCTTGTCCACCTCGTCGACGTAGATAATGCCGTGTTGGGCCCGATTGACGTCGAAGTCCGCCGCCTGGAGCAGCTTGAGCAGAATGTTCTCCACGTCCTCGCCGACGTATCCGGCCTCGGTGAGGCTGGTGGCGTCGGCAATGGCGAAGGGCACGTTGAGCATGCGCGCCAGAGTCTGGGCGAGGTAGGTCTTGCCGGAGCCGGTCGGCCCGAGCAAAAGGATGTTGGATTTGGCGATCTCCACCTCCTCCTCGCGCTTGCGGCCCGCCCCCGCGTAGGCTTCCGCCCTGATGCGCTTGTAGTGGTTGTACACCGCTACGGCCAGGGTCCGCTTCGCCGCGTCTTGGCCGATGACGTACTGGTCGAGGAAGGCGGTGATCTCCGAGGGCCGCGGCAGGCGGTCCTCGGGGTTCGCGTTCGTCCCCTCGGCCCCGGCGAGCTCCTCCTCGATGATTTCGTTGCACAGCTCAATGCACTCGTCGCAAATGTACACACCGCCTCCGGCGATGAGCTTGCGCACCTGCTTCTGGCTCTTCCCGCAGAACGAGCACTTGAGCAGGTCGGAGGTGTCTTGAGTGACTGCCATGTAAGTGTTGTACTCCAGCTTCTACGTTCTCGGCATTTCTGTGGGGATTCTAGCGGCAGCGCCCGACAGGTGCCTTCGCCACAATGGGACCCACGGGCGTGATGTCTCAGAATACTTCATCGCGGCCCCGACCCCGAATACCGAATATCTACCACACCGACACGCTAAGGAGCTCCGGACAATGACGACACAGAACCCGACGATCCTGCACGCCTCCGAGGCCGGCGACCCGGGCGCGCCGAGCACGGTGGTGCTGCTCAGCTCGATCGGCACCACCCATGCAACCTGGGCGAAGCAGATCCCCGAGCTCGCCGCGCAGCACCGCGTCATCGCCCTCGACCACCTCGGCCACGGCGGCTCCCCGCGCTCGGATGCCGCGCCCGGGGAGACGACCGTCGCGGACCTAGCCGCGAACGTGCTCGCCACCCTCGACACCCTGGGTGTGGATCGCTTCGCGGTGGTCGGGCTCTCCCTCGGCGGCGCGCTGGCCCAGTACCTCGCCGCGACCTCCCCGCGCGTCGAGCGCGCGGTCATCTGCGCCACCGCCCCCTTCCTCGGCGGGGAGGAGCGCTGGCGCGAGCGCACCGCCATTGCGAGGGAGCGGGGCATGGGGGCGCTTGCCGACGGCATGGTGGCCAACTGGTTCACCGACTCCTTCCGCGCTGACCACCCCGGGGAGGTCGACCAAGTCCGCGGCATGATCCTGGGCATCGACCCCGAGGGGTTCGCCCAGAACGGCGACGCCCTCGCCGGCTGGGACTTCGCCCCCCGTCTCGGAGAGATCACCTGCCCCGTGCTCACCATCGCCGGGGCCGACGACCCCTCCACCGGCCCGGAGAAGCTTGACGAGATCGCGCGCGGGGTGGCCGGGAGCGTGGGGTCGGTCGTCGTGACGCCTGGCTCGCACCAGGTGGCCCTGGAGAACCCCGCCGACGTCAACGCCGCGCTTCTGCCGTTCCTGGCCCGCTGACGGCGGACAGCTTGCACACTCCCCTAGCGTGCTTGCGGGCCTGAGCGCCCGCGAAATGAGAGCGCGGCGAGCCGGGCCGCGCCCCCAAGAAAGGATCTTCCGTGCGCCCATCCGCCGCCCTCGCCGCCGTCGCCGTGCTCTGCCTCGCCCTCGCGGGCTGCTCCACCGGTTCCGGGGACGACGCCGCGATCGCCGAGCCGGTCGTTTCCTTCCCCACCTCCGCCGCCGCGGCCGCACCCGCCCAGGAGCCGAAGGAGGCGGCTCAGGCGCCGGGCACCAACTGGGTGAGCATCACCCCCGCCGGGAAACCGAGTCTGGCGAGGTCTGCTTCAACGAGGCGGACCTCCGGGGCGCCCCCGAAGCGGTGCGCAATGACCTGGACCTCTGCCCCTCCGAGCCAGCCGAGAGCTAAGCGCCCGCCCACGTCTCCCAGCGCGCATTGCCCTCCCTGAACGCCAGGGGAACCGCCCGCAGAATCTCCTCCGCGGTGGTGGGGGCGCCGTCGGCCGCGATACCCACGGCCAGGGCGTAGAGGCCGACAGCCTCGTCCGGGGCGTAGCCCGGGGAGGGGTCCTCCGGCACCACGCGTGGGCGGTCGGCGAGGAACCTCTCCATGGAGACCTCCATCTGGGCCAGAGAGGCGGCGATGAGCCCGATGAGGACGTCCCGGCCGCCCGGGGTGTCGACCCACGGCACCCCGGCGTCGTGAACCGTCCAGATCCCCGCCGGTTCCTCTCCGCTCTGTTTCCGCAGCGGCTGGACCACCAGCGCCCTCTCCCCCGGCACCACGATCACGGCCTTCTCGTCCCTCGCACGGCGCAGGGCCTCCTCCCGGGTCAGGCCGTCCACGAGCAGAACCCGCCCGAAGGACCCCACGATCTCGTCGCCGCTGACCCGAACGCGGGCATCGCCGAAAGGCTCGACCCCGGGGTGGTCGACGCCCGCGCGTACCGCCCCGGCGCCGGCGCGCAGGGCGGCCTCCGCGCGGAGCCGGGCCGCCGCCCCGACGCCGTCGATGCGCACCGAAGCCTCCGGCTCGACGGTGCGCGGCCCGTGCACCGCCGCGAGCGGCCGGCGCAGGGGGTTCGCACCCGCGTTGTAGCGGGCGTACTGGCCCAACAGGTCCGGGGAGAGACTGCCCTCTCCCCGGACCACGATGACCTGGCCGCAGGCGGGGTGCAGCGCGTGGGCCGCGTTCAGCCCGTGCGGGGCAACGGTGACGTCGGCACGGACAAAGGCGGGTTTGCGCACGTGGGCGTAATCACCGTGGGCGGGGTGGCTGCCCCTTTCCCGCACCACGCGGAATCCCGCATCGATGTGGCTGTCGGCGGCGATCCCAGCCGGGGTGCCCACCGACACAACCGTGGAGCGGGCGCGGGAGCGGTCCAGGTAGTCGATCAGGGCGTCGGGCAGCTCAGTGGCGCCGAGGGCCTCGACGATGATGGCGTGGTGGGGGTCGGCGGGGACGTCGTCAAGCGTGCGGGCGCCGTCGCCGAGGATGTCGACCTCCCGGCCGCCCCCGGCCAGCTCCTCTGCGGCCCGGAGCACAGCCGCGCGGTAGGGCGAGTCCCCCACCGCGACGAGGGCGGCGCCGGTGTTGTCCGCCACCTCCTCCACCACAGAGACGATCTCCTCCGTGAGACGAGGCGGCACGCCAGCGTTGAGGATAGTTTGGGAGCTGGAAACGAGCAGCATGGGTGCTAGCGTACCCGCGCGCGGCCCGCCGTCGAGGCGGCGATGACCGTGGTGGCGGGCACCGCGAGCGCCAGGCCCATCGCGCCGACGGCGGAGCGCAGCAGCTCCGTGGCCACCACGTCGGAGGTCAGGACCTGCCCCAGGGGCCGGTCCACTACGGCGAGCAGCAGCGTCATCGGCAGGGCCGCGCCGACGTAGGCCAGCACCAGCGTGTAGACCATCGAGGCGATGTGGTCGCGGCCCACGCGCATAGCGGAGGTGAACAACTGAAACGGGCGGGCCGCCGGGTTGGCCTCGGCCAGCTCGGCGACGGTTGAGGATTGCGCCACGGTGGCGTCGTTCAACGCGCCGAGCGTGCCGATGATGAAGCCGGCGAGCATGAGCCCGGCCACGCTCACGCCGGGCAGGTAGAGCTGGATGAGGAGGTTCGAGTCCTCGCCGAGCCCGCGCACCTGCGTCGTGCCGATCGCCGCGCGCGCCAAACCGGCCGCGGCGACAAGGGCCACGAGCGTCCCGCCGAGCGCGGAGGCCGCCTTCCAGTTCCAGCCGTGGACGAGGAACAGCACCGGGAAGAGGATCGCCGCGCCCGAGACGACCGCAAGAGTGACGGGCGGCCCACCCCGCAGCAGGGCCGGGACCAGGAAAAAGAAGAGCAGCAGCAGCGTGAATGCGAGGCCTACGAGGGCGCGCACGCCGCGCCAGCCGCCGATGACGATGACGGCGAGGGCCGCCAACGCCAGCCAGGCGGCCAGAGGAACGGTGCGCTCCATGTCGAGGAAGGAATAGTGGGCCGCTCCGTCGGCGTGGTCGCTGCGGGTCAGCAACACGCGCTGGCCCTCCTCGAGGTCGGGCTCGTCCGGCCTGCCTGTGGTCTGCAGCAGGGTGTTCAACGTAGCGTCGGGGCCTTCGAGGATGCGCACCACGGAGGTGGTGCACTCCTCGCCCGGCGGCATACCCGGGGCGGAGGTGTCATCGAAAACCCTGCCCGTTGCGGCGGCCTCGCAGCCCGTGTCAAAGACCGACTGCACCTCGCCCTCGAACGCCTCGGCCGCCACCGCCTGCGATTCCCGGAAGCCCGGCTCGGGCTCGGGCGCCTCGCCGCGCGGCCACAAAAGCACGAGGCCGAGGAGTGTGAGCACCAGAGCCGCCGCCAAGGCGCCCGCCAGTGCCTTGCGCGCTGCGCTGCTATTTCCTGCGGGCTCGGAGCGGCTGGCGTGGTGGCGGCCCATCGTACCTCCTCGTTGCTACGACCTTCTTTTGATAACAAATTGCAATAGTAGCCGAGGGGGTATGCACCGCTATGCGTTGAGCTTGCGGTAGTCGAAAACCTGGTCCACTAGGCCGTAGTCGACGGCCTCGGAGGCGGTGAGGATCTTGTCGCGGTCGGTGTCAATGCGGATTTGTTCCGCCGTGCGGCCGGTGTGGTGCGCCAGCGTCGTCTCCATGAGGCGGCGCATGCGCTCGATCTCGGCGGCCTGGATCTCCAGGTCGGAGACCTGCCCCTGGGTGCCCTGGGTGGCGGGCTGGTGGATGAGCACGCGCGAGTTCGGCAGCATCGCGCGCTTACCGGGCGCGCCGGCGGCCAGGATCACGGCGGCGGCGGAAGCGGCCTGGCCGAGGCAGACGGTCTGCACATCGGGGCGGACGTATTGCATCGTGTCGTAGATGGCCATCAGCGCGGTGAAGGAACCGCCCGGCGAGTTGATGTACATGGTGATGTCGCGGTCCGGATCCTGGGACTCCAGCACCAGCAGCTGCGCCATGACGTCGTTGGCCGAGGTGTCATCGACCTGCGTGCCGAGGAAGACGATGCGCTCCTCGAACAGCTTGCCGTACGGGTCGATCTGCTTCGTGCCGAAGGAGGTCTCCTCCAGAAACTGCGGCAGGACGTAGCGGGAGGTGGGCATGTTGGAAGACATGTGCAGGTATTCTCCTCTTCTCGTTTCTTACTGGTTCGAGATCGCGCCCTGCGCGCGCTCGATGACGTGGTCGACGATGCCGTATTCCTTGGCCTCCTGAGCGGTAAACCAGCGGTCTCGGTCGGAGTCCTTGGTGATCTGCTCGAAGGTCTGGCCGGTGTGCTCCGCGATGAGCTCCGCCATCTCGCGCTTGGTCTGCGCGAACTGCTCGGCCTGGATCGCGATGTCCGCCGCCGTGCCGCCGACGCCGGCGGAGGGCTGGTGCATCATGATGCGCGCGTGCGGCAGCGCGAAGCGCTTGCCCTTGGTGCCGCCCGAGAGCAGGAACTGCCCCATCGAGGCGGCCAGGCCCATGCCGTAGGTGGCGATGTCGCACGGCGAGTACTTCATCGTGTCGTAGATGGCCATGCCGGCGGTCACGGAACCACCGGGCGAGTTGATGTAAAGGGCGATGTCGCGCGTCGGATCCTCGGCGGACAGCAGGAGGATCTGGGCACACAGCTTGTTGGCGATCTCGTCGTCGACCTGCTGGCCCAGGAAGATAATCCGTTCGCGCAGAAGTCGCTCGTAGACGGAGTCACCGAGATTGAATCCGGCTTGCGGGGAAGTCATTGTGGGCTCCTTCAATGAATCGGTTTTCTGGTCAATGCCACTACCCTACTCGGCGCGGCGGACACGATGGCTCGTGTTCGCTAGCAGCGTACTTGCGCTTTGAGGCGCGCTTTTTGCGCTCGCTTATCGACGCCAAAAAGGCCCGCCCGGGGCGCACCCCGGGCGGGCCTGGCTGGGCGGGTTAGTTCTCGCCAGCCTCGCTGTCGGCCGCCTCGTTGTCGGCCGGCTCATTGTTGGATGTGGCCGCTTCCTCGTCCTCGTCGATCTCACCGAAGTACTCGTTCGGGTCGACTGTCGCTCCGTTGTCGTCCGTCACGGAGGTGCGGGAGATGGCGGCCGCAAGCGCCTTGCCGCGGCGCACGTCCGAGAAGAGGTTGGCGATCTGCCCGGACTGCTGCAGCTGCGCGACGAACTGGTTCGGGTCCATGCCGTAGGACTGCGCGGTGAACAGGATGTGGTCGGTCAGCTCCTGCTGGGAGACCTCCACTTCTTCCTGCTCGGCGAGGGCATCCAGGAACAGCTGGGTGCGCACGGACTCCTCGGCCTGTTCGCGGGACTCCTTGTCGAACTCCTCGCGGGTGGTGCCCTGCATCTCGAGGAACCGGGCGAGGGTGGCCTCGTCGTGGGCGAGCTGGCCCAGCAGCTGGTGGAGGCGGTTGTGCACCTGCTCCTCCACCACAGACTCCGGCAGGGCGAACTCGGTGGTGGCCAGCGCGGCCTTGAGCACCTCGTCGCGGATGTCCGCGGCCTGCTGCGCCTTCTTCGTCTCCTCGAGCTGCTCGCGGGAGGAGTCGCGCAGCTCGTCGATGGTGTCAAACTCGGAGGCCAGCTGCGCAAAGTCGTCGTCGAGCTCGGGCAGGACGCGCTCCTTGGTCTGCTGGACGTGCACCTTGACGGTTGCGTCCTTGTCCTTGTACTCCTCCTGGGCCAAGGTGGTGGTGAACTCGGCGTCCTCGCCGGCCTTCAGGCCGGTCAGCGCGTTGTCGAGGCCGGGGATGAGGTCGTCTGCGCCGACGGTGTAGGACAGCTCGCTGACAGAGGCCTCGTCGACGCGCTCACCGTCGACCTCGACCTCGGCGTCGATCACTGCGACGTCGTCGTTCTTGAGCTCGCGCTCGGTGGCCTGCAGCTCAACGAAGCGGGCGCGCAGGTCCTCCAGATCCGCGTCGACGTCCTCGTCGGTCACGGAGATCGCCGGGACGGTCACGGAGATCGCGCTAAAGTCAGGCACCTCGATCTCGGGACGCACATCGACCTCGGCGGTGAACTCGACGAAGTCCTTGTCCTCGATCTTGGTCACGTCGACCTCCGGCTGACCGATGGGGTTCAGCTCGTTTTCGAGAACGGCCTGCTCGTAGCGGGAGGGCAGCATGTCGTTGACCACCTGCTCAAGGATGGGGCCACGGCCGAATCGGGCGTCGATAAGCTGCCGCGGGGCCTTGCCGCGGCGGAAACCCGGGATGGTGACCTGCTGGGCGATGGCCGCGTACGCCTGGTCAATTTCGTTGCCAAGCTCGTCGAACGGAACGTTGACAGTAAGCTTCACGCGGGTTTCGCTGAGCTTATCGACGGAAGTCTTCACGGATTTCTCCTGTAGTCGTCGGGGTATATACGTCTTCTCTAGCAGCGGGCCAACTCTCGCTAGCGGCCCGCCCCTTGTCGGGGCGACAGGATTTGAACCTGCGACCCCCTGCTCCCAAAGCAGGTGCGCTACCAAGCTGCGCCACGCCCCGGATACCGGGTGGCAAGCCCTTGTGGCTTACCGCGAGACGATTGTACCGTGGTCAGTTTCCCTGCGATTTCACGGGGTGGCGTTGCCCGTCCGCTCCCCGAAATGACACACGGCCCCGGCGGCGGGGAGCCTGCTCGAAAACACGCGCAGATCCACGTCGGCGGGGCCGATGTTCATTGGAAGATCGTTGTGGAGGGAACGACGGGAATCGAACCCGCGTCTTCAGCTTGGAAGGCTGAGGTATTAGCCACTATACGACGTTCCCACGCGCCCGGGTCACCCCCAAGCGCTCATTCGAGCTTAGCGCACCGGCCGGGCTTGACCAAAACCTTTCTGCCTGCGGAACTATCCGCCGCCCCGGCACGTTGTGCCAATGAGAACGCTCTATAGAAAGGTGTGTAGTTTTTCGTGGCCACTCTCCTCTTACTCCTCGCCATAGCAGCCCTCATCTGGTTCCTCGTGAGCAACCGAGACACTTCCAGCCGCAAGCAGCTGGAGCAGCAGGACCTTGACGACGCGCTCGCGGAGGCCAAGCACTGGACCGACCGCCTGGGCTCCCAGGTGCTCTCCCTGAGCGGCAACGACACCGCCTCCTCCCAGGCGATGGCGGACGCCAGCGAGCGCTTCAACGCCGCCTCCTCCGCCCTGTCCGAGGCGCGCACCCCGCGCCAGGCCCAGCTGGCGCGCGAGGCCGCACTCGAAGGCCTGCATTACGTCAACGCCGCCCGCGAGCTCATGGACATGCCCGCCGGGCCCGCGCTTCCCGAGCTGGAGGGCCAGCGCCGCGCCGGCCGCGTCACGGAGGAGCGCACGGTGCGCCAGGAGGACGGCTCGACCGTCACCGCCTCCCCGCACGCCAGCGAGCAGACCCCGCACTACTACCCGGGCGGCACGGTCGCCGGCCGACCCGTCCCGGCCGGCTGGTACTCCACGGCGTGGTGGGCCCCGGCGATGATGACCGGCATGTGGGCCGCCAGCTCCATGATGTTCTACTCTGCCCTGTTCGCCGGCATGGCCGGCACCCCGTCCGCCGAGGAGTTCGCCGCCGGTGACATGGGCGGTGCCGAGTTCGACACCGCGGCGGACACCGGCGAGGTGGGCGACATGGGCGACGCCGGAGACATGGGCGATGGCGGCGGCCTGTTCGGCGACGGCTTCGACTTCGGCGGCTTCGACTTCTAGGCGTCGCGGCAGCGACCTCAGCGCGAAACTGGCCCTCCTCGGGAGAGCGCCCCGCGCTGAGGCGCCCGCGGACCTTTCGCGCCTGTGAGCACAAGGCGCGCCCGGGACGGGTGTAACTGACAACTCAGCAACGGAAAGCAGTTGTGCGCGTCACATCCGCGGGGATACGCTGAGGTATCGCTAAGCCCCAGCTTCCCCGACCGAAAGGCACTCCCGTGGCACACCTGGCAACGCGCATCACTGAAATGCTCGGCATCGAGCACCCCATCATCCAAGGCGGCATGCAGTGGGTGGGCAAGGCGGAGCTCGCCTCCGCCGTGTCCAACGCGGGCGGCCTGGGAATCCTCACCTCTCTGACCCAGCCGACCCCGGAGGACCTGGGCAAGGAAATCGACCGTACGCGCGAGATGACGGACAAGCCCTTCGGCGTGAACCTGACCATCCTGCCCACGATCACCCCGCCGCCGTACGCCGAATACCTGCGCGTTGCCCTGGAGAAGGGCATCACGATTGTGGAGACGGCCGGGGCGAACCCCGCAGACTTCGTCCCCACCCTCAAGGACGCGGGCGTGACCGTAATCCACAAGTGCACCTCCGTGCGGCACGCCATCAGCGCCCAGAACAAGGGCGTGGACATTCTCTCCATCGACGGCTTCGAGTGCGCCGGGCACCCCGGCGAGGACGACGTGCCGGGCCTGATCCTCATGCCGGCCGCGGCCGACCACCTGAACGTGCCCTTCGTCGCCTCGGGCGGCATCGCCGACGGGCGCGGCTTGGCCGCCGCCCTAGCGCTGGGCGCCGAGGGAGTGAACATGGGCACGCGCTTTTTGTGCACCCAGGAAGCGCCGGTGCACCAGAAGGTCAAGGAGGAGATTGTTGCTCGTTCCGAGCGCGACACGGAGCTCATCCTGCGCACCCTCAACAACACCTCCCGCGTGGCCACCAACGCAGTCTCACGGGAGGTAGTGGACAAGCTCAACCAAGGGGCGACCTTCCCCGAGATCCGCGACCTCGTCGCCGGCGCCCGCGGGCGCCAGGTCTACGAGACGGGCGACGTCGAGGCCGGGATCTGGACCGTCGGCCAGTGCCAGGGGCTGATTCAGGACATCCCGACCTGCGCGGAGCTTGTGCCCCGCATAGTCGACGAGGCCGTGGAGATCATCCAAGGCCGCCTCGCCGGGTTCGTGGGGCGCTAAGCATGAACGCCTCGCTCACCCGGTTCGCCCGCGGCGTCATCTCCGCCGCGGTCGAGGAATCGACGCTGACCATCACAATCGTCAACCCCGCCAAACGGGGCGCGCTCGAGCCGGAATCGTACAAGGCGATCGGGGACCTCATTCGCGCGGCGGGCAATGACGCCGCGATCCGCGCCGTCATCATTACCGGCGACGACACCGCCTTTAGCTCCGGCATGGACATCGACTCGTTCTCGGACCCCGGCGCCCCGGTCGAGATGGGCGTGGTGGAGACGATGGACGAGATCGCCTACATGGCCACCGCCATTACGCGCTCCCCCGTGCCCGTCATCGCCGCGGTGGAGGGCGCGTGCGCCGGCATCGGCGCCTCGGTGGCCTTCCTCGCCGACATCATCGTCGCCGGGGAGAAGGCGTTTTTCACCATTCCATTCACCGCGATCGGGCTCATCCCCGACGGCGGGGCGGCGGCCACCCTGGCCGCCTCGATCGGCCGCCACCGGGCGATGGCGATGACGCTTCTGCACACGCGCATCCCCGCCGAGGACGCCCGCGCCTTCGGCCTTGTCGCGGAAACCGCACCCGTCGCTCTCAAGCGGGCGCGTGAGATAGCGCTCGGTTTCCACAGCTCACCGCGTGAGGCTCTCGGGCGGGCGAAGGCCGCGGTGAACCGGGCCAGCCTCAGCGCGCTGCCTGATGCGCTGGCCTGTGAAGCGCAGATCCAAACCCGCCTGCTGGGCACCGCCGAGCACAAGGAAGGGGTGTCCGCCTTCCGCGAGCGTCGCACAGCGCGCTTCCCCGATTAGGGGCGGTGTCCGGGGGTGGCGGTAGACTTGGTCGGCGTCGTCAAGCGAATGCGAAAGGAACCGCGATGCGCATAGCCGTGCTGCTGAAGGAAGTCCCGGATACCTACAGCGACCGCGAGATGAACCTGGAGACCGGTCTCACCGTGCGCTCCGGGGACGTCGTTGCGGACGAGGTCGGCGAGCGCGCCGTCGAGGCTGCGCTGCGCATCGCGGAGAAGAACGAGGGCTCGACCGTCGAGGTCATCAGCGTCGGCCCGGAGTCCGTGGCGGACAGCGTGCGCAAGGCCATCGCGATGGGTGCAGCAGAGGCTCACATCATCTCCGACGACGCCTTGATCGGCGCCGACGTGACGCTGACCGCCGAGGCTTTGGCGGCGGCGATCCGCGCGAACGGCTACGACCTGGTCGTTGCGGGCAGCGTCTCCTCCGACGGGGGCGGCGGGGTGATGGCCTCGCTGATCGGCGAGCTGCTCGACTACCCGGCTCTGACCAACCTCACCGACCTCGAGATCGAGGGCTCCACGGTGCGCGCCACCCAGGCCGGGGACGGCACCATCGTCGAGCTGGAGGCCGCGCTTCCCGCGGTCGTCGCGGTCTCCGACGAGTTCCCCGACGCCCGCTTCCCCAACTTCAAGGGGCTCATGGCGGCGAAGAAGAAAGAGCTGAATACCCTCACCCTCGCCGACCTCGGCGTCGACGCCGAGGACTGGTCGCGGGCGCGGTCCATCATGGTAAGCATTGACCGCCGCCCTGCCCGCGAACGCGGCGAAATCATCGACGGCACGTCCGAGGCCGCGGGCAAGCTCGCGGACTTCCTGCAGGCCAAGGGCCTCATCTAGTAAGGAGCGACGCATGACTAACCCCAGCACCTACGTCCTCGTCGTCGCCGAACCAGCGCACGCGGCTGCCGAGCTGATCGGCGCCGCCAGTGCCATCGGCACGCCCGTCGCGCTGACCA